>CBFDBJ010000006.1:0-86872 GCA_965603015.1 uncultured Alphaproteobacteria bacterium
GAAGGCTACAAGGGGCGCATACACACCCATCGGGCGACCCGGGATCTCGCCCGGGTAATGTTGAAAGACAGCGCCTTTCTCGCCGAACGGGATGCTGAAAGGGCGGCGCGCAAACGGCACAACAAGGCAAAAGAAGCGCTGGAGCCACTTTACACCATCGCGGATGCGGAAAGGACGATCGAGCATTTCGAAACTCACGACTATGGAGAAAAGATAGCACTCCTGCCGGGGATTTCATTCTGCCTGCGCGATGCCGGCCATATTCTCGGGTCAGCAATTGTCGAACTGTGGGTTGAGGCATTCGGCGTGGAGCGCAAAATCGTTTTCAGCGGCGATCTTGGTCACCGCGGCGCGCCCCTCCTGAAGGATGTGACCCCCATCCACGATGCGGATGTGGTTCTTTGTGAAAGCACTTACGGAGACCGATCACACAGGCCGTGGGATGAAACATTCTCTGAAATCGGTGACATCCTGTGTAGTGCCAATGCTTCGAAAGGCAATGTTCTTATCCCGACGTTTGCAGTCGGGCGCGCCCAGGAACTTCTCTATCTGTTTTCCGAGCACTATGAGGAGTGGGGCCTCGACAGATGGGAGATATTTCTCGACAGTCCCATGGCGATCGAGGCAACGACTATTTATGGCAACCATACTGATCTTTTTGACAGTGAGGCTAAGCACCATCAGGCCAATAACGGTCCCTTGTTCACCTTGCCCAACCTCCATCTCACCCAGTTGAGTGAGGAGTCCATGGGGATCAATAAAGTTTCGTCCGGGGCTATTGTTCTGGCTGGCAGCGGCATGTGCACCGGCGGCCGGATACGGCATCATATCAAGCACAACATCTCCGGCGAGCACAATCACCTGATGGTCGTGGGGTTTCAGGCGCGCGGAACGCTTGGTCGAACCCTGGTCGACGGGGCGAAAAAAATCAGAATGTGGGGTGAGGAGCTGGACGTCGCTGCGAAGGTTCACACAATCGGAGGGCTCTCGGCCCACGCCGGTGTCGATGGGCTTTTGAACTGGTGCAGCGGGTTCGCCGGGCGGCCCGAGTTCATTCTGGTGCATGGTGAGCCCACGGCGACCCTCGCCCTTTCTCGTTCATTGCAGAAAAACTGTGGAATCGACGCCTTCGCTCCAGGCCGAGGTGCAGTCTATGATCTTGCAGGTCTCAAGTGGATCAAGACGCACGCGCTGTGACGTTCAGGCATGTCCAAAATCCGATGACAGAAACGCGGGATCAATGCCGAGGATTTCTATGGCGCGGTCCCATTTGGTATTGAAGTCATCGTCAAAAACAAGAGCGTCCTCCGCCGGGCAGGTCAGCCAGCCATTGGCCTGGATCTCGCTCTCCAGCTGGCCAGGTCCCCATCCTGAATAGCCAATGGCGAGGAGAGCCTTTTCAGGTCCGCGGCCTTCGGCCATGGCCTTGAGAATATCAATGGTCGCCGTCATACCTATTCTTTCCCGGGTGACGAGCGTCGCATCGTCCTTGCAATAATCTATGCTGTGAAGAACAAACCCGCGACCGGTCTCCACCGGTCCGCCAATAACGATAGGCTGGTTTCCGTCTGCCGGGGCCGAGACGTCGAGTTGTTCAAGAACTTCCGAAAAGGAAACGCCTGTCGCCGGTTGATTGATAACCAGACCGACAGCTCCCTCGTCCGAATGGGCGCACACATAAATCACCGATTTTTGAAAATTCGGATCATTCATGGCCGGCATCGCTATGAGAAGTTGGCCGTCGAGGTAGCCTTCGTCTTCTCCGGATAGTTCGCCCGATTGGTGTGCAAATCTTGCTTTCAGTTCTCTGGACATAACCTGAACCCGAATGAGAGTAATAAGGGGCATTGTCCGATGGTTTGGCCCCGAGGTCAAATCACGCGTTTGAGGGCGGAGTGATTTAATAACAAGTCCATTGTGCAAAAGAGCTTTGCAAGCCTTCCTTGATCACATAGGACATGTATCAGGCAATCAGCAGACGTACGCGTCTGTGGTGCCAGCCACCCAGAAGAGAGGAGTATATCCATGACCGTGAAAAAAGGTGACAAAATTCCCGAAGCGACGCTTCAGCGCATGGGTGCCTCAGGCCCTGAGCCGATCACAACCGAGGAGCTTTTCGGCGGCAAGAAGGTTGCATTTTTCGCACTTCCCGGTGCGTTCACACCGACCTGCTCCGCCAAACACGTGCCAGGCTATTTGGCTAATGCCGATACCCTTAAGGAAAAAGGCATTGATATGATCGCCTGCATGTCGGTCAATGATGCCTTTGTCATGGGCGCATGGGCAAAGGACCAGGGCACGGGAGATAAGATTGCAATGCTAGCTGACGGGTCCGGTATCTTCGCGAAGGCGTTGGGACTGGAGTTTGATGCCAGCAAGTTCGGCATGGGGACACGCAGTCAGCGTTTTTCGATGATCGTAAATGACGGCACGGTTGAAGAGCTCAACATCGAAGCGCCCGGCGCCTTTGAGGTCTCGACCGCCGAGTACATGTTGAAGCAGCTTTAGGCTTCAATTCAGCTCTGAAATGCCCTTGCGGGCCAATTCGTCGGCGCGCTCATTTCCGTTGTTGCCGGAGTGGCCCTTGACCCAGTGCCAGGTGATGTCGTGGCGTTCGGTTGCTGCGTCCAGCTGCTGCCACAGGTCGGCATTCTTGACCGGTTTTTTTGCCGCTGTCCGCCAGCCATTTTTTTTCCAGTTGACGATCCAGCTATTGATCCCGTCCATGACATACTTCGAATCTGTAAAGAGCTCGACGCTGCATCGCTCCTTGAGCGTCTCAAGCGCCACGATAGCAGCCATCAGTTCCATTCGGTTATTGGTAGTTTCCGCCTCGCCGCCGAACAGCTCTTTTTCGGTCCCGTTGTAACTGAGAAGCGCCCCCCATCCGCCAGGACCGGGGTTGCCCGAGCATGCGCCATCCGTATAGATCGTGACCGCTTTCATGGCTTATCCCAACCCGTAGTCGGACGGCCCGTTGACAGAAGTGTGAAACTTCAGGCGCTCCAAAAACTCGAGAGGGTCCTTTGGTTCAACAAGTGCACCATCGGGATGAAACAGCCAGTCATGCAGCCGTGTCAGCAGGAAGCGCAGTGCTGCGCCTCGGCACAGTAGCGGCAGAGCATCAAGCTCAAGCTCGGAAAAAGGCCGCACCTGGCTGTAGCCGGAAACTATTGCGCGCGCGCGGGCCTTGTCAAAGGTCTTCCCGTCGAAACACCAGGCATTGAGGCAAATCGCCAGGTCATAGGCCAGCATATCCTCACAGGCAAAATAAAGGTCAATGATGCCGCTGAAATCCGGCCCGAGGAAGAACACATTATCCGGGAAGAGATCTGCATGGATGATCCCCCGGGGCAGGTAGGATGGCCAGATGGCGTCGAGCTTTGCCAATTCACTATCAATCAGTTTGGCAAGACCGGGCTCCACCTCATCGGCTCTTGCGCGGCATTTTTCAAACAGAGGCCGCCAGTCTTTTTGTCCCAGCTGATTAGGTCTCTTCAGATCAAAGCCGACAGAGGCGATGTGAAACTCTGCCAGTGCGCCGCCAAGCTGTCGGCAATGATCGACATCCGGCTTCGCAATCGACACTCCGTCCAGAAAGGAGATGAGGGCGGCAGGTCGCCCGTTCAGTTTACGGGTGAGCGCGCCATCCTTTCCGGCGATCGGCACGGGGCAGTTCAACCCGCGTGATGCAAGGTGAACCATCAGGCCAAGAAAGAAAGGAAGATCAGATTTCGACACGCGTTTTTCATAGAGTGTCAGAATGTATGTGGCTTTCGTCGTACGCAGAAGATAGTTGGAATTCTCCACGCCCTCCGCAATGCCCTTGAAAGAAAGGGCGTCGCCTGCGTCGTAGCAATCCAGAAAAGCATTGAGCTCCGTGTCGGAGACAGAAGTATATACGGCCATGGGACTTTGTAGAGCTTTCGATTTTTAGTGGAGGAGTTCTTTAGGCAGCTTGAAGCTGATGTTTTCACTTGTAACGGAGATTTCTTTCAGCTGCACGTCAAAACGGTCCCGGAAAGCATCCAGCACTTCGTCCACGAGAACGTCGGGTGCAGAGGCGCCTGCAGTTATGCCGAGCGTTCCAACGCCGTCCAGCGTGGCGAAATCTATATCGCGAGCGCGCTGCACAAGCAGTGACTTCGGGCAGCCTGATTGTTCGGCAACCTCGACGAGGCGCATGGAGTTGGACGAATTCGGCGCGCCGATGACCAGGATGAGATCGCACTGCGCAGCAATCTCCTTGACGGCCAGTTGCCGATTGGTCGTGGCGTAGCAAATGTCTTCCTTGCCCGGGCCGATGATGGATGGGAAGCGTCGCTTCAGCGTTTCGACAATATCGTTGGTGTCATCAACCGAGAGCGTGGTCTGGGTGATATAGGCCAGCTCCGCCGCGCCGCGCGGCTGGAAACGTTCGGCATCGGCCACGGTTTCAATCAGCTGGATGGCGTCGCCTGGCAGTTGCCCCATTGTGCCAATGACCTCCGGATGGCCCGTATGGCCAATGAGCACAATTTCCCGGTTCTTGGCGAAATGACGGGCTGCTTCGTTGTGGACCTTGGAGACCAGCGGGCAGGTGGCATCCAGATAGAGCAGGTTGCGGCGACCTGCCTCGGCTGGCACGGATTTCGGCACCCCGTGTGCAGAAAAGATTACGGGTCGATCGTCCGGAACATCGTCGAGTTCATCGACGAAGATAGCCCCGCGCGCCTCCAGACCCTCGACCACATAGCGATTGTGGACGATCTCATGGCGGACATAGACCGGCGCGCCGTATTTTTCGAGGGCCTGCTCGACAATCTGGATCGCTCGATCCACGCCGGCGCAGAACCCGCGTGGGGCGGCGAGCAGGATCGTTAGGGGGCGGCGCTCAGAGCCGGTTTTGGGCATATTGCTTTTATCCTCGATCAAATTGCCGGATTTTGGGTGTTTTGGGCAAATGGGCTCCAGTGGCGACAATCCGGGGCATTGCGGGGGCCCAGCCGCCCGGTCTTGTGGACCAGGCTGCCTCCAACAGCATTGCCTTGGGCCTTGTTATTGGGTATCGAAGGCCTGTAAGTCAAGCATGGCAGCGCACAGGCCTGTGCCGCAAAAGCCGTGAGCAAGAGTGAGGCAAAGACGGGTATGATGAAGACAGGAAATAAGATGAAGGCAGCGTGCCTTGCCGCCATTCTTCTTGTGATCGGGGGGTGCGCTGTTCCGGATCCCTATGCTGTGGTGTCATGTCCCACAGTGGGCGTTCTCAATGATGCTCGGGAGATTACCCGGTTTCGCCACGGTGGGGGACGAGATGCTGCCGACATAACGTGGCATGGTGAGATTTCTACTGTCAAATTCACCTGCTATGAGCCGGAAGGCAAGGGTGTAGTAATCGGTGAGGCCGCTATTGTGGCCACCTTCCACCGGGGCCCGGCTGCGACCGACGATCGTCAATTCTTTAATTTGTTCTCTGTCATGTCCGAACGAGAAGACCGTATTCTGGACAAAACTGTTTTCTCAATGGACGCGAAATTCAAGAGCGGTCAGAAAGTTGTGGTTGTCAGGAAGACGATCAGGAACATTCGTGTCCCGACCAAAGGCTCCGTGGCACCCGAACTTTATAACGTCTATATAGGGTTCCAGTTGTCGCCGGCGGAAGTTGCCTACAACCGCACCAAAGCGCGTTCCTGACACAAGCGAGATCCAAAAATGAATGCTCTTCGTGATCAGCTTTCGTTGCTCATGGGCGAGGCTTTCGAGGCTGAAGGTCTTTCATCTGAATTCGGACATGTCCAGCGTTCAGGGCGCCCCGAGCTGGCACAATACCAGTGCAATGGCGCGATGGCGGCTGCCAAACAGGCAAAGAAGAATCCTCGTGAGATCGCTTCGGCTATCGTTGGGCGCCTGAAGGGCGATCCATTTTTTCGCGAGCTGGACATTGCCGGGCCTGGTTTTATCAATATTCGACTTGCCGACGACGTCCTGAATGCGCGCTCCATGGAGGTCGCCACGGATCCTCGTTATGGCGTGGCCTTGCGTGATCATCCGCGTACGGTGGTTCTGGATTTTGGTGGGCCAAATGTTGCCAAGCCGATGCACGTGGGCCATTTGCGCTCCGGCATTGTCGGGGATGCAATGCAGCAGATTCACAAATTTGCAGGTGACAAGACCATCTCCGATGTGCATCTCGGAGACTGGGGCCTGCAAATGGGGCAATTAATCTCCGAAATTGAATTGCGCTCGCCGGATCTGATCTATTTTGATGAAAGCGTGACGGAGGGCTATCCCGCCAGTGGGCCGGTTACTCTGGAAGAGCTTGAGCAGCTCTACCCGGAAGCCTCTGCGGCTTGCAAGGCCGACCCGGCCCGTATGGATCTGGCGCGCCGTGCCACCTTTGCCCTGCAGGATGGACACCCCGGATATCGCGCCCTCTGGAAGACGTTCCTTGATGTTTCCCTTGCCGCGGTCAAGCGTGAGTATCACGCGCTCGGAATTGACTTTGATCTCTGGAAAGGTGAGGCCGATGTCGCCGATATGATCCCGGAGATGCTGACGCGCTTCAAGGCTGAACACTACTCGGAGGAAAGTGATGGCGCACTGATCATGCGGGTCGCCCACAACGACGACAACAAGACGGTCCCGCCGCTGATTCTGCTGAATTCCGAAGGCGCCGTTGGTTATCACACAACGGATATGGCGACAATTGTCGACCGAATGGAGACCCACCACCCGGACTATATTCTTTACGTGACTGACTATCGCCAGCAGCTACACTTCGAGCAGGTTTTTCGTGCCGCCAGAAAGGCGCACATCGTTGGAGATGATACGGAGCTGCACCACATCGGATATGGCACGATGAATGGGCCTGACAATTCGCCGCTCAAGACTCGCGATGGCGGCGTTCCCAAGCTTCACGACCTCATCACGGACGCCGTCAGCAGCGCAACCGAACGACTTGAAACAGCAGGTATTGCATCTGACTATCCGGATGAGGAGCGGTCCGAAATTGCCAAGAGAGTTGCGATTGCTGCGATCAAATTCGCCGATCTGTCTAATCAGCCGCGATCCAACTATATCTTTGACCTGGACCGGTTCACGACCTTTGAAGGCAAAACAGGTCCCTATCTGCTCTATGCCGCTGTCCGGATCAAATCGATCCTCCGCAAGGCGAAGGACGAGGGTTTTGAGCCTGGCGGCGGAGTGATCCAGGTCGCCTCGGACGAGGAGCGCGATCTGGTCCTTGCCCTCGACGGATTTGGCGAGGCCTTCCTCGGCGCCTATGAGAAATGCGGCCCCAATCTGCTGTGTGATTTCGTCTATGGCCTGGCACAGGCCTTTTCCAAATTCTACGCCGCGCATCACATTCTCAGCGAATCAGATGAGGCTCTCAGGGCCTCCAGATTGCGTCTGGCCGAGGTGACTTTGGGTGAAATTGAGCAGGTTTTGGCCCTCTTGGGGATCATGGTTCCAGACCGTATGTGACCAATTGGACCCGCTTTGTGGCCCGATGGGGGATTCTTGGGAAATTAGGGGTGATTCACCCCCGATTGACCATGCAATGAATTGACTCCGAAGGGCGCACCGCTATTTTAGGGCACCATCCGAATCCGCCTTGGCGGCGCGTTTTGGTGGCAAGCTTATGACTTGAGCGGGAGAGACCGGAGGGGTATAGAAGGCCTCGCGTATCCGGCGCCGTAAGAGTAACGACCCCGTAAACTCTCAGGCAAAAAGGACCGCTCGAAGCAAGCAAGCTGGAAAGCAGGCACAGGATCGACTTGTGCCTCACCAAAGGGGTAGGCCGGAATGTTTCCCGGTTAAAACTCCCAGGTTCTCAAACAGTGGATCTCGGGCAGTGGCTGTGTCGCGGCTATGAATGTACTCCAACTGATCGAATGGACAAGATGAGTAAAAAAGATATCACACCATCAGACGACGAATCCCAAACCGCTGAGCCGGCTGCGGAAGTAGCCGCTGCGCCGGAAGTCGTGGCACCTGAAGAAGCAGGGCCTGAAAAGATCCCTGCAGCTGAGACTGATTCTGTAGACGTGTCAGGAGAGCCTGCCGCAGCTTCGTCGGAAAGTGCGGACGGTCCATCTGAAGAAGCCTCGAGCGGATCAGATGACACGTCTGAAGAAAAGCCGCGCGCGCGTCCCAGAGCGCGCAGAAGCCGTTCCCGTCGGAAGCCCAGAAGCGGCGAAAAAAATGGTGAAGAGACCGGGAGGGGCGACAATAAGGAGTCCGCACCCAACGAACCCGCCAGCGCCGACAAGAGCGACGGCCCAAAGAAGAATTTGCGTGCCACTGCGCTATGGGGCCTCCACAAGGAGCGCCGCGCGAAGATGGTACCCTTTGCCGGATATGAAATGCCGGTTCAGTACAAGCGCGGCATCATGGACGAGCATCGCCACACGCGTAGTCGCGCCGGGTTGTTTGATGTCTCCCATATGGGGCAGGCATTTCTCACCCTTGAAGGTGACTCTGAGGGTGGCCATGAGGCCATCGCAGCGCTGATCGAAGAGCTGGTGCCTGGCAATATTCGCGGTCTGAAAGCGGGCGGTATTCGCTATACCCTGCTCCTGAATGACGAAGGCGGTATCATTGATGATCTGATGATAACGCGCCCTGAAGGAGCTGCGGGTGAAGGCATGTTGTTCCTTGTGGTCAACGCAGGTTGCAAGGAAAAGGACTTTGCCCATATTGCCGCCAAACTGAAAGGGCGCGCTAAGCTGACCGTCGCCGGCGATCGGGCTCTGATGGCGCTTCAGGGACCGCAGGCCTCCAGGGTTATGAGTCGCTATGCTCCCTTTGTTGCTGAAATGCCGTTCATGACTGCCAAGGCGTGCCGTATTGAAGGGGTTGAATGTATCGTCAGCCGTTGCGGTTATACAGGCGAGGATGGATTTGAAATATCTCTGCCCAACGAGCAGGCCGAAGGCTTTGCGCGTAAACTTTTGACCAAGCGCGACGTCGCGCTTGTCGGTCTGGGCGCGCGGGATTCTCTTCGCCTTGAGGCGGGGCTGTGTCTCTACGGTCACGACATCGATGAAGAGACAACACCGGTCGAGGCCAATCTCGTTTGGGCTATTGCCAAACGGCGCAAGCTTGACAAGGATTTTCCGGCTGCTGAAAAAATCATGGCCCAGATCGAGGATGGCACTGCGCGCAGACGGGTTGGCATTCTCCCTGAGGGCAAGGCTCCGGCTCGGGACGGAACCAATATTGTCGATGCCGAAGGTAACATCATCGGCAAGGTAACAAGCGGCGGCTTTGGACCCACCGTGCGCGGTCCGATCGCCATGGGCTATGTCGATATGGCGCAAAGCGATGAAGGGACCGAAGTCGGGCTCATGGTGCGCGGTCAATCCCGGCCTGCCAAAATTGCCCCGCTTCCTTTCATCCCGCCGAAACAATACAGGCCCGGCCAGGAGGTCGCGGAGCCGGCCGAAGAGCCGCCAGCAGAGCCAGTAGAAGAGCCCGCGAGCGAAGAGGGCGTTGAAGGGGAGATGGCTCCGGCTGAGGACGTTACCTCCGAGGCCAATGTTGTTGAGGCCAGTACAACTGAGGAAAGTGCGTCAGAGGAGACCGCACCTGCCAGGGAAACCGAACAAGATCCAGATCACGACCAGAGTGAAGACAAAGAGGAAGATGGCGATGAGCGACCTTAGATATACTGAACAGCACGAATGGGTGCGCGTTGAAGGGGAGGTGGCGACAGTTGGCATTTCTGCCTATGCCGCCGAACAACTCGGCGATGTCGTCTATGTTGAATTGCCTGAGGCGGGCCGCCAGGTCGAACAATCCGGTGAGATTGCTGTGGTCGAATCAGTCAAGGCTGCGAGTGAAATTTACGCCCCCATCGCCGGTGAAGTCATTGAAGTCAATGTGAGCCTCGAAGAAGATCCTGCCATCGTCAACGGGGATCCAACCGGCAAGGGCTGGTTTGTCAAATTGAAGTTGAAAGATCCTGAAGAACTCAAGACACTTATGGATCAGGAAGCTTATGCGACCTATGTTGAAGGATTGGAGTAATGCGTTATCTTCCGTTAACGGATCCCGATAGATCTGCCATGCTGCAGACGGTCGGCGCCGGGTCCATTGATGACCTCTTCGTTGATGTGCCACAGGCCGCTCGCGGGGCAAGTTTCGATGACCTGCCGCGCTTTGCCAGTGAACTCAGTGTCGAGCGCCAGCTCACGCACATGGCGAACAAGAACATGCGGGCGGGATCGTCGCCGTTTTTCATCGGAGCAGGGGCCTATTGGCATCATGTGCCGGCCAGCGTCGATCACCTGATCCAGCGCTCGGAATTCCTGACATCCTACACGCCTTATCAGCCGGAGATCTCGCAAGGCACCTTGCAGGTGCTGTTTGAATTCCAGACTCAGGTCGCCATGTTAACCGGCATGGAAGTCGCCAATGCCTCCATGTATGACGGATCGACGGCAGCCGCTGAAGCGGTCAAGATGGCCATGCGGATTACCCGGCGCTCCCGCGTGGTTCTGTCCGGCAGCCTTCATCCTCATTATCGCGACACGATTGTTACCAATGAAGCCCACACAGACGCCGAGTTAGAACTTTGTCCTCATGACATGCGCGGCTCCGAAGATCTGTGTTCGATGATTGACGACAAAACTGCAGCCATTGTGGTCCAGACACCAAGTGTTTTTGGCGGTCTCATTGATCTGGAGAAAGCCGCAAAGACCGCCCATGAAAAGGGCGCGCTTCTTATTGTCGTCGTAACAGAAATCGTTTCCCTCGGCGCCGTCAAGTCGCCGGGCGAAATGGGCGCCGATATCGTGGTCGCCGAAGGACAATCTTTGGGCAATGGCCTTAACTTTGGTGGGCCTTACGTTGGACTGTTTGCGACGCGCCAGAAATATGTACGCCAAATGCCCGGACGGGTCTGCGGTGAGACTGTTGATGCCGATGGCAAGCGCGGCTATGTGCTGACGCTTTCAACCCGTGAGCAACACATCCGCCGGGAAAAGGCCACGAGCAATATCTGCACCAACTCGGGCCTGTGCGCGCTGGCCTTCTCCATTCATCTGTCTCTGCTTGGCGAAAAGGGATTGCGGAAGCTTGCCATCCTCAATCATCAATCTGCGGTGAAATTGGCAAATGCGCTTTGCGAGATTGACGAAGTTGAGCTGGTCACGCCAAACTTCTTCAATGAGTTCACCATTGCGCTGCCCAAGAACGCACATCGGATCGCCAACGCGCTGGCCGACAGAGATGTTTTGTGCGGGGTGCGTGCTTCGCGGCTGTTCCCCGAATGTCCAGGCATTGGCCGTTATCTGATTGTTGCGGCGACAGAAATGAACACCGACGAGGATCGCGACGCCTTTGTGCGGGCGTTGAAGGAGGTGCTGCGATGACCGGTTCGACCATGAACAGGCAGGGGCGACAAACCCAACCACATGCGACGCCAGCCAACGCCAATGCGACGCAAACCGAAATGATAACCGGAAACCGGGGGCTTCAAATCGAGGAAGGCCTGATCTTTGATCATGGAAAACTGGATGTCACAGGCGTTGATTTCCCCGCAGCAGATGACACAGTGGAAGATCGGCTCGGAAATTTTGCTCGTAAAGGCAAGATCGGACTGCCGGGCTTGTCCGAGCCAGAAGCCGTTCGCCACTATGTTCGCTTGAGCCAGAAGAACTTCTCCATCGATACGGGGCTTTATCCGCTTGGATCATGCACCATGAAGCATAATCCGCGTCTCAACGAGAAAATGGCGCGCCTTGACGGGTTCATGAATCTGCATCCGATGCAGCCGCACAAGACAGTGCAGGGCGCGCTGGAACTGATCGACACCCTGGCGGAGTGGCTCAAAGTCTTGACCGGCATGCCAGCGGTCGCCATGTCCCCCAAGGCCGGGGCTCATGGCGAGCTTTGCGGTCTGATGGCTATTCGCGCCTGTCTGGAAGATCGCGGCGATGCCCGCAAAGTCGTTCTGGTCTCTGACTCTGCCCATGGAACAAACCCGGCAACCGCCGCGACTTGCGGTTATGCGGTTGAAGCCATTCCGTCGACCCTGGATGGCCGCGTTGACCTTGCCGCCCTCAAGGCCCGCCTGGGCCCGGACGTGGCAGCCTTCATGCTCACCAATCCGAACACCTGCGGCCTCTTTGAGCGTGAGATCATCGAGATTTCAGAGGCGCTTCATGAGGCCGGCGCACTGCTTTATTGTGACGGTGCAAATTTCAACGCTATCGTCGGACGGGTACGTCCTGGCGATCTCGGCGTGGATGCCATGCACATTAACCTGCACAAAACCTTTTCGACACCGCACGGCGGCGGTGGCCCGGGGGCCGGTCCGGTCGTTCTGTCAGAAGCTCTGGCGCCCTACGTCCCGCTTCCCTACATCAAACACGAGCTTGGCGAGTACTCGCTTGTGGAAATCGAGGAGGAAGCGGTCGAAGAGGGCGGCAAACCTTTCGGTCGGCTGTCGGCCTTCCATGGTCAGATGGGGATGTTTGTTCGCTCCCTGTCGTACATGATGAGCCACGGCTCTGATGGCTTGCGCCAGGTCTCGGATGATGCCGTCCTTTCGGCAAATTATGTTGCGGCCCGGCTCAAGGATCACATGAGCCAGTCCTTCGAAGGCCCGTGCATGCACGAAGTGCTGTTTGATGACCGGTTCCTGAAGGACACCGGTGTTTCGACCCTGGATTTCGCCAAGGCGATGATTGACGAAGGCTACCATCCGATGACGGTCTACTTCCCGCTTGTCGTTTCCGGTGCCATGTTGATTGAGCCGACTGAAACAGAGTCAAAGGAAAGTCTCGACCAGTTCATCGATACGCTGATTGCGCTCACAGAGAGGGCAAAATCCGGCACTGCAGAGGAGGCCTTTCATCAGGCTCCCACTATGACGCCGCGTCGCCGTCTCGATGAAACCCAGGCCGCAAGAAACCCGGTTCTGAGATGGCAGCCGGATGCGCCAAAGGCACAAGCGGCAGAATAACTTGCAGAAGCAACAAAAGATCCAGGAGGAAGCGCCATGAAAGCGTTGGCCATGAAACAGATGGTTGTGGGCGCGGCCTTTGCGGGCTGGATTGTTGGTATGACCGCAGCGGCGGCAGATACAAAGGTCCTTCATTGCGGCAAGCTGATCGATGTCAGGACGCTCGAGGTCCTGAGCGAGCAATCGATCATAGTGTCGGGCAACAAGATCGAGGCGATTGAGCCTGGCTATAGCGCGCGGTCTGACGCGGCGAACATCGACCTCAAGGGATCGACCTGCATGCCCGGCCTCATGGACATGCACGTTCATCTGACATCGGAATATAGCGACAAGTCCTACGTCGAACGCTTCCAGCTCAACGGCACCGACTACGCCATCCGCGCGGTGGTCAATGCCGAGAAGACCCTTATGTCCGGGTTCACTCTGGTGCGAGATCTCGGAGACAAGGGCAGTGGCTCGGTCCTTGCCTTGCGCAATGCCGTTAACAAGGGGCTGGTGCCGGGGCCCCGTATTCTCGCGGTTGGCAAGTCGATTGCGACGACAGGCGGACATGCCGATCCAACCAATGGACGCAAGCGGGACTTGAGCTTTGATGTGGGTCCCGTCGGCGGCGTGGTCAACTCTCCCTTTGAAGCACGTAAGGCAGTTCGTCAGCGCTACAAGAACGGCGCGGACCTGATCAAGATCACCGCGACCGGCGGCGTTCTTTCCGTCGCCAGGAGCGGCCAGAACCCCCAGTTTGAGCCTGATGAACTGGATGAGATCATCAAGATCGCCCATGACTATGGCATGAAGGTCGCCGCTCACGCCCATGGTACCGAAGGCATGGAACGAGCCGTGCGTGCGGGTATCGATTCTATCGAGCACGGCACTTTCATGACGCCAAAAGTCATGAAGCTGATGAAAAAGAAGGGCACCTGGTATGTCCCGACAATCGTTGCCGGTCACTGGGTTGCAGAAAAATCAAAGGTTGATGGCTTCTTCCCCGAGTTGGTAAGGCCCAAGGCGGCCTCGATCGGTCCCCTCATTCAGGACACTTTTGCAGCTGCTTACGCCGCAGGTGTGCCTATCGCTTTCGGCACTGATACAGGCGTTTCAGCTCATGGCGACAACGGCCTGGAGTTTGTCCTGATGGTTGAAGCCGGCATGCCGCCGCTTGAGGCTATTCAGTCCGCGACACTGAACGGGTCAAAGCTCGCTGATGTCGAGGACACTCTGGGAACCATTGAACCTGGCAAGCTGGCAGATATTGTCGCGGTACCCGGAGACCCTGTCGATGACATCACACTCATGACCCGTATCAGTTTTGTCATGAAGGGTGGCGAGATCTACAAGAACGAATAGCGGGGTTTGACTGCTAGTCCGCAGCGATCATCTCCGCAATCCCGTCCCGTTCGCCCTTGTGGTTCACCGTATGACATTCAAGGTCCATGGTCATCTGCAGGCTCCGGCGCAACACGGTCATGTGTTCGCTGGTCGCGACATCGACAGGCTCGTCGAGCATGACATGGTAGCGCTTGTGTGCAGGATTCGACGTGGATTCGACATTCTTGACGACGCCCGTGACCGCATGTCCGAGATATTTCCCGGTAACCCGTGTTCCTGTGGAAATATGGTTCGACATATGGAATGCTCCTCAGGCGTAAACGAAATCAATGGCGATCAAAGATGAGCTTCAAAATTACACTTTACTCTCAGGCGGCGAGTTCAGCCTGTGAACGTGTGCGTATCGCTCTTGCCTACAAGAGCATCGCTCACGACACAATCATTATCAATGATTTGCCTCCCGGCGAATATGCCCGGATCAATCCTCAGGGCCTGATGCCGGCCATGGCTATTGATGGCCGTGTTATTTCACAGTCCATGGCCATGCTGGAGTTCCTTGAAGAAATCTGTCCCGAGCCATCGCTCCTGCCGGGAGACCCGATAACAAGAGCGCAAGTTCGCGCCTTTGTGCAAATTGTGGCATCGGACATCCATCCGGTCGGCATTAATCGCTTGCGCAAGAAGATGCGAGACGACTTCGGTGTCTCCGAAGACCTGACCATGGTCTGGTACGATGATATGGCGCAAGGGGGATTTTCTGTCCTGGAGGGCATTCTCGAGCGGACAAGAGGCGAGGGGCCTTACTGCTTTGGCCAAGACCTGACGCTGGCTGACGTCGTCATGGTGCCGCACATGCACACGGCAAGATCGCGCGGGGTCGACTTTTCAGCCTTTCCACTTGTGATGTCCGTCTTTGAACATTGCATTGCGCACCCGGCCTTTGTGAAGGCGGCACGTGAGAACCAGGCTGATGCGTGAAGGGAAGTGAACAATCGGCATGTCTTTCGGACTTACAGGAAAAATGTTTGGCATCGCACTGACGTCGGCGATGCTGGGAGCAGGGTGTAGCCTGAATGACAATCGGGAGGTGAAAATGCGGGTGCATGACGCAGAGAACGGCGTGAGAGTTGAACGTCTCACCGACCATCCAGTTATATCGCCCCTGACCGATCCATCCATTGGCGTTAATATCCAGGGACCGTCCCTCATTCGTGTGCCGGACTGGGTCGAAAATCCGCTCGGAAAATATTATCTCTATTTTGCCGATCACAAGGGCAGCTACATCCGTCTGGCCTATGCTGATGATTTGACCGGTCCGTGGACAGTTCACAAACCGGGGACATTGCAGCTGGCTCAGTCACACTTCCTGACCGAACCGCCGGAGGTGCCCGATGAAGATGTCGCAAAGGCTCTGTCGTATATGCGAAATGTTCTGGGTGACAGTACCCGCTCCGACGAAGAGCTGCTCGACGATCTGATCATCCCGCATATAGCTTCCCCCGACGTTCATGTGGATCATGACAACAAGAGAATTGTCATGTATTTCCACGGTCTCAATGCTTTCGCCAGCCAGGTCAGCCGTGTCGCTCTTTCAAGCGACGGTCTGAAATTCGAGGCTCTGCCACAGGTCCTCGGACGCCCCTATATGCGTGCCATGAAACGCGGCCAGGTGACCTGGGTGCTCGCCATGCCCGGAGTTTTCTACCGCAGTTCGGACGGCGTGACAGATTTCAGGGAAGGCCCCAAACTCTTCAACAAGCACATGCGTCATGCCGCGCTATGGAGGCGGCGCGATACGCTCTATGTTTTCTGGACGCAGGTCGGTGATGCGCCCGAGAGCATTCTGCTTTCGACGATTGATGTTTCCGGCAACTGGAAAGACTGGAAGGACAGCGAGCCAGTGGTGATCCTGAGGCCCGAGCGAGACTGGGAAGGTGCTGACGCACCGCTTGAACCATCAAGGCGATCAACGGCCGAGGGCCGCGTCAACCAGCTGCGCGACCCCGCGATCTTTGAAGAAGATGGCCGGGTTTTCTTGCTCTATGCAGTTGCTGGCGAGAGCGGTATCGCGATCGCAGAAGTTCTTATCGATTGATCCGGTCTACTCTCGTGGCTACTTAGCCAGCGAGCGGCCCGCCGAGCCGAGATCGGCAAAGGCCTCATCGAGCCGTGCAATAATGCCGCCTTCGCCTGCGCGCAGCCACTTGCGCGGGTCATACTGCTTTTTGAACGGTGTGCCGTCGTCCGGATCAATCTGATATTTGAAGGCTTTTGAATTTTCTTCCACATAGGCGCCAACGGATTCTGCGAAGGCGAACTGGGTGTCGGTATCGATATTCATTTTGAAGACACCGTAGGATATGGCCTCGGTAATCTTCGCCTTTTCAGAGCCCGAGCCGCCGTGGAAGACAAGCGCCAGTGGCTTGTCGCCGCCGCCTGTTTCCGCAGAGACGAGCTCCTGGCTTGCTTTCAGAATCTCGGGGCGCAGGTGCACGTTGCCTGGCTTGTAGACCCCGTGAACATTTCCGAAAGACGCTGCGACAGAGAAGTGGCCAATCGGATTGAGCAGCTTATAGGCCTGCAGCACATCTGACGGCTGGGTGTAGAGTTTCGAGTTATCAGCTGACTCGTCAAACTCACCGCCGACGCCGTCTTCCTCGCCGCCGGTGACACCAAGTTCGATCTCAAGGCTCATCTTCATCTTTGCCATGCGTTCAAGCACGCGGGCGCATTCATTGAGATTGTCCTCAATGGGTTCTTCCGACAGGTCCAGCATATGCGATGAATAAAGCGGCTTGCCGGTCGCCTTGAAGTGCGCTTCGGAGTGATCGATCAGCCCGTCAACCCAGGGCACCAATTTACGGTTTGCGTGGTCCGTGTGGAGCACGGCGCAAATCCCGTAGTGCTCGGCCAGAAGATGAACGTGTTGTGCTGCGGAAACAGCGCCGAGGACCTTTGCGTCTCCCGAAGGCATGCCCTTGCCAGCGTAGAATTCAGCGCCGCCATTGGAGAACTGGATGATCACATCGGATTTGTTCTTTGCAGCCGCCTCCATGACGGCGTTGACGCTGTCGGTGCCGACACAATTGACCGCCGCAAGGGCGTAGCCGCCATCCTTACAAGAATTGACCAGTTCGAAATAGTCTTCGCCGGTCACGACGCCTGCCTTGAGCCCCATGATGAGTGTCCCTCACGTTTGAATCTGGTGTGATTCCTGTTTCAATGATGATTATGAAAGTGCACCCGTTGGGCCGCAAACTCAAGGGCTAATGGCCATTTTCTGCGATCCGGATAGCAAAAAGCCCGGCTGGGAGACCGGGCTTTTCAATCACTCTAGGAAAGAGCATGTATTTTGTATAAGGATCAGTGAAGCTTCGATTTCAGCTCATCAATACCTTTTGAGATCAGCTCATCAGCCTTGGCGCCCTTGACTTGCTCGGCAATAACCTTGCTCGCAGCCGCCACCGCAACATCAGCAGCAATTCCGCGAACTTCATTCAGAGCCTGTGTTTCCGCTGAGGCGATCTTCTGTTCTGCCATGGCCGTGCGGCGTTCGATTTGTTCATCCAGAGCGCTGGCAGCTTCTGTTGCGAGATTTTTGGCTTCACGGGTTGCCTGGGCAATAATCTCCTGTGCTTCCTCTTCAGCTTCCTTGCGCTTGCGTTGGTAAGAGGCCAGCAGTGTCTGTGCCTCTTCTTTCAGGGCTTTGGCATCTTCGAGCTCTTTGCCGATAGCTGCGGCACGATCATCAAGCATGGCCAGGACCTTCTTGAAAACTCCGAAATAGGCCGCGCCGCCCAGAAAGAGGAAGAGGGCAATCATCACCCAGAATGTGGCGTGACCCAGTTCGTTCACCAGGAAATTTCCGTCGCCTTTTAGAGCGACTGCCGCCAGGGCAAGTATTGAGCTGGTCATTGTGTCTTCTCCTAATTGCCGCGGCGCTGCAATTCAGCGTTAACCGCCGAGGCAATGGCATCGGTATTTCCGGCTTCTTCCAGAATGTGTTCAACAACCGCTGCTGCAGTATCGCTTGCCACTTCGCGGATACTGGAAAGCGCTGCCGTCTTCGTTTCGGCGATCCGCTCACTGGCGACTTCAAGTTTCTTGTCGAGCTCGGCTTCAAGCGCGACCTTGCGCTCGTCTGCTTCGCCAGCCAGCGTGTCCCGTGTTTCCTGAGCCAGCACATGAGCCTTCGAGCGAGCCTCCGCAAGCGCCTGTTCATAGTCTTGAATGGCTGTTTCGGACTGCTCTCTGAGGTCGTCCGCCCTGCCGAGGTCATCGGCAACCCGGTCGCGCCGCTCCTCAATCACACGACCGATCTTGGGCAGTGTGACCCGCGACATCATCACATAGAGAAAGACGAATGTGATAACCAGCCAGAAGATCTGGCTCGGAAACGTGTCTGTGCACATCTGCGGCAGACCCGGCGCACAGGTAAAACCCGTCTCGGCGTGGCCGACCTCGGTGTGAAGCTCGCCCTCTGCAGGATGAACATCGCTCACACCGTGATCGTTCATCGCACCGGCAGCCTCTTCAGCTGCGGTCTCATGTGCTTCGCCGACCGGAGTTTCGGTTGGTGAAGTTCCGGTCTCGGGATCAACGACCCCGGCCAGCATGATGTGATTGTTTTCACTCATATCGAACAGGACGAAAGGTCAAACCCGAACGCGGGTCGGGCGTCTCTCGCCATCCTCCTGGAGGTTCATAGTCCGGCGTGCCTGATAATCAGGCGGCGCCGAGAATGATAAAGGCCATCACGAGGCCGAACAGACCTGTTGCTTCTGCAAGGGCAAAGCCGATCCAGACCATCGCCTGAAACTGAGGGGCTGCTGCCGGGTTGCGCAGGGCACCTTGAAGGTAGCTACCAAAGATTTGACCGATACCAACACCGGCACCTGCGAGGGCGATTGCGGCCAGACCGGCGCCAATCAATTTTGCTGCTTCTGGTTCCATTTTTAAGTTCTCCTGTTGAAATGATGTAAGTCGAAATAGATGAATAAAGGGATCAGTGACCCGGGCTAATGGCATCATGAAGATAGATGCAGGTCAGGATCGAGAAAATAAAGGCCTGTAGAAATGCGACGAGGAACTCAAGACCAATGAGGGCCGTTGCCCCAACAAGTGGCAGTGCCGCAAAAACAACGAATAGTCCGCCCTTGGCTCCAATGTTGACCACGAAGCCGGCAAAGACCTTCAGCATCGTATGTCCGGCCAGCATATTGGCGAACAGCCGAACCGAGAGAGAAACCGGGCGGGTCAGGAACGAGATAATCTCGATCGGAACCATCAACGGCACAAGAATCAGTGGCACCCCTGACGGCAGGAAGAGCTTGAAGAACTTGAGGCCATTGCGCATCACCCCATAGACGAAAACGATCGTAATGATAAAGGCGGCAAGCGCAAAGGTCACAGCAATGTGGCTGGTGACGGTAAAGGAATAGGGAACCATGCCAAGCATGTTAGCGGTCAGGACAAAGACAAAAAGCGAGAAGACGAAAGGAAAAAACTTCATGCCTTCCGCACCGGCATTGTCGCGCACCATATTGGCAATAAACTCGTAGGACAGCTCCGCAATCAGTTGCATGCGTCCGGGCACGAGCGAGCGACCCGACATGGCAAAAGACATAAACAGAGTAATCGCCACAACTGTGAAGACCATCCAGAGAGACGAATTTGTAAAATGAAGGTTCAATCCTTCAATCGGTTCCCAGTTCCACTTTGAACTGATCACGAACTGATGCATCGGATCGTTTGCTTCTGCTGCTTCCGCCACCGGCAGGTCCACCCTCTGAATTTCGCGTTTTGATCAGCTCTTTTCTTGCTGATCGTCGCTTGTCTCATTCATCTTGTTTGCGACCCGGATCACATTTAGAACGCCCGACGCCATGCCCAGTATGGAGAAGACCATAAGCCCCCATGGTTTCGTGCCAAAGGTACGGTCGAAAAACCACCCTATGGCAATACCCATCATGACGGCGATGATCAGTTCCATCCCAATCCTGAGGCCTATTCCAAGGCCTGAATTGGACATGTCATCATTGTCCGGTCGCGAAATTACGCTTTTGGTCTCACGTTGCTTTTGAACTTCACGAAGCTTGTCACCGAGTTCATCCAGATCCCGGTGCTCGTCTCGTGGGTTTTTATTTGCAGGAGGGGGTGTTTCAGCGTCACTCATGATCGACCCCGCCCTGGAAAAAAGCTCTTCGCAGTACCAAACCGGGCGCAACATAGGGGCGCGCCTTCACCCTGTCAAGCCGTTGATATTATCTTGTAACCTCTTGAAATAAAAGGGATTTCAGGGAAGTGCATGGTGCAGTGCAATAAAGCGCTTTATTCGGCCGCCTGGATTCGTTCGGCATCCGCCAAATCCACAGAAACCAGGTGGCTGACACCGCGTTCCATCATCGTCACGCCGTAGAGCCGATCCATGCGTGACATGGTGAGCGCATGGTGGGTGATGACAAGGAAGCGCGTTTGCGTCGAACGGGTCATTTCGTCAAGCATATTGCAGAAACGCTCAACATTGGCATCATCGAGCGGCGCATCGACTTCGTCGAGCACACAGATTGGCGCCGGATTGGCCTGGAAGACTGCAAAAATCAGGGCGATCGCCGTCAAAGCCTGCTCGCCGCCCGACAGGAGTGACATAACCTGCGGCTTTTTCCCCGGTGGCTTGGCAATGATCTCAAGTCCGGCTTCAAGGGGGTCATCAGATTCAACCATCTTGAGTTCCGCCTCGCCGCCGACAAACAGCGTCCGGAAAAGGTTTTTGAAGTTCTCATTCACCGTTTCAAAGGCGGTCAGAAGGCGTTCTCGTCCTTCGCGATTGAGGCTGGAAATACCGGTGCGCAGGCGATGAATAGCGCCTTCAAGGTCTTCGCGCTCCGCAATCATCGTATCGAGTTTTTCCTGATACTCGTTGGCTTCTTCTTCGGCGCGCAAGTTGACACCGCCGAGCGTTTCGCGCTCCCGCTTCAGGCGATCAAGCTTATGCTCGGCTTTTTCAAGCGTGGGCAGGTCTTCGCCGTCCTTGATTTCAGCGAGTTCAACGAGATCTTCGGGGATCGCTTCGAGCACTTCCCGGATGCGCTCCAGCACATCGTTCTCGCGCTCATTGGCGCCTTCCAGCTGGGCTTCTCCGCGGGCGCGATCTTCGCGCGCTTCACCCAGAGAGGCCGACGTTTTGCGCTCGTTCGCGTCGCAGGTCTTGAGGTGGTCTTCTGCTTCGGCCAGAAAATCAGCAGCTTCATTGCGTTTGGTTTCAGCTTCGCCGATCCTGTCCAGAAGTCCCTTGCGTTTCTCCTCGATCAGCGCCGGTATTTTTTGAACCTCGCTCAATTCCTTCGCGAGATCCTGCCCGCGGGCTTCCAGGTTGGAGATCTGGGAGGCCGCATTTTGCTGGCGCTGCAGCCAGTCCCGGGCATCGCGGTCGATGGTCGCCAGGCGCTCTTCGCGCATCCTGCGCTCGCGTTCCAGACCTTCAAACGCCGCCCGATCTTCCGACAGCTTGAGCCGCAGAGCCGCAACGCTATCCCGCACCTCCAGAACCTTTGCCTGGGCCTCGAGACCATCTCCCAGCGCGGCAATGCCTTGCTCCGCATCACTGTAGTGTTCTCTTGTTTCTGCCAGGTCGCGTTCGAGTTCCGGCAGACTGTCCGACAGAGCGCTGCGTCGTGAGTTAGACCGCTCGGCTTCGCGTTCAACTCTCGAAAACTCTTCTTTGGCGCGCGCCAGATCATCCTGCGCCTTGCGCAGCGCGGCCCGAGCATCCCGCTCGGTTGCCGATGCCTCTTCGGTCTTTTGACGCGCCTGGTGAAAGGCGTCGCGAGCTTCAGTGGCCCGTGTCTCGGCCAGTTCGATTTCGCGGTCAAGGTCTGCAAGTCGATTGCGTTGAGCAAGACGCGTTGCCGCTGCTGTCGGGGCTTCCGCAGCCGCTGTCAATCCATCCCAGCGCCACAGGCCACCTTCAAGACTGACGAGACGTTGACCTGCCGACAGGCTGCCCTGCAAGGCCTTCGCATCGGTCGCACTCACGACACCGATCTGACTGAGCCGCCGTGCCAGAGCCTCGGGCCCTTTGACGAAGTCGGACAGGGGATCTGTGCCGGCGGGAAGCGCCCGGGCGCCGCCAAGCGGGCCGAGTGTATCCCAGTGGACCGGCGCGGCGGTATCAGCCGGAAGGTCGAGGTCTTCGCCAAGCGCGGCCCCGAGGGCTTTTTCATATCCAGGGTCCACCGTGATCGCATCGATCATTGGCGGCCAGAGCCCGGTTTCTTCAACCTGCAACACGCGCGCAAGGGTTTGTGCTTCGGTCTTCAATTGATTGACAAGTTGGTCAGCCTCGAGCAGCGGCTCGCGAGCGGTAGCCTCTGTGTTGCGCGCTCTTGCCAGGCCAGCTTCTGCTTCTGCTGCACGCAGTTCCGCGCCCTCAATGTGCTTTGCAGCGTCCTGGAGTGCGCCCTCCGAATGAGCCAGAGCCGCTGCAGCTTCAGGGCCAGGAGCAAGAGCTTCGATCTCGCGGCGAATTTCGTCAACCCGAGCGGACAGTTTGGTCTCGCGCGCTCTGGCCTCCTCGAGGGCGCGCTCCAGCGAGGTGCGCTGCGCCGCAAGACGGGCTGCTTCGGCTGTCAATCCGTCGAGAGTGTCCTCGCGAGCGGTAAGGGCTTCGGTCGATGCAATAACTTGCGTCTTCGCCTCGCCCGACAGATCTTCTTGCGCTGCATTGGCTTTGTTCAGTGAGGCTTCTTCTTCCTGCAGCTTCTTCAAGGTCTCATCGGCATCGGTGCTCATGGACCGTTCTCGTTCCACGTCGCCGTGGATCTGATTGAGACGGGCCTGAAGGTTTGTGGCTTCTTCGGTCGCTCGACGTTCTTCGCGCTCAAGGTTTTCGCGCTCAATGGTCAGGCGGTGCAAGCCCGCAGCGGCGGCCGCTTCGGCCTCGCGCAGCGGTGGCAGTTTTGATGCGGCATCTTCCTGCAATGTCGAGGCCCGGGCAGCGAGCTCCGTCAGTTCATTAACCGCTGCTTCACAGGCCGTGAGACGCCCTCGAGCTTCTTCCGTCGCCGCCCGTGCGGAGATCCAGCGGATATGCAAAACCAGAGCATCGGCGCGGCGAATGTGACCGGAAAGATTGCGATAACGGGTCGCCTGGCGCGCCTGGCGTTTCAGGCTTTGCAACTGAATTTCAATCTGTTGGACGACATCCTCAAGGCGAGTGAGGTTGGTCTCGGCAGCGCGCAACCTGAGTTCGGCCTCATGGCGCCGCGAGTGAAGCCCGGAGATGCCTGCCGCTTCTTCCAGAATGGCGCGGCGCGCCTTGGGTTTTGCCCCGATGAGTTCGCCAATTTGACCCTGGCGCACAAGGGCTGGTGATCGCGAACCGGTTGAGGCATCAGCAAAAAGCAGTTGGACATCGCGCGCGCGCACATCCTTTGAGTTGATCTTGTAGGCTGACCCTGCATCGCGCTCGATCCGGCGTACGATCTCAAGCTCATCAGATCCGTTAAAATCCGACGGTGCCGAGCGCTCGGAATTATCAATGATCAGGGTGACTTCTGCATTATTGCGAGCCGCGCGCCCGGTTGTTCCGCCGAAGATCACGTCCTCCATGCCGCCGCCACGCATGTTTTTTGGCGAGGTCTCGCCCATGACCCAGCGCAGGGCTTCAAGCAAATTGGATTTGCCGCAGCCGTTCGGCCCGACAACCCCGGTGAGGCCGGGCTCGATCTTCAACTCGGTAGCTTCGACAAACGACTTAAAGCCGACAAGTCTCAAACGGTCAAACTTCACAAGACCTCACTTTACGTTACTACACGCTGCCATATGTCCCGAGACGCACGCCGGGACACACAATTCGCCACAGGGGCACACGGGTTCAATTGATTCGTATCCAGAGTTCCCAAGATCTCGGGCCGCCTCTTAATTCGCAGCTTACTCTGACACGTCTTCTCCGGTGAACTTGGCCATGATTCGGTCAAGCGCCGCTACATCTGTGAGCCCCGGCACCATTTCACCATTCACATAGAATGTCGGCGTTGATGCGACTTCGTATTTTCCCGTTGCATCTGCCATGTGGCCTTGCAGCCATTCCTGATTGCCCTTGTCCGCAACGCAGGCGGCAAATTCCTCGCGCGAAATTTGCGCTTCCCGGGCGATTTTCACGAGGCCTTCCTGTGGCCCGCCTTCATCACGGGTCCATGTTTGTTGGCGTGTGTAAATGGCATCGACCAGAGGCATTTGTTTCTTGACCGGCGCGCATTTGATCAAAAGCGAGGCTTGTGCGGCATAGCCATCAAGCGGGAAAGGCCTGAAGACAAGCTTCGCTATGCCAGTGTCGATATATTTGGACTTCATCGTCGGGTAGACTGTCTCATGGAAATGAGCGCAGTGCGGGCAGGTCATGGACGAATATTCAACAATGGTAATCGGTGCATTGGCATCGCCTACCACCAGGTCGTCGCCATCGATCGTGAACTTGTACTGGCCAACAGGAGCCGCAGCGATCGCTGATCCGGCTTCCTGATTGTCGCAAGCTACAAGGCCAGCAATGGCAATGGAAGCGACCAGAGCCACATTACGGAGACTGGAAGCGGTGTATCGTGTCAATTTGTTCATTTCAAAACTCGCATTTGGACATCAAAAACAGTTGCATCGACCGGCCAGGCAATACTCGCAGGCTCACAACACAAGCCCGGCTCATAACAACCCATACATTTGCACACATGCAGGTGAGTCGGGGGTGGCCGTAAAGCGGCATTTTCCAATAATCAGCTTCAGATTGCCAGTGCCAACAAGAGGTGGGGATAAAGTTTTTAGAAAAGAGCTGAAATCAGCCCTTTGTTGTCGATTTTATTGCCCGGCCAAGGTCTTCAAGGCTCTTTCTAAGCTCCGGATTGCTTACTTTTTCTGTGCTGCGCCGAAGCCCTTCTTCTTCTGCGACCGTCAAATCGCGTCTGAAAGGTTTTGTCTTCGGCGGCCTTATGGGGAGTGGGCCTTGTTCAAGGCGCAGCCTGGTTATCGCCCGGTGGCCGAAATAGACATTGATTCTTTCAAGGATCTGCGGTGCCGAATGTTCCAGTTCAAGGGCGGCGGCACCGGCCACCCGGACAGTAAGCGTGGCGCCCCCCTGGTAGCCGGCCTTTGAGCTTGTATTGCGCGAAATCCGCATGGGACACGACATGCGGGCCATTGTCTCACCAACAATCGCGGCCCACTGGTGGAAAACTTCCGGCTCCGAGAACCCGTGCTTCTTGATGATCGGACGGGTGACATTGCGCAGCGGTCTCGTGATGCTCACGGACCGGTTCATTCTGCGGTATTCGCGCGGCTTTTTGCCCTGAGTTTTATTGGTGTTTTGGCTCTGCTTCTTCATGCCCGGGATAATAACGGTATTGGGGAGTGGAAACCAGGCCTTCTCATATAGTTCGGAAATGAGGTGCGGTTTACACCCGGAGGTTAACGTGATGGTTTTACCACACCGCTGCAAACATTGCCTGCTGAGCGCCGGGGGCGAGGCTTTGTCATTGCAAATCGGCGGGGCATCACTAGTCTTGGCTAAAATCTTATTTGAGGTGGGTAAACGGGATTTTGGGGGTCAGACTGTCTTGTGCGAGACGGTCCGAAGCGGTCAGAGGCTGAGCGAGAGCGCAAGCCTGTGAGCGTCGCCCCCTGGACTGAACTGGGGAAAGTCATGAAAAGATTTCTACTACTTGTTATTGCCGTGCTGGTGCTTGTTGCCGGCGGTATATATTTCACCGCTGAAACTGTCATCCTGCCAAAGCAGGAAAAAGTCTGGCGAGCTCTGCTTGAGGATCTGCCCTATGGCTTGCAGGCGGACTTTGAGGATGTTGATTTTAAATTCGTCGGACTGCAGCTGTCAGTTGGTGGCGCGACGATCAGCGATGGCGGCGGCAACACCATCAAGGTGTCGGAGATCGTTGCCGAAAATTCTCTCGGGACGGCGCTGGGAAATCTCTTTCGTTTCATCATGGGCCGTGAAGAAGAGAACTATGACGTCGTTCGGTTTATTGGCGTTGAGCCTGTGCAGTTGCAACAGGGCCTCGATCTCAAGATACAGGAAATCCGTCTGCTGAATGTCGCCATCGGCATTGACAACAAGCTTCCCACGACAATGAAAACCCTGACCGGAGCGATTAATCTCGAAGACGCTTTTAGTGCTGGTAAGGTCGACGGCTTCGAGGTGCACGGCGTTTTGGCATCCGGGCAGGGCGGGTCTGCCAGGTTGGACTGGATGAAGGTCCATGGGATTACCAGGACCAACCTCGGTCTGGTCGAAGTGTCGGGGCTTGATGTTGCGCAAGGGGCGCAAACCCTTGCGAAACTTGAAATGTTCAAGACAACGAATTTCAATATAGCCGCGATTATGGAGCCAGGGCTGGTAGCGAAACTGGCCGACGCTGCGCAACCGGGTGATTTTTCTGCCTTCAATATTTTCCACACGGCGGACCAACTGTTGTTGATTGGCCTTGTTCTTCAGGTGCCAGGGATTGGCGGACTGTCGATTGCACGCATGAAGTATGATGAGGAAGAGAGTGAGCTTGTCGCAAACACAGGCATCGTTCCGACAAGAATCTTTGGTGTAGTCCGGGACTTTGATCTGGCCTTCCCCGGGCTTGCAGCGCTGTCGCCCGAGGCTGGTCTCTTCATGCAGACCACAGGGATAAATGCGATCCAGATGAATTCTGAAAGTGAATCAAATTGGGATCTGGCAAACAACATCCAAAAATCCGCTGGCTGGCTCGATTTGACAGATCTCGTCAAATTCACCCTCGGACTGGAGCTGGGAAACATGAACCCCGAGGATCTTGTCAAGGCGATCACCTGGAGCATGGGGTTGACCGGCGCCGAAGGCGGGGTCGCGGATATGACGGCAAACGGCCTGATGGCGATCTACGGCGATATCACCCTGAATGATCTTGATTATCTGATCGAGAACAACAGCCTGGTCGAGCGTCTCTTCCGTTTCGCCGAGGTTGCCGCCGGTATGCCCGAAAGTGAAATCAGGGCGATGCTCGACACACAATTGGCGGCAACGCTTGACGACCCGACGCTGCCTGCGTCGCTGGTCGATGACATCACGGCACTGCGCCAGTTCATTGCCGCGCCCAAATCTCTGCGCATCGTGATGCAGCCGCCGAGCCCGGTTTCGCTTAATGGTTTGATGGCAGAGCAGGACAGGGACAAGGCCGTGGACATGCTGGGTCTCACAATCACGGCCAACGAAACTTCGGGCGAAGCCTTGTAAGGTTTCTCTCGCGCTTGGAAATATCATGGCCGTCCTCTATGAAGGGCGGTCATGGACCTTTCACGAACTGCCCCGCCCAAACCAACCGCAAGAAAACTGCTCGCCTGGTATGACCGCGAGCGGCGTGATCTGCTATGGAGAGCGGCGCCGGGCGAGGTGGCTGAACCCTACCGCGTCTGGCTTTCAGAAATCATGTTGCAGCAAACAACAGTCACGGCGGTCACACCCTATTTCGAAAAGTTTCTGGGACTCTGGCCGAGCCTGGCTTCGCTCGCCTCCGCCTCGCGCGATGAGGTGCTCACAGCCTGGGCAGGGCTCGGATACTACTCCCGCGCCCGAAATCTTCACGCCTGCGCTCGGGTCCTTGTTGATGAGCAGGGCGGGGTGTTCCCGCAAAAAGAAAAAGAACTTCTGAAACTGCCCGGCATCGGAGCCTATACGGCTGCCGCGATCACTGCCATTGCCTTCAACAAGCGCGCCGCTGTTGTCGATGGCAATGTCGAGCGGGTCATGACCCGCCAGTTTGCCCTCAATACGCCCCTGCCGAAAGTCAAGGCGGAGGTGAAGGCGCTGACCGAGACGCTGGTGCCAAAGTCGCGGCCCGGCGATTTTGCCCAGGCCATGATGGATCTGGGTGCAACCATCTGTACACCGCGCTCTCCGGATTGCCCAAACTGCCCGTGGCAAAAATCGTGCAAGGCCTTTGCCTCGGGTGACGTCCTGCGCTTCCCGGTCAGGCCGGAGAAAAAGCCGAAACCAACCCGGCGCGGCATCGTTTATTGGGCCGAAACCGAAGTCAAATCTGGATCAGGCGAAATTCTCATCGAACAAAGACCGGAGACCGGCCTCCTTGCCGCCATGTGGCAATTTCCGACAGACGAATGGGCGGAAGTGTCCGCGCGCACGGCCTTTGCCGAAAAGGCGCGAGCCAGAAGCGCGCCCTTCGAGGCCACCTGGACGCGCGTGCCAGGCCTCATCACCCACACCTTCACGCATTTTCATCTCGAGCTCGCTATCTATCAAACCCGCGTCGAAACCCGCATCAATCCGGATCGCGGCCAGTTTGTAAATCGGAGCCAGCTCAAAAAATACGCCCTGCCGTCGCTCATGCAAAAAGTCGCCGCGCATGTGAGCGGGGCTTGAGCAGAACCTCATACAGCAACGGGTTTGAATTGCCGGGTAGATGTGCCTATTCTCTGCACGACGCCGAAATGCGCACTCAATTTAGGGAACAAAAATGATCTGGAACATTGTTGATCACAGGAAGAGAAAATTTCGCTGGCTGGAAGTGAATGCCGTGATCGAAGATACATCCGCCGACAATTGCTGCGATGATGCCGATCACATGGAAGATCAAGACTATATTGTCACGTATGACGAAAAGCGAAACATACTGCTCCACGATGCGATTTCCTGGGCTGAGAATTCCAAAGGTAAAGTCACTCTATTTTTGTACGATAAGGGCGACGGCATCGGATAACAGGCGATTGTGTTGCGGATCCGGTAGAAGGTGCCCACACCCTAGTTCAATCCCGCCCGGATCTGCTGCCGCAGCACGTCAATCGGCTGATAGCCCTTGTCGGTCTTGAAGTGCCAGTAGGTCCAGCCGTTGCACGCTTCGGCCTTCATCACATGCGCGCCCATCTGGTGGATCGAGCCGGTGGCGTCTGACGTCACCAGCGAACCATCGGCGCGCACTTTTGCGGTGAACTTCTTGCGTGGGCAGAACAGCTTGTCGCCGGGCTGCAGCAGGCCGGTTTCGATGACCTGACCGAACGGCACCCGGGGCAGGGCTTTCTTGGATTGCGTGACTTCGAGGTCTTCGGGAGCTGTCGGCTGCACGCGGCGGATGCGCTCGCGGGCGTGTTTGATGTACTCGTCCTCGCGCTCGATCCCGATATAGTTGCGGCCAAGCTTTTTGGCCACGGCACCGGTTGTGCCAGTGCCAAAGAACGGATCGAGGATTACGTCCCCCGGATTGGTCGTGGAAAGAATGACCCGGTGCAGCAGGGATTCCGGTTTTTGCGTCGGATGGACCTTGTTGCCATCGTCGCCCTTGAGCCGCTCATGTCCGGTGCAGATCGGCAGCACCCAGTCGGAGCGCATCTGCGTGCCCTCATTGAGCGACTTCATGGCGTCATAATTGAAGGTGTATTTCTTGCCGTTCGGGTTGCGCGTCGCCCAGATCAGCGTCTCGTGCGCATTGGTAAAACGGGTGCCTTTAAAGTTCGGCATCGGGTTCGTCTTGCGCCACACCACATCATTGAGGATCCAGTATCCCAGATCCTGCAGCGCCGTGCCGACACGGAAAATATTGTGATAGGAGCCAATCACCCAGATCGCGCCATCGTCTTTCAGGATGCGTTTTGCCGCGGTCAGCCATTCATTGGTGAACTTGTCATAGGCCTCGAATGAGGCAAACTGGTCCCAGTGGTCGTTGACCGCATCGACCTTGGACTGGTCGGGACGCGTGAGGTCGCCGCCAAGCTGAAGGTTATAGGGCGGGTCGGCAAAGATCAGATCGACAGACTTTTCCGGCAGGCGGTTCATCGCCTGGACACTGTCTCCCTTGATGATCTTGTTGAGTGATTTTTCAATTGAAGTCGACTGCGTACTCTTACTCGTGCCCATTTTACCCTCATGTTCCTGTTGAGGAGGAATCATGAATCATGCGGACTCGCGGGTCAATAAGTTATTTGGAATCAAAAGGTTAACGAAAGACTCTCGACTCAAGACTCAATCAACATCTTGTGGATGGGCGCAAAGCCCCTGCGATGATGTTGTGTTACCCCATAAAGCGCCAGGGCGTTTTGGTGAGCTCTCGTGCCATAGCCTTTGTTGGAGGCCCAATCATATTCCGGAAAGTCTGCCCCAAGTTTTCGCATTAATCTGTCTCGGGTCACCTTGGCGATGATCGAGGCCGCCGCGATGGAAAGCGAGCGCCCGTCGCCTTTGACGAGGGTCTCAAACGGCATCGGCAATGATGGCGCCTTGTTACCGTCGATGAGAACGAAGGCGGGTTGCGGATCAAGCTTCGCAATCGCCGCCGCCATGGCATCGAGCGAGGCGTGTAAAATATTGCGCCGCTCGATCTCCTCAAGACTGCCCTCGGCGATGCCAACCGCGACGGCTTTTTCGAGGATCTCATCAAAGAGGGCCTCGCGCCTGGCCTCCGAAAGCTTCTTGGAATCATTGAGCCCGCCGGGAATATCATCCGGATCAAGCACCACCGCCGCCGCCACAACAGGCCCCGCCCACGGCCCCCGTCCTGCCTCATCCACACCGGCAACGAGGCCGCCAATGGAGGTCTCATGGGAGAAGTCGGGGAGGTGGTGCGTGTTCATATTCTAATTCTAGCAGGGGATTCGAACCCCTTCTTTTGTCATTACCGGGCTTGACCCGGTAATCCAGAGAGCGCCACACTGGATCCCCGGATCAAGTCCGCATTGCCTGACAGGGCGAGCGAAGCTCGCCTGAGAAGGGGGATGACATCCACCAGAGTGGAGCCACCTCATGACCAAAACCCTCAAAGGCCGCTGTGCCTGCGGCACCGTCACGTTCACGGCGACCCCGGAAGACTTCTGGGTCTGCTATTGCCATTGCAATGACTGCAAGAAGGCGACCGGCGCCCCGGTCTCGACCTATGTCGGCGTCAAACTGGCCGATGTCGTGTTTCAGGGCACGCCAAAGAAGTTTGCCACCTCGCAAGGCGTCAAACGCGCATGGTGCGAAAGATGCGGCACGCCTGTCTCCTATGAAAGCGTCCGCTGGCCCGATGAAATCCATTTCCACATCGGAATTTTTGATCACCCCGAAGCGCTGGAGCCGACGGGGCATGTCTATACGAAAGAACAGCTGCCCTGGCTCAGGATTGACGATGATCTTCCGAAGTCGCGGGAGCCGGGGAATTGAGATCTCCTGTCATCCTCGGGCCACGCGTAGCGTGGAGCCGGGGATCCATTGCTGCAGATTTAGAAATTGAAGCATGGATCCCCGGCTCGACCTGCGGTCGCCCGAGGATGACAATGAGTGGGGGTACTCATACAAACATTCCTTCATAGAGATCGTTCCATCCAGGGTTTCCCCTTTCAATCAGGTTGATCTTGTATTCACGGTTCCATTTCTTGAGTTTCTTTTCCCTGTTAAGCGCGGAGTGAACGTCTGAACACTGTTCGATGTGAACCAGCCTTGTTATATCGTAGCGACTGGTAAAACCTCCTCCGATATTGTTACGGTGTTGCCAGACCCGTCTCTGAATATTGCCTGTAACGCCTACATAAAGAGTCCCTCGCTTGCCGCTGGCCATGATGTACACGTAGTACGTCTTCATACTATCCACACCTTCATTGTCATCCTCGGGCCGGTCGTAGACCGGAGCCGGGGATCCATGCCATGCACACCGATCTCACCGCTGTAACTCTACAAAAAACTCATTTGGTCCCCGACCTGCGGCGGCGGTTTGAACTGCGTCACATCAAGCGTTGTGGTCAGCTCGTTGAGCCCGAGCCGCCGGGCCGCCATGCGGAACCTGAGACCGAGCTGGGCGGCATAGGGACCTTTGCCCTTCATGCGTTGGCCCCATGTGGCGTCATAATCCTTGCCGCCGCGCATGTCGCGGATGAGAGAAAGGACATGCGCCGCGCGGTCCGGATAGTGTTCCTCGAGCCATTCGCGGAACAGATCCTTGATCTCGAGCGGCATGCGCAAAACGATATAGCCCGCCGAGCGCGCCCCGGCCCCGGCGGCACGAGCCAGGATCGCCTCGATCTCCGCATCATTGAGCGCCGGGATTAGCGGCGCGGCCATGACGCCGGTCGGTATACCCGCCTGTGACAATAGTTTGATCGTATCGAGGCGGCGTTCCGGCGTTGCCGCGCGCGGCTCCATGCGGCGGGCCAGCTGCCGGTCCAGAGTGGTAATCGACAGCGCCACTTTCACCAGACCCCGTTCTGCCATCGGTCCGAGGATATCAATGTCGCGGGTGATGAGCGCCGACTTGGTAACAATGGCGACCGGGTGACGGTGCGCTGCCAGCACCTGCAAAATCGAGCGGGTAATCTTGCGGGTGCGCTCGATCGGCTGATAGGGGTCCGTGTTGGTCCCCATGGCGATGACCCGGGGCTCATAGCGCGGATGGCGCAGCTCCTTGTCGAGCAGCATCGCCGCATTCGGTTTCATGTAGAGTTTGGATTCAAAGTCGAGCCCCGGCGACAGGCCCAGATAGGCGTGGGTCGGCCGCGCGAAACAATAGACGCAGCCATGCTCACAACCCCGGTAGGGATTGATCGACCGGTCAAACGAAATGTCCGGCGACTGGTTGCGCGTGATGATCGTCCGGCTGGCGTCGCGAATGACCGAGGTGCGCAGCGGCGTCGGCGCCTCATCAAGATTGCCCCAGCCATCGTCGGTCAGAACCTTGGTGAACCGGTCATAGCGCCCCGACGCATTGGAGTGCGATCCTCGTCCACGGCCTGAACCCGGGCGGGCCGTTGGCTGGGCCGGTTCAGTTGCCACGTCAACAGCGGGTTCGCCATACTCTGACCCGTTTACCGCCAGCTTCCCGACCGCATCATTCGCCTTGTCCATCCATCGTTTCTTCATCCCGGGAGTATATACAGGAGTAGGAACAAATCAAGAACATTGAGTCACTATCAGCTACCGGCCGTGAGAGACCGCGCCGGAAATCAAAAGGTCTCTCGATTGCCATCGGGATAAAGCAGCTCGAGGACGCGGGAATTGTTTTTGTCCGTCATGAAAATAAGCTGCGGTGCGTTGCGGCCCTCCGCCTGAAAAACACTCTCGCTCAGCGGCGCAAGCTTTGACTTCGCCCTGGCCGGGTCCTCGAACAGCAAACCATCTGTCGATAATGTGATCCTGGCGCTTCCATAGCGTCCGACGAAAGCTTTGAGATCGCCGTTGCTCAAATGGACGGGCTCATAGAGAGCCCTGGCACGATGTAGATGATAGGCGAGCTGGTTCTTGCGGCGACCCGACGCCTCGCGATGAAGCGATGTCAGTGCTTCAACGTGGGCCCGCTCCAGGGCGTCTTCTTCCGGCACCTCGATATCCGGGCGAATGCCGACGCCCTCCCAGTTGGTTCCGGTTTCAGGATGGACCGGACGACCGACCGAAACGGCAAGGCGAAAGCCGGGCTCAATACTTTTGTGTTCAATGAAATGCGCTGCCCCGGCGGTCGTCTCGCCAATCGTCGTGCCGCCAATGGTCGCGCCGAAGTCCAGAAGATCAGCCGTATAGATGAAATCCTCCGCAGCCGACGCCGTGCGCGAACTTGTCAGGATGTAGAGCGGCTTGTCGCGACAATCCAGAGTGCCCGGGGCGCGCTCTGTGAACGACGGCTTGCGCTCCCCCGGGGTGTCTTCATAATACATCACGAGGGTCGGCTCGGCGAAAAAGCATGACTGCAAAAGCCGCACCGCATCCGAGGCGCCGCCGCGATTGTCGCGAAAGTCAAGGATCAGGGCATCGCTGGAGCGCAGCACAAGCAGCGCCGCGACCATACTTTCCCTGGCCGCCGGGCTGTCATGAAAACCATCAAGCTTGAGAAGGCCGATATTACCACTCAGAAACTGAACGGTGCGAACGCCTTGATCGACTGGTTCGCCGGACGCAGCACCAGCCGCGACGGGCACAGTCGGCGCCCATTTCAAAGACACATGTCGATCCCCGGAGATCTCAAACAGCAACGAGGAGGCCTCACGCGCAAAGATCATCGGCGATGTGTAGGCCACGCGCGCTCGCGATGCAGGTGATCGCAGCGCCGCTGCAATATCGCGGCCGCGTGCCGAATCCAGATAGTCCTGTTCGATAGCGCCTGCGACGTCAGATAAAATCTGTAGGCGATCTTTTCGTGACAGCTCAAGGGTGAGGCCCGGCGCGCCAGCCTCGCTTGCCCGGGCAGATTCAACAGACCAGGCGGCGATGAGCGAGACGCTCAATACGGCTATTCGAAACAATTGTACCGGATGGATCACTCCGAACGCCTCCCACTCAATTTTTCTGATGTTACCATGCCCGGGCCGCGCATCAAGGCATTGAACCTGCAAGGGCAGGAAATTCTGCAGTAGCGCCCGTTTTCATTAACTTGATCCTCAAGGTGGCGTGAGATAAAAGGCCCTGTGGCCCTGAAACCTGCGGAGATCTTGCATGACCATCGACAATGACGACCAACTTGCGGCCTTGAAGGAAGTCGGCCGCATCGTGCGCGAGACCATCGATCTCATGCAGTTGGCGGTCAGACCCGGCATCACGACCCGTGAGCTCGATGAGCTGGGTGCGAAAAATCTTGCCCGCGAAGGCGCGACCTCGGCGCCGCAACTGGCCTACAATTTCCCGTCGGCCACATGCATCTCGGTCAACGACGAAGTCGCCCACGGCATTGCCGGCGACCGTGTTCTCGAAAATGGCGACATCATCAATATCGACGTCTCGGCAGAAAAGAACGGATATTTCGGCGACTCAGGTCGCTCGATGCCAGTTGGCGCGGGGCACGATGATCTTGAAAAACTCTGTATGGATACAAAGACCGCGCTGCGCAAGGCGATCTATACCTGCACGGCGGGCCAGAGGATCAACGCCATTGGGCGGGCCGTTGAAAAGGAAGCCGCCCGCGGCGGTTACACGGTCATTCCCGATCTTTGCGGCCACGGCGTCGGCGCCTCGATCCATGAGGAGCCGCAGGTCTTCAACACTTACGTGAAGGAAGCGCGCGAAAAACTTGGCCGCGGTCTGGTCATGACCATCGAACCTTTTTTCACCCACGGCATCGGCGAGATCTATGAAGCCGACGACGGCTGGACCCTCAAAACCACCGACGGCGCCATCGCCGCCCAGTTTGAGCATTCCTTCGTCGTCACCAAAGGTCAGCCGATTATCCTGACTTGATTGTCTCATTTCAGTGTCGTCCTCGAGCCGCCGACAGGCGGAATCGGGGACCTTCTCTCGGCATGAACACACTTCCAGAAGATCCCCCCTCTCAGGTGTGCTCTGCACGCCTTGCCGGGCAAAAGGACCGCGCTTTGCGCGCCGAGGATGACATCGATGGGGTGGGCTTGACCCGCACCGTCCCGCCTCATACGCTTCCCCCAAAGCAAAACAGGAGGAAACCAATGCCGTTTGCCACGCACGAAGGTGACAAGATCCACTATCAGGTCTATGGCGACGGCCCGCCGCTGATCATTCACCACGGGCTCTTCTCCTCGGCGGCATCGCTCGCCTACCCGCAATTTGTCGAGGCCGTTTCAGACGCTTTCCAGATGATCTTCATTGACTCGCTTGGCCACGGTGAAAGCGACATGCAGGACGACCCGAGCCATTACACGGCCGAGCACAGGGCAGGGGATATCGTCGCCGTGCTTGATGATCTGGGCATCGATCAGGCCAGTTATTTCGGCTATTCCATGGGCGGCTGGCTTGGCACGGCCATGGCTCGATACGCGCCGGAGCGTCTCGCCGCGCTGTGCATCGCCGGCTGGCCTGTCGAGCGCCCGTCCCACCCGGAACTGGCAGGCATGGACCCGGATGAAGTCTGGGCCACCGTTAAACGCGGGCTCTTCTTCACCAACCAGAAGGAATTTTCCCAGCTCAATGAGCGCACCGAACAATCGGTGCGCAATTGCCTCGAAGCCATCGCCGACAACGATGGTGCGCTGGAAGCCGTCACCGCGCTTCACTGTCCGGTGATGATGGTCTGCGGCGAAGACGACACGATGTTTGAGGCGGCACAGGCCTCCGCCGAAAAACTTAAAGTCCCGTTCCTGCCCGTTCCCGGCGACCACGGACAGGCCATCAATCAAAACCTCGGCTTCTACTTCCCGCAAGTCGCGGATTTCTTTTTGGGGGAAGGGTGAGAATGAGTGCAGATACGGACATGTTGACCGGTCATCTATTCCAAAACGAAAATGACAAGGCAAAATGTCTTCCGAAAAGCCAAATGACATAGAGGACAAGTCCGACATTCAACGTAGCCGCGACTAATGTCGGCCACTGGCTATGGTCAATCAACAAGTAAACGACTGCGAATGAAAAACCACCGAAGAACTGCCATCCATACGTTACTCTTGAGAGAGCGGCGGATATACTAAACCCGGGTCCAGGGTCCCAAAACGGGAGCCGGTTCAATAATGTCGGTAACAAGATGTTCCAAAGAAATAGAGGTGCCAATCGCATCTCTATTGGTGAACTTGATTGGAACCCAAAATGAATATTGAGAGATAAATGCGCTGATATGAGCGCAATGGTCAAGAGTGCTACTGCAGGTGATACCAGAGCGAGTGTTATCGCGCGCAATATGCGTCGAACAATGCCGCGACTATGATTACCTAAAGCTAAACCGAGTAGGATGCCGCCAAGTCCGCTAGCAACGACTATCAGGATAGTTCGGGCGATGAGTTCATCAGTCATAATTTCAGATGGCTCTATGACTGCCCCAACAACGACCGCATGGATAACCAGTGCTGAAAAGTAGAACACAGCAATGGTGAGTGGAATGAGGATGAGTGACGCCAATAAGCGCGAGACGTCAACCCAGCCATTGTTGGCTGTCTGCTCACCGTAGTGATCTTCTTCCGCCGACCTTCCATGGAGTATAATAAAAAAACCCAGGACGATCGTAGTTAGGAGGAAAGTCGGAATGGCCTGGTCTCCCCCATGAAAGATGATACCTTCCACGAACGCGCCATAAAATGAATAGAGAAAAAGGTGAGCAAAGACGTACGACGTGTAAGGAGAGCTAAAATAGACGGGCGGAAATGGTTCGTACTCATCCTTCAGTCGGATAAGTAAATACCAGGTCCCGGTCTCGAGGATGAGAGGAGGGATCATTAGTACCCAGAGGCCCAAATGTTTGGCCGCGAGATAAATCGACAATGCCGCACTTATTGCCAAGACATTCCAACCCACTGCTAATTTTGTATGGTAGCTCATTGGAAATCCGCGAGTGCCTTTATCTTGTAAGTTACTGTAGGTTACATCATTTCAACCCTCGGGAGAAATAAAATCGTTTGTACAGTCCCCATCCTCGCCCTCGACGTTGACGGCGTCATCATCGATGGTTTTCCGCGCAATCGTTGGGATCAGACCCTTGAGGCTGATCTCGGGATTAGTCCGGTGCGATTGACGCAAGAGTTTTTCAAGCCACACTGGGATGAGATCATGCGCGGGGCAAAGCCGGTAGAGCCGCCGCTGACGGCGTTTCTGCAAGAGTGCGGCAGCGCGGTCACCACGGCGCAGTTCATCGCCTATTGGCATGGCAACGATGCCAATGTTCAGCATCATGTGATTGAGGCCGCCCTGTCCTGGCAGTCCCGCACCGGCGGCCGCCTTGCCCTGGCGACCAATCAGGACCATACACGGGCAAAATACCTGAGAGAGGATCTGGGGTTTGGCAAACATTTTGAGACGATGATTGTGTCATGTCAGATTGGCGCCGCAAAGCCGGAGCCGGAGTATTTTCAGAAGGCGGATGACCTTTTAAAACGGGTGCCGGGCGGGCAGGTGATCTTTCTCGATGATATGGAGGTCAATATAATCGCCGCAAAGGCCCATGGCTGGACCGCGCATCACGTCGAGAGTATTGCTCACGGCGTGGAGATACTGCGGGGGCTTTAATCCTCCCCTCATAGTCATCCCGTGGCTTGACCACGGGATCCAGGGTTTCAGATGTTGAGGGTTCCGCACTGGATACCGGTGTCGAGCACCGGTATGACGAATATTCTATTTGTTTCGTCCGTTACAGCTCTTCATGTTCCCTGAGCCGCGGCATCATCTCGACAAAATTGCACGGCTTGAGACGATAATCGAGTTGCCATTTCAGGATCCCGTCCCAGCCGTCCTTGACGGCGCCGGTTGAGCCCGGCAGGCAGAACAAATAGGTGCCTTTGGCAACGCCGGCGCAGGCGCGTGACAACATGGTCGAGGTGCCGATCTTGTCGAAAGAGATCTGGTGAAACACGTGGGAAAATCCGTCGATTTCCTTTTCGAACAGCGGCCGGAAGGCTTCCACCGTCACATCGCGGCCGGTCAGGCCGGTGCCGCCGGTGGAAATCACCACGTCTATTTCCGGATCATCAATCCAGCCTTTTACCAGACTCTGTATCTTGCCGACATCGTCGCGGATGATCTGCCGGTCCGCCAACTTGTGGTCAGCTTCTTCCAGGCGGTCCGTCAGGGTGTCGCCGGATTTATCCTCTGCCAGCGTTCTTGTGTCTGACACGGTAAGGACAGCAATATTGAGTGGCTTGAATTCGCGTGAGGTGTTCAGGCGGTCAGCAAACATAGGTAGCTCTCCCTTGAGTGTTTGGGCCCTTTATAGGGCGGCCCGGGAGATTTGCAAATGCGACTATTTGGCGACCGGGCCGTCGGCTGATATCTGAAGGAACGCGGCCTTGCCAGATGGTCTGGCTTGTACAAGGGTTTCAAGACCCTGCGGCTGGCCTTCGACCTCAATCGGGATATAACCAGGCCAGGCCCCGGACGCCAGCAGATCAAGTGACGGCGTCTGCTGGCCAAGGGTCAGGCGGTACATCCAGAAATTTCTTGAAACGGCTTCCAGAAAACCTCGGGTCTCCCGCGACGGGATACTTTCTATGAACAGAAGCGGGTCGTCATTATATTTGGTATTCTTCTTCCACTTGCGTAAATTGCCCGGGCCGCCGTTATAGGCGATCAGGAGGTCAAACAGATTGTCCGTAAGATTATAGCTCGTCATCAGCTCCTGGATATATTTCTGACCCAGTTTCATATTGTAGGACGGCTCATAAAGTCGATCCTCGCTGTCGTATCTCAGACGACGATCATTTGCGACGTGTACGGCGGTGCGCGGCATCAATTGCATCAGGCCTTTGGCGCCGACGCTGCTGGTCGCGCGGCTGTCAAACTTGCTCTCCTGACGTATGAAGGCAAACAGCAGCGCCCGGTCGAGTGTGAAGCCATCATCGGGTGTGAAATCCGGCACCGGAAAACGCCCGGCGTGGATTGCCGGAACGTCTGAATAGTTGGCGATTTCAAGTTGCGCGGCGGGCAGTTTCCAGTGTTGCGCCAGCATCAAGAGCGGGCCGTCGTCGGCCGGTTTGGATTTTCCGTGCACCCGCCGCATTTCAGCTTCTGCGCGAGCGGTCTCGCCCACTTGCGCAAGCGCAACAGCGCGCGCCACGCCGGGGCGGTTCAGGGCTGCGATAATATCCTCGTCGGATATTTCAAGCCTGTCTTCACCCAGGCGCGGATCAATGCCGAGCTGGCGCGCGGCGAGAATACCGTAAAAACTGGTGCTGTTGGCCGCCGCCAGCTCCAGCATGGCGGTCGCACGCCCGGGCTCGCGAATGGCGAGGTTTGCCCGGGCCGCCCAATAGGCACCCGCAGACCGGGTCGACGGCGACACGTAGTCAGCGTCTGCCAGTTTGGTGAAATACACCGCGGCCTTTTCTGTCTCACTCAGCCGCCAGGACGCAAGTCCTGCGGTCCAGTAAGACAAAGGGACTTTCCGGCCACTGCTTTTGGCGACGGCATCGGCAAGGCGCAGTGCCTTGTCATCAACATTTTCAAGATAATAGGAGTTCGCGATCCACTGACGGATCTGATCGTACTCATGGGTGGTGAGGCTGCGCTGGGTCTTGCGCGCATTCACATAATTGAGCGCCTGCGTCGGCCGCTCGCGCCTCAAAAGAGAGCGCACATGGATTTTGATCTTTGTGACCTGGCGTCTTTTCGAAGCGCTCTGGCGCCGGGGCGGATTGGCCTTGATCCCTGGATTGTTCGGCATGGAGCGCCACTGGCGCAGCTCGTGGCGTTTGGGATTTGCAGCGCCGGAAGGATGGCGGCGCTTGGCCAGATGATAGATACGGCTGGCGCCGGGATGATCATTGTAGAGGGTGAGCCAGTCGGAAAGCTCCCAATAGCGGGAGCGGTAGGCCGTCGGGTGGAGATAGCGCTGAAACAGAACATGGCCCATCAGGATGTCGTTTCCGAGGTCCGCGATCACCAGGTTGGCAGCTTTCATATCGCCGCGGCCTTGCAAATCAAAGATGCGGGCATAGCGCTGCGTATCCGCCTCGCTGAGGATGGCCCAGGGACCGGCGGGCTCGAGAATTTCCAGTGGTGGCACATCGGGTTTCGCCCGCGGCAACTCTGCCGCCACAGCAGGCATGAGGTTGGCCAGAAGACTGCCCATGGCGATGAGACCTGCGAGCCCGGCAACTTTAAAACGGGGGAGAAGACCTGAATAACGCAAACAACTGTTTCCTTGCACGCAGGCGAACTCCTGCCGTTTTGACACCGTTTAACCGCATCGGTTCTAACAAACTCTATTCTGGCCTTGTCTGCCTAATACCAGCTTAATTTTTATAGGACCCGCAGAAATCAGGGCTTTCACAAGTGGTCCGGGCGTGACGGGAAAAGCTCTGGATCAATTGCCCGAACCCTCGCCCTGGAGCCTCACAGTGCCTCGATTCTCGCCCTGAGGGATTGGAGATCGGCCCAGGCATAGCGCTTCTGGGCAGGTTGGCGCAGGAGATACGCCGGATGGAACATCGGCAGGACCGGAATTGTGCGCTCGCCGATCGAGATATCTGCCCAGCGGCCCCGGGTCTTCATGATGCCGGTTGATGTGCCCAGCAATTGCTTCGAGGATACGCCGCCGAGGGCGACAATGATCTGCGGTTTCTGAAGTTCGATGTGCCTGAGCAGGAAGGGAAGGCAGAGCGCGATCTCCTCGGTCGAGGGATCGCGGTTGCCAGGTGGTCGCCACGGCAGAATATTGGCGATATAGATCGACTTCGCCGGATCCTCGTCGGTTCGTTTGAGATCAATGGCTGCAAACATCCGGTCGAGGAGTTGCCCCGCGGGGCCGACAAAGGGCCGCCCCTGGCGATCCTCGTCCTTGCCCGGGGCCTCGCCCACCAGCATGATCCGCGCCTTCGGGTTGCCATCACAAAACACGGTCGAATGAGCCGTGGATTTGAGCCCGCACCCCTCAAAGCTCTCAATCGCGGCCCGCAGCTCTTCAAGCGTGGTCGCAGCGCCCGCCAGTTCACGGGCTGTCGCGAGAGCATCAATGGTGTGATCAGGCAGAGCTGCCGGTTGCGCCGATGCGAGCGGCGGCGTTGGCCTGGCCCCGGATGCTGCCGGGACCACTGGTGCAACGCTGGCTGCATGGGCAGATTGAGACGGCAGCTCAAACCGGTTGACCGGCACCTCGCCCACAGCCTCATCAGCGCCCGACGAGACATACCAAGCCAGCAGTGCGGCAGCCTCTTGCCCCGAAAGGTCTCTTCTGTCCGGATTGGAGTTCATGCTCTCGGGATCGTCCCTTGCCGAATAATTCACTGCAGGACCCTAGACCAATCGAGTGCCAATGAGAACCATTCGGGTATTGCAACGGTTTCAGGCAGGCATGAGGCGTAATCGGGTGGATTCAGGCGCGTAATTGCACCGATTATCACGCGAATCATTGACCCTCGCCCTGTGAGGCTTCATAAATCGTGTCGATGCCATCCGTGTTACAGGTCTGAATTCAGTCAGCCCGTCAAGAAAACCAAAATAAAAACCACGCCGCTGCCGCACAAACTAAAGCGTGTTGGCAGGGCGAAGGAGGTAAAATGTCTGAAGCCGTTGAACGTGAATCCATGGAATATGACGTCGTCATCGTCGGGGCCGGCCCCGCCGGGCTTTCAGCTGCGATCCGGTTGAAGCAGGTTGCTGAGGAAGAAGGCCGTGAAATTTCGGTTTGTGTTTTGGAAAAGGGCGCCGAGGTTGGGGCGCATATCCTGTCCGGTGCGGTTCTTGATCCCATAGCGCTCAAGGAGCTCTTCCCCGATTTCATCGAACGCGGCGCACCGATGGATGCTGAGGTTACCGAGGACAAGATGCTTGTTCTTGGACCGGCCGGGTCTATGACCCTGCCGAATTTTACGTTTCCGCCCCTGATGAGCAATCACGGCACTTACATCGTCTCGCTCGGTAATCTGTGTCGCTGGATGGCCGAACAGGCCGAGGCCATGGGTGTCGAGATTTACCCGGGCTTTGCCGCCTCTGAAGTCGTCTATAACGAAGATGGTTCGGTCAAAGGCGTCGCAACCGGCGACTTTGGTATTGGCCGCGATGGCCAGCCGAAGGACAGTTATACACGCGGCATGGAATTGCATGGCAAATACACCTTCATTTCCGAAGGCGCTCGCGGATCGCTCGCCAAACAGCTGATGTCCAAATTTGAGCTCGACAAGGATTGTGACTTTCAGAAGTTCGGCATCGGGATCAAGGAGCTGTGGCAAATCGATCCGGCGCAGCACAAACCCGGCAGAGTCATGCACACCATGGGGTGGCCGCTGAAAAGCGATACCGGCGGTGGGACATTCATGTATCATTTTGGCGACAATTATGTCTCTCTGGGTTTTGTTCTCCATTTGAATTACAAGAACCCGTACCTGTCGCCCTTTGACGAGTTGCAACGGTTTAAGCAACATCCGGATATTCGCCCCATCTTTGAAGGTGGCAAGCGCATTTCCTATGGTGCGCGCGCAATGACCAGTGGCGGTCTGCAATCCATTCCCAAACTTGTCTTCCCGGGCGGTGCGCTGATCGGCTGTTCCGCCGGCTTTATGAATCTTCCGCGCATCAAGGGCACCCACAATGCCATGAAGTCAGCCATGGTTGCCGCTGAAGCCGCAGCAGCAGCGCTGAAACAAGATCGGTCCTGGGATGAGCTCGAGGCTTATCCGGAAGAATTGGCCAAGAGCCACGTCTACAAGGATCTGAATCCAGTCAGAAACGTCAAACCTCTGGTTGGCAGATTTGGCGCGATCATCGGCACCATGCTGGGCGGTTTCGACATGTGGTTCCAGACCATATTCCGCTTCTCGCTCTTTGGGACCTTGAAGCACGGCAAGCCGGATTATGCGACGCTCAAGCCGGCCAATCAGTGTACCCCGATAGATTATCCAAAACCTGATGGCGTGGTCAGTTTCGACAAGCTTTCGTCGGTCTTCATTTCGAGCACCAATCACGAAGAAGACCAGCCGATTCACCTGCAGCTGAAGGACCCGGATTTGCCGATCAACGTCAACCTGCCCAAATGGGCGGAGCCCGCTCAGCGTTTCTGCCCTGCAGGCGTTTATGAAGTGCTGACAGACGACGACGGTTCAAACCCGAAGTTCCAGATTAATGCGCAAAACTGCGTCCACTGCAAAACCTGCGATATCAAGGACCCAAGCCAGAATATCAACTGGACAGTGCCTGAAGGCGGCGGCGGCCCAACCTATCCAAACATGTAGGCACGTCCGAATATGGTGGCACAGATAATTTGGTAATTTGTGATAGGCTCATTCTGCATGAGGTTTCCGGGGGCTCTGGCCTGACGGAAACCTGCTGACGGGAAGGACAAGAGGCAGAATGAGAGGCAGGCGTATTTTTGAGGGGCTCCTTCGATCTGCACGGTGGCCTGCAGTCATTTCGCCTTTCAATGGCGTTCTGGCAAATGCTGTGCTGGTGGCGGCTGTCTCTTTGACGGCCTGCGAAACAACTGGCCAGCAGGATTACGCCAGCGTGCTTGGCGAGCCTGAGACCTCCTACGCCAGGATTGGCACACTCTATGGTAATTACCTCGCCGCTCAGGAAGCAACGCGCCTTAAGGATAGCCGCGCTGCAGCGAACTACTATGACCGTGCGCTGAAGGCCGATCCGGATAATCAAATCCTTCTTGAGCGGGCCTTCATGTTTGAGGTCTCTGCGGGTAACAAAACCAAAGCGCGGGACCTGGCGTCCCGGATTGTTGAAAACGGGTCTGACAACCGGCTTGCCCGGCTGGCGTTGGCGGTCAGGGAAATCGAACGCGGGCGCATGAGCACGGCGCGCAAGCATCTCGAAGAGTCGGCACGGGGGCTCTACAACGGCTTTGCCATTGATCTCATAAAGGCATGGATCTTTGCCTCGGAGCGCGATTTCCAACAGGCTGAGGCGATTCTCGGGAACCTCAATGCCCTTGGGCGAGAGGACATTTATCGCTCCTATCATCTGGCCCTCATGTACGATGCTCAGGGCAAAAACGAACTCGCCGAGCAGCACTACCGCAAAGCCGTTGAAGAAAGTGATACGGTCGCAATCCGGATAGTTGACGCATACGGTCGGTTTCTGGAGCGTAACAAAAGGCCGCTAGAAGCTGTCGCGCTTTACCAGGCCTTTCTTGCCAATCTGCCGGACAACGCTCTGATTGAATATTCGTTGAGGCGCGCAACAGGTGGCGAGAATGTCCCGGACCGGCTCATCAAGAATACAAGAGACGGCGTTGCAGAGGCAATTTATGGTGTTGCGGGCCTCCTGGCGGGTGATCGAAATATCAATCTGCCGATCCTCTATCTTCAAATGGCGCTTTGGGTAAAGCCGGATTTTCAGGAGGCGCGGCTCCTCATGGGCGAGCTTTACTGGCAGGCACAACAATACGAATTGTCGGCGCGCGCCATGGCATCAGTTCCGCTTGATCATCCGTTCGCGCCGGCGGCAGGTGTCCAGATTGCGCTCAGCCTTGAGCGGATGGGGCGTCCGGAAGAAGCGGAAAAAATATTGCTACGCGCGATAGCCAATCATCCGAACGATCCGACGGCAACCATAGCGCTTGGCGACATTCTGCGGTCAAATGAAAAATACGAGCAGGCGGTCGGGGCTTACGACCGTGCCTTTGAACTCCTTGGTGATGAGAAGGCCAGCTGGTTCCTTTACTATTCTCGCGGGGCCTCACTTGAGCAAGCCGGATTTTGGACTGAAGCCGAAATCGATCTTCTGGCAGCGCTGGAGCGCGCTCCGGATCAGCCAATTGTCCTCAACCATCTTGGCTACTCCTGGGTGGACCGCGGCCTGCGGCTGGAGGAGGGGTTGGAGCTTGTCCGAACAGCCGTGGACCTGTCACCGGGCAACGGCTTTATTGTCGACAGTCTGGGCTGGGCTCATTTCCGTCTTGGAGAATACGACACCGCCGTCAAATATCTTGAACGTGCCCTTGAACTTGAACCTGAAGATCCAACGCTTCATGAGCATCTTGGCGATGCCTACTGGATGGCTAACCGTAAAAGAGAAGCGCAGTTCCAGTGGCAACATGCGCTGGAACGCGATCCCGCGCAGGATCAGATCGAAATAATCAGGGCGAAACTGATCGACGGTCTCAAACACCCTGAGCCGGTTACCTGAATGAGCTGAATGAAAATCAAGTTCGGTTCGCCTCGGGCCAGTAAGGTTTTTTGATGATCACTGAAATTGCCAGGGCCAAAGTCAACCTCACCCTCCATGTCACCGGACGGCGCGAAGACGGCTATCACATGCTCCAAAGTCTGGTGGTTTTCCCGGATATTTTCGACCGGCTGATTTTTGAGGCTGACGACGAGATCAGCCTTACCCTGGAGGGCCCGCGCGCCGCAGACCTGAAAGGGTCTGACCCACAGAGCAACCTGGTTCTGCGTGCAGCAAAAGACCTGCAACAGGCGTTTGGTGTCACGCGAGGCGCCCGCATTGTGCTTGAAAAAAATCTTCCAACGGCGGCGGGGATCGGTGGCGGTTCAGCCGATGCTGCTGCCGCGCTCCGGGGGCTCCTCAAGCTCTGGTCGCTTCAGCCGGATGAAGTCAAACTACTGGATATTGCGCTCGGGCTGGGCGCCGACGTGCCCGTTTGTATGGCAAGCTGCAGCGCCATCATGTCCGGAATAGGTGAAGGTGTGCAGCCGGTCCAGGATCTGGTTCCGCATTGGCTCGTTCTTGCCAATTGTGGACGCCCTGTCCCCACCGGCTCTGTTTTCAGGGATCTGGATATATCAGGGGGCAGCGAAGCATTCTCTCAAGCGCCTGAAGGATTGAGCTCTTTCAGTGGGCTGACAGAATATCTGGGTTCTGCGAAAAATGATCTTCAGAAACCGGCGATTGCGCTGGAGCCTGAGATTCAGCACTGCCTCGATGCCTTGCGCGCCTGCGACCAAATCGCTCTGGCCCGGATGTCGGGGTCCGGTGCGACGTGTTTCGGACTGTTCGAACACGAAGCCGACGCGCGCGCAGCTCGGCATGCGCTGGCCTCTCTCCATCCGGACTGGTGGGTTTGCGCCGGAAATGTAGATTAATAAGTGCGGTTGATGCAAAAGTCGACGATGCCGTTGAGTGCTTTGGTGTATTCGCTTTCCGGGAAAATCGCCAGGGCGTCTTTTGCCATGGCGCCGTAGTGGCGGGCGCGTTCGATGGTGTCTTTCAGGGCATCATGCTTGACCAGCAATGAAATCGCGCGCTGAAGATCTGCCTCGTCCTGCTCGCCGTCGACAATCGTGCGGTTCCAGAAGGCGCGTTCATCGTCATTGCCGCGGCGGAACGCAAGCAGGATCGGCAGTGTCACCTTGCCTTCGCGGAAGTCGTCTCCGATGGTCTTGCCGAGTTTCGCCTGGGCGCCGGAATAATCAAGCGCATCGTCGACGATCTGAAAGGCAATACCAAGATTGTGGCCATAGGAATGTAGGGCATTTTCCTCGCCCGCCGGTGCTCCCGCGATGACAGCACCGACCTGCGCCGCCGCTTCAAACAGTGCCGCCGTCTTGGCGCTGATGACCTTGAGGTAGTTATCTTCGGTGGTAGAAGTGTCATTGGCGGTGATGAGCTGCATCACCTCGCCTTCGGCAATAATCGCCGAGGCATTTGAGAGAATATCGAGGACCCGCACATTGTCGGCTTCGACCATCAACTGGAACGAGCGCGAGAACAGGAAGTCGCCGACCAGAACACTGGCCTGATTGCCCCAGATCGTGTTGGCCGTGGGCGAGCCGCGCCTAAGGTCACTTTCGTCGATGACATCATCGTGCAGCAGCGTTGCGGTGTGAATGAATTCCACAGCGGCAGCAAGTTTGAGCTGAGCCTCGCCTCGGTAACCGCACATTTTAGCCGCCGCCAGGGTGATCATGGGCCGGATTCGCTTGCCGCCGGAATTGATGAGATGGCCGGCAAGGTTCGGGATCATCTCGACCGGGCTTTCCATCCGGTCGATAATGACGTCGTTCACCCGGGTCAGCTCTTCAGCGACCAGCGACTGCAATTGGGCAACGGCATTGTCTCCCGCAGGGTCTTTGGCCGATTTGGCTCCCTCAAACTTTACAACGACTGCCACAGTGCCTGCCTCATTTTAGTAGTATTTGGTCCAACAAGGAGACATTATGGTGGAGTGACCGGAAGGGTCAAGCCGCAGTTCTGACGGCGCCCTGCGGCACGAAGTTGCAGTAGAGGGAGCAGCAAGGCGATGATTGAGGTCATGCGGACCACAAACCCGGTCGATATCAGTTATATCGAGGCAATCCTCAAGGATGCCGGCATCCATATGGCTGTTTTTGACAGTAACATTTCAATCGTTGAGGGTAGCATTGGCCTCTTCCCCAAACGTGTAATGATTTCTGAAGACGACTGCGCCGCAGTGCGCGACTTGCTGCGCGGGACCGAGCTTGAAAGCGCTCTGTTGCCACAATTCATGCAGGCGTGACAGGGTCAGATACCCCGTCATACCGGGGACATTGAGAGCAAAAGGTGTCATGAGCGATCAACTGCCAGAGGTTACAGATCAGCCAGAGGTCACAGATCAGCCAAGCGTCACAGATCAGGATGTGACAGACAATGCCTTTCTGGACGGCGCGCTGGGGATCTTTCAACCCCGTGAGGGGTATCGCGCAGCTATTGACGCTGTGTGCCTGGCAGCTGCAGTGCCAGCTCGCCCCGGGGACCGCGTTCTCGACATCGGCATGGGGGTCGGCGTCACCGGCCTGTGCCTGGCGAAGCGGGTTGGCGGGATCAAGCTCCACGGATTGGAAATACAGGCGGATCTGGTAGATCTTGCGAACAGGAACGCCAAACGTAATGCCATTGATGATGTGCGGGTAACCTGTGGGGACATTATGGTTCCGCCGGCAGAACTGGAGGTGGACAGCTTTGACCATGTTCTCACAAATCCGCCGTTCTATGATTTCCACAAGGCAATTTCACCACCGAACGAAAGCAAGAGCCGCGCCCATATGCATGACGGAGCTGATTTCATCAAAAGCTGGCTGTCGCAATCGATAAACTTTCTGAAGCCGCAGGGAACTCTGACTCTGGTTCATCCTGCAGAGTTTCTCGATGATCTGCTTGGCCATCTCTCTGGCCCGCTTGGTGATCTTGTGGTTTTCCCCCTGTGGCCAGGCAATGGCAAGGCGGCGAAGCGGATAATTATTTCCGGCCAAAAAGGAACCTCCGGCGCTCTCAGACTCTTGCCCGGTCTTCGTCTTCACGCTCCGCCGAGGCGCTATGCGCCGGAAACCGAGGCGATATTGCGCGGCGGGGCGGGGATAGATCTCAGCTAATAGCGGCGTTTCACGGGCTTTGTTTCTACCGGTTGGAGGATCACCATGGCAGCGTCAAGCTGGGGATTGTCCGGGTCAAGGGTGATGGCCTGTTTCAGGTCAGAGCGTGCCTGGTCCAGCAAATTCTCGTCCGTCCCGGCAAGGCGTGCGCCGAGCAACCCTCGGCCATAGTACGCATCAGCGGTTCCCGGGTTGAGGTCAATCGCTGCCGTGAAATCGGCGGCGGCTTCCTCTGGTCTATCAAGGTGCGCAAGGAGCGCGCCGCGATTGACCAGAACGCGGGGGCTTGTCGGATCAAGGTCAGCCGCCCGATTAAAGTCTTCAAGCGCCGCCGCGCTTTGGCCCAGTCGATGTTGAGCCATGCCGCGATAGAGAAACAGGTCAGAGCTCGGCGCGGCCAGTGCGATGGCGCGGTCAAAGTCTGCGAGAGCGGGGGCGGCAGCGCCCTTGTAAAGAGACGCCAACCCGCGATCCCTCAAGGCGGGGACATGACCCGGATTGATCTCAAGGGCGCGTTGCAAAAAGGCAATGGCCCGCTGGGTCTCTCCGCTCTGGAGCCACGCGGTGCCGAGCCCGGCCAGGACATCGGCGTTGTGAGGGGCAAGGCGAAGGGTAGACCGGAAAAGCGCCAGTGCGAGTTTGTTGTCTTCACGTCCGAGCCAGGCCCGACCCAGCGACACAGCATAACCTGTGTTCTCGGGTTGTTGCTTGACGGCTCTGGAAAAATCATCGATCGCCCGATTGTGTGCGCCGATGCGCTCAAAGAGTGTACCGCGAAAGTGCAGATAGTGGGATTGAAGCTCCACGTCACGCAGCTCATCAATGCAGGCGTCAAAAATAACAAGGCCCTGGAAATACTTCTCGTTTTCGATTGTCGCCTGCGCAAGTTGGCAATCCGCGACAGCGCCCGCAGCGGACAGCCCGCCGGCATCCACGGGACCTTGCAGCGAGAACGGCGGTACGGACATTTGTTCTTCATCAAGTGCCAGCGCTGGAACGGCCGCCGACCCCGTCATCACAACAAGCCCTGCCACCACAACTGGACATGAAAAAATGTAACGCACTGTTCTCCCAATCGATTTCAGCAACCCTCATTCAGCAAGAGTGACCGGAAACATTGAATTTCTGCACTATAGAGCTTATCTATGGCTAAATTACGCACGCGTCCAGTCGCGTTGAGATTGACCCTGCTGCCGGGATGGGAAGTTCCGGCGACGTCAGAGAGTAAGACATTGATATTATGAAGAAATTTCTGCAAAAATTGCCCTTTTCCCGAAAACGTGGGCCGCGTGTAGCGGTTCTGAGAATGAACGGGGTGATTTCTTCCGCGGGACGCTTCGGTCAGGGGCTGAATTTGAGCGGCCTGGCCGGTGCAATCAAACATGCCTTTGATATACCGCAGCTGAAGGCAGTTGCCCTGGTGGTAAATTCTCCAGGCGGTTCGCCGGTGCAGTCCAGCCTGATCTTCAAGAGAATACGCGCCCTTGCGGATGAGAAGGGCGTCCCGGTCTTTGCTTTCATGGAAGATGTCGCCGCTTCGGGCGGGTATTATATTTCCGTTGCGGCCGACGAAATCTTTGCCGACGAAAGCTCGATTGTGGGCTCGATCGGTGTCGTTTCTGCCGGGTTCGGATTTGACAAGGCTATCGAGAAATTTGGTGTCGAGCGCCGCATCTATACTGCGGGTGACCGTAAAGCCACGCTTGATCCTTTCCAGCCCGAGAACGAGGAAGATATCAAACGGCTCCTTGCCATGCAGGCCGAAGTGCACACCACTTTCAAGTCCGTTGTGAAGGAGAGGCGGGGCAACCGTCTCACAGAGGACGACGACAAGCTCTTTTCCGGTGAGTTCTGGTCCGGCACCCAGGCGGTCAGGCTCGGTCTCATCGACGGGATCGGTGATCTGCGTACTGTGATGCGGCGGCGCTTTGGCAAGAAAGTCAGGCTCATCGTCGTGACGCGGGAGCGGCCCTGGTGGAAGCGTGCCACCAGCTTCGGCATGAAGACGGGCTCTGTCGAAGAACAGCCGGCGCGCGCCATTGGTGCAGGGTTTGCCGGCGAGCTTCTCAATGCCGTCGAGGTTCGTTCCCTGTGGTCCCGGTTTGGCCTTTAATCAGTAATCAGGAGAGCAGCCATGTTAAATGCCCTGTCAGCCCTTCTCGTGGTGCTCTTTGGTGTTTTCTTCTTCAGGTCCCTCATTGGTGGCAAGGGAAGCTATAAGGCCAAAATGGAAGAGGCCAAACGAAAGGCCGCCGAGTACAAGGAAAAGGCCCGAGCCGAGCATCAGTCCCGTGAAAAGGTAACCGCTGAAGATATGCGCCAGTGTGCGGTTTGCGAAGCCTATGTCCCGACGAGCGCCGCGTCCAATTGCGGCCGTCAGGGGTGCCCCTGGTGATCCTTGGTGTCCCGATCCAGGCATATCTTGACCCCTGCGGCCCCTGTCGCTAGTTTCCACCCCGACCCGCCCTGAGCCGACTCGCCCTGAGTCGACCCGCAACAACCCTGTTGGACCGGCGTTTTCAAATAATGATGAGTACCAGTTATGGCGCCACAACAGGCTACCAGGCCAAATGACGGAACGACAAGTCCCGATATTTCCTTTCAGGGGTTGATCCTCACGCTTCAGACCTATTGGGCGAAGCAGGGCTGTGTCCTGCTGCAGCCCTATGACAAGGAGATGGGGGCCGGGACCTCACATCCGGCCACAACGCTGCGCGCCCTCGGCCCGAAGCCCTGGAATGTTGCCTATGTGCAGCCGTCACGCCGCCCCAAAGACGGCCGCTACGGGGAAAACCCCAATCGCTTGCAACACTTCTACCAGTATCAGGTGCTCCTCAAGCCCTCACCGGATAATATTCAGGAGCTCTATCTGAATTCGCTGCGCGAACTGGGCATTGACCCCATGGCTCACGACATCCGGTTTGTCGAGGACGACTGGGAAAACCCGACCCTCGGCGCCTGGGGTCTTGGGTGGGAGGTCTGGCTTGATGGCATGGAGGTCACCCAGTTCACTTATTTCCAGCAGGTCGGCGGTTATGATTGCGATCCTGTCGCCGGCGAAATCACCTACGGTCTTGAGCGCCTGGCTATGTATGTCCAGGGTGTTAACTCGATCTATGATCTTGATTTTAACGGCCACGGCGTGAGCTATGGAGATGTCTTCCTGCAGGCCGAACAAGAGTTCTCTGCCTATAATTTTGAACATGCAGACACAGAGCAGTTATTTCGCCATTTCACTGATGCGGAAGCCGAATGCCTCAATCTGCTGGAGCATTCTCTTACGCTCCCGGCCTATGATCAAATGTTGAAGGCCGGCCACACATTCAACCTTCTTGATGCGCGCGGCGTTATCTCGGTAACCGAACGCGCCGCTTATATCGGACGTGTACGGACCCTGGCACGCGGCTGTGCAACCAGGTGGCTGGAAAGTCAGGGGGTGAACCATGGCTGATATGTTACTTGAACTGTTCTCTGAAGAAATCCCGGCGCGCATGCAAAAAGGTGCGGCGGATGACTTGCAGCGCCTTGTCACCATAGGCCTCAAGGCCGAAGGTCTGGCGTTTACCAATATGGTTGCCTGTGTGACGCCGCGTCGTCTGATGCTCCATGTCGAAGGGTTGCCGGCGGCGCAAGCCGACCTGCGCGAGGAACGCAAGGGTCCCAAAGTTGGTGCGCCGGAAAAAGCCGTTGAGGGGTTTCTGCGCTCCGTCGGCAAGACACTGGACGAAGTCGAGGTCCAGTCGAGCCCCAAAGGCGATTTCTACGTTGCCCTCTCCGAGAAAAAAGGCCGCCCGACGGCCGATGTTATAGCAGAACTTGTGCCCTCGATTGTGCGGAGTTTTCCCTGGCCGAAATCCCAGCGCTGGGGGTCTTCGAGCCTGCGCTGGGTACGTCCCTTGCACGGTATCCTGTGCCTGTTTGATGGCAAGGTCGTGCCGTTCCAGGTGGAAGAGATCAAGTCGACAAACCAGACGTCGGGCCACCGCTTCCTTGGGTCGGAGCCTTTCGCGGTAACGGACTATGACGGCTATGTGGCAGGCCTCAGGGACGCAAAAGTCATACTTGATCGCGAGGAGCGCAAAACCGCTATCCTCAATGGCGCGCGCGAAGCAGCAAGCGCCGCGGGCTTTGACCTTATAGAGGACCTGGGCCTGATTGATGAAGTGGCGGGTCTGGTCGAGTGGCCCGTCGTGCTGACCGGCAAGATCGATGATGCTTTCATGGATGTTCCCGCCGAAGTTTTGATCACTGCCATGCGGTCGCATCAAAAATACTTTTCGATGAATGACAAAGCGACTGGTGAACTCGCCCCACGCTTTATTGTGGTTGCGAATATGGAGACCTCTGATCAGGGCGCTGCCATTATCGATGGCAATGAGCGCGTCCTGCGCGCACGTTTGTCGGATGCCAAGTTCTTCTGGGATCAGGATAGAAAACAAAAACTCGAGAGCCGTCTTGATGGCTTGAAGGACATGGTCTTCCACGCCCGGCTCGGAGCCGTCTATGACAAGGTTGGCCGGGTCGAAAAACTGGCCGAGAAATGTGCCGACCTTATTGGCGCCGACAAGATCAACACCGCGCGCGCCGCTCGTCTGGCAAAAGCGGATCTTTTGACAGAAATGGTCGCCGAATTCCCGGAGCTTCAGGGGCTCATGGGGCGCTATTATGCAATCGGAGACGGTGAGGCCGAAGCGGTTGGTGATGCGGTGCGCGATCACTATTCGCCGCAGGGCCCTTCGGATCGTTGCCCGACGGCCCCCGTCAGTGTGGCGCTGGCCCTTGCCGAAAAGGTCGATATTTTGACCGGTTTCTGGGCTATTGATGAAAAACCCACAGGGTCAAAGGACCCCTTTGCGCTGCGCCGTGCAGCGCTTGGGTCTATTCGTCTGATCCTGGAAAACAATTTACGGATCAGTTTGCTTGATCTCTTTCAGTTCGCGGCAAGCCAGCAGGTTGTTGATGGTCATGGCAGCAAGCGCCGCGTTGATTACGCCGAAATTGCCGATCTCATGAGTTTCTTCGCCGAACGCATGAAGCCCTATTTCCGTGAGACCGGGGTGCGTCATGATCTGATCGATGCGGTCTTTGCTCTGGGCGGTCAGGATGATCTGGTTCTCATTGTGGAGCGCGTCAAGGCCCTTGAAGTTTTTCTGGCAAGTAGCGACGGAGCCGATCTCCTTGCGCTCTATCGCCGCGCTGTAAATATTCTTGGTAAGGAAGAAAAGAAGGACAAGGCCGAATATTTGGGCGAGGCCGATCCAGCGCTTTTCGAGCGGGATGAGGAGCGCCAGCTGTTTGCCGAATTGGCCGATGTTCTGGCACGCACTGGCAAGGCCGTCGAAGCCGAGGATTTTGCCAGTGCTTTGACTGCCATGAGTAAGCTGCGCGGCCCTGTCGATGCCTTCTTTGAAAGTGTGACGGTCAACGCAGAAGACGGCAAGATTCGGAAGAACCGATTGCTGCTGCTATCCGGGGTCCGTTCGGTTCTTGAAAGCGTTGCGGTATTCTCCAGAATCGAGGGATAGAAGAAACCAGTAACGTCGCGAAGGGTCACGAGCATGACGAAATGGGTTTATTCATTTGGCGCAGGGCATGCCGAAGGCACTGCCGAAATGAAAGAATTACTCGGCGGCAAGGGCGCAAATCTGGCCGAAATGAGCAATCTCGACCTGCCGGTGCCGCCCGGCTTTACGGTGACCACCGAAGTATGCACAGCCTTTTACGCCAATAATCGCCAATTACCTGCTGCCCTGGGTGTTCAAATTGATGCCGCCCTTGCCCAGATCGGCGTCGCCGCGGGGCGTACGTTTGGCGATGAGAAAAACCCGCTGCTTGTCTCTGTGCGATCTGGCGGACGGGCATCAATGCCCGGCATGATGGATACGGTTCTCAATCTTGGTCTCAATGACGTGACCGTTGAGGGGCTGGCGTCGCTCTCCGGCGATCCGCGCTTTGCCTGGGATAGCTATCGCCGCTTCATTCAGATGTACGCCAGTGTGGTGTTGGGCATAGATCATCATTCATTCGAGGAATTGCTCGACATCTACAAAGAAGAGCAGGGCCATACGTTTGACACGGATCTTGATGCAGACGACTGGAAAGTACTTGTCGGCCAGTACAAGGAGTGCGTCGAGCGGGAAGGCGGTGAGGCCTTCCCTCAGGATCCGGCAGAACAGCTTTCGAGATCCATCGCCGCTGTTTTCGGTTCCTGGCGTAACGCGCGCGCGGAAACCTACAGAAACCTGCACAACATTCCAGAAAGCTGGGGAACGGCAGTCAACGTTCAGGCCATGGTATTTGGCAATATGGGTGATGACAGCGCAACGGGCGTCGCCTTTACCCGCAACCCGGCAACCGGTGAGCGGGTCTATTACGGTGAATACCTGGTCAACGCGCAGGGCGAGGACGTAGTCGCCGGTATAAGGACGCCGCGCCAAATCACAGAAAAGGGCAGCGAGGAGCAAGGGTCCACTGATCCATCGCTGGAGGAGTTGATGCCGGAAGTCTATGCCGAGCTTTCCGACAATTTCGACAGGCTCGAGAGACACTACAAGGACATGCAGGACATCGAATTCACTGTCCAGCAGGGCAGGCTCTGGATGCTCCAGACCCGACACGGCAAACGTACAACAAAGGCAGCTCTGAAGGTCGCGGTCGACATGGTCGATGAAGGGCTTATTACCAAAGAAGAGGCGCTCGGGCGCATAGAGCCGGAGTCACTTGATCAATTGCTCCACCCGACACTTGATCCGGCGGCCGAACGTACGATCATAGCCACAGGGCTTCCTGCATCGCCCGGCGCGGCAAGTGGCGAAGTGGTTTTTAATTCAGAGGACGCGGAGCACGTTGCCAGCGAAGGGCGCAAGGTTATTCTCGTTCGCATCGAGACCAGTCCTGAAGATATTCACGGGATGCATGCCGCCCAGGGCATTTTGACATCACGCGGCGGTATGACGTCTCATGCAGCGGTGGTTGCCCGGGGCATGGGCCGCCCGTGCGTTTCGGGTGTAGGCTCCGTTCGTATCGACTACGCCCGGGAGAGGTTCACGGCCATGGGGCAAGAGGTCAAAAAGGGCGATATCATCACCATTGATGGCACCAGGGGGCAAGTCATGCTGGGCAAGGTCCCGACCATTCAGCCGGAACTCTCGGGCGATTTTTCCCGGCTCATGGAGTGGGCCGACGACGTGCGCCGCCTGAAAGTGCGCGCCAATGCGGAAACCCCGCTGGATGCGCGCACGGCTCGCGACTTTGGCGCCGAAGGTATCGGGCTATGCCGGACCGAACACATGTTCTTTGACGCAGAGCGCATCACAAGTGTCCAGGAGATGATCCTGGCCGGAGACGAGACCGGTCGCCGCCTCGCCCTGGACAAGCTTCTGCCGATGCAGCGACAGGACTTCGTTGAGCTTTTTGAGATTATGCGCGGGCTTCCGGTGACCATCCGGCTGCTTGACCCGCCCTTGCACGAGTTTTTGCCGCACAGCGATGATGAAATCGACAAACTCTGCAAGGTCACAGGGCTCACGCCGGGCGATGTTCGCGACCGTGCCCGCGATCTTGCCGAAACCAACCCGATGCTCGGCCATCGTGGCTGCCGACTTGGTATTTCCCACCCCGAGATCTACGAAATGCAGGCTCGGGCAATTTTTGAAGCTGCGGATCATGTCTCGAAGGAGTTCAAAAAAACCGTTGAAGCAGAAATAATGATCCCGCTGGTTGCCGACAAGAGTGAGCTTGATTACCTGAAAGACCGCATTGTTGCCATCGCCGCCCTCGTGGAAAGTGAGCGGGGGTGCAAGCTCGCCTTTAAAGTCGGGACCATGATAGAACTGCCACGCGCGGCCTTGAACGCAGATGACATTGCTCGGTCTGCAGAGTTCTTTTCGTTTGGCACCAATGATCTGACTCAGACCACCTGGGGCATCAGCCGTGATGATGCGGCGCGCTTTTTGACCGACTACATCAAGAAGGGGGTCATTGATCGGGATCCCTTTGTCAGCCTTGACAGGCAGGGTGTTGGTCAGTTGATCAAGATCGCCGTCGAAAGAGGCAGGACCGCAAGGCCCGGTATCAAGCTGGGTATTTGTGGCGAACACGGAGGCGACCCGGCTTCTATCGACTTTTGTGAGACGGTTGGCCTTGACTACGTATCATGCTCGCCTTTCCGGGTTCCGATCGCTCGTCTCGCGGCCGCACAGGCTTTTCTGACTTCGAAGAACCAGCTTTAGTCAGCGTACGAATCCCGATTTGATACAGAAAATCAGGAGCGCGAATCGCAATGCCCGATTCGGTGTTGCGAAACTGCCGCAGTCCAAAATGGCAAGAGTCTCGGTTAAGCGTTTGATTCAAAAGATTGATTCAAATTTTAATCATATTAGCACTATTTTGGGCGAAACCCGCAGATTTGTGGGACAATTCTTGCGTTGACCCCGGTGATTCCGACGCTATAAATCCCGCCGCGTCTTTAATACTTTGAGCAGAAGACGCGGGTTGGCCTGGATTGTGAAACGACAGGATCGTGATGGGACACCGGCCTGAAAACGAATGAGAGAGATATTGATCGTGGAAAAGATAGCAATGTTGAACGCGCTACAGTCAGATAGAAGAAAACTCGCAGCGGCTCTTTCGCTGGTCGCAGTGCTGTGCGCAGGCTTCGTTTTTCTGCAGTCTTCGGCGTTGAATAATGCCGGGATCAGTGCAGCCCAGTCACAGCGGGCCAGCGCCGAGGCAATAATTGTCGCCATGAGCGAGGAAACTGTCCAGTCTCGCGCCGTTCTTGATGCCCTCTCGACCCGTGTCCTGGACAGTCTGCCGTCACGCGACGAGACCGAGGCACATTGTCTGGCCCAGGCGATCTATTACGAAGCGCGCGGCGAACCATTGCCAGGACAGATTGCCGTCGCCGAGGTTATCCTCAACCGTCAAGAGTCCCGGCGCTATCCGAATACGATTTGCGGCGTTGTCTTTCAGAACCAACACAAGAAGAACCGTTGTCAATTCTCTTTTGCCTGTGATGGCAAGACCGACACACCGCCAGAAGGCAAGACCTGGAACAAGTCCGTATCGCTGGCAAACTATGTAATGGCGGATGACAGTCTTCGCCTCACCGATGCAGCGACCCACTACCACGCTGACTATGTCTCCCCTTTCTGGTCAGAGCATCTGCAAAAGACGGTCAGCATCGGTAGCCACATCTTTTACAAGGGCGACAGGGCGTAATCGTTCAAGGGACCTGATCTGTGCCGGCACTGCCTTCTCAGGGTGCTTCACCGGTTCGGGTGCCCTGCATATCGGCGCCGTTGAGATTGAGACTGTCCATGACGGCTCCCCGCAGATCGGCACCCTTCAGAACAGCCCCTGCAAAGTTGGCGTAGCTCAGATTGGCACGCAGGAGAGATGCGCGCTCAAAATGTGCTGTCTGCGCCTGGGCGTTGGTGAGAATGATGTCGTCCATGATGGCCCCGGCGAAGCTGGCTCCTTGAATCTTGGCCCCCGAGAAATTCGCGCCCGTGAGGTCCGAACCGTCAAACTCTGCAGCGGTTAATCGCGCGTTCGAGAAATCCAGGCCCGACAAATCCCGATTGCGGAAATCCGTTCCCATCAACGTCTTGCCGGAGAAGTCTCCCTCGATCCGCTTGAGATCGCCCGGCACGCGCGTGCCTGATGGAGCGGCGGGAACCGGTGGGACTTCTGATGCGGTGTCCTCGACGGCAGTGGCAGCATCACCTGCGTACCCTTGTGGCTGTGGCGCTGACGCTGAAGAGGGAGCCGGTCGGGCCGGTTCTTCGCCAGGGGCCTCTTCATCGTGCATCTGGTTCTGAACGGACAGGAGTCGTTCGACCACAAGACTTTGAATTTCAGCCTCACTCAGGCGCTCCGGCTGCGAAGCATCAGATTTCTCAATGTCGAGGGCGGAAAGTTTACGCGCGATCTCAAGCCCGGCGGCTTCGAGAGCTTTAGCCTCAAGCTCATGGTTTTCCTGGGTTCGTTCAAGCTCGTCATGTATTGCCTTGATGTTTTTCTCGTCAAGAACGTCCGAGTCGCGCAGCACCTCTATCGTTTGACGAAGTGTGTCGCCGTCCGTGCCATTGGGATCAAGGGTGAACGGCCCTATGGTCACCGTGGGTTCGGCTTCTTTTTCAATGAAAGAAGAGTCGCCCTTCATCACATGAACACGGCCAACCGGACGGTTATTGGTGAAGAAGGAGAGCGCAATGACAATCAGGGCAGCAACGCCAAGCCTGGACGCAAGCATAGTGTTCCTCGTTCTGTCCGAGACGCGGAGACCGTCGCCCGCGCCTGAAAACCCCTATATCATATTATATAGGGAACGAATTGTATAATGACACGGGCGGTCGCCCCGAAGGGTAACCCGGTTTACATACGTGGCGGGGACTGGTTGCGATGCTAAACCAACCGGCACAGTGAACCCGGCGTTATCTTCAACGGACATATGGGCCTAATGGATATAGGGGGCCAAAGTCTGGCGATACAGGGGAAAAGGCTTGCCGGCAGCCGGTGCAGGCTCTGTAGAAGTCGACTTGTCTGATTTGTGCGGCTTGTCTGACTTGGGCGACCTGGGTGCTTGCGTGGGAACCGGCGCTCTCGGCACCTCTTTCCTGACACGCTCCTCCGCGCGCTTCATCTCATCGGCCTCGCGTTTCATGACTTCAGCCTTGATTTTCATTTCAGCCGCCTTGCGGCTCAAGTGCTCTGCCTGCCGGGCCATATGTTCAGCCTGCCTTGCCATGTGTTCTGCTTGCCTCGTTAGCCGACCTTCGTCTCTGGCCAGCTGCATTTCGGCCTGTTCAAGCCCTCGCTGTGCCTCTTGCAGCGCGGTCTGCACGGACATCGCGATGGTCTGGCTCAAACCTTCTCCATCCAGATGGGTTTCGATACTCAGACTTGCAAGTTCGCTTTTTGTTTCAGCAAGGGCCTGGCTTATTTCAAGTCTGGCCTCTGCAAGTGCGTCGCGCACCTCGTCATTGATCTCGCGGCGCAATTCAAGCTGCTCTTCATGGGACATCCCGGATATTGAGACGTCATAGTCGTGGCCGTCCAAAACGAAAGCGTAATGGTCCTTCTGGTCTGCATCATTGAATTTTGCATCTGCCTGGTCGGCTTGCGCCGCAGCGCAGGCGGTTAGTGCGAAGACAGAAGCGGCAACAGCAAATTCCCGGATCAACATGACAGAATCTCCTCGACGATATGAAACTGCCGTCAAGATAGATCAAGTCTCTGGCGGGTCCTGTAAACCAGCTTACACAACCAGACCAATATTCAATCTCCGGCTCCAGGGACCAGAGCATCGAAGTCGAGGCCAATATCGAGAGTTGGGGCGCTGTGGGTAATAAAGCCGGAAGAAATGTAATCGACGCCGGTTTCGGCAACGGCGCGGACAGTCTCCAGATTGATTTTCCCCGAGGCTTCAAGCACTGCCTTGCCAGCGGTTTTTTTTACTGCGGCCTCAAGTTCGGGCGGTGTCATGTTATCGAGAAGAATGATGCGTGCACCGGCAGCCAGCGCTTCGTCGAGCTGCTCCAGTGTATCGACCTCGATTTCGATGGCGGTCATGTGACCTGCCGCCCTTTGAGCGGCGCTGAGGGCTTTGGTTATACCGCCTGCAGCAGCAATGTGATTGTCCTTGATGAGGATTGCGTCGTCGAGGCCAAAGCGATGGTTCACGCCGCCCCCTGCAAGAACAGCATGTTTCTCAAAGGCGCGAAGCCCCGGCGTGGTCTTGCGGGTGCAGCAGATGCGCGCGCCGGTCCCTTCCACAGCATCAACGAGGGCGCGGGTCGCAGTGGCGACGCCGCTGAGGTGCCCCATGAAATTGAGCGCAACCCTCTCGGCCGTCAAAATGGATCGGGCGGGCCCTTCGATCAGGGCAATGTCATCGCCCGGGCCTACTCTTGCGCCGTCCTCCCGGATCACAGCGATCTTGAGCGAGGGATCGACAAGGCGAAAGGCCGTGCGCGCAACGTCGAGGCCGGCGATAATTCCGTCCTCGCGGGCAGTCAGGGAAACACGCGCAACGGCATCTTCCGGAACCACGCTTTGGGATGTGATGTCACCGGCGCGGCCAAGATCTTCGAGCAATGCAGCGCGGACCGGCTCCTCAAGAAGGAGAGTTGCCAGGTGTGGCAGTTTCGGGCTGTCAGACATGTGAGCGAACTACCTGTCGTTTAATCGCCGGCCGCCATCGCGGCCTCGCTTGGCCTGTTGGAGACTTTGGACCGCACGGTCGGTCTGATCGAACCCTTGTCTTCGACGACAACGTCAATGGGCTTACTGGCGTTGAACCGGTTCTTGCCCGGTGTCTTGAGGTCAACCATGCGCTGGACCGAAACCCGGGCGCGCCGGGCCATGTCCTCATCGATGATGACTTCATGCTCACCGGTTTGCAGCGTGTGCAGAATATTTTCCAGCGTGATCCGTTTCATGTGCGGGCAAATGTTGCAAGGCCGTTCAAAATGAACTTCCGGACATTCAACAGCGACATTGTCACTCATGGAACATTCGGTGACCATGACCACGCGGGCTGGTTTGTGATCCTTGACGTAAGAAATCATCGCCGCCGTCGAACCCGCAAAATCGACTTCCTGCATGACATCAGGTGGACATTCCGGGTGAGCCAGGATGACGATATTCGGGTCATTGGCTTTATAGGCGCGCATTTCATCTGCGGTAAAACGTTCGTGAACTTCACAGACGCCTTTCCAGGCAATCACTTCAACATTGGTCTCGGCAGCGACATTGCGCGCCAGATATTCATCCGGGATCATGATAACCCGGTCGACGCCAAGGCTCTCAACAACTTCAATAGCGTTGGATGAGGTGCAACAAATATCGCTTTCGGCTTTCACGTCGGCAGAGGTGTTGACGTAGGTGACCACAGGGACGCCAGGGTATTTGGCCTTGATAAGACGAACATCCTCACCCGTGATCGACGAGGCCAGCGAACATCCTGCCTCCATGCTTGGTATCAGGACGGTCTTTTCAGGCGACAGCAACTTTGAAGTTTCTGCCATAAAGTGGACGCCGGCCTGAACGATGACATTGGCTTCGGTTTTGGAGGCCTGGAGCGCGAGCTGCAGGCTGTCACCAACATAGTCGGCGACACAGTGGAAAATCTCCGGTGTCTGGTAGTTGTGAGCAAGAATAACGGCATTCTTTTCCTGCTTCAGCCGATTGATCTCTCTGATCAAGGGCGCGAAGAAGGGCCACTCAATTGCCGGGACAACGTCTTTGACGCGGTCATAAAGCGGCGCCATTTCCCGGGCAACCTCTTCGGTATATTCCAGGTTCGTTGTGTTCTTGTTCATTGCTGTCTCCTTATGCTCACTGTGAGCATATATCAGGTCAGGAAAAAACCCGTCCCGAAACCGGGGCAGGATGGACTTATGCTATGTTTGAGCATTACTCAGGTCAAGAAAAAAATACGAAAGTTTTGGTCGCGCGCAGCTAGCTGCGCCTTTGTGGTCGAACGTCACAGTTCTCAAATCACCCCAATTGCGCCCAAATCCCGCCCGAATTGGCCGCCCAAATAGTGATGTCGAATGGCCGTATCAAGGAGCCGAACCCGGGGAAACGGGGTTCCAACAAGGGTGATGAGGGTATTATGCGGATATTTTTCACGTGTATCGCAATGTGTATCGTTCTGCTTTCCATAGCCAGCGCTGAAACACTGCAGTCCGCGGGCGCAGAACTTGTAGATGTGTCACGCGCTGATGGCTCGGTACAGTGCGGCGACGGCCCGGCGATCACGCTGGCGGAAAGCGTTGCGGAGGTTGAGGCCGCAGATATTGAAGTTTTCAGTGCCCGAGCGGCATTTGACGGGCGCAAGCGGGTTGCCAGGTGCGGCGTTTCGACAGGCCGGGTGCATATTCTTTCAATTGAATCAGGTGACCTTGAAGGAGTGAAGGGGCTTGGATTTAAAGAGTTCTCAATCGGGAGCGACTAACGTCGACCTCGCGGTGACGGCATGCGGACGCCAGGTGCAACCCGTTCCTGCAAGACTTCACGCCGAAAGCGAAACAGCTGAGCGGGCCTGCCTATGCTTTGTGCACTGATTGTCCCGGTGTTTTCCACCAGTCCACTTGTTGCCACAAGACGCCTGAAGTTCTGCTTGTGCAAATGGACGCCCGCAATAGCTTCAATGGTCCGTTGCAGTTCCAGCAGAGTAAAAGTGTCCAGCATAAGTTCAAAAATAACCGGACGATATTTGAGCTTTCCTCGAAGTCTTCCCATCGCGGTCGCCAGAATTCGTCGGTGGTCAAAGCGCATGGCCATGCCAATGGTGTGACTTTCGCTCTGTTGCGGCAAATTTTCATCGCGAGAAGCTTCCGTCACAAGGTCAGCCTCATAAAGAAGTTCATAGCGCTCGAGTATCTTTTCATCATCCCACGCAACATTTTTTGCCCCGAAGCAAAGCTTCACGCGGTCACGCCTTTGATTGCGCAGCGGACCTGATCCTGCCGCTGCGGCCCAGGTTTCGAGAGCGGGGCGGATGACCTCATCAACCATGTCCGGAAACCCGCCGCGATGATCTTCCCATGGAAAAAAGTCATACCAGGATCGCCATACGGCATCGGGCAGGGCACTGTCGGTCGCGCGGTCAGTAAGGGCAAGATAGCCAACCGAGACAAACCGATCCTGATCATCCGGCCCGGAATGCCGCCCCCGGTCGCCAAATGTATAGAGCTGTTCGAAGTATCCCATTTCCAGCTCGGTCTGTTCTTCCACCCAGCGCCGCATTCCCAGTTCAAGGGTCCGGTCGCGGATTGGCTCAAAGGGACCATAGGGAAGTCCGAAGGTCGTTTCACTTGTCTCGCTCTTTTCACGTACAACAAGAACAAGCGGCGTGTCATCGCGCACGGTAACAATGGCGGCGTTAAGTTCCATGATGACGGTGCTGTGCTCCGCCTGTTGTCCGCCTCGTTCAGTCACCAGGACCTCCCTTGCCTGCAACGGCGGGGCGGGCTTTCTGCCCGGCCATTTGTGCAAGAAGATCATTGGCCCGGTCAATGAACGCTGCTTTCGCGCGATTGGCGGTGACAGGTTTGGGCGCGAGCTCCTGCCACAGGTTCTCGGCGAGGCGTGGCCTCTTGAAGACTTTATTGGCCTCTTCTACAGAAAAGCCTGCCAGTGTCGTGGCTTCAAGATAAGCCGATGCAAGATCGGCGCGCTTGATCAATTTTTCAATTTGCTGAGGCAGCCCGGAGGGAAGCGAAAATCTGAGATGAATAGCGGCCATGAGCCGGTGTTCAAGCGCTTTGTAGTCAAGCCCGACCGCTGCCTTGAACGGGCTGATAAGATCCCCGACCACATACTCCGGTGCGTCATGAAGCAGGGCTGCCAGTCGCCATTTCGCATCCAGTCCCGGCTTGAACTCATTCACAAGGACTTCAACCAGCAGCGAGTGCTCGGCGACCGAATAGGGATTTGCACCCGACGTTTGGCCATTCCAGCGCGCAACACGCGAAAGGCCATGCGCAATGTCCTCAAGCTCGACATCAAAGGGCGAGGGGTCGAGCAGGTCAAGGCGCCGCCCGCTCAGCATGCGCTGCCAGGCACGCGGAGCCTTGGCCGCTGCCTTGCGAGCAGTTGATGGCGTCTTCCTTGCCAGAGTTCGTCCTGATTGGGCCATAAACGGGGATCTTGAGCCTGTGTTTGATATCCAGAAGGGCGTTTTATACTTTTTGCGGTGCCGAGGCAACGCGGGGCAGTCCTGTGTCATTAGAGGTCAGGGCCGGCTGGCGGCGGTCCAAGACACGCCGAAAATCAGGACGATTGATTCTCCGGGCACCGCCACTTGCCCGGGCCCTCCGGCGAGGGGTATATTGACGCATTCTGCCGGTTGGCTGTTGACATCGGCGGGCTAAATCCACACCCTTAGCCTTTAGAAGTATGCCAGTTTATTCATTGTTTTGGAATGAAAGGTGTTGAAGATGTCTATTCGCCGTATGTTGGTTCCGGTCGTTGGCCGTGAGTGTGACAAATCCACTCTGAAGACTGCCGTGCAGGTCGCGCGCCGGGTTGGCGCCCACATCGATGCGCTGATTGTCCGCGCCGATGCTGCCGAGTTCCTGCCTGTGATGGGCGAGGGCTATAGCGGGATCGTCGCTCAGGATATTCTTGAAGCAGTGGATAGTGCCGGGGATGAACTGGCAGAAAAGGCGCGCCAGAATGTGGTTTCTATAGCGGAGGCGACGGGGCTGCCGATCACGAAACATGGCGAAGTTTGCGATCAGCCGTCGATCTCTTTCCATCAGGCCAAGGGTCCGTTGTTTGCCGTGTTACAGCAGGAAAGTCAGCTGACGGATCTTGTTGTTTACACGCATCCGGCTCAGGGTGTGACGTCGGAGCTGGCAAATGTTCTGCCTGATCTGCTGATCGGGTGTCGCCGGCCATTTTTGATCGCGCCGGAGGAGCCTGTGAAAAGTATCGGCTCCCACATTGTTATTGCCTGGAACTCGGGCCATGAGGCGGCTTCTGCGATCCGTCAGGCGCGCGGCTTCTTGCCCTTTGCCGACAAGGTTGAGGTGGCCATGATCGCTGACGACGAGGCGTCCGCACAGGCCGAGCTCGCTCTGCCTCTGGCCTATCTTGCCTGTCACGGGATCAAGGCAGAGACCCGGATCACGATCGACAAATCAAAAAACGCCGGTGATATTATATTGCGGGATTTTGCAGACTCCGGCGCCGACCTTCTGGTCATGGGCGCCTATGGTCACAGCCGCGTCCGCGAATTTATCTTTGGCGGCGCGACGCGTCAGGTTTTGCACGAAGCAAAATTCCCTGTCTTCATGGCGCATTAGTCAATCGTCAGTGCTTGCGCAGCCAATTGCCAGTGCTTGCGCAGCCCATTGTCAGTGCTTGCGGAGTATGACCGAGCCTGCCGAATAGCCCGCACCGAACGAGCACATAAGGCCGAGGCTGCCGGACGGCAGGTCTCGCGAATGCTTGTGGAAGGCGATTACCGACCCGGCTGATGAGGTGTTGGCGTATTCATCTAGAATGGTCGGGGTCGATTCTGCGTCGATCGAGCGGCCAAGCACCTTGCGGGCAATCATTTCATTCATATTGATGTTGGCCTGATGCAGCCAGATGCGTTTGGCGTCCTGCGGGTCGAGGTCGAGCTCACCCATGTGGGTCTGAATGAGCTCCGAGACCATTGGAATGACTTCCTTGAAGACCTTGCGGCCCTGCTGCACGAAAAGCTTGTCTGCAATCAAGGTATCCTCGGGCGCAGTGCGATTGAGGAAGCCGAAATTATTACGAATATTATTGGAGAATTGTGTGATCAGCTTTGTCCCCAGAATATCCCAGCGCTCGTCCTGATCCGCATCCTCGGCATTTTCAAGCAGGATCGCAGTGGCAACGTCGCCGAAAATGAAGTGGCTGTCGCGGTCCCGGAAGTTGAGATGACCCGAACAGATCTCCGGGTTGACAATCAGTATGCGTCGCGCGGATCCCGCCCGGATCATGTCAGCCCCGGCCTGTATCGCAAAGGTGGCCGAGGAACACGCAACGTTCATATCAAAGCCGAAGCCTGACGCGCCAAGCGCCAGCTGCACCTCGACGGCGATGGCCGGATAGGCGCGCTGCATATTGGAAGCGCCGCACAAGATGCCATCTATGTCCGCCCCTGTACGTCCCGCATTCGCCAGCGCCTCTTTTGCCGCCGCGACGGCAATTTCTGCAAGCACCGAGAGTTCATCATCGGCTCTCGCAGGGATGTTGGGACACATGCGTGTGGGATCAAGGATACCTTCCTTGTCCATTACGAAACGACTCTTGACCCCCGAAGCCTTTTCAATGAACGCAGCATTCGACTTTTCCAGTGGTTCGACATCGCCCGCCGCTATTGCCTCGGCGTTCTCGTCGTTGAAGAGATCGACATAGGCATTGAAGGCCGTAACCAGCTCTTCATTGCTGATGGAATGGGGCGGCGTGAACAGGCCGGTTCCGCTGATGACAACGTTTTGCAAGGTAGATTTCCCTCTGAAAGTACATGTTCGGCCCCGGGGACCGATTTTCGGGGGAGTTTAGGCGAGTTTTCGTTTCCGTCCAAGCCAAAGAATAGGAGATCGCGAAGATCTTCGGATCACCGGGCGAGCCGGGCCACCGCCTTTTGCCTCGGGCAGTCATCGACATGGTCATTGACCATCCCGACCGCCTGCATGAAGGCATAGACGATGGTTGGACCACAAAATTTGAACCCGCGTGCCTTCAGGTCTTTCGACAGGGCTTTGGATAGCTCCGTTTGAGCCGGAACATCTTTCATGGTGGCGCAGCGGTTCTGCAGCGGCTTGCCGTCGACGAAGTCCCACAGATAGTTGGAGAATCCGTTCTCTTCTTCCATGATCTGCGTCCAGGCCCTGGCATTACCGATGGTTGCCTCGATCTTGCCGCGATGGCGGATGATGCCCTCGTTCTGCAGCAGCTTTTCCACTTTGGCATCCTTGTAGCGCACGATTTTATCAGGCTCAAATCCATCAAAGGCCTTGCGGAAATTATCACGCTTTCTGAGGATCGTGATCCATGAAAGCCCTGCCTGAAACCCGTCCAGCATCAGCTTTTCAAACAGCGCCCGGTCATCATATTCCGGAACCCCCCATTCCTCATCGTGATAGGCCAGATAGAACGGGTCCGTTCCCGGCCAGGTGCAGCCGGAATGTTTGTCTGTTGATTTTGTCACGATACGGTCTTTCCGGTCAGAATTGGCAAGTCAGCTCTCGGCATAACACACGGCCTCAATCTTGTTACCGCTTCCATCCCTGAAAAAGGCCGCATAATAGGTCGGCGTATATTCAGGTCTGGGACCGGGCGCTCCGGCATCTTCCGCGCCGCCCTTGATTGCGGCATCATAAAAATCATGCACCGCCTGGCGCGTTGCAGCCTTGAAGCAAATGTGTGTGCCGTTGCCGCTGCTGGCCGGTTTTTGATCATCGGGCTTCTGGACCCAGAAAGAGGGATGATCGGTACCATAGGCCAACGCCGCATCACCATGTTCAAAAACCACTTTCAGGCCAAGCGCGCCCAGGGCCCCGTCATAAATCGCCCGCGCCTTGCCGGGGTCATCAACCCCCACCGATACATGATCAAACATCATCGTCTCCTTGCCAAAAGCGTTGTAGCGAAGTTTATCAGTCGGTCGGAACAAAGCAAGAACAATTAGGGGTCATTCCGCGGTGCAGCTTGATTGTGCCCAGTCGGTCACTTTGCGTGTGAGGGCAATGCGGTTCCACGAGAAGGAATGGTCGCCGTCCATCAGGACGACCCGCAGGGCCGGCCATTCGAGGGCCTGATAGGCGATGGTGAGCGGCGTGTGGAAAATCGCATTTGGCAGGACCGTGTCGCTCGAGGCGCCGACAAGCAAGAGAGGGCGCGGCGCAAGTCGTGGTGCCAGGGTGATTGCGTTGAGTTCGGGGTGGGACAGCAGCTCTGCCACCAGGATTTCGCCGCTGACGCCGTTAACCGGACCAAGCCTGCCGCTTTCCTCTTCAAGCGCCGCGCGGTATTCCGGGTCGCTGCGCGCCGCTTCCGCCATGACACCCATATTGGCTGGCGCAAGGGCGATGATACACGATAGCGCCTGATCGATTGCGCCTGCCTCGAGCGCCAGGAAGCCGCCCAGCGCATGACCGACCAGTCCAATGCGGGACGTGTCAATGCGGGTTGCGGACGGGTTTTTGGGATCGCGCAGGAACCGGACGGCGGCGGCAACATCATCGCGTGCGTTGAGAATGGAGAAAATGCCTTCGGAACCCCAGGAGCCGCGGTAGTGGAAGGTCAGAATGTTGAAACCTGCCCGGCGCAGCGCCTGCGCCAGATCGAGGTTTAGCTCATATCCCGGAAAACCGTGCAGAAGGATCAGGGTCGGGTGGGGGCCCTTGCCATGCGCCAGATAGAGCAGCCCGTACATTGACGCCTCGTCACTGGCTATTGCAATCTCGATGGATGAGGGCGGAAACTGACGATCCACGACGACGACGTCTTCAGTAACAGGGTCAAAACCCGGTTCTGCAGCAAGAGCTGAGGCTGAAAATGTTGCAAAGGCAAGGGCAACGAAAAGGGCTCTGGTCAGGATCACGGAAGGGTGACTTTCTGTTTTTGGCAGGCCCGGGCTGTGGACCTGTTGTCGCCCACCATACCTCGTAACCTCATGAGAGTTCAAGCAAGCCGTCCCATCAATTCGCTGTGGATCTCAAGAGACACGAGCCAGACGCCGGACAAGAGCACCAGATAGCGCAGGTGGGCAGTCCGGACGTAGAAAGATAGCAGAAGCAGAACAACCAGCGTCTCGAATATGAACGGCCATGGGGAGAAGAAATGAATAAAGTCTGTACTGATGATCGGCCCGCACAGAAAGAACAGGACACCCACGACACGGTCGGGCAGAACACCGCGCAGGGTCTCCCAGACTGCGTCACCGGCCAGGGCGTAGAATCCCGCAACGGCAAAATAAATCACCGTCCATCGCCAAAACAGTTTGTTTCCTGATGCCGTCATTGTTTGACCCGAAAGCAGTCCTCGCGTGAGAGATATGCGGCAACCGCAAGCAGCGACTGTCAGGCAGGATCATGGCCGTCAATTGTGGCCAGATGTGGCCTGACAGGGCTCACAAAAGATTAACCTTGTAATTAATCAACTGATTGATTAATTACAAGAACGGGAGTTTTTGTGGAAGATCGAGATATGGCCGCAAAGAAGAAGGACGGCGAGGCGGGGCAGCTACCGCGCAAGCCCGGTCGCCCGAAAAAAGATGCCGCTGACCCGGATCTCAGGCGTGCGCTGCTGACCCAGGCGGAGCAGATGTTTGCCGCGCAGGGGTATGACGGTGTCTCACTGCGGCGTCTGGCCGATGCCGCCGGTCTTACGCCAGCCATGATCCACTACTATTTCAAGAACAAGGACGGCCTTTTCAGCGCCATGCTGGAGGACCTGACCGGGCGCCTTCTGGCGCAGATTGAGGCGGCGGCGGCTGAGGGCGTTGGTCAGGATCCGTTCAGGGCGCTGATGGACATAGCCAGCCGCACAATCCTGGCGGAACCCTGGGCCGTCACTCTTATTGTGCGAGAGGTGCTGTTGCAGCCGGGGCCGCTGCGGGACCAGTTCATTGAAACCTATGCTGCCAGGGTGCTTGCCCTCCTCACCGCCGTCATCACCGATGGCAAGCAGAAGGGCGAGATCAAGTCAGACATCGACGAAGGGTTTGCCGCCATATCGCTGCTTGGTCTGACGGCTTTTCCATTTATCGCCCGAGGTGTCGTAGAGGATATTCTTGATCTCGATTATTCTGAACAGATGCGCAAGGACTACGTGGACCATGCAGCAAAACTTTTCCATCAGGGCATCGATGGTCCCAAAGCGAAGGTCCCAAAGCAAAGGTAATGAAATGAAACATGTGATGAAGGTCCTGTTGACTGGTTTGTTCATTGTCTTGCTCGGTGCATGCGGCGAGGGGCGCAATGATGGCCTCGCCGTTGGAACCCTGGAACGCAACCGGATTGAACTGGCCAGTGAGGCCTTTGAGCCTGTCGCCCAAATCCTTGTGCGAGAGGGAGATAAGGTCAGTGCGGGCGATGTGCTGCTGCGTCTTGATCCCGAGAGGGCAAACATCCGTCTCGCGGCCACCATGGCCGAACGCGATGTGGCCGCAGCCTTTGTCGCCGAGCTTGAAAAGGGCCCGCGCGGTGAACGGATCGTTGCCGCAAGGGCTGCCCTGGCGGGAGCCGAGGAGGCCGTGAGCGAGACAAGACGCGCGCGGGACAGAGCCGATGCACTGCTCAAGGACAAGATCATTTCGCAGGCCCGCCGGGACGCTGCGAGTTTGCAGTACGCACAGGCGCGCGCCGCCAGAGATTCCGCAAAGGCTCAGCTTGAAGAACTGGAAGAAGGCACCCGTAGCGAACAGCTCGATCAGGCAAGAGCCGCCCTGCTGCGCGCCGATCTTGGTGTGCAGGAAGCGCAGTTGCATCTGGCACGCCACGAAGTGCGCGCCCCTGTTGCGGGTATCGTTGAAGCTTTGCCCTGGGAAGTCGGCGAACGGCCAGCCATTGGCAGAAGCGTTGCGGTGATGTTAGCAGACGGCGCCCCTTATGCCCGCATCTATGTGCCCGAAGCTGTTCGGGCGATCCTGACCGCTGGCGCTATTGCGCAGATCGAGGTCACCGGCATCGATGATACTTTCACCGGCCATTTGCGTTACATCTCGTCGGATGCTGTCTTTACGCCGTTCTTCGCGCTGACCGAACATGATCGCGGCAAGCTGAGCTATCTCGCAGAAGTCGATCTTGAGGAGCCAAAGGCGCAAGGCCTGCCGACGGGCTTGCCGGTTGAAGTGCGGTTCCCTGAGGAGGTGGCGAAGTGACCCCGAAAGCAAGTGATGACATTGCCATCAGGACCGAGGCGTTGTCGCGCTACTTTGGCGCTGTGAAGGCAGTCGATGGCGTCACTCTCGAAATTCCCAAGGCTCGCATTTACGGCTTTCTCGGGCCAAACGGGTCTGGCAAGACAACCATGATCCGTACCCTGTGCGGTCTCCTGACGCCGACCAGTGGCAGCGCCGAGGTGCTTGGGCTTAAAATCCCTGATGATGCCGAAGCGCTCAGGCAGCGTATCGGCTATATGACCCAGAAGTTCTCACTTTACGATGATCTCACGGTACTTGAGAATATGCGGTTCTTTGGCGAGGTCTTTGATATGGAACCGGCCCGCATCGACGCGCGCATCGCTGTGCTGCTGGAGGACTACGATCTTGAAGCCCTGAAAGACCGTCAGGCGCGCGCCATGAGCGGCGGTCAGCGCCAGCGCCTGGCCCTCGCCGTGGCCACGCTGCACGAGCCGGAGCTTCTCTTCCTCGATGAGCCCACCAGCGCCGTTGACCCGGAGAACCGCCGCGACTTCTGGGAAGCGCTGTTCGCGCTGGTCGAACGCGGCACGACGATCCTCGTTTCAACCCACTATATGGATGAAGCCGAGCGCTGCCATGGCCTCGCCATCCTCGACAAGGGCACGCTTGTGGCCGTCGGGACCCCCGATGCCCTGATGGATGATATCAAGGCGCAAGTCCTCACCGTTGAAACGGCAGAGCCTGCCGAGGCCAAACGGGCACTGCAGGACCTGCCCGGCGTCATCTCCATTGCTCAGCTGGGACAGCGGCTTCACGTTCTCCTCGACCCGCAAACCGAAGACCCCGTAAGGCACGTCGAAGAGGCCCTCGCATCAAAGTCCGTTACTGCGCAGGTCACGCAGGTGCGCGCCAGCATTGAGGATGTCTTCGTCATGGCGACACGCGGCAAGACACGGCGCGAGAGGGTGCTGGCGACAGGGGCGGCGAAATGAAATCCTGGAGGCGCACCAAAGCCATTGCCGTGAAGGAGGTCCTGCAGCTTTCTCGTGATCGCCTGACGTTTGGCATGATCATCGGAATTCCGATCATTCAGCTCCTGCTCTTCGGGTTTGCGATCAACCAGGACGTCAGGCATATTTCAGCTGGCGTCGCTGATCTGGCTGGCACGTCGGCCTCGCGCTCTCTTGTCTCTGCCGTCGAAGCAACCCAGGTGCTTGATGTCAACGTTCATGTTCGCTCAGGTGAGGAACTGGAAGATCTCCTCCGTGTGGGGCGCATTTCTGTCGGCATCTATATACCGCCGGACTTTGAAAGACGGATCACGCGCGGCGACCGGACAGCGGCCGATCTGCTGGTCGATGCTTCAGATCCTGTCATCCTCGGTCAGGTCCAGGCCTTGCGACTGATGCCGTTCAACCTGCGAAAGACGCCCGGTCTGGATTTCACAAAAGCGCCCGGACCCTTTGAAATTCGGGCTTTTTATAACCCCGAGCGGCGCACTGAAGTCCAGATTGTGCCCGGGCTTATCGGCGTTATCCTGACACTCACCATGGTGCTGTTCACAGCCATCGCCATTGTGCGCGAGCGCGAGCTGGGCAATATGGAAATGCTGATCACGACACCGGTTCGCTCTCATGAGCTGATGATTGGTAAAATCCTGCCCTATATCGTAATCGGTCTCATTCAGGTCGCGATCATTCTTGGCCTGGGCTATACGGTTTTTCGCGTTCCAATCGTCGGGACCCTCAGCGACATCTTTCTCGGGTCCATGTTATTCATCTGTGCCTCGCTGACGCTGGGCTTGCTCATCTCGAGTTTTGCAAAGAGCCAGTTTCAGGCCTTCCAGCTGACGCTGTTCATCTTCCTGCCATCGATCTTGTTGTCCGGGTTCATGTTCCCCTTCGATGGCATGCCGCGCTGGGCCCAGGTGGTTGCCGAAGTCCTCCCACTCACCCATTTCCTGCGCATCATCCGCGGCGTCATCCTGCGCGGCGCAACTCTGATAGAGATGTGGCCCGAAGTGCTGGCCCTCATCGCTTTCTTCATCGTGACGATGACGATCGCGGTTCTGCGGTTCACCAAGCGGTTGGACTAGGACAAATATCCCCGAAAATACAGGCCGCAGAGAACGAATAGCAGCAGCGCCAGAGAAACAGGTAGTGAAAAAGCCGAACCGGATTTTTTCGCACCTAGTTCTTTCAATTTTTCGACGAATTCGTCCTGCGCAAGATCATAATAACACCTTACAATATCCTTAGCCTCTTCTAGTCCACCGCGCGATTCCAAATCATAAGAAACCGTCCAGCTGTGGCGGTATGGGCCGATCTCTCTAAACGCTTTGTGTTCGAACTTGCATAAGAAACACAAGGTGGAGATGATGGACAATTCCACGAAGTTATTATTGCCATCACGTTGAAATCCGAACATACCATCGGCCAGCGATTGATCAGCATCATCATATTGATCTTTGTAGTTCTTGAACCGATCCTCGATAGTGCTGCAAGCTTCGCTAGCCGTCATGAGATTGCCAATGATGACCTTTTGCTTCAAGTTAAGGTAGTAGTGGTGTATTTCTGGCGCTAAGGCTTTCATTGTGCAGACTCGGGTTTGATTGAGCTTCAAAGATATGAGGAATACTGATCGAGAGAGGTGAAAAAGCGCTCATACTGGTATTGGCGTTGACCGCCTAATTCACATTCCGCTCGCGGCCTTCCCAATAGGGCGCACGAAGCTCGCGGCGCAGCACCTTGCCGGAGGGATTGCGTGGCAGCACGTCGATATAGTCGACAGACTTTGGCACCTTGTAGCCTGCGATCTGCGTCTTGGCATAGGCGATGATATCATCCGGGCTGGCTTCGGCGCCTGGCTGCAGCACAACGATCGCCTTGACCGCCTCGCCCCATTTTTCATCCGGCACGCCAATTACAGCGACATCGGCAATCGCGGGGTGGGAAAAGAGCCCGTTTTCAACCTCGGCCGGATAGATATTTTCACCGCCGGAGACAATCATGTCTTTGACCCGGTCGTGAATATAGAGATAGCCATCCTCGTCAAAGAACCCGGCGTCACCGGTGTGAAACCAGCCATCTGTAATGGCTTCTTGGGTTGCCTCGGGCCGGTTCCAGTATCCTTTCATGACAAAGGCGCCCTTGAGGCAAATCTCGCCGACCTCACCGGTCGGTAGCGGGTTGTCATGATCGTCAACGATCTGCGCCTGAACACCGGGATTGGGTCTGCCGCACGAACGCAAGAGCTTGCCGCCCTTAACGTGGTCTGCAGGCGTGAGAGAGCTGGCGGCCCCGGTTGTCTCGGTCAACCCGTAGACCTGGATAAAGTCACACTGGAATATCTCCTGCGCTTTGGTCAGGACTTCATCGGAGATCGGCGACGCGCCATAGAGGATCGACCGGATGCTGGACAGTTTGCGGTCGCGAATGTCGGGTTGCTGAATAAGAAAGAGGATAATCGCCGGCACCATGAAGAAAAGATTGATCTCGTGTTCTTCAACAAGATCAAGGATCGCACGCGGATCAACATCCTTGAGGATGATATTGCAACATCCGTAAATCTGGCCGAGCAAGCCGATATTGACACCGGCGACATGAAACAGAGGCATACAGACCATATTACGCTCACCCGCATGCCAGTCTGCCCAGCCGCCTTCGCGAGCCTGCCGCACAACATCCTTCAAATTGTCATTGGTCAGCTGAACCCCCTTGGGATAACCGGTCGTGCCGCTGGTGTAGAGCTGCAGCACGTCGTCCTGCGGGGCGTGGGGGAGTTTGGGGTCCACTGCCTCAAACCGGGCCGACCAGTCTTCATACGAAGGCCAGGCGCTGTGCCCGCCATCCATCGCGATAATCAGGCGCAAATCCGGGCAATCACCCTGGATCTCGTCGATAAGGCCGTAGAAGTCTTCCGTGACGAACAGGATTTCGGTGCGCGAGTCTTTCAGCACATAGGCGACTTCCGGCGGCGCGAGACGCCAGTTGACGCCGACCAGAACAGTTTTCGCACGCAGCGCTCCAGCCAGCATTTCGAAATAGAGATCACTGTTCTTGCCCATATAGGCGACGCGCGCATCAGGCTTGCAGCCCTCGGTGATAAAGCCCTGCGCTGCCCGGTTGGCCGCTTCGTCCAGTTCGCCGAATGTGGTTTGTCTGTCGTCGAAAATATGCGCGGTGGCATCGGGGCGGATCTGCGCCTGTTGACGCACAACGTCCGCCAGAAAATCGGTCTTGATCTCAAACATTGTCTCTCCCTGGACCTGACTATTTATGCAGCCAGTTTAGGGGGAAGTGCCGACAAAGTGCAATAAATTGCGGGGCTCAGGGGCGATATTCGGCCCAGGTGCGCGGCGTTTCCGAAACACGCACCGCAGCCGTCTCGGGCCATTTCGCCTTGCACCAGTCGTAAAGCCATTTGGCCAGCACCTCGGCGGTGGTCCGGTCGTGGCCCATCACATCATTGAGATGCCGGTGATCGATGGTCTCGTCGATATAGGACTTGAGGGCAGAAAGCTCGCGGTAATCCCGGATAAAGCCGACGCTGTCGAGATCGGCGCCCTGAAGCACGACCTCCACGACATAGTTGTGCCCGTGCAGCCGCGAGCACGGATGATCGTCAGCCAGGCCGCCGATCACATGGCTGGCAGAAAACTCAAAGCGTTTTGAAATCTGGTACATCGCAGTCTATGCCCGATCTGGCTGAACATTCGGGCGCTTCATGCGCGTTTTGCCCCGCCGCCGTCAAGATGTTTCTCAACACGGTGACGGGGACAACCCGCCAAAGTCCTTTTCTGTGAAGTCAGACTTTGGAAATCTCGTTGGCTATCTCTAAACCTTGCCAATCTCGCCGCCCGCAGCCTTCCAGGCATCAAGGCCGCCTTTCAGGTTCCACGCCTCGAGCCCGTTGTCCCGCGCCGCCTGCACCGCCATGGCCGAGCGCTCACCATAGGCGCAGAAGAATATGAGTTTGGCGCCTGATGCTGTGACGAGTTCACGCAGCACGCCGCCGGGGCGCACATTTTCATCGACATCGCCGTAAGGAGTGTGGACACAGCCGGGCAGGATGCCGTGGTTCTCACGCTCCTCCGCGTCGCGAAGGTCGGCAAAGATCACGCCGGCCGCGCCAAGAAGAGGTTTGGCTTCTTCGGCGGTGTGCGACCAGCCTTTGGCTTCAAGCTCATCCTGGCTCAGACCCATTTTGAGATTGGCAGGTACGGCAACATCCATCATTTTCGGATTGTCGAGCCCGAGGTTTTCCATGATCCGGGTGTATTCGCCGACGCCGGAAACCTGCAGGCGGGGATTGAAGCGCTTTTCCTCACCAATGGTGCTCACCGTATCGCCCTTATAATCATGACCGGGATAAACCAGCGTATCGTCAGGCAGTTTCAGAAGTTTGTTGAAGAGGCTGTCATACTGCGCTTTGGAACTGCCGGCCTGGAAATCTGTGCGGCCCGTGCCGCGAATGAACAGCGTATCCCCGGTGAACACCATGTTGTCCAGCAGGAAGGAGTATGAATCGTCCGTATGCCCCGGCGTGTGCATGGCTGTGAGAGCAATACCGCCTGCTGTAACATGCTCGCCATCCTTGACCCGCATCGACACAACATCGACGCCGCTTTCTGCGCCCATAACTGTCACACAGCGCGTCCGGTCGCGCAGTGCACCCAGTCCGGTGATGTGATCGGCGTGGACGTGAGTATCAATCGCCTTCACCAGCTTCAGGTCGAGTTCCTCAAGCAACTTGATATAGCGATCAACTTTCTCCAATACAGGATCGATGATCAGGGCTTCGCCGCCCGGGCGGTCCGCCAGGAGGTAGGTATAGGTGTATGAAGTGTAGTCAAAGAGTTGACGAAAGATCATCGGATATGTCCTTCTGTTTCAAGAAACCTGGGCATCGTTCAGAAGATTGAGCCAATCGGGAACTTCGACGTTCAATCTTACAGCATCGGCTTCCAGTGGCAACTCTGCCGCCTCAGCCTGCCGCCATTCTTCAAGCCGGACGAGGGCGAGGCCCGCACTGCCGGAACTTGAGAGTATTTCTCCGGCCTTTGCGTCGCCTGCGCGGACAGCAGAGCCCGGGGCAGGCGTGCCGCCACCTGTCGTAAAGGGCAGGGTTCTCTTCTTTAAAACCGCCTTGTGTTTCATGCGGGCGACGACCTCCTGGCCAATGAAGCAACCCTTGGTGAAGCTTACGCCGTTCAGTTCTTCAAAATTGCTCTCCAGCGGATAGGCCTTGCCCGGCGCAAAGTCTGCAGCGCCGTTGGGTACGCCCAGCGTCAGCAAATAGTCCCGATAGACACTCTCGTCGTCAACCCTGTAACCCTGGCTCTCAAATTCTTTACGCATCAACGCCGCATCGCCGACCATGCGGTGTCCGAGCTTTTCCAGCCTGGGATCGCGCACCGCGAGTTCAACAAAGGGCAAACCCGTGTCGAGTGGTGTGCACGACGAGATAACCCCGAGGGACGGCTCCGCCGCAAGCACGACATCGCTGCGCATCCGGTACATCGAAAGCCGCTTCATCAGCGGCTCAAGCGCGCTCGCCTCGCAATCGATCAAAAAACTGTCCGCCGCCTGGTAGACCAGAAAGTCAAACAGGATCTTGCCCTGCGGCGACAGCAGCGCAGCGTAAAGCGCGCCCTCGGTCTCAAGGTGCGCCATATCATTGGTGATCAGGCCCTGCAGCCACTCGGCGGCGTCGCTGCCGGTCAGGCGAAACAGCGCGCGGGAGGGAAGGGTGCAAATATCTACCATGTGTCCACTTTCGGAAGGTCGTCGGCGATGTCGTAATAGTCGCCTTTTTCTGCAACAAAAATGTGGCGTCCGCCCGTCAGGCCGGTTGGCTGATCGAACATTCCTGCCTGGACAGAAATGAATTCCGTTTCCGTTCCCTCACGCTGCCAGAACAAATTGCCGCCGCAGCGTTCACAAAACCCGCGTTTGACTTTTTCAGAGGAGGGGTACCACTTCAACGTCTCGTCTTTTGTCAGCTTGAAGTTCTTTTCCTTGATGCCAATTGCTGCGTGGAAATGGCCGGTCGTTTTGCGGCAGTCCACACAATGGCAAAAGGTTACATCCGGCACATCGGAGCGCACTTCAAAAGCAACGCCGCCACAATGGCACGACCCCTTTCTTGTATCAGGATTTGACATGGGTGCGACCTCCGTGGGTTTCTTCAAGGCAATTATCGTGATCGGAGAGAATTTCGATGACGCGGCAATCAGAGATCTGACCGTGATTGCATTGCTTGACCATGCGGGTCAGCTCGGTTTGCAGGCCGGTCAATTGCTCGATCTTTTCCTCCACATCCCGCAGCTGTCGTTTGGCGATCTCATCGGCATGGGCGCACGGCGCTTCCGGCGCATCGCCAAGCTCCAGCAGTTCGCGGATCGCCGGCAGTCCAAAGCCGAGGTCGCGCGCGTGGCGAATAAATTTCAGCCGGGCGATCTCCGCGTCGCCATAAAGTCGTTGATTGCCTTCCGACCGCATCGCAAGAGGCATCATGCCGATCTCTTCATAGTAGCGAATGGTCTGAACCTTGACGCCGCTTTCCTTTGAAAGGCGTCCGATTGTAAAGGCGTGATCCATGACGTGTCTCGTAAATAGCTCCAGAGACTGTAGAGATTAGCACAGCGCTGGAAGTCCGGCAACGAGCGATCGCTAGTCGGCCATGGCCTTGTAGACCTCGCGCTTGAAGTCCGCCGAAAACGGATGCCAGAACGCCATTTCACGCTGGGTCATGGTGAGCGCCGCAATATTGAGCTTCGGGTTGATCCACCAGTGCGTGCCGGCAACGCCGCCCCACTGGAATTCTCCGATGGCACTTTCAGGTTCCCCCGGGGCGGGCTGTTCCTTGAGCGCGCCGCCAAGGCCGAAGGTGACACCGGAAACCGCGCCAAACATTGGGAACTGGACGTTGACGTCCTTTGCCAGTTGATTGGTCATCATCATATCGATGGTCTCGCGCTTGAGCAGATCGCGCCCGCCCGGCATGTAGCTGCGGATCAGCGCCACCATATCCGGCAGGGTCGAGACCAGACCGCCGCCGCCCGACGGCCGTATCGGCGCAGCGAAGTGGTTGAAGGACATCAGGCCTGGTGATTCGGTGATACCAGGCTTCATGGGCTCTTCCATGCTTGCGCCCAGATAGATTTTGGCTAGGCGCGGGCGATCACTTTCGGGTCTGTGAAACCCGGTGTCGATCATGCCAAGCGGATCAAAGATGCGCGTCGCAAAGAACTCACCGAGACTCTTGCCGCTGATAATTTCCACCAGGTGGCCCAGCACATCCGTCGCCACCGAATACTCCCACGATGTTCCAGGCTGAAACACCAGCGGCAGGGGTTCAAGCGTATCCATCATCACCGAAAGCGGCGTCGACGGATCATTGACACCAGCATCCTGATAGAGCGTGTAGGCCACACTTCCCGGATCAAACAGACCATAGGTCAAACCAGAAGAGTGGGAGAGCAAATGGCGAATGGAAATGGGCCGCGCCGCGTCCTCCACGTCGCTTGCATCCGTTGCGCCGGGTTTCAGGACTTTTCGATTGCCAAGCTGTGGGATCCACTTCTCTATTGGATCATCGAGCTCGATCTTGCCGTCCTCGAACAGCATCATGATGGCTGTCGTCGTCACCAGCTTTGTATTGGAAAAGATCCGGAACAGGTGATCCATGCCAAGCGCTTCGCCGCCTTCAATATCCGCATGCCCCGTGGCAAAGACATCAACAAGCTCCTGACCTTTGAGGATGGCAGAAGAGACGCCGGACAGGAGATCCCTGTCGACATAACTCTGTAAGGTTGAATGAACTTTTCCAAAATCTAGCGTGTTGTCGAGCACACTCATATTCGTCGCTGGCGCTACAGACATTGGCGCATCCCCTTTATGTTGTCGCTGTTATGATCGGACAATAGGGATTGTTGCCTTCAGAGCAACCTGAAAAATAAGGCAACAGGTTACTCACGACGCGGGCAGCACCAGGCGCCCAAATAGGCTCTTCTGATCGCAAGATGTCTTGTAGTCCAGTTTGACCTGTGTGCCCATGGCAGCTTGCGTCGCAGCTGACAGGCGATGAACAAGCGACTGTGTCTCGGCCTCGAGCCCCTCTGGCCCGAGCGCCGCCCAGTCTTCAAGTCGCATGGGTTTGCTTGCAACGACGAGACTGCGAGAAATCAGTGCTTCACCGGTTGCATATTGAGTGACGCAGAGCGTTGCGGACAGCTGCAATGGCATCTTGGGATCAATGCCGCTGCCAGTCAGGCCGTAGCCGGTGATGTTAAGACGAACTCCGGCATTGGGCTCGCTCGGGCGGATTACCAGAGCAGGCAGAGTGGCCTCGTGGTCGACAGGAGACGCCGGAATGGCCGTCGTTTCCACAGCGGTATCGTCGGTTTGGTTGTTCAAAAGACCAGGCGATTGTTCGAGGCCAAGGGAGGTCTCGTGCCTGTCGTCAGGAGGCTGAGCAATATGGTAGATCGAGCCGGATTTCAGGTCATCCGCCACTAGCCTGGCAAGATCGGATGGAAAGTCGAGTTCCGTGGCCATATCGTTGAGGGCAGTGATCCGGGCAGCCACATCCTCCTTTGTCTCCGCCATGCCGCCGCCAACCACGCCGCCAACAAGGGCGCAGGCCGGAGACAGGACAACACCGATCGCTGTTCCCAGCAAAAAGGTGCTGCCCCCGCTGGTCGCATCCGCCTCCAGCCCGAACATGATGCAGCCGCCGGCCCCCATGCCCGCGCCGCGCAGAGCACCCGAGCCGCCGCCTTTGGCAACGTCGGGATCAAAGTCCGCAAGCTCCGGGTCAACCGCGACATCAAGATCCAGCAGATAGGCCGAGGCATCGACTGCGGGCCGCGTTTCAAACGAGGCGCAGGACCACAGCAGCGGCACCAGAAGAACCAGTAAAATACGCGTTTTCATCACATCACCCTCCTGTTTCAACGAAGATGCGTATCGTTATCAGCAGGGTTTTATGTAAGCAAGTAGTCACTCACATTAAGTGTAGAGTCGCGCTCACATTTCCAGGACCCGTTCAGCCGCCAGGATACGCGATGACCGCTTGCTGTCCCGTTGCCCTGGCCACAAGGGTTCCGTCCTCGCGAGCAAAAGTCACTTCAATCGAGATCACTCTTTTCGATTGCGCCACCACGCGGCCTTCGATGACCAGGGTTTCGGCGTGGCAAAGTTTGAAGAACTGGAGCGAGAGGTTGATGGTGCGAAAGGCCTTGTTGCCGGGAATGACGGTCATCGCCGCAAAACTCATCATCTGGTCCGCCAGAGCGGCGGTGCAACCGCCAAACAGGGACCCGTCATCATGCAAAACCTCCGGCGCAGGGAACCAGCGCTTGGTCACTCGGCCCGGTTCCCAGGTGTCGAGGAGCCCGAGTTTGAATTGTGTCACGGGGGTCGGCGGAACGAAGCCTGGTGACCTGATCTCGTCGAGGCGTTGCCGCGCCCAGGTCTCGCCGGTCGGATCTTGCGTGTTCGTCATGTCTTGCTCCTTTTCGTTTCTTGTATAATCTGAGCAAAGCTCATATTTGACTACTCGCTTTTAATGAGGATGAAACTTACCAATGCCAAATCCTGCAGAACCGGCAGAACCGGCGCGCCGCCGCCCGAAGCAAGCCCGCGCCCGGGCAACCAAAGAGGCGATCTTCGAAGCCACTATTCAGATTTTGGAGGGCGAGGACGAGACTGCGTTCAATACCAATCGCATCGCCGAAAGGGCAGGCGTCTCCATCGGCACGCTCTATCAATATTTCGCCCGCAAGGAACATATCCTCATCGAGCTCGGCATGCGCGAGACCGCGAAACATCGCGCCAACAACAAGCGGCTCATCGAAGAGGGTCTGGGTGTCCAGGAAGCGACCCGCGCCTCGATGCGTTTCTATATCAATATGATGAAGGACACTCCGGCCACCCGCCGCGCCGCCTTGCGTGTCATCCGCGATGAAGCGACCCCTGAGCAAATGGGCAAGAGCACTGACACCACTTCCTACCTTCTGCCATCCCCGACCGGCGCGACCAGAACCGACGGGTTCATCCTGTCGCGTGCCATCATGGGCGTCGTCCAGGCCGCCGTGCTGGAAGACTACAAGGGCCTCTACGGCAAGGCCTTTGAGGACGGAATTGTGCGGTTGATTGAGGGCTATCGGCGCTGAATTCAGAGGGGTCGGAGCGAGCGGATGCTCGAAATCCGTATGGGCGGTTAGACCTTCCGGAACAAGGGTATCGGCAGGCATAACAGTTGGGGACAACTACTCCGGAGGCGGATCTGCGGCGGGTTCATAGACTTCCCAGTCTTCGAAGTTCTCGGGAGGACCGCCAGTATTATTATAACACATGGAGAAATCATCCCCGCTGAATCTTCCTTTTCTTATTGTAAAGACGTTTGAGAAAAATGGTCTACCCCTATATCTCGAACGGCCTATCTCACCATGGATGGTAATGAGCTGACCAAGACATTCGTCCGGCATGGGATATTGAAACCCACCGTCAGTCTCAGAAGCGAAATAAATTCGTACTGAACTGGCATTCGCCCCAACCGTCGTGCCTTCTGCCTCTTCAAATTGGAAAGGTACCATAATATGCTCGCGAGTGGCCTCATCCCCCAAAATCATACCTTCAACAATTACTCTTTTGCCCTCGAAGAGCGGCGTGAGATACACAATCTTCGTCACTCCAATGGGTGCGCCTGATTCGCCTGTCCAAAACACAATGTTACCTGCGCGAAGAGACAAGATTGCTATCGTCAGAAGAATTGCAACTCTCACAGATATTTTAAAGAACCTGGCCACAATCTTTCCTTTCCCCAGCATGTGGTGGGAGCTTGTATGCGCACGAATTGCATATGCGCCTTAGCGATCGATCAAGACCACTCCCCAAAAGATATTTAGAAGCGGTCTGTAACTTGAAGTAGCATGATCAATCAGGCTCACCAACCAAATTTCCCCTTGAACCTACAGTGACTAGAGCCCCTACGATCTCCACAGATTGGGAATCGCGGTTTCCCGCCCTTGCGTAATGCGGAGTGCCAAATGGCTGGTGATTGTTGCGGTGATGTAAAGTTTGACGGTGTCTCGGTGGCTTACAAGCGGGCGCTGTGGGCGGTGATCGCGATCAATGGCACGATGTTCTTGGTCGAGATGTCGGCCGGGCTGGCGGCCCAGTCCATGGCGCTGAAGGCCGATGCGCTCGACTTTCTCGGCGACACTGTGACCTATTTCATATCCTTCCTCGTTATCGGTCAGCCTCTGCTCATGCGTGCCCGGGTTGCCTTTCTGAAAGGCCTGTCACTCGGGGTCTTTGCTCTCATCATTCTTGGCGCGACCTTCTACCGGGTTTTCGTTTCCGGTGCGCCGGATGGTATGGTGATGGGCCAGATCGGCGCGCTGGCCTTTGCCGCCAATGTCCTCAGCGTCCTCATTTTGCTCAAGTTTCGCAACGGCGACTCAAATGTTCGCTCCGTCTGGCTGTGTAGCCGCAACGACGCCATTGGCAATCTGGCGGTGATCTGTGCCGCCTTCGGTGTCGCATGGACCGGCGCGGCCTGGCCCGATCTCCTTGTCGCCGTGGTGCTGGCCGGGCTCTTCCTTACCTCGGCCTTCAAGATCATCCGCCAGTCGCTTGGCGAGATGCTGGAGGAGAAGGACCGTCTGGCGCTCCCTGGCGAGGCCGCAGTGCAGGCAAGCCCGAAAAGCTGACTTTCCTGTCGCGAATCTCCTGAAATACGCTATAGCTTGGGGCAGCAGAGCGCGCCCCCGCGTGGCCCTGTTGGTGTGATGAGGAACCGTCCCGTATGACCGGGTTTGCCGGAGTTTTGACCTATAGCGGCGAGGCGCCTGATGAGGCCCTTCTGGACCGCATGGAAGTCGCGCTTGAGCATCGCGGCACCTCCAGTGCACGCTATGTGACAGGCGGCTTTGCCATGGTCCGCCTTGGTCGGGGCAGCGACGATAGCGGCTTTTATACCGACGACGGCGGCGCGCTGATCGAGATTGACGGTGCGGTGCGCCCGTCCGAGGCGCTGGCGCTCTATCGCCAGCAGGGCTATGGCTTTGCCGGAAAGCTCACCGGTCCCTATGCCATCGCGCTTTATGATGCGGCCGAGCGCAGCCTGCTGCTGGCCCGCGATCTTTTCGGGGTTCGCCCGCTCTATTTTGCCGAGACCGATGAAGGGCTCGTCTTCGCCTCGGAAATTTCCGCCATCCTCGCCTCGGGGCTTTTGCCGCCGCGCATGGACCGCGCTGCCTGCGAGGAATTGGTCCAGCTGCAATTTACCTGCGGTGCACGAACCGCTGTAAAAGGCGTTACCCGTGTTCTGCCTGGAGAGACCCTCGTGGCTCTCAAGGGCAAGCTGGTTGATCGTCATCGGCGCGACAGGCTTGGTGCACGCCGGGCGTCGCCCTATTCAGAAGATGACGCCCTCATGGGGTTTGAGAAGGTTTTTCACGGCGCCGTCGAGCGCTCTCTGGAAGGCTGCAACTCTGTTGGCATCATCTATGGCGGCGAAGTTGAGGGCACCGTGCTGCTGGCGGCCACCCGCGTGCTCTTTCAGGGTGACATCAAGGTCTATGTGCCGTGGCTCGAAGGTGACAAGGGGCGCAAGAGTTTTGAGCATGCCCGGGTCAACGCCGCACAGCTCAATCTATCGGTAGAAAGCGTGCCCTTTACCGAAGAGGATTTTTGGCGAGATCTGCCAAGGATTGTTGGCGCGATCGATGATCCGGTTGCAGATTATATGGAATATTACATTCATGAAGCCGCGCGCGCCGCCGCGCCGCACCATGAACGCATAATACTGTCCAGCGGCGCCGACGAAATGTTCGCCGGCCGCTCGCGCTATCGTTCTGTCATGAGGCCCTTGTGGCTCGGCGGACGGGCCATGCGGGCGCGAGGGTTTCTTGAGGACCTCAATCTTCTTCATGACGAAACGCCGACCTGGCGCGACGGTATCTCCGCTGTCCAGAGCCGCCTCGCCAGCGAGAACCTGACCGTGTTGCAGCGCGCGCAAGGTCTTGATGTTGCTGATTTTCTGCCGCACGATGTCCTGAATTTTCAGGACCGCATCCTGGCGCGGCAGGGCCTCGATGGCGCTTTCCCCTATCTCGACAATCAGGTCGCCGAATATGGTTTCTGGCTGGAAGATCGGTTCAAGATTGCCCGCGGGCTTGGAAAATCAGTGCTCAGGCGCTACCTGGCCAAACGATTTGAGACCATCGACTGGAACCAGCGCTATCGCTGGCCGTCGGTGCCGGTGCGCAGCTGGATTTCCCACAAGGCTCGCGATCTGGGTAATCTGGTCGCCTATACGCCAGGCGTCACCGCCATATCACCGCCCGATGCGGTGGAAAACCTGTTCCTGCAATTGCAGGACAATCCGACAAAGCGCGCGGGCAATGCGGCGTGGCAACTGCTGTTCTTTGCGCTATGGTACAAGATCCACATTGAAGGGCGCCGGTCCGATTCAAGTGTCTTTGAGATATTGGCTGGCTAAAACACTACAATAAAAAGGAATAAAATCCGTGTTCGGAACATTTGACCTCATCATAAGAGGCGGTACAATTGTCAATCATGATGGCAGGATGCGTGCCGATGTCGGCGTGCGCGCTGGCAAGATCGTTGAAATCGGTAATCTGGGATCGGCGTCTGCCGGCGAAGTCATTGAGGCATCGGGGCTTCATGTCTTGCCCGGTGTCATCGACACCCAGGTGCATTTTCGCGAGCCAGGCGCTGACGCCAAGGAAGACCTTGAGACCGGCAGCCGCGCCGCAGTGCTCGGCGGCGTCACGGCGGTCTTTGAGATGCCCAATACAAAGCCGACAACGTCAACGGCCGCAGCGCTCGCCGACAAGGTCGCGCGCGGCCACCACCGGATGCATTGTGATTTCGCGTTTTACGTCGGCGCTACCAATGACAATATCGATCAACTGGCAACCCTGGAAATGCTTCCGGGAGCCTGCGGTATCAAGGTCTTCATGGGGGCCTCCACTGGCTCGCTGCTTGTTGCCGATGATGAAAGCGTCGAAGCTGTCATGCGCAATGGTCGCCGCCGTATGGCTATTCACTCCGAAGATGAATTCCGCATGCGCGAGCGCGCCCATCTCGCCGAGGACGGCAATGTGCTGACCCATCCCATTGTCCGGGATGTCGAAACCGCCGTGCGGTGCACCAAACGGGTTCTCAAGCTGGCGAGGGCAACCGGGCGGCAGGTTCATGTGCTGCACATCTCGACCGCCGAGGAGATGCCCCTGCTGGCGCAGCACAAGGATATCGCCTCCGTCGAGGTCTTGCCGCAACATCTCACGCTGGCGGGGCCGGACGCCTATGAGCGCCTTGGAACCTATGCGCAGCAAAACCCGCCGATCCGCGACGAAGCCGCCCGCGCCGGTATCTGGTGGGGCGTGGAGCAGGGCATCGTTGATGTTCTGGGTTCGGATCATGCGCCGCATCTGAAACACGAAAAAGATCAACCCTATCCCAAGTCGCCGTCGGGCATGCCCGGCGTCCAGACCATGGTTCCGATCATGCTCGACCACGTCAACGCGGGCCGTCTCTCTCTTGAACGATTTGTCGACTTGACGTCGCACGGTCCCCTCA
>CBFDBJ010000007.1:0-76821 GCA_965603015.1 uncultured Alphaproteobacteria bacterium
AGTTTACCTGCAGACCAACCGAAGGCGAGGAAGACATTCACACTGCGGGGATCGTTATCGGGCCAACGATGGACTATCTTGACCGGTCCTACGCCGATGCACGGGCGCATGGCTGGTCGAAGGAGCCGGTGATCGAAATGTTGATCCCGTCAACCCTCGACAAGAGCCTCGCCCCCGAAGGACATCATGTGGCGAGCCTTTTTTGCCAGCAGTTTGCGCCGGAACTGGCGGGCGGACGAAGCTGGGACGACGCGCGCGAGGAAGCCGCTGACCTCATTATCGACACCGTCAATGCCCACGCGCCAAACTTCAAGGCCTCGGTGCTTGCAAGGCAAATCCATTCACCGCTCGACCTTGAACGCAAGTTTGGGCTTGTTGGCGGCGATATATTCCATGGCCGTCTCAGTCTGGATCAGATGTTTTCGGCCAGACCCATGCTCGGGTTCGCCGATCACAGAACGCCGCTCAAGGGACTTTATCTTTGTGGGTCTGGAACCCATCCTGGTGGCGGCGTCACCGGAGCGCCGGGACACAATGCATCGCGTGAAATTCTCAAGGACTTCCGATGGCGGAAGGTCTAGGTTGGAAGAGCGGGATCCCTGATCTGTTTTAGCCAGCCTCGAATGAGAAATTTTCCAGATCGATAGCATCATCCTTGTAATGCGTTGCGTCCAGATAGACGTTCACAGCACGGTAGATGCAGAGCCACTCTGACAGCAAACACTGGACGCGTACATAGTTGGCCGAGAATTGTTCTTTAATGTCCTCGGCGCTGTCACTGGACTTATAGTGATAACGCCCGTTCTGATCCAGCGCGCCATCAATGAGCGCCGCAAGCGTTTTATTAATAAAAGCATCGTCGCGGTCCAGTGTCTTGCGCAAGTCATTTTTGACCACGTCAGACCAGGTACACAGATGGATGATGTGACCGTCAAGATGGGCGCCTTCCAGCTTATTCAGCACGCTTTCAATTGGATCAGTATGAAGCACCTGTTACCCTTCGCACCGGTTTACATATCTCTGTCTCGTCCCCGCCTACGACAAATAGGGGAAATTTTTTGCAAAAGTGTAAAGGGGTCGAAAAATTCTCCAATATCCGGCACAGGACGCAGCTATTCACCACCTCCGGTTAGAGCCTCGCGCGCAGCGAGTATTTCAGGTGAGATATTCTTGTCGCCTTTTTCCTGAATGTGTTTTTCAATGCGTGCACCCACAGCCATGAAGGCCTTTCCCATCAGCATCTCGTGATTGTCCCGTGCCCAGTCATAGGTTGCTTCGCGGTTCGGATTGAGCTGCTGGACCTTCGGCATCACATAACGAGCGATAAGCTCGTAGGACCGCTTGGTTTCATCGAAGTCAGCCCAGTTGTGCGCCATCTGCAGGAAGCAGCCATAGCCGCCGGACTGCTCCTCAAGCCGTGCGAGCTGCGCGATGCAGTCGTCTGGTGTGCCGATGACCGCAAGACCGCTTTCGATCAGCGCATCCACCGGATCTTCGCCTGCCGCCGGAGCGATTGGCAGCGCTGCAACTTCGGTGAAATAGTTGAGCCATTTTTGCAGGCCGAATTGAACATTCTCGCGCGCCTTTTCGCGGGTCTCGGCGACATGCATAGGCCCGACGAGACGCCAGCCCGAGCGATCCATAACGTTGCCGTGATCTTTGGCAACGTCTTCGGCGATTGCCCAGTTGGAAGACAGCGCATTGAAGCCGCCTGTCGAGGTAGCCCCGAGAGACAGGAGGGACAGGCCAAGACGTCCCGCCGCCGTCGCCCCGGTTGGCGATACCTGACTGGCCGTCGCGATCTCCACAGACGGACGCGAGTACGGAGTCATTTGAAGCTGGGCATCAACAAGTTCGAACCATTCCGTCTTTGCGGTTACCTTTTCGCCGCGCATTAGCGGGACCAGAACGTTGAGCGCTTCATCCATTCGATCTCTCAAGGTCGCATAATCAAGACCCATGGCGTGCGAATCGGACGGCAGAGAACCCGGCCCGACACCGAACATCACACGCCCGCGTGTTATGTGATCGAGCTGATTGATCCGGTCGGCAAGGATGAGAGGGTGATGATAGGGCAGCGAAGAGACGCCGGTACCAAACTTGATGTGCTGCGTGCGCTCTGCGGCGGTGGCAATGAAGAGTTCCGGCGAGGCAATGATCTCAAATCCGGCCGAGTGGTGCTCTCCGATCCAGGCCTCGTCATAGCCCAGCTTGTCCATCCACTCGACAAGCTCGAGATCGCGCTCTATCGCCAGGGTTGGATTTTCATCGAGTGCATGAAACGGCGCACTAAAGGCCCCAAACTTCAATTTATCCCCAAACATATTCGTTCCTCCCGGTTTATTCTCGTGACGGCTATTTACCCTGAAACTTCGGCTTTCTTTTTGCCATGAAGGCGGCGCGGCCTTCCTTGTAGTCTTCGCTCTCGAAACACTCCGCAACAAGGCGGTCACAAAGTTCCATATCGCCCTTCTCGCCCTTCAGGATTTCAGCAACCGCCACCTTGACGGCATGAATGGTCATGGGCGCGTTATCGGCGATGGTCGAGCAGTAGTTGACGACATGGGGGAAGAGCTGCGTCTTTGTACAGACATGATTGATCAGGCCCATGTTGTAAGCCTCGGCTGCGGAAAACTGCCTTGCGGTAAAGAAAATATCCTTGGCCAATGACGGACCGACCAATTGCACCAGGGTGCGAATACCAGCGGGGCCATATCCAAGTCCGAGCTTTGCCGCCGGGATGGCGAAGGTTGAGTCTTCGGAGGCAATTCGGATGTCACAGCCAAGCGCGATCGCCAGGCCCCCGCCGATGCAATAGCCCTGAATTTTGGCAATGGTCGGCTTCGGGAAAGTTGCCAGCAGGTGTGTCGCGCGGCCCGACACTGCATCATAGTGTTTGGTTCCGTCTGCGTCCTTGCGATGATCATCGAACTGCGAAATATCCGCGCCAGCGATAAAAGCCTTGTCGCCAGCCCCGCGCAGAACCACAACACGGGCGTTGTCATCCCTGGCAAAAGCCTCCAGACCTTCTCCCAGCTCCTCCCACATCTTCAGGGAGACTGCGTTGCGGCGCACCTGATTGTCAAAGGTGAGGAAGCCGATATGGCCCTCCAGTTCTGCTCTGACAGTACCTGTCATTTTCTCACTCCCGATTGTGTAGCTTGCTGCCCCCCTGAACAGGGCTCAGATTACATCATCACTTATTAGACTTTCCTGCGCGTCCCTGTCGATACCGATCTCTCGCAAAATCTCATCATTATGCTGGCCCGGCTCCGGCGCGGGAAGGTCATAAACCGCAGGGGTACGGGTCATCTCGACCCCGTTCCTGATGACATCAATATCACCAAGCGCTTCGTGATGAACGGTTGTTGTCATTTTGAGATGCTGCACCTGTGGGTCAGCAAACGTTTGATCCATCGAGTAAATGGGACCGGACGGGACCCCGGCCTTGTTAAAGGCTTCTATCAGATCTGCGCTGGTTCTCTTGCGGGTTTCTTGGTTGATCGCGGCAATGACCTTCGGTCTGTTTTTATAACGCGCTGCGGGCGTCGCGAAGTCAGGATGCTCAAGAAAGTCCGGACGGTCCAAAACAGCGCAAAATCCTTCATAGGAACGCCGCCCGGCAGGGGCAATATTGATAAGACCATCTGCCGTTTCAAACACCCCCATGGGAACGCCGGTCGGATGTTCGTTGCCGGTCTGGCCTGGCACTTCACCGGCGACCGTGTAGCGCGCCGCCTGAAAATCCATCATCGAAATTTGCGCCTCTAGCAGCGAGGACTGAACCCACTGGCCCTTGCCGGATTTATCGCGTTCAATGAGCGCCACCAGAATGCCAAGCGCGCAGTGAAGACCGGCGGTCAAATCCGCTACCGGGATACCGACCCGCATGGGCCCCTCTCCCGGCGCGCCGGTCACCGACATGAGCCCGCCCATGCCTTGCGCAATCTGATCGACGCCGGGACGCTCATGGTAAGGCCCGGACTGACCGAACCCGGAGACCGATCCATAGACGAGACGCGGATTGATCTTTGCAAGGCTGTCATAGTCGACGCCGAGGCGGTGTTTTACATCGGGGCGAAAGTTCTCAACCACAACATCTGCGGTTTCAATGAGCTTGTTCAGGATCTCAACACCGCGTGGATGCTTCAGATTGAGGGTCAGGGACCTCTTGCCGCGATGAAGGTTTTGAAAGTCCGGTCCATGGCGCGGACCGCCAAGGCCACCGTCACCGCCGACCGATGCCGGCGCCTCAACCTTGATCACATTGGCACCCCAGTCTGCCAACTGGCGCACAGCTGTGGGCCCAGCGCGCACGCGGGTCAGGTCAATCACACGGATGTGGGAAAGTGGCCCCTCACGCTTGAAGGCTGACATGCCTTGTCCCTTTCTTCCCCAATCAGATCCTTGCCGTTTTTCGGCATTCCGGTAAGACTGGCGCAAGTTGGTGCAATTTGCAAACAGGGAGGCGCAGGTTCCATGACGACACGCTTTGTGCCACCACACAGATTGCCGGTGAGAATGGTCAATAGCCTTCTTGGTTCAGCGCGTGCACTCGGGATCAGACGCAGACCTCTTGATGCAACCCGTATGATGGCCTGGGCGAAGCGTTTGACCGGGCTCAAGGACTTCGGCGACCCGTTCTTTGAAGACCCCTTGCGCCTCCTCCTTGCGGACATCAACGACGACGCAGATCTGCATGAAGCAGGGCGCCTCATGCACTGGTATTTTCTCTCCGGCTTCCTGCGCAATCGCCTGCGCATGGTCGACGCGTGGAAGCGGCACCCGGAGGCGCTGGGCGAGACCATACGTCCTCCCCTGATCATCCTGGGACTGCCGCGCACCGCGACGAGCCGGCTCTTCAATATGTTGTCGGGGGCTCCGAACCACCGAACACTCGCGCTGTGGGAAGCGGTGGCGCCGGTGCGCCCGAAAGGTGAAGGCACCCTGCCCCTTCATACGCGCCGCCTGAAGGCGCGAGCGATGCTCTGGTCGGTCGACTATCTCGCTCCGGAGTTCAAGTCGATTCACGAATTGCTTCTGGAGGGTCCGGAAGAGTGCATTCATTTGCTTGGCAACAGCTTTGCCTCGTGGATTTTTCCGGTCGAGTATAATGCCCCGCGCTATACGGCGTGGTTCGACCGGATTGAGCACACCCAGGCATACGAGGAGTTCAAGGCGCAACTGCAGCTCCTGCAGATACAAAAGCCAACTGATCGCTGGCTGCTCAAATCCCCACATCACATCTTTGGCATTGAGGCACTTCTCAAAGTCTTTCCCGATGCGATGATCGTGCAGACCCACCGTGACCCGGCGAAGGTGGTGCCGTCCTGCTGTTCGTTGGCGCAGACCACCCGGGGTATCGCCAGCGCCTCACTTGATTCGGAACTTCTCGGAGAGCAAATCACCGACCAACTGGCGCTGGGGCTTGAAAGAACAGCTGTATTCAGAGCGCAAATCCCTGCGAACCGGATTGTCGATGTTCACTTTCAGGAGATTGTATCGCAGCCAATGGCGGTTGTCCGGCGCATCTATGATACATTTGGGCTGGATCTTGATGCGGCGACTGAGGCCGGTATCAAGGCGGCATTGAACAAGGAAACTCCGGGCAAATATGGTGAGCATAATTACACGCTGAAGCAATTTGGATTGAGCCGCGCGATGATCGAGGATAAGTTCGGGACTTACTACGAGACATTCGACATCGTCAAAGAAGCGTAAGGATTAAAAGAGTGAAATCAGGCCGCCGTATCTTAATCATCGAAGGCAACACGCGCGAAACCAACGAGACGACTATCAAGGCGGGCGGTACGGCTACCGGTGAAGGCTACCGGGAGGTCATCCAGGATCTTGCTCCTGATACGGAGTGCATAATCGTTCGCCCCGCTGATGAAGGCGCAGACTGCCTGCCAGACGGCAGTGCACTTACAGACTTTGACGGGTATGTCATCACCGGCTCTGCGCTCAATGCCTATGATGCGATTCCGCAGGTTGAGGCGCAGGCGAACCTCGTGCGCGGTGCTTTCGAGAGCGGGGTTCCAGGTTTTGGATCCTGTTGGGGACTGCAGATCATGTGCGTCGCGCTTGGCGGGGAAGTGAGACTTAACTCGAAAGGCCGCGAAGTCCCCTTTGGCCGCGCGATTACGCCGAATCCTGCAGGGGCAAAACACCCGCTCTTCAAAGACCGTCCTGAAAGCTTTGACACCGTCGCGATCCATATGGATGAGGTGAGCAGACTGCCAGAGGGCGCGACCCTTCTGGCTTCCAATGCCATGAGCCAGGTTCAGGCGGTCGAGATCCAAAGAGACAATACGATTTTCTGGGGCGTTCAGTACCACCCGGAATTCAGCCTTCTCGATATGGCTGCAATCCTCCAGCGGGTGCGTGAACCGCTGGTTATCGAGGGTATCTACCCATCGCACGACGCTGTGGACGCTGCTTCTGCGGATCTGTTTGCTCTCAACAGATCACCTGACGACCCCGCCAGAGACCGGCTGCAAATCGGTGATCTGGTGATTGATTTCAATGAGCGCACCCGCGAGATCAGAAACTGGCTTGAGACCCTCGTTCAGCCAAGCTAGACTTCTTCCAAAGAAAACAAGATCCTTGGGAGGGGAACTTCATGCACCCGCGCATTCACGCACAAAACCAGCCTGACCATCCGGCTATTGTCATGGCCCGCTCCGGCGAGACCACAACCTATGGCGAGCTGGAAAAACGCGCAAATCAGCTGGCGCACCTGTTCCGTTCACACGGCATCAACAAGGACGATGTGATCGCGATCTTCGTGGAGAACCATCCGCGCTATTTCGAGGTCTTCTGGGCGGCGCAGCGGGCCGGGCTTCATTTCGTCCCGGTCAATTCCCATCTGACGCCGGATGAAGTTGCCTATATTGTGTCGGACAGCGGAGCCAAGGCGCTGATCACATCAGAGCTGATGATTGATGTGGCTGCTGAATTGCCGCCGCTTATCCCGGGGGCTGAATCCCGTTTCATGCTGGACAGCACCATCGAGGGATTTGAGTCTCTGGAAGAGGCCATGGCGGGCCAGCCGGAGACGCCGATTGCGGACGAATTTTCCGGCACGGCGATGTATTACTCATCCGGGACCACGGGCCGCCCCAAGGGTATCAAGCGGGAGCTGGCGACGCCGGATATTACCGAAGGCACCGTGCTCTCCCTGCGCACGGCGGAGCGCTATGAATTCGATACGACGACGCGCTACCTTTCGCCGGCGCCGCTCTATCATGCCGCGCCACATGCCTATAACGCCATCACCATCGTTGCCGGCGGCACAATTTACATCATGGACAAGTTCGATCCCGAAGAGGCCCTCGCCTATATCGAGAAATACAAGATAACGGCAAGCCAGTGGGTACCGACGATGTTCGTGCGTATGCTGAAGCTTCCTGAAGAAGTGCGCCCAAGGTATGACCTTTCCTCCCACAAGACCGCGATCCATGCAGCCGCGCCCTGCCCTGTCCCGGTCAAACGGGAAATGATCGAGTGGTGGGGGCCGATCCTGAAAGAATATTACGCAGGCTCCGAAGGGGTCGGTTCGACCTTCATCACTTCGGAAGAATGGCTCGAAAAGCCCGGCTCCGTCGGCAAGGCTGTTCTCGGCGAACTCCGCATTGTCAATGAAGAGGGCAAAGTTCTTGGCGCTGGCGAGGAAGGCAATGTGTTCTTTGAGGGCGGCGGGAAATTTCACTATCACAACGCCCCGGAAAAAACCGCAGAGGCAATCAACACAAGAGGCTGGGGCACGCTCGGCGACGTTGGCTATGTGGACGAGGACGGCTATCTTTTCCTGACCGACCGCAAGTCCTTCATGATCATCACCGGCGGGGTCAATGTCTATCCGCAGGAAACTGAAAACCTCTTGATCGGCCACCCGAAAGTCGCGGACGTTGCCGTCATCGGCGTGCCCAATGAGGAGTTTGGCGAAGAGGTCAAAGCGGTTGTCCAACCGGCCAACTGGGCCGATGCGGGGCCGGATCTCGCCATGGAACTGATCGACTACGCGCGAGATAATATCGCCCGGGTCAAATGCCCGCGCACGGTCGACTTCGAAAAAGAACTGCCGCGCCTGCCAACCGGCAAACTCTACAAGCGCCTCCTCAAGGATCGCTACTGGGGCAAGACAGATTCAAAGATCGTGTGAGGATTGAATTTCAATCCTTCCAATACTGTCATCCCCGTGCTTGACACCTGCTGCCCGACAGGCTGTGCAAAGCACACCCGAGAGGGGGATCCAGTGCGTGGCTCTCTGGATTACCGGGTCAAGCCCGGCAATGACAACAAAAGAGAGTTGATTATCCGCCGCTTTCCTCAACAAATCCGATTTCTATTTCCCCAATATATCAAGGGCCGCGGCGGTCATTGAGGCGACGCCGGTTGTTATTGTTGGTTCCGGCACAGGTGCGTAGCGCGAGGAATGCAGCGACGGCAATGCGGGTCCACCTTCGCCTGCTGCCTTGATCTTTTTTTCGCTGACAGAGCCAAGGCGCATCATCAGGCTGGGGATCTTCGGGTCCTGGCGTCCGTAGCGGGCAAAGTCCTCGCCGCCCATGACCGGGTTTTCATCGACAACACTGCCCTCGCCTATCTCACCGGCGATGGCCTGCTTCATGCGGGCGGTGAGGTCCGGGTGGTTGTAGAGCGAAGGTGTGTATTCGTCCTTGAGCTTGACTTCAGGCATATGACTTTCGGGCATGCCGAAGCTTTTTGCCTGGCCCAGAGCGATGCGCTTGATGCCGGTGAGGAGGTGGTCGCGGACCTCGTCGGAGTAGGTGCGAACCGTGAGCTGGAGGTGCGCGCCATCGGAGATCACGTTGTGCTTGGCGCCCGCATTAAAGGCCCCGACCGTGACGACGCCTGAATCGAGCGGCGACATTTCGCGCGACACCAGAGTCTGCAGCGCCAGAACAATTTGCGAGGCGAGGACGACCGGGTCCTTGGTCATGTGCGGATAGGCGCCGTGGCCGCCGATGCCCTTCACGAAAATATCAACGGAATCCACATTGGCGAACCCATAGCCGGAGACAAAGCCCATCTTGCCAGCGGCAAGGGTCGGCGAAACGTGCAGTGCAAGATTAAAGTCGGGGCGGGGGAATTTTTCGAAGAGCCCGGCATTGAGCATCAGTTTTGCACCGGCGCCGCGTTCTTCTGCCGGCTGGCCAATCAGGATGAGTGTTCCCCTCCACTGATCACGCAGGGCTTCCATGCGGCGCGCCGTGCCGACCAGCACACTCATGTGCACATCATGGCCGCAGGCATGCATCACGGAGACTTCCTGGCCGGTTTGCTCGATGCTTTTGACCGTGCTCGGGTATGGCACGCCGGATTGCTCCGCCACCGGGAGCGCATCCATGTCGGCGCGAATGAGCAGCGTCGGTCCCTCGCCATTTTCCATGACAGCCACGAGGCCCTCGCCGCCGAATTGCCGCGTGACTTCAAATCCTGCCAGCTCCAGCTCGTCGCCGATGCGCTTTGCCGTCTCGACTTCCCTGAAAGAAAGCTCCGGATGGGTGTGGAGATGTTTATAGAGCGAGAAGAGATAGGGGTAATCCTGCGCGATAGACTTTTGCAGATCCGAGGCGTGGGCTGGCGCAAATGCAAGGCATGTTGCTGCCACAAGGCTCGCGGCGAATATCTTTCTCATAGGTCTCCCCAACACCAATTATTGTCATGCCCGGGCGAAGACCCGGGTATCCAGTTTGGCGTGCTCTGGATTGCCGGGTCAACATGTCATTTATTCCCTTGTCATCCCGGACAAAGCGCAAGCGAAGATCCGGGATCTCAGGGCACGATTTGGGGGGTAACTCACGCCAGGGTACATCCCCGCATGCTGCCCTGAGATCCCGGGTCAAGCCCGGGACGACATTGATATGGTGTCAGGACTCCAACTCCTTCAGCCCCTTGAAGTGCTCCAGGGCCTCCGGGTTGGCTAGGGCCTCGGTGTTTTTGATTTCACGCCCGTGGACCGCGTCGCGCACGGCGAGCTCGGTGATCTTGCCGGATTTGGTGCGCGGGATGTCGGGGATGGCAATGACTTTGGCCGGAACATGGCGCGGGCTTGCGCCGGTTCTGATGCGGGCCTTGATGTCCTTGATGAAGCCCTCATCAAGCTGGCCGCCGCCTGCCAGCACCACAAAGAGCACGATGCGGACATCGCCCTCCCATTGCTGCCCGACGGCGATGGCCTCGGTGACGCGCTCCATGCCCTCGACCTGGGCGTAGATTTCGGCGGTGCCGATGCGCACGCCTTGCGGATTGAGGGTGGCGTCGGAGCGGCCCAGCATGACGTAGCCGCCGTGCTGCGTCTCGACGGTGAAATCCCCGTGGCACCAGACATTGTCGAAACGCTCGAAATAGGCGGCTTTGTACCTTGCGCCGTCCGCGTCGTTCCAGAAGCCGACCGGCATGGAGGGGAAGGCCCGGGTGCAGATGAGCTCGCCCTCGACCTCGCGGACACGGTTGCCCTCGTCGTCCCAGACTTCAACGGCCATGCCGAGACCGGGAACCTGGATCTCGCCGCGCCAGACCGGGCCGCAAGGATTGCCGAGGATGAAGCAGGAGACAATGTCTGTGCCGCCGGCAATAGAGGCGAGATTCACGTCTGACTTAATATGCTCATAGACGTAGTCGAAGCTTTCGGGCATCAGCGGCGAGCCGGTCGAGGCGATGGTGCGAAGGGATCCCAGGTCGTGAGTTGACTTGATATCGAGATGCGCCTTTTTCAAGCCATCGATAAACTTGGCCGACAGACCGAGAAACGTTGCCTTCTCCTTTTCCGCGATGTCAAAAATTGTGCGGCCACCACCTGCGAAAGGCGAGCCGTCAAACAGCAGCAACGTGGCGCCGGACGCCAGCCCCGTGACCAGCCAGTTCCACATCATCCAGCCGCAGGTGGTGAAATAGAACATCGGCTCGCCGTCGTGGATGTCGCAGTGCAAACGATGCTCCTTGACGTGCTGCAGCAGCGTGCCGCCGATGGAATGGACGATGCATTTCGGCTTGCCGGTGGTGCCTGATGAAAACATGATGTAGAGCGGATCGGAAGCGGCGAAGCGCGCAAACTCGAAGGCCGCGGGGGCGGTCTCGCCCTGGATCGCCTCCCAGTTCACCGCGCCGTCCGGGGTATCGAGGCCCCTGTAGAGCACCATGACGAGGTGCTCGACCGAGGGGAGACCTGCCCGCACAGCCTGTATTTTTTGGCGGATATCAAAGGGTTTTTCCCCGTAGGTATAGCCGTCTACGGCGACAAGAATGCGCGGCTCGATCTGGCCGAAGCGGTCCAGAATGCCGGCCTCGCCGAAGTCCGGCGAGCAGGAGGAGAACACTGCGCCGATGGCGCTGGTGCCCAGCATGGCGATGATGGCCTCTGGTATATTAGCGACAATGGCGGCAACCCTGTCGCCCTTTTTGATGCCCTTTGAGGTGAGCCATGTGGCAAATTTGAGAGCAGCGGCGCGCAGCTCGTCGCGCGACCAGACTTCACGGGCCTTGCCCTCGCCCGAGGCGATGATCGCATCCGTCGCCCCTTCAAAGCGCAACAGGTTTTCTGCGAAGTTTAACCTTGCCTCGGGAAAGAATTGCGCCTCGGTTATATGCGCGCCGGGGCGAAAGATTTTATCGCCCTTGTCGCCGACGATACCGCACTCATCCCAGACCTTGCTCCAGAAGGCGGCAGGTTCATTGATCGACCACTCGTGAATCGCGGAATAATCAAGAGCACCTTTGCTGGCAAAGCCAAGGTCTTCCGCAAACTGATAAATCGCGCGAGATCTGACTTCGTCTACAGACGGTTTCCAAAGCGGCGTATCGCTCATGCCAATCTCTCCATCTTTCTATTCGCCGAGCGGCAGCGCCGTCGACTTGACCACGGTGCGCAGTGCAAAACTCGATTTGATCCGGTCGATGCCTGGCAGCTTTGTCAGGAAGTCCCGGTGCATGCGCTCATAGTCGCTGGTATCAGCGACGACCACCCGCAGCATATAATCAAAATCGCCGGACATGAGATAGCATTCCATGACCTGGGGGTGGCCTGCAATACGCGTCTCGAAGGCCTCGATGTCATGGCTTTCCAGCGAGCGCAGGGTGACCTGGACAAGGACATTCTGGCTGTGGCCCGAAGCGACCTGATTGAGGATGGCAGTATAATTCTCGATGACCCCCTTTTCCTCCATGATTCTGACCCGGCGGAAACAGGCGGAGGGAGACAGGTTGACCCGTTCGGACAGCTCGGCATTGGTCATGCGCCCGTCGATCTGCAATTCACGGAGAATCGCACGATCCACGGTGTCTAACTCACTATCTGCAATATTCTTCACTTTTTATCCAATATTATCGCTGTTTCTGCGAAATATGTTACCATAGATAGAAAGAATGCAAAGAAGTTCCGGCGCGACTCACCTAGTTTCAGAGTTTATATACGCGTCTCGCCCTCTGGATTGTCGTCCCGGGCAAGCAAAGCGCGACCCGGGATCTCGGGGCAATATGGTGCATCCCCTGCGATCAGAGTGTAGGGCAGTATGGTGCCCCGAGATCCCGGCTCTTCGCTGCGCTTCGGCCGGGACGACAGCTTGAGGTATCGTGTCGATCAGATCGAGGGAAGGGCTTCATCATGCTTGTCGGTGTTCCAAGAGAAATCAAGAATAATGAATTTCGTGTCGGCCTCGTGCCGTCGAGCGTCGCGGAGCTGGTGCATCACGGCCACAAGGTCACCGTGGAAACCGGTGCCGGCCTCGGCATTGGCATTACCGACAAGGACTACATCGCGGCAGGCGCGAGTATCGCCAAAACGGCGCCGGAGATCTTCGCTGCGGCTGATATGATCATCAAGGTGAAGGAGCCCCAGGCCGTCGAGCGCGCCATGCTGCGCCAGGACCAGATCCTGTTCACCTATCTTCACCTTGCCCCGGATCTTGAACAAACCAGAGACCTTGTCACGTCAGGCGCCATCTGCATCGCCTATGAGACGGTCACGGATCGCAATGGCGCTCTTCCCCTGCTGGCGCCGATGTCAGAGGTCGCGGGCCGCATGTCGGTTCAGGCGGGCGCGGCCTGCCTTGAAAAGGAACACGGCGGGCGCGGTATTCTGCTCGGCGGCGTGCCGGGGGTTGCTCCGGCCGAAGTTGTCATCCTCGGCGGCGGGATCGTTGGTTCCAATGCGGCGCTGATCGCCATCGGCATGGGCGCATCGGTCACGGTTGTTGATCGCTCGCTTGATGCCCTGCGCCGTCTCGTTGCGCAGTTTGGCACAAGGATCCAGACTGCCTTTTCAACGAAGGAAACCATTGAGACGCTGATGAAGAGCGCCGACCTTGTCATCGGCGGTGTTCTCATCCCCGGCGCGGCGGCTCCCAAGCTGGTCACCGCGGAGATGGTCAAGACCATGAAACCTGGCGCGGTCGTGGTTGACGTGGCGATCGACCAGGGCGGCTGCTTTGAAACCTCGCACGCCACCACCCATGCCGAGCCGACCTATGTGGTCGACAATGTCGTGCACTACTGCGTCGCCAATATGCCCGGCGCTGTGGCGCGGACATCGACGTTTGCCCTCAACAACGTCACCCTGCCGTTTGCGCTGGCACTGGCCGAAAAAGGTGCCAACGCCGCCATGAAATCCGATCCACATCTGCTGGAAGGGCTCAATGTGCACAAGGGCCGCGTCACCGTCGAGGCCGTCGCCGAGGCGCACGGAATGGAGTATGTGGCAGCGACGGATTGCCTCGCCTGACGTGTTCGACTATGCATAACGTCTGAACATACAGACGAAGGCACGGCAGACATGTACATACCCAAACCCTTCGCAATGGACGCCCCGGACGCGATCCGCGCGCATATCGAGGCGCATCCGTTTGCTGCGCTGGTGGTGAAGAGGGAGAGCGGCATTGAGGCGGTGCATTTGCCGCTGCTGCTGGATGCAGATGAGGGCAAGCTCGGGGCGCTGCGCGGGCATATCGCGCGGGCGGGCGGGGTGTTTGATGCAGGGCTTGAGGGCAGCGAAGTGCTCGCGATCTTTTCCGGGCCTCAGGCTTACGTCTCGCCGGGCTGGTATCCCTCCAAGCGGACAAATCCGAAAGTCGTGCCGACGTGGAATTACACGGCGGTTCATGTGACCGGTACGCTGCATTTTCATGACGACAGGGACTGGCTGCTCCGGAATGTGGGTGACCTGACGACGCGGTTTGAAACCGGGCAGTCCGAACCCTGGTCTGTTGATGATGCGCCGGCAGACTATATCGATGCCATGACGGGCGCGATTGTTGGAGTGGAGATTGAGATCACCAGGGTCGAAGGTAAGGCGAAGCTGAGCCAGAACCGGCCTGCGGAGGATCGGGCCGGTGTGGCCGAGGGCTTGCGGCAGTCCGGGGCGACGGAGCTTGCCCGGTTGATGGCGGAGTGACATTGCTCCTCTTCTGCTGTCATACCCGGGCTTGACCCGGGTATCCAGAATCTGTCGCACTGGATTGCCGGATCAAGTCCGGCAATGACAGATGAAAAAATGAGGCGTCAAACCTCCCACCCCCATCCCTACCCTTCCAGCGGCACAATTCTGTGCCTTGGCTCGTCGACGAAGAGCCAGGTGATGAGAACGGCTGTGCTCAGTACCGCGATGGAGACGGAAAAGAGCAACACGTAGGACCAGGCGGCGATCAGGCCGGCGATGATGGTGCCGATGCCGGTCATCAGCGCCATGGTGCTGTTCGAAATAGCGATCCGCATCGGCAGGTCCTCGCGGTGGCCGAATTCCAGCACCAGGTTTTGGCCGCCGATCTGGAAGCCGCCCATGCCGGTGCCCAGAAGCGCGAAGGTGACAAGGAACATGGGCCGGGCCTCGACCATGAGCAGGAGACAAATAGCCAGCACCCAGATGATGATCGCGCTGAGGAAAACGAGGCGATTGCCATAGCGATCTGCGATGGACCCCCAGGCCAGGTTTGTCGTGGTTGAGGCGAGCATGAAAGCAACCGAGAAGAGGCCGATGTTTGCACCGGACAGGCCGACCTTGGTGCCGGCATAAATCGTAAAGAACGGCACTGACATCATGCCCAGTGCCGCGAGACCGCGCGCGAGGAAGAACCTCGTATAGGCCCTGTCAGACCTCAAGAGCGCGGGGATCTCACCGAGGCGAGTCAGGATATGGGTCTGGCTGCGAACCGATGGTGGCTCGGGCTCTTTGATGAACAGCAAAATGGTCAGGCCCAGGGTGGTGAGAATGAACGCGACCAGGAACGTCGCGCCATAGCCGTTGCCGAGGGCATTGGTTTCAACAAGATATTTGCCGCCGAGCCAGGCCACGCCTGACGCCGTCAATCCGGCGAGGAAATTGCGCAGGCCCGACAGCTTGCCGCGCAGCTCAACGGGAATAACCTTGGACATGAGATAGTTGAAGAGCACGCCTTGCATGCCGGAGAAAAGCCCGAAGAGCAGCAGGAAGACCGCGACGGCATAGAGCGCAATTGACGGCGGCAGGAAAATGCCGCTGAGCGCCAGTCCCAGAACCTGCAGCCGCATGCCCATGCCGACGGCAAAGCCGACCGGCAGAACGCGCTTGCGATGTTCGATCAGTGTCGCGCCGAAGACAGAGGATATCGCTGCGCCGAAATGTTGCGCCGCGAGGGCAAGACCAACGGCGGCGTGGGAGCCGGACAGGATAAAAATAAAGGCCGGCAAGAAGGTTGGCGCGTTGACCAGCCGGAACCCGGTTTGCCCCAGAAGCCCGTGCATCAGATTGGCGGCGTAATTGCGCGGCAGGTCGCGGCGCACCTGTTTTTGATAATTGGCTTCGGCGAGCGCGCTGGCGCTCATGGGTATGCTCGCGTCTCCAGCTTCGGATGTCATGCCCCGGCGACTTCTTTCATGTCGCGCAGTGCACCGGCATAACCCTGAAGGAGAAGCCCGGCATCATTGCAGATATTGGCGAAGGAAAAGCCCTGGTCAAAACGCATCTGCGCGTCCTTTGGGCTGTTGCAGTAAAACCCTGCGGGTTTGCCTGCGGCAGCGGCGGCCTTTTGAACTTTGTCAAAGGCAGCGACCACGTCCGGATGATCGAATTGCAGCGTGTGTCCGAGGGCTGCAGACAGGTCAGCGGGGCCGATGAGGACGGCATCAAGACCCGGCACGGCAAGGATCGCGTCGATGGATGCCAGTGCCTCTTTGGTCTCGATTTGCACGATCACCATGACCTGGCTGTTGGCGTTCTGCAGGACGCCCATGAAATCCAGTCCGTATTTATGACCACGCCCGGCGGCGATACCGCGCTCGCCCTCCGGCGGATAGCGGCAGGCATTGACGACCGCTTTGACGTCCTCGGCAGTGTAGACCTGAGGCACCATAACGCCCTCGATGCCCATATCCAGAACCCGCTTGAAGATGGACGGGTCATCCTTGGTTGGCACGCGGATGACGGAGGTCATGTCAGACCCGTTCAGGGCGCGCAGAAGGCCCGGGAGCTGTTCATAATGGGCAACGCCGTGCTCGCAATCGATCAGCACCCAGTCAAAGCCAAGCGGGGCCGCCATTTCAAGAGTGGCCTCGGAGCCAAGCCCGGCCCACAGCCCAATGGCTTTCTCGTCTGCAGCCAGTTTTTTCCGCAAAGCATTATCGCGCATTTTCTTCTCCCTGCCCCGGGCCGTACGTTACACGCACGACCTCATTGTTCTTTTCAGGCAATTGTGAAGGCTATTGCGCCCCAGCACAAGAGGCGCCTTCAGGCCGGATCAGCTGTTGGCTTTGTCTTCTGCGAAATACTCCTTCGTCACCTCAAATATGACAGGACTGAGAAGCAGAAGCGCAATCAGGTTGGGCAGGGCCATCATGGCGTTGAGGGTATCAGCCAGCAGCCACATGTAATCCAGTTTGACCTGGGTTCCGGCAAAAACGGCAACAACCCACAGGACGCGGAAGGGGACGATCGCCTTGATGCCGAAAATATATTCAACACAGCGCTCGCCATAAACCGACCAGCCAAGCACCGTGGTGAAGGCAAACACCGCCAAGGCAATGGCGACAAGATAGCCGCCGACCCCGGGCAGCGCCACCTCGAAGGCTTGTTGGGTCAAGGGCGCGCCTTGAAGACCTGACCCGATGGCTCCTGATGTGATGATGATGAGGCCGGTGATCGAGCAGATGACAATGGTGTCAATGAAGGTTCCCAGCATGCCAATCAGCCCCTGGCGCACCGGATCCGTGGTCTGGGCGGCCGCATGGGCGATGGGCGCGCTGCCGAGGCCAGCCTCATTGGAGAAGATACCGCGCGCGACGCCCTGGCGGATGGCGATCATGATGCCGTAACCCATCGCGCCGCCGCCGGCCGCTGCCGGGCTGAACGCGCTTATGAAAATCAGAGCAACGGCAGCCGGCACCGCTGCATAATTGATCAGAAGAACAAGGAGACCGGCGGCGACATAGGCGAGCCCCATGAACGGCACCAGCACACCGGCGACATGGGCGATGCGTTTGATCCCGCCCAGAATGACGAGGCCAACAAGCAGCGCCATGACAATGCCAGTGACAACAGGCGTGACGTGGAAGGACTCCTTCATGACACCGGCGACCGCGTTCGATTGCGTGCCGTTGCCAATGCCGAAACCGGCGATGGCTCCGAAAAAGGCAAAACTCATGGCCAGGACGGTGGCGAATTTTCCGTACTTACTGCCCAGACCGTTCTTGATGTAGTACATCGGCCCGCCGACATGATTGCCAAGCTCATCAACCTCGCGGTATTTCACCGCGGCGACGGCTTCGGCGTATTTGGTGGCCATGCCTACCAGGGCCGTCATCCACATCCAGAACAGCGCGCCAGGGCCGCCGATGACCAGCGCCACCGCGACGCCACCAATGTTCCCGGTACCGATGGTCGCCGAGAGCGCCGTCATCAGGGCATTAAAGGGAGTTATCTCGCCGTCTTTTGCATTTCCGCCCTTGCGGCTTTTCCACAGAAGCTTAAAACCTGCGCCGAGTTTTCGGATCGGCATAAAACCCAGACCGACCATGAGGAAGAGACCGGTACCCAGAATGAGAAAGAGCATCGGCCAGCCCCAGACGATCCCGTTGACCCAGGCCGTTGCATTGGTCAATTGTTGCATGTTTATCCCCTGATCTCAGTCCGCGTTTCACGTGAGCGAGCATAGTCTACTGATTTGACGGGAGAGGGAAGCCTCCAGACCAGGTGCCCAGTTATGACAAAAAAGGGGGCCGCGTGAGCAGCCCCCTTGATCTATTCGAAGCGTCTTGTCCCTTAAGCGTCGAGACCTTCGTATTTTTTGATTTCATTACGCGCGACAACCATGCGGTGGACTTCATCCGGGCCATCAGCAAAGCGCAGCGTGCGCGCGCCGGTGTACATCGCGGCAAGCGGTGTCCACTGGGAGATCCCGGTGGCGCCGTGCAATTGAATGGCACGGTCAATAATGGTGCACACCATTTCCGGAATGATCGCCTTGATCTGCGAAATATGGGTGCGGGCTTCCTGGTTGCCAAGAACATCCATCGCCTTGGCAGTCTTCAGAACCAGCATGCGAGCCATGTCAATCTCGTTGCGCGAACGGGCAACGACGTCAAAGTTACCACCGAGCTTGATGATTTCCTTGCCGAAGGCCTTGCGGGAGAGACCGCGTGTGATCATCAGCTCAATCGCCTTTTCAGCCTGACCGATGGAACGCATGCAGTGGTGGATTCTACCTGGGCCAAGCCGCCCCTGTGCCACTTCAAAGCCGCGCCCTTCACCCAGAATAACCATATCGCTGGACAGACGTGCCTTGTCATATTTGATGTGCATGTGGCCGTGCGGGGCGCCGTCATGACCAAAGACGTGCATGGGCCCGAGAACTTCGATGCCCGGGGTGTCCATTGGTACACAGAACATTGTGTGACGTCTGTGCTTTGACCCCTCAGGATCTGTACAGGCCATCAGGATTTGAACCTTGCACCGCGCGTCACCAGCTCCGGAGATGTAGAACTTTTCACCGGAGACAACGTAATCGTCGCCGTCCTTGACAGCCACAGTGTGGGTGATGTTGGCGGCATCGGACGAGGCCCGGTGCGGCTCGGTCATGGAATAGCAGGACCGGATCTTGCCATCAAGCAGCGGCTCAAGCCATTCCTGCTTGTGTTGCTCGGAACCATAACGCTCCAGCACTTCCATGTTGCCGGTGTCTGGCGCGGCGCAGTTGAACACTTCCGAAGACATCGGGTTACGTCCCATTTGCTCGGCAAGATAGGCGTAGTCGAGGTTCGAAATTCCGTCGCCGTTCCACGTTGGCAGGAAGAAGTTCCAGAAGCCGGCGTCTTTGGCCTTGGCTTTCAATCCCTCAAGGATTTCGGTCTGGCGATCCGACAGTGCCCAGCGGTTTTCTTCATTGGGCGTTGCGAAAAACTCGTCCGAGACAGGGGCGATATATTTGGTAATAAAATCGCCAACCGCTGCCACGGTTGGTTTGAAGTCCTCTGAACACCTCAGATCGTGTAATGAATCATCCATTGATCTCTCCTTGTTATTGGTTGTTCTTTTTATTGTTGTTGTGATTTCGTACTCTGTTGAAACCTTGCTTTCAGGCGCTGCATGCCGCCGATCCAGCGATCATAGTCTGACGTCTTGCGCTGCATGTAAACCAGCACTTCCTCATGGGGCAGGATCATGAACTTTTCCTCATCCATTGCCTTGAGGACGCTGTCGGCGACCTGGTCCACGGTGGCAATCCCATCGCCGCCCTGCACACCGCCCTCATCACCGGCATTGGCTATCATACGGGTTGCGACCGCCTGAGGACACAGCACCGAAACCTTGATACCCTGGCCGCCGTGCTCAATCGCAACACTTTCAGCAAAGCCGACGGCGGCATGTTTGGTTGTTCCGTAAACGGAGCTGCCGATCTGATTGAGCACACCGGCGGCAGAGGCCGTCGAGGCAATATAGCCTTCGCCACGCGCCACCATGCCAGGCAGGACCTGACGTGCCGCATAGACATGGGCCATGACGTTGATATTCCAGCAGCGCTGCCAGACATCAGACGTGGCACCAGGTCCGGCAATGCCGCCCTCGCCATCGGCCGAGCCGACGCCGGCGTTGGAAAACATGACGTCGATGCGTCCGTATTTTTTCTCGATGTCCTGAAGGATGCCGGTGAGCTGGGCTTCATTGGCCACGTCGCAGCCAAAGGCCTCGGCTTTTGTTGTGGTGGAAATGTCTGCCGCGACCCGCTCGGCATTGTCTTGCTCCAGATCGAGAACGATGACGGCTTCCGCGCCTTCGGCTGCAAAGCGGCGGCACAGCGCCTCGCCGATGCCATTTGCCCCGCCGGTTACGACGGCAATCTTGCCTGCAAGCTTCATCTCGCGTTTCCTCTGCCCCGGCTTTTGCCGCTTTTCTTGTTATTTTGAGGCGATATTAGCGAGCTTTCCCGGATTTAGCGACCCCTGAATTCCGGCTCGCGCTTTTCGAGGAAGGCGGCAATGCCCTCCTGCAGATCCTCTGTTTTTGAGGTCAGAAGGTTCTGATCAACATCCATGTGCATGGTCGCAGCATCAAAGGCCTGGGCGACAGCGTTGACGCTTTCCTTGATCATTTGTACCGCGATGGGCGGCCTTGCAGCGTACTCTGCAGCCATCTCGCAAGCCCGGTCCATCAACCTGCCGCGCGGCACAACCTCGTCGAGGAAACCCCACTCGAGCAGGGTTGCGGCGGGCTCAAGATTGCCCAGCATGATCATGCGCTTGGCGCGAGCAGGTCCGATCAGATGGACACACCCTGGCAAGGCGCCCCACATCAGGTTCATGCCGCGCTGAACTTCCGGGTAGCCGATTTTGCAATCGTCGGACCCGATGCGAAAATCACAGGCGACGGGAATGCAGCAACCGCCGCCAGCGCCCGCGCCATGGACGGCAGCGATGGTGACCTGTTTCATCTCGGAGATCGCCCGGATCATGCGGCCGCCAAGGCCGGACTGGCGGCGGGCCATCAGGAGCGAGGGTGGAGCCGCATTGGCGGCCTGGCGGGCCTGAAGATCAGCCCCGGCGCAAAAATGCTTGCCGCGCCCGGCGAAGATGACAACACGGGTCTCCTCGTCGCCCAGGAACGAACGCGCTGCCGCCTCGATCTCTGTCATGACCTCGGGGCTGAGCGCATTGAGGCGCTCGGGGCGATTGAGCCAGAACGTTGCGATGTGGCCCGAGCGTTCAATTTCAACGTATTTGTAATTCACGAGAGATCCTCCGGGGTTTTACTCATGACTTTGTAGAGCACCTGCAACCCACAAAAAAAGGGACGACCCGAAGATCGCCCCTTTCGTCATTCATTTCAAGTTCCTAGTAGAACGTGTGCGTTACAGAGAGCTTGAACATCCGGCCAAACGCGCTGTGCGTGAATGGGTCGTAGTTCAGGTCGCCTGATGCAAACGGAGGATCTTCATCTGTTGCATTAAACACCGAGAATGACAGCTTTGTCTGGTCGGTCCACCGGTAATTGTAGTGGAAGTCGTGAGTCGTCATGCTGCCGATCGACTTGAATGCAGGCTTTGGAGCATTTGCATCGGTGTAATCATCGACATAACGCAGGGCATAGCGCAGGTTGTGCTGCCCCCTGTCGTATGTTGCAAAGAGCGTTGCCTTCAACTGTGGCAATGGCGTGAATGGATTGGCCTCGTTGAGGAAGCCAACAAAGTCACCACCAGGTGCCAGTGTGACACCGGCAACATCCTTGAAGTCGTCAGATACATACTCGATTGTGTGTGTACCTTCAAATCCAAGGATCAGATTGGCATTTTCCAGTTCGATATCGAACTGGCCCTGGAAGTCAATCCCGGATGTTTCAACATCACCGGCATTGTACCAGCTGACATCGATCCGTTCGAGACCACTCGCTACAACACCCGTCGGGAAGATATGAGCCCGCAAGGCATCGCAGGTTGGTGTTGCTGGATCCGGATCAGCACAACCATTGGCGATATAGGCATTCACAATCTGGTTATGATTTTCGACACCAATCCGATCTTCAAAATCGAAGCTCCACCAGTCAATCGAACCGGAGAAGGAACCGAGATCAAAGAGAACACCGACGTTCAAAGCAATCGCTTTTTCAGCCTGAAGGTCTGGATTACCAACCGTATCAACAGCCTTAAACGCAGTTGCCGCACCGATGTACTGAAGTGCCGTTCCGCGTCCAGTAAGAGTTGCCATAGACGGTCCACGGAACGTCGACGATGCAGAGGCGCGAAGGGCCAGAGCATCGCTCATTTGCCAGTGAACAGCAATCTTCGGATCGGTGGTTGAACCGGTATCCCCGCCATAATCTTCATAGCGAAGAGCAAGCTGCATATCGAGTGTATCAGTGATCGGCAACGCCAATTCACCAAACAGACCCCATACAGTCCGGTCGTCTGATTCAGGATCTGAACCAGCAAGGAAGGCAAACATACCTGTTTCAGAACCGGTACAATCAAGGCTCGCAACATTACCGAGCACGACTGATTGCGGATCGTTCCACGGACACGGGTTCAGCTGCAGGTTATTGACGGCGGACGGCGAGGAAGAAAATTCTTCCTGACGGAACTGCCCACCAAGGGCCCACGCAGCTTCACCACCGCCGAACTGCCATCCTGTCATGCCGGAAAATACAGCATCAAGAACAAGCAATTCATTATCAGTGGCGGTACTCAATGTATCAACCAGCCAGTCCAGCATCTCCGGAGAGTTAGCCAGAGCAGGATCAAACTGCGGGTTGACGAAACCAGTGAGCGGTGAAACCGCAATCGCGTTCGAGAACGGATTGTACCACTCACAGGCACCAACGCCCGGGACTCCCGTAGCAGGATCACAACCTGCACCGCCAAGACCGTCAAGCGCGAAAGCCATGCGCTCAACATACATGTCGTCACCACGGGTCACCCGCTCACGCTTCGACCATGTGAGAGACACGTCGTAATCAACGGAGTCGTTGTACATCGTACCATCAAGACCCATAACGAAACGGGTTTGATCGGTTTCCCGACTGCCCGATTCAGGCTTGCCATCAAGACCGGCGACACCGGCCATACGGCTCCATGAGTAAACCGGCTGAACGCCACCCGCCCAGGTTGCCCCAAATGTCGGGTTATCAGCATACAGCGCAATAAGACCCGGGTGAGTCAGACCCACGATCCGGTCCGGTCCAAGCAGAGATTGTGGCGGATAAGACGGTGATGTCTTCCACTCGGGCATATCCATCTTGGAGTAGGCAGCTTCCATGTAGAAATTGCCGCCATTTTCAAGCTGAACATTGAAATCTGCAAAGATGCTCCAGGTTTCCTCTTCTTCAATCAGATTGTCGAATTGTGTGTACTGGAACCGGCAGAGCCATCCATAGCCATCAACTTCACCGCCAAGATTGTTACACTGCGGATCCGGTGTCCAACGCGGATAAACACCTGGCACAAGCCAGAAGTCAGCAGGATCAGTCGGGATTACAGACCCCGGATTACCAATCGACGACCAACCACCTTCCGGCGTATCGGCAAAGGACTGAATAGCCCAGTCACGATCTTTTACCTGAAGTTCACTCCGGCGTTTGAACTCGCCCGAAATCACCAGGTTCATGTTATCTTTTTCCCAGCCCCAAATGGCGCCAAAATCGCTGTCACCGCTTGATCCGTCAATAAACTGATGGGAAGCGCTGGCTTCGAGGCCCACAAAATCACTGCGGGTGATGAAGTTGACAACACCGCCGATGGCGTCAGAGCCATAAGTTGCAGCGGCACCGTCTTTCAAGACTTCAACGCGGCCAATGGCCACCGACGGAATAAAGTTAATGTCAACGCCTTGATAATTTGTCGGAACATGACGGCGACCGTTGATCAAAACCAGAGTCCGGGCGGCACCAAGACCACGCAAGTTGACAGAAGCTGTACCTTCATTGCCCTGACCGCCGGTCACAAACTGGTTGGTTTCCCCGATGTTCCCGGAGGACACACCAAGGTTACGAACCATTTCGATCAGCGTTGGACTTCCCAACTCTTCAAGATCTGCACGCCGGAGCACATCAACCGGCAATTCAGCATTTTCTGCGGTTCCCCGGATATGGGAACCGGTGACGATGATTTCTTCCACATCGTCCTGGGCCATCGCACTATACGACAGCAGCCCGGTCGGGGCCGCTGTAGCAAGCGCTACTGCCATTAGTAGTTTTCTTTTGAGTTTCATCGATATTTTCCCTCTCTTCGACGAATTATTTGAGGACCAGACACTCGCCGCGTCGTTCAACAACAGCTTGGCTGCTCCCCTCTTTAGATCAGATTGCGGTTTCTTGCGGTTCGGCAACGTCGCCCCTTCAATAATCGCTACACAAATGTAGCGCAGCCATATTGACGACCAAAAACCCGCAAATTCTGTCTTGTTAAGGCTAACTGATTTGACTTGCCACGCAAAAGTAAATGAGAGGCTCGCGGGAAAATTCCCAAAAACGTGACCTTTAGGACACGATTCTGAACCGAAACGGCTGCACTTTCAACTCATCCGAGTCAGTCAAAACCAGGGCGTGTACGCCGTTATGAAAACACGCCTCAAGACGCGGGTGAGACGTTGATGGAACCGCAGGATCAGGATAGGTATGCCCCATGACTGAACATGATATTGACAGCGCCCCGTTTGGCACCTGCCGCCCTGACGCGCGACTCACCCGCAAGATAGAGTGGGCGCGGCGGGCCAGCTTTTCGCGCGGGCTTTACCTTGTGTCTTCACTGATGCGCAAGCTGGCGCTGCGGACGATCGGCGGCAGCCGGGTCGACTATGAGTTTCGCGGCATGAAGGTCCGGTTCAGGCCAAACGGTAACACGGCGGAGAAGCGGGCCCTGCTCAATCCCTCCCGATTTGACCAAACGGAGCTTGCCTTCATTGAGTCCAGGCTTCCCCTCGGTGGTGTCTTTCTGGATATTGGCGCCAATGTCGGCCTCTACTCTCTTGTTGCGGCAAAGACCGCGGGACCGACGGGCCGCGTCCTTGCCTTTGAGGCAAACCCCCCTGTGATGGAGCGCCTTGCGTTTAACGTCGCCAGCAATCCGCAAGAAGAGACCGGCCTTGCGAGGATTGATCTGATTGGCAAGGCCATAACCGGTGAAAACGGCCCGGTCACCTTTGCGCCACCCGTGGGGAACCTTGGCGAAGGACGGGTGCTGGACGACGGGGAACAACAATCCGGCAGCTTCACGGTCGAAGGCATTCGCCTGGAAGATTGCCTGGCGGCACACGGCGTCACTCATGCGGACATTATGAAGATTGATATAGAGGGTCATGAACTGCAGGCGCTCGAGCCTTTTCTGACAAAGGCCCCCGTGTCACTGCATCCGAGCTTCATGATTGTTGAACGCGGCAGCGAGGACCACTGGCAGCCGCTCGCCGCGCTCTTCCGCCAGGCAGGATATGAACCCCACACATCCTGCCATATGAATGAAATCTGGCAGAAAACAGGATAGACAACCTATTTGCACACCTCGTAAATGTGATATAATATATTTTCCATGAATTATGTGGTTAATTGACGTTCAACCCTTTGACAGTATGCTTTGTCGCTTCTATATGAAGCCCAACAGTATTCCTTACGCGGTAGCAGTCTTTCATGAAAAACCTCACACATCTGCAGCGCCTTGAAGCGGAAAGCATCCACATCATGCGCGAGGTCGCATCGGAGTGTGAAAATCCGGTGATGCTCTATTCCGTCGGCAAGGACAGCGCGGTGATGCTGCATCTGGCGATGAAAGCGTTCTATCCGTCCAAACCGCCGTTCCCTTTGATGCATGTGGACACCACGTGGAAGTTTGGCGAAATGATCCAGTTCCGCGACCGGATGGCGGCAGACCTCGGACTTGATCTGATCGTGCACATCAATCAGGACGGCGTGGACAAGGGCATTGGCCCGTTCAGCCATGGCAGCCAGATCCACACTGACACAATGAAGACCGAAGGGCTGAAGCAGGCGCTCGACAAATACGGCTTTGATGCAGCCTTTGGCGGCGCGCGGCGCGACGAGGAAAAATCTCGCGCCAAGGAGCGTATCTTTTCGTTTCGCTCCGAAAACCATCGCTGGGATCCCAAGACGCAGCGCCCGGAGCTTTGGAACCTCTATAACAGCCGTATCCACAAGGGCGAGAGCATGCGGGTCTTTCCCTTGTCCAACTGGACCGAGCTCGACATCTGGCAATATATTTACCTGGAAGAAATCCCGATCGTGCCGCTCTACCTGGCCAAGATGCGCCCGGTGGTGGAGCGCGACGGCACGCTGATCATGGTCGATGATGACCGGATGCCTCTGGAGCCTGGCGAGACGCCCGAGATGAAAATGGTGCGGTTCCGGACGCTGGGCTGTTATCCGCTGACCGGCGCGGTTGAATCAAGCGCCGACACCCTGCCCGCCATTATTCAGGAAATGCTGCTGACCAAAACATCGGAACGCCAGGGCCGGGTGATTGACCACGACAGCGCGGCCTCGATGGAAAAGAAAAAGCAGGAGGGCTACTTCTAATGGCTCACCAGTCAGACCTCATTGCAGATGACATTCTGGGCTATTTGAAAGCTCAGGAGAACAAGAGCTTTCTGCGCTTTATTACCTGCGGCAGCGTCGACGATGGCAAGAGCACGCTGATCGGCCGCCTGCTCTATGATTCCAAAATGATCTTTGAAGATCAGATGGCGGCCATTGAAACCGACAGCAAAACCGTTGGCACAACAGGCGACGAGATCGACCTGGCGCTGCTGGTTGACGGCCTGGCGGCAGAACGCGAACAGGGCATCACCATTGACGTGGCCTATCGCTTTTTTTCGACCGACAAGCGCAAGTTCATCGTCGCAGACACGCCGGGCCACGAGCAATATACCCGCAACATGGCGACCGGCGCTTCAACGGCCGACCTCGCTGTCATCCTCATCGATGCGCGCAAGGGCATCCTGACCCAGACGCGGCGTCACTCGTTCATCTGCTCTCTTATTGGCATTCGCAATATCGTGCTGGCGGTCAACAAAATGGATCTGGTGGATTACGACCAGCAGACCTACGAGACGATCGACAAGGATTATCGCGCGTTTGCCAAAGATCTCGGCCTTGACAATATCGTCAGCATACCGATTTCTGCCCTGACCGGCGCGAATGCCCTGAACCGCAGCGACAAGATGGCCTGGTACAAAGGCCCAACCTTGATGGAAGAACTGGACAGCGTCGAGGTCCAGCGGGATATCGAAGCGCTTCCTTTCCGGCTCCCTGTGCAATGGGTCAACCGACCCAATCTTGATTTTCGCGGTTTTAGCGGCACTGTCGCCGGCGGCAAAATCAAGCCGGGCGACGAGGTCTTTGCGCTGCCCTCCGGCAAGAAGAGCAAGATCGAGCGGATTGTTACCTATGGCGGCGACCTTGATGAAGCGGTTGCCGGTCAAGCCATTACCCTGACGCTCGAAGATGAAATTGATATCTCGCGCGGCGATGTCCTGTGCGCAGCGGATCACCCGGCGGAGATTTCCGATCAGTTCGGCGCACATCTCATCTGGATGCACGACGAGCCGCTCCTGCCCGGCCGCCCCTACCTCATCAAGACCGGCAACCTGACGATCAATGCGGCGGTCAGCGAGCTTAAGCACAAAATCAACGTCAATACGATGGAGACGCAAGCTGCCAAAACGCTCGAACTCAATGAAGTTGGCGTTTGCAATCTCAGCCTGGCAAAACCCATCGCGTTCGACCCCTACAAGCAGAACCGCTCGACCGGCAGCTTCGTGCTGATTGACCGTCAGACCAACACAACGGTCGGGGCAGGAACACTTGACTTCCCGCTGCGCCGGGCGTCCAACATCGTGTGGCAAGATCTTGATGTCGACAAGAAGGCCCGCGCCAGCCTGAAACATCAGGCGCCGTGCATCCTCTGGTTCACCGGCTTCAGCGGTTCCGGCAAATCGACCATCGCCAATCTGGTTGAAAAGAAACTTCTCGTCAACGGACGCCACACCTATATTCTTGATGGTGACAATGTTCGCCATGGCCTGAACAAGGACCTCGGATTTACCGATGCTGACCGGGTGGAAAACATTCGCCGCGTCGGCGAGACGTCGAAACTTCTGGTCGATGCCGGGCTTATTGTTCTGGTTTCCTTTATCTCGCCCTTCATTGACGAGCGACGCATGGCGCGACGGCTTGTTGGCGACGGCGAATTCGTTGAGGTCTTTGTTGATACGCCGATCGAGGTCTGCGAAGCGCGCGACACCAAAGGGCTCTACAAGAAAGCGCGCGCCGGAGAGATCAAGAATTTCACCGGCTTTGATTCAGCCTATGAGATCCCGGAAAACCCGGAAATTGTTCTGAAGACCGACGAACATTCGGCAGAGGACTGCGCCGATCAGATCATCGCCTGGCTCGACGCGAGCGGATACTTGTCGGCGGATTAGGTTGCCTTTGCCAGCTCAAGGCGTCCAGACAGCTGATTGGCGGCGATAAGAACAACCGTCAGTCCGGTGTGGACAACGACGCCAAGCGGGCAGAGTAGCCCGATCCCCAAAGCCATAAATACGGCACGAAACAGCCATCCGATTGGTCCTTTGGCGTAACCTTCCAGCGCAGTCGTCAGGGCCCAGAGGCCGAAGAGTGCAAACAGCGTGACCTCAAACATCGCCACTAGATCACCCGACATCAGCGGCGTGTAGGCCATGAGGACCGGGATCACATAGAGCCCCTTGGCAATACGCCAGGCGGCAAATCCGGTTCTCATCGGATCTGCCTTTGCAACGGCGGCGGCGGAAAAGGCGGCGAGGCAGACCGGCGGCGTTACGTTTGAGTCCTGGCTGAGCCAGAAGATGATCATATGGGCACTGAGCAGGGCGGCGGTAAGCGCCGCAGGGGAAAAGACCTGATCATTGATCAGCATGAGGAGTTCCGGCGGCAGGGCCTGAACAAGGGCGAGCGCATCGGGTTTTGACATCGCGCCGTCCAGAAGACCCGCACTTTCCGGCGCGCCCATGAGGAAAAACATTTTTACTTCTTGCGCAACAGTGCCACTGACAAGCATCTCAATCAGCTGTGCTTCGAGGATCATGTGATAGAGCGCCGGGGCGGAAAGCGTGCCGAGTACGATATAGGCGGCTGTCACCGGAAGCCCCATGCCGAGGACAAGAGACGCAATGGCAATGAGGGCGATGGCAATCATCAGGTTGCCACCTGCCCAGCCGCTGATCATGAGAGAGAAGGTGGGGCCAAGGCCGGTCGTGGCGATGACATTGACGATGAGACCGACCGCACACAGAAGAACTGCCGTCATCACCATATTGCGCGCGCCGAGCTCGAGCGCCTCGAAGATCTCACCCGGGCCCATGCGATGAGTTTTGGTGAGCCAACTGGTGGCAATGGCGGCCAGAATGCCGACGCTGGCCGCATAGGTCGGCGTAAAGCCCGCAATGAGGGTTCCGATAAGAGCGACAATGGGGATGAAAAAGACCAGCCCGCCCTCGCGCATGACGTCTGTGAGGTTTGGCCCGGGAGCTAACCCCGGATCGGCCGCCTCGCCCACAGGTGCTTCGGCATGGGCCTGCGCCAGAACCCGGCGCGCCTCGCTGCGAACAAAGAACGTTACGGAGGCGAAATAAAGCAGGGCTGGCAAGATGGCCATGAGGGCGATGGTGCCATAGGGAATGCCGGTCGTTGCCGCCATGACAAAGGCGCCGGCCCCCATGATGGGTGGCATCAGCTGCCCGCCTGTCGAGGCCGCGGCTTCCACACCGGCTGCAAACTCGGGGCGGAAGCCCGATCGTTTCATGAGCGGAATGGTTATCACGCCCGTCGAGACGGTGTTGGCGACGGCTGATCCGGAGATCGTGCCGGTGAGCGCAGAGGCAAAGACCGCAACAATTCCCGGCCCGCCGACGAAGCGCCCTGCCAGGGCACGCGCCAGATCGACAATGAAGTCGCCTGCGCCTGATTTCAGGAGGAAAGCGCCAAACAGGATGAACATGAAAACATAGGTCGCGCTGATCGAGGCGATGGTTCCAAACAGCGCGTCATCGCCGTAGATCGAGCGGAATATGAGGGTCTCCCAGGACAGGCCCTCGAACCGGAAAACGCCGGAAAGCCATCCGCCCCAGAACCCGACATAGGTGAGCGCAAGAATGATCAGTATGGGAATGACCTTGCCGGTGAGGCGGCGGGTGAGTTCGATGGCAGCCGCGATGAGCGTGACAGAAACCACCCAGTCGAGGGCTGTCAATCTCACGCCGCGCTGATAGATCGCATCCTCACCGAAGAGCGCGGCAAGCGTTGCGGCGACAACAATAAGGCCAAGCGTGATATCCAGCTTTCGCCATCCGGAGCCTTCCTTCAGTGGAACTGTCAAAAAGGCAAGCAATGCGAAGAGGCCGAAGTGAAGACCGTTTTGCCACAGCGTCGGCAGCGTGCCGATGGTATTGGCATAGATGTGAAACAGCGCTGTCAGGACCGCGAGCCAGGACAGAAGCGGTTTTTGTTTGAGTTGTGTGGAGATCATCACATTCCCCGAACGTCACCCCGGATGCAGCGCGGCACGAAGTGCTGCACTGCTGGTCCGGGGCCTAAATCCGACATTTGGGTCCCGGACCAGCGGAACAACATTGGCATGTTGCACCGCATCCGGGATGACGAAGCAGGAGAAAGCACCCTACTCAACCCCCTCTTCCAACAATCCGACTTCCCTGTAATAGCGCTCCGCGCCGGCATGAAGCGGCACCGGCAAGCCTGTTATCGCACTCTCCAGGCTCATGGCCTTTGTTGCCGTGTGGATGGCCTGGAGAAAACCGAGGTTTTCATAGATGGTTTTGGTGAAGAGATAGACGGTTTCCTCATCGACATCGGCATGGACGGCGAGGAAATTCGGGTGCGCGATGGTTACGACATCCTCCGCCTGGCCAGGATAAGTGCCAGCGGGGACCGTGTAGGGCGACCAGAGGCCGAGACCGCCGTCGGCCTTGATAGCCTGTTCGGCTGTGAAGGACAAAAGCCGGACCTTGCCCTTGTCCGCAGCAAAGAGTTTGGTGATCGCCCCGGTCGGCGCGCCAGCCGGAGCTGAGACAGCCTTGACCTTGCCATCCTGCATGGCCGAGGCGCTCGGGCCATAGCCGCCGTAGAAGAGGCGGAAGTCCTCATCAATATTGATACCGAGCCCGGCCATGACATGGCGATTGGAGTGGATGGCGCCGGAATTGCGCTTGCCGAAGCCGACCTGCTTGCCTTTCAGGAGGGCAATGTCAGAAATCGTGCCGGTACGCACATCTTCGGCGCGCATCACCCATTGCTCGACATTGGTCCACAACAGGCTCACCGAGCGCAGGTGGGTCTGCGGGCCTTCGGAAGCCAGCGGGCCAGTGCCGGTCGCGCCGTAATGGCCGAAGATCCCCTGCACGATAGCAAACTGCGCCTCGCCTTCCCGGATGAGCCGGATGTTCTCGGCCGACCCGGCGGAATTAATGGCCGAGATATTGATGCCATGGGTTGGCTGGAGCTTCACCTTCGAGAGCGTAGCCAGCGCGACGCCGACGGGATAGTAGGTGCCGCCCGTGGTGCCTGTGGTCAGGAGATAGGACTTGTTTTCGTCGGCGGCCGCCGGGAAAGCCAATCCGGCAATCAGAACCAAACTGGAAAGAATTTTCAAAAACATCAGTGTACCCCGTGCATGCCGCGTCGCAACACAAAAGAGAGGAGGAAAAGAATCAGAGCTGCGCCGATGGCGTACCAGCCGACTTGGGAATATACGTCAATATAGGTTAGCTTAGCGGCAGCCATATCAGTGATTTCACCGCCACTGGTTTCTGCCCCCGTACTGGCCGCAATCAAACCGCCAATAAAGCTCGCCCCGGCTGATGCCAGGAACCAGACACCCATCATCATCCCGACGATTCTCATTGGCGAGAGCTTTGTAACCATCGACAGACCGACGGGCGAAAGGCATAACTCTCCGGTCGTGTGAAGGAGATAGAACAGAACGATCCACCACATGCTGATACTGCCGTCCCCGGACGCTTTGATCCCGGCGACCAGCACGAGAAACCCCAGACCGACCTGCAGGATTCCCAATGAAAACTTGACCGGCGTGTTGGGCTCGAACCCCGATTTCGACAACTTCACCCACAACCAGGCAAACACCGGCGCAAGCGCTATAATGAAGCCGGCATTCAGAGACTGAAACATACTGGCGGGTGCTTCCCAGCCGAAAACTCCACGATCAACGATCCGGTCGGTCAGCAGATTGATCGACGAACCAGCCTGCTCAAACAGGGCCCAGAAGAGCACCGAAAACATGATCAGAATACTTGCCACGAGAAGTCGGCTACGCTCCACGGCGTTGCATTTGCGCACGCCATAGACCAGCAATACGACCAGTGTCAGTATGGCCGAAGCCATGAGGAGATTTCCAACGATGACCTTGTGCTGAAGCAACCACCAGGCGGCAGCCACCATCAACAACCCAAATAGATAAATCCCTACTTCTTTTGATATTCCCGGCAGGAGCCGTTCTTTCAACTTTTCAGGATCAGGCGCTTCACCATGGCCTTCCAACAGGTCGCGCCATCTGACAAAAACCAGAAGGCCGGCCACCATGCCAATTCCGGCCAATCCAAATCCGTATCGCCATCCATAGGTTTCGCCGACAAAACCGCACAGATTGGCAGAAATGAAGGCCCCGAGATTGATACCCATATAGAAAATTGTGAAGCCACCGTCCCGGCGCGGATCATTTTGCGCGTACAGACGTCCAACCATGGTTGAAATATTGGCTTTGAGGAAGCCGACACCGGCGACAATGAACGCCATGGAGAGGAAAAGAATCTGAAAGTGCGTTTCACTTCGCGTAATCACGCCCCCCGCCATGGCAGCGGGTTCCCCTTCGAACGCCATTCCGATATGGCCGATCACCAGAAGTATTGCCCCGTAGGTCACCGCCTTTCTCGCACCGAGATAACGGTCAGCAATGACACCTCCGATAATCGGCACAAGATACACCAGTGACCCATAGGATGCGTAGATCAGGCTGGCTTCGGAGTCGCTGAGCAGAAAGTGCTTGGTGAGGTAGAAGACCAGCAGGGCCCTCATGCCGTAGTAGGAAAACCGCTCCCACATTTCGGCAAAGAAGAGCATGTAGAGGCCCTTCGGGTGGCCCAGAATGTAGCCGGATTTGTAATGCTCCGGCATTTCATGGTCGGAAATGACGTCTGTCACAGTACTGGATCTCCCCTGCGAGTGGCTGACAGGAACTCGGCTAAACCGCGCCGCGCGCTCCCCTTTCGCACCCGAATGACACGAAAGCCCCGGATTCGGGGCTTGATTTGGCGCCAGCTTACCCCATTTGGCGCGGAAATCTCAACAAATGGCGTAGTCGGCATCCTGATACTCGCCCAATTAGACACTATGAGAAATATTCAACTTCATTTGGTGATTTTTGCGGTTAACCATGCTATTATGGATTTGGGCTTGGTGGATATGTACACTGCAACCGATCTGGTTGGTCTGGATACTTCCATCAAACGTGTGGTGCGTTGGTTGAAACGCAGTGCGGCGGGTCAAAGAGATCCCGGCGCGAGTGTTTCTCGGTCCGTTGGTATTGGATGGTAGATTGGTGTCAGCCGTGTTGCGTCCGACGTTACTCATATTGGCTCTGGTGCCCTGTTTTTCGATTTCCACTGCGTCGATAGCGCTGGAAATGCGCGGGGATAGTCGCCTCGCCGGCGGCTTCGGACTCGGGTTTGATGCCAGCTATAACAGCAAGACGCTCGGATATTCACCTGACCTGGCGTCGCCAAATTGACCGGTGCGACTTTCAAAACACCAATGGCGATCGCCGTACCAAAAACGTCCTCCGTCAAAAAATCCGCACCCTATTCGACCTCTTATGGACTTTCTTCATATAGCTTGCCTGGTAGCTTGACGGGACGGAGACCGACCTCCAGCAGCTTCGGATATGGCTTGAGTTACAATTTTCCTGCCTTCACAATGCAATCCTATTCCACAACACCGACAATAGCGGTTCAGCCCAAAGCGATCCCAAAAACAACCACGTCGTCGAGTTCGATAACATCGTCTTCCAGCAAGGGGACTCATGCGATCAAGATAAAGGTTGAGCCGCCTCAACTTGACTTCGATCTTGATGCCAAGGAGACTCTGTTGGGATCGGGAGCGACGCCGGCAAGTCTCGCTCTTACTTTCGCCGGCGCAGGCACTGGCGAAGTCTCGCCAACAGTGGCGACCCGAGGCGCTGAAACGCTTTTGGCTGGCTGTACCGACGGCTGCGAGGGAAAGGGTGAGGATGTTTCAGAGCCGGGCACGTTGCTGTTTCTTGGCTTTGGCCTGGCAGGCCTTGTCGCGGTGAGGCGTCGGAACCACTTGCGGCAGGTCTAGTTGCTGCCGGATCGCTGTTATTGTTCTTCCATCAGTGTTCACTCAACGATGCGGCCAACGCTTCTGCGTCGCTGCGACCGTCAAACCATCCTTCTGATTTCATTGCCAGAGTGACCTCTTTCAAGGCCTCTCGGGGGCGATCAAGGTCATTCAAGGTGACCGCGAGATGATAGTGAATTTCGGGAATTTCGCTTGCCCGGACGCTTGCCTCGCGCAACAAACCAAGGGCTTCGCCTGGTTGGCCCGCTCGCGTCAGTGCCCAGCCCAGCGTATCAAGCACTGCCGCCGCTTCGGGATCAAGCGCGTAGGCCCGCCTTGCCACGGCAACAGCGCGCGGATCATCTGTGGTGGTGTAAAGAAGCGCCAGATTGTTCAGTACCACAACATTTTCGGGATCCTGCGCCAGCAACCTGCGGAACAGCTCACCCGCCATGTCATAGTCCCCGACGCGGCTCATCGCCGAGGCAAGCACCTGCTCGATGGCTTTGTTATCCGGATGCCGTGTGGAAAAATCGCGCAATCGGATCATGGCGGCTCGCTGATCTTCTTCGCCTTGATGCAGCGCGATTTCTGCCCGGTAGATCCTCAGAGCGAGCGCGGCAGTTTCCCCCTGCTTGCCCGCCCGGTTATAGGCCTTGAGGGCGGCACGCTGATCGCCTTTGCGCATATGAATATCCCCGATGAGCATGGACCCCAAAGGATCTTTCGGCCAGGTCGTGCGCACATGTTCTGCGTGGGCAAAAGCGTCAGCAAACCGGTCCTGGTTGGCATAAAGGGCTATTAGCGCAGCATGGGATTCAATGTGGTTCGGGGCAAGCCTTATACCGGATTTCAAGGCATTTTCTGCTTCGTCCAGTCCACCTGCCAGAACCATATACCTTGCGATCTCTCGCAACGCATCCGGATCATCTTTGGCGTAGACCGCAGCACGCCCGAACGTGCGCCTTGCATCATCCCTGGCCCCGGCGGCAAGCTCGGCGCGCCCCAGTGCAACCACAACGCCAACGTCGTCGGGCGCCAAACGTGCAAGCTGCTCGACAACGGCGGCAGACCGCGCCTCATCTCCAACCCGCAGGTAAAGGTCTGTAAGCTCCATCCAGATTTGCCAGACATCGGGCCGCAGACTTCTGATTTTTTCCAAGCGCTCGATTGCCCCCACCCAATTGCCCTCGTATTTGGCAATCTTGGCAAGCTCGATCATCGGCCTGATGTCCCTGGCATTCCGCAGCAATAACCCCTCGTACTCTGCCCTGGCGCGGTCCAGCTGTCCGCGCGCAAGATCCAGCTGAGCGAGATTGTGACTGGCACTAAAGAAATCAGGGGAAAGCTCACGCGCTTTTTCAAAGGCGACGGTTGCCTGCGGAATATGGCCTTGTGACAAAAGAATAATGCCATCGAGATTGGGCCCGGTCGGGTTTTGCGGCGCGGACTGCATCATTTGCCTCGCGTAGTTTCGGGCGGCAGGATAATTTCCGTTATTAATTTCGAGATAGGCCAATATGTAATTGGCCTCTATGGAGCCCGGTTCCAGTTTCAGTGTCTCGATGAGGCGTTCGCGGGCGCCCGCTTCCTCACCATCCTTGATCTTCATCCGCGCAATTTCCATCTGGAACGGCACCGTATCGCTCGCCCGGGCAATGGCCTGATCAAGGTAATCTGTCGCTTCGGCATAATCGCCCAATTTCATATGCGCCACGCCCATAAGGGCATAGAGCTCCGGGCTCTGCGGGGTAAAGCGGCGCACAGGGGCCAGAACACTGAGCGCCCTTGCCGGTTCATCCATCATGATCAGAACGCGCCCCAGGATCATCCGCCCGGCGGGGTCGTCCGGCACAAGATCGACATGATCTGACAGAAGACGATAGGCTTGTTCCTGGTCACCTTTGAGAAGACGGACAACACCGGCAAGCAATGTGTTCTGCGGGTTTTTGGTCCCGCGATTTGCTGCCTGACTTTCCGCGAAGGCAAGAGCCGTGTCGAGTGCTTCGCCTGCACCTTGCCATTTTCCCTCTTGCAGCAGGATGAGCGCATTGAAATAGGTAACCTGCGGGTCCTCGCCATAGCGCCCCTCAAGAAAATCAAGATCCGCCGTCGCGTCCTCAAATTTCCGGCTGTCAATAGCAAGGGCCGCACGGGCCAGACGGGCCTTGTAGTGCCGGGGATTGATTGCAAGCGCATGCGTATAGTCTTCGATGGCACCGGGGTTGATCGCCCGGGCCCGCTTGATCTCCCCCCTGACAAACCATGCAGACGCATCGTCAGGCTCCCTTTCGATTGCCTGTTCAATAGCGGCCTCAGCGCCCTCGGGCTCTCCCCTGTTGAAATGAACCAGAGCCTCGCCGACCAGGGGCGCGCTGTCCCGCGGCGAGAGCGCTGCCGCTTCGCCAAAGTCCTTTTCCGCGTCGGCATAGTTTCCAAGTTCGAGGCGGGCATGACCACGAATGATCAAGAGATCTGCACGAATGGAGCGCGGTCTGGCGTTGATATCGATATCGGCGAGGATCTTTTTGTAATTGCGGCTAAGGAGATGGGCCCGGAAGAGCGGCACGACGACCAGGCTATCGTCGGCGCCCAGGGCCGCCGCGGTCTCAAACGCATCGACAGCGGCCAGAGCAAACCCGAGCTTTGTATAGACCTCCCCAAGCAGCAAACGTGCCGCGAGGTGATCGGGATCCTTGCCGAGGGCATTCTTCAGCTGGATGACCGCCGCTTTCAGCTCACCGCGATCAACCAGCGCACGGGCGTCCTCATAGTAGGCAGAAGATGTCGAAGCGTTGCCAGGTTGTTCCAGCGCCGCATGCGCCGGGGTTACGAGCGCTGGTGAAAGACCCGCAACCATGATGCCGAACAGGGCTGACAGCCCTGCGATACAACAGGCAACCGCGTTGCCGCGCACCGGCTCCCGGCGATGTCCTGCCGTGGCTTTTGTCTTCACTGCTCGCCTCGTTTCTGATCAATCATGCCCGGGCCTTTTCTCCGACCACAATAGTGATCCTACACTTTCCACCTGACCTGAGGGAGAGTAAGCTAATTGTCGCGACAACACAAAATAACAGGAGACCCGGGATGAGCGATGTTCTTGTAACCGAGCAAAATGGCCGCGTGCGCACCCTGCGCCTTAATCGACCCGAAAAAAAGAATGCCCTGTCCGATGAGCTGGCGTGGGCCATTGTGACGGCGGTCGAGGATGCCGCCCACGACGACAACACGTGGGTGATCGCCATTACCGGCACGGACGATGCCTTTTGCGCCGGGCTCGACCTCAGCCCGGAACGCAGCCATGCCTCTCCCCTTACGCCGCAGGACGCCCTGCTGGATGACATCAGCTGGGTCGGGCGGTTCCCTCTGGTGTTGCGCGAGCTTTGCGACAAACCGATTGTGGCGGGCATCAACGGCGTTGCGGTTGGTGCCGGGCTGTCGCTCGCCATGGCCGCAGACATCCGGATCGTGGCGCATTCAGCGCGGCTGATGGCCGGCTACACACGCATTGGCGGCTCGCCCGATGGCGGCCTGTCCTGGACCTTGCCGCAGGCCATCGGCTATGAGCAGGCGATGCGTTTCATGCTGGAAAACCGGACCGTCGAGGGCGCCGAAGCGGTCTCGCTTGGCATGGCCGGCGAAGTTGTCGAAGACGCGGATCTTTCGAAACGGCTGGCCGACTATTGCGCCGAGATTGCCAAATGGTCGCCGGTGACGACGCGGCTTGCCAAACGCGTGATCGGCAAGAGCTCGGGCCTGCCGGATCTTGAAGCTCATGTCAGGTTTGAGCTGGCCTCCATTCGCCGCGCTTTCCAGTCAAAGGATGGCGAGGAAGCCCGCAAGGCATTCTTCGAAAAACGTGCGCCGGTGTTTGAAGGCCATTAGCTGGCGTGTCCATGACCCAATGGAAACTGATAGATAGGGATCCGCTACCCCAGGGCTCCGAATTAGCACTTTATGAGCGCGAGGGCGCGTTCATGATCCGGTCGGACGGGCTTGAGCTGATGACGACCGAGGCGGTGCGGTCCGAAGAGGCCTTTGTCGGGTTCGGGCTGGAATGCCTTGTGGGCGCACCGAAACGCGTTCTCATTGGCGGTCTCGGGCTCGGCTTCACGCTTGCCGAGGTCTGTCGGCACATGCCCGACGCCGCATCAATTGTTGTGGCGGAGCTTAGCGGCAAAGTTATCGAATGGGTCCGGGGGCCTGCGGGGACCTGCAATCGACCATCTCTGGAACAGCCCAATGTGGCCGTGCGGCAGACCGATCTGCTCGCCCTTCTTCAGGAACCGGGCGAGACTTTCGATCTCATTCTGCTTGATATCGATAATGGCCCCGAGGCGCTGGTTCATCCAGGCAACACCCGGCTTTATGGCGAAGAGGGTTTTGCAGCACTAAAATCGCGTTTGACTGCCGGCGGGGTGGCCGTCTTCTGGTCGGCGATTAAGTCCGTAGCGTTCGAGGCGCAGCTTCGAACATCCTTCGGGGCTGCCCAGATCCTCGACTATCCCGTGCCACAGAACCCGCGCATCATTCACACATTCTATGCGGTCTCGGCCTGACCCCCTACGAGAGTTTGTCAAACCAGTCTGTGTGGTCTTCCTGGCATACAAGGGTTGGCTCGATACCGGGTGCCTCCATTGTGCTACCGAGCGGAATGAGCACACGGCTCCGTGCGGCCATAACGCGCGGGACCCTGGAACCGCAAGTCTTGCAGGAGCAGGTGCCAAACTTTTTCGGCGGTGGCATGGCATAGCTTATGCGATTGTCTTCGCCCGATACCCAGCGGAATTGGTCCAGGCTGGCGAACAGATTGGTGGCAAAGGCCGACCCGGTGACCTTGCGGCAGAGGGAACACTGACACATCCCCAGAAAATCAAAGGGGCCGTTCATTTCCCAGGCGACAGCGCCGCACAGGCAGGAGCCCGAAAGGGTTCGTTCTGTCATTTTGACCTCTTACTTTCATGTGACTGGACATTGATATTAAAACCATTCCGAAAAGTGTGGTTGTTCAGATACCTGCCTGAATGGTAGCGTCCCTTCAACGACGAATCGAAGGAAATGCGTTCATGCTCACAGTTATCTCACCGGCCAAGCGGCTTGATTTCTCGGAGAGTTCCACCGGTCTGGAGCCGACAAAGCCGCAGTATCTCGCCGACGCACACAAGCTGGTCGACCGGGCGCGCGAGCTTTCAAAGGGGCAGATCAAGTCCCTCATGCACCTGTCGGATGATCTGGCGACCCTCAATTATGAGCGCTTCCAGTCCTTCAAGAAGAAGGCCAACGCAGAAGGGACAAAACCGGCGGTGCTGTCGTTTGCCGGTGATGTCTATCTCGGTCTTGATGCCTCCAGTCTTTCCGATGACGATCTGGCCTTTGCCCAGGATCACCTGCGCATCCTTTCGGGGCTCTACGGTATCCTGCGCCCGATGGATCTTATTCAGCCCTACCGCCTTGAGATGGGCCGTGAGCTGAGCAACCCGCAAGGTAAAAACCTTTATGCTTTCTGGGGCGACAAGCTGGCCAAATCGATCGATACCGCGGTCAAGACCCACGCGCATCCGGTGGTGATCAATCTGGCGTCTAATGAGTATTTTACCGCGGCGAAGCCCGCGCACATCAAGGCGCGGATCATCACGCCGGTGTTCCGCGACATCAAGGACGGCAAGGCCCGGACCCTGAGCTTCTATGCCAAAAAGGCACGCGGGTTGATGGCACGGGAAATCATTACGTCACGCGCCTCAAGCCCGGATGACCTCAAGACCTTGAACCTCGACGGCTACACATTCCGCGAAGACATGTCGAAAGGCGACAGCTGGGTGTTTGCCCGCAAGCAACCGCCGCCCGCGAAGAAGTAGAACATACATACAGGATCGCCCTCTGAACCGGTCGATCAAAGCATACAAAGGCCGTCATGATGTCATTCCTATCCAGACACAAAATTATTTCCGGGCTCACTGGCACCCTTCTCATCGCCCTGCTCGGCGTGCTCACGGCCCTGAACTGGATGTTTGAGGAACCAGGGGTTCGCAAGGTCGGCTCGCTTGCGCATCATGTGGAGGCAAAAAGCGTGCTTGCGGTTTTTGCGCATCCCGATGACGAGCAGCTTGTGACCGGCTTGCTCATTCGCGCCGCACGGGACGAGGCGATCCGCACTGCCGCTCTCACCGCCACCAAAGGCGAAGCCGGGACACCGATGCCGCAAATTTCCCGCCTCGAAGACCTCGGTCAGGTGCGCAAGGCCGAGGCTCTCAAGAACACATGGGCGCTCGGCGTCGACTATCACGATGTGCTGGATTTTCCTGACAGCGGCCTGAAGGATATCCCGCTGGAAACTCTCGCCGATGCGGTCCGCCAGCGGATGCTGCGGCACAAGCCAGACCTTGTCGTGACGTTCTGGCCGGAAAGCGGGTTTTCGGACCATGCGGATCACAAGAAAATGGGTCTCGCGGCCGAAACCGTCATCCGGGACTTGCGAGCCAGTCCGGTCGATGGCTACGCAGGCCCGAGCCATATCGCCTATGCGCTTGCGCCCACCCGCATGATGGGGCGTTTCGCGGGCGAGACCGGCAAGCGCGTCGTCGCCAATCAGCCGCCCGCCAACATTGCCATGCCCGGCGAGGCGTGGGCGAAACTGCGTGGCTGGAAAATCCACGCCTCACAGCGCAACTACGTTCAGCATGCCTATGGGCTTCCTGACTGGTTTGTGCACAGACTGTATGACAAGGAGTTTTACTATCTGATTGAGGTGAAGGATATTCCGGAACGCTGAGTGATTTCACATAACCCTTGCGGGTTTGCGCAATATCTGGCTGTGATGTAGATTCTTCCGTACATAGCGCTTTTATGATTACGGAAAGGTTTCTGCAATGACAAAACTCTTCGCTGAATTCATAGGTACGTTTACGCTTGTTCTGTTTGGTTGCGGTGCGGCGGTTCTCGCAGGAGATCAGGTCGGGCAACTGGGAATTGCCTTTGCCTTCGGGCTTGCAATTGTTGCCATGGCCTACGGCATTGGCCGCGTATCGGGCTGCCACATCAATCCTGCCGTCAGTTTTGGCGCTTATGTCGCTGGCCGCATGGGGATTAAGGACATGGCGCTTTACTGGGGCGCCCAGGTTGGCGGCGCTGTCATCGGCGCGTGGTTCCTTTATCTCATCGCGTCGGGCGCGCCGGGGTATGACATTGCCACGAACGGTCTGGGTCAGAACGGATGGGGCGCCGGATACCTTGGTGAATACTCCCTTGTGTCGGCTCTCATATTCGAGATCGTGGCAACCTTCATCTTTGTCGTAGTGATCCTGGGCGTAACCTCCGAAGGAGAACCGGCCGGTTTCGCCGGGCTGGCGATCGGCCTGACCCTCGTTATGATCCATATCGTCGGCATTCAGGTGACCGGTGTTTCGGTCAATCCGGCGCGCAGCTTTGGCCCCGCCTTTATTGTCGGCGGCCAGGCCCTGTCACAAATGTGGTTGTTCATTGTCGCGCCGATGATTGGCGCAGCAGCGGCAGGACTTTTGTTCAAAATGAAGCAGCTTGAGCCATCAGCTGGCTGAATACCCTGATCAACATGCAGGAGGTCGTTTGAGCAAGGTTCAGGCGACCTCTTGTCTTATGGCATCAAGAAAAACCGCGCCGAATTTTTTCTGCTTGGCCTTGCCGACGCCGAAGACTTCGCCGAATTCCTCGTCATTGGCGGGGCGTCGGGCCGCCATGTCGATGAGGGCCTTGTCGGGGAATATGGCATAGGCGGGGACGCCGCGTGCTTTGGCGAGGTCGGTGCGCAGCCCCTTGAGGCGCGCGAACAGGGTTTCAGCTTCCGGTGGCAAGTCAGCGATGGCTTCCCTGGTCTTTTGCTTCGAGCCACTTTCGGATTTTGATTTCACATCGGGGCGATAGCGGAACTCTTCCTCGCCGCGCAGCAGGGCGCCGGCTTTGGGAGCAAGCCGCAAGGCGCCGTAGGCCGCGATGTCGATTTCAAGAAAGCCGCGCGCGACGAGCTGGCGCAGGATTGTGCGCCAGGTGTTGTTCGGCATGTCCTTGCCCTCACCAAAGCTGGCGAGGCGATCATGGCCGAATTTTGCGACTTTTTCAGTGTCACCGCCGCGGATCACGTCAACAACATGGCCAACGCCAAAGCGCTCGCCGGTGTCCTGGATGGCGCTGAACGCGGTGCGCGCGGCACTTGTCCCGTCAAGGGTTTCGACCGGTTCTAGGCAGGTGTCGCAAGCCCCGCACGGCGCGATGTCCTCGCCGAAATAGGCCAACAGCATCTGGCGACGACATGTCGGTGCCTCGCAAAAAGCCAGTAGCGCATTGAGGCGCTGATGTTCCCGGCGCTTCCTGTCGTCGTCGGAATCTTCCTCTTCAATGAAAACCCGCCGCATACGGATGTCATCAAAGCCGTAGAGCATGTGGACCGTTGCGGGCAAGCCGTCGCGCCCGGCGCGGCCGATCTCCTGATAATAGGCTTCGGGGCCGGCAGGCAGGTCGGTGTGAAAGACGAAACGAATATCCGGCTTGTCGATGCCCATACCAAACGCAATTGTTGCGACCATGACGACACCGTCTTCCAACATGAACCGGTCAAGGTTTCGCGCCCGCGCGTCAGACGGCATGCCGGCATGATAGGGCAGCGCCAGGTGGCCTTCTTTTGCAAGAAAGGCAGCAAAATCCTCGACCTTCTTGCGGCTGAGGCAATAGACAATGCCGCTTTCGCCCTTTCGGGTTTTCAGAAATTTCTTCACCTGCGCCTTGGGGTTCTGTTTCATGGAGACATGAAGTTCAAGGTTGGGGCGATCAAACCCGGTCATGATCCGGTCGGCCTTGCCGCCGAAAAGCTTCTCGGCGATATGATCGCGGGTCAGGGCATCCGCCGTTGCGGTCAGGGCAATGACCGGGGTTGTCGGGAAGCGGGTTTTCAGGGCGCGCAGCTCTTCATATTCAGGCCTGAAGGCGGGACCCCATTGTGAGATGCAGTGGGCCTCGTCGATGGCAAACAGCGTCGGGCCAATGCGCTCGATGGCCTGCAGCATGCGCTCGGTCATCAGGCGCTCAGGCGCCATATAGAGAATGCGGATTTCTCCGGCGGCGACACGGCGCCAGATCTCGACATTGTCCTCGCGGCTGCGGGCTGAATTGATCGCGGCGGCGGCAACGCCGGAAAGCCTGAGCGCCTCGACCTGGTTTTGCATCAGCGCGATGAGCGGCGAGACAACGATAGTCAGGCCCGGGCGCATCAGAGCGGGGACCTGAAAGCACAGGGACTTGCCCGCCCCGGTCGGCATGATCGCCAGAACATCGCGGCCTTCAAGGATTGCCCGGATCGCCTCTTCCTGGCCCTCGCGGAACCCGTCGAACCCGAAGGTTTCCTTCAGAACCCTGGTCGCACCCTCGATCACCATAAATCTCTTCTCAATCACGCGTGTTTTACAGACACTACAGGTCATAGCAGGATTCGAGGCCGACACACATATTCACTTGTCGTCCCGGTCGTAACGAAGTGAAGAGCCGGGACCTCGAGGCACGATGCGGGAACTAACTCCAGGCATCGTGAGGCACACGATCCTGCCCTGAGGTCCCGGCTCAAGAAAGGCCGGGACGACAAATACGGGGTACCGGGGTCTCCGTCCCCTACTTGCTCTCATCGTTCTGACATGTCAGATAGAAGCCCTGTTCCCAAGCGCGAGTGATTTCCCATGCCAAACAAACCCATGCCTGACAAACCTTTCATTGACCTCCAGTCCACCCACAACCCGAACCGCTGGTTTCTGCCGGTGACCGAGGAGATTGCCGTCGGCCCGGAGGGGCGCAAGTTCCTGTTTGGCGGGGTCGGGCTTGCTTCCTCCGTGATGGCTCTGGAGCGCACCTGCGAGCGGCCGGTTATCTGGGCGACGGCGCAGTACCTGTCCTATGCGCGGGTGCCGGCCATTGTCGATCTTGATGTGAATGTGCCTGTTTCCGGGAAGTATAACAGCCAGGCCCGGGTCAGCGGCCATGTCGGGGACGCCGAGATTATCACTGTCAATGCCGCCCTCGGGGAGCGCCCGAGCGAGCTGTCGCATCAATGGGCCGTGATGCCCGACGTCGCCCGGCCCGAGGACTGCGAGGCGAGGCCGCGCCATTCAAAACGCCATCAGGGTGTCTCGCTGCATTCAGGCACCGATGTGCGCGTCGTCAAGGGGCGCTACGGCATCGGCGCGTCGGACGGCGAGTTCTCCGAAGACGGCCATGTGCAGCTGTGGGCGAAACTCAAAAACGGGCATCCTATCGACACCGCCGCGCTGTGCATCTTCGCCGACTTCGTACCCTCGGCGATCGGCAATGCCATCGGCATGGACGCCGGCGGTAACTCCCTCGACAACACGATCCGCTTCCGTCAGGTCGTGCCAACCGAGTGGGTGTTGTGCGACATTCAGATCCACTCCGTCCACGGCGGCTTCGTCCACGGCCGCATGCACCTCTTCGCCGAAGACGGCACGCTCATGGCGTCAGCGAGCCAGAGCTTGATCCTCAGGATTCATAAGGAATAGGGTTCACCCGCCCCCGCCCAGCGAAATCTTCTGACCGGTCGCGTACTGATTTTCTTCGGAACAAAACCACAGGACCGCTGCGGCGACTTCTTCGGCGGTGCAGACGTGGCCGAAGGGGAAGCGGTCATCGAGGTCGTGGATGCTCGTCACCCCCATGGTGGCCTGCGCGAGGCGGTCACCCATTTCGGTTACTGTTAGTCCCGGCGCGACGATGTTGACGCGGATGCCGTCGCGGTTGACTTCCTTGGCCAGGCTCATGGCGAGGGCTTCCTGGGCGGCCTTGCCGACATTGTAGGGTGCGCCCCGGGCTGACATGTTGAGGGTGGCGACCGATGAGATCATGATGATATCGCCGCGCGCCTGTTTCTTCATGTGGGGCAAGACGGCGTGACTCATATAGAACGGGCCGAAGGCGTGGGTCTTGACGACGCGTTCATATTCGGCCGGGTCGGTGTCCTCAACGGTGCGCCCGCGCGAGGCGATGCCGGCATTGTTGACGAGGATCGAGACCGAGCCGAAATCGCGCACGACGTCCTCGACCATTTTCTCGCAAGCGGCGCGATCATCGACGCTGGCGGCCCAGGCTTTCGCCTTGCGGCCTTTTTTCTCGATCTCGGCGACGACTTTTGCGGCAGCCTCCTCATCGCGGCGATAGCTGATCGCAACGTCAGCGCCCGCATCGGCCAGCGCCAGCGCAATGGCCCGGCCAATGCCGCGGCCCCCGCCGGTCACCAGCGCCACCCGGCCCTCAAATCCGCTTTTGGCATTTCCTGACATAAGTCTCTCCCTTGTCTTTGTGTTTTACACAAGCCTAGCCGAGGGCGCTTCGTGCTGGCAACACCTGCCTTGAGGCGATATGCTCAACAGACCGGAGCGATAGTAATCGGGAGGACAAGAGCACATGAAATCATTCTTCAACTGGGCGCAAACACTGAGGTTTCGCCAGCTGTTCTTTCTGACGCTGGTTTTGTTCCTTGGTGATCTGATGATCCCGGATTTTATTCCGCTGATCGACGAGATCCTGCTGGGTCTGTTGACGCTGCTGTTTGGCTCGATCCGAAAGAAGGTCAAGGGGCCGCAGTGAACAGGTTTTTGTAGTGACCTGCCTGACACCCTGCACCTTAATTTGCGGTATGGACCGTTTTCAGGCACTGTAGCTCTCGCGGGGACTTTGGGGGACATTCAAATGCGCACAGCTTTTCAACTGCTTGTTTTCATTGCCTATATGGGGGCGCTGATCTGGGGCGGCTGGTATGTCTTTTCCGGACAGATGGTTGGGGATCGCGAGGCGGCGGCGCCGGCGTCCCTGAGCGACGCCGGTCCCGAGGACGTGGAGAGCGACGGCACAATTGATCCACCGCCGACACAGCCCTGAGGTCAAGAAACCGCTGTCAGGTCTGCATGAGGTCTTTGAGACTGATGCTGCCGTAAGGCGCGAGCGGCCCCTCCGCCAAAGGTGTCCCGGCTCCTATATCGATGAGGTGCCTGTCGCTGTAGCGCAGCGCCTGTAACGGCCCCTCCTTGTCTTCAGGTCGATAATCAAAATCCAGCGGGTTCACCAGTTCAATAATATGGCTGTTGCGCCCTTCATGCTCGACAGGCAGGAAGATACACTCAAACTCCCGTGGCGTGAGATCCTCGCCCCGCAGGGTAATCTTCGATATAAGACCACAAGGCAGGTCACCGACCAGACCAAGGGTCAGCCTTGACAGCTCCAACTCGTCGGGATGGGAGAGGCTCAATTGATCCACTCCCGTCGTATCCGCTCTAAAGGCTTCGACGAGATCACTTCCGACATAACGAATGACAAGCTTGCCCTGATCATCCCACGCACTGTAGAGGACCCTGGCGCTAATACCTTCAAGCCCCTCAAGATGAATATCCGTGTGCGCAGGGACAATATTGTTGCCTCGCACATCGCACCAGAACGTCAGAAACTCTTTCGCAACTTTTGTGACCATATTAAAAACTTACTTTGTGCCCTCACCCGTCATTCTTCACTAGATTAAAATGGCTTCCATTCCCGTTTAAGCCGCATGGAATCAATCGTTACAAACTACCCTATCATCATGAGGGAACCCAAATTAATTTCTGCCATCAAAACATCCCTTCGGGGCGGCCAAGGCGGCGGCGCATCCCGCGGAACAGCCGCGAACCTACCCCAGAACCTCATCCAATGTGAAGGCGTCAATGCCGCTCAGCGGGCCCTCTGTCAGAGGCGTTCCGGCGCCAATATCAAAAAACAGGGGCGCTCTGTAGCGCAAGGCATGAGTTGCGCCCTCAATGTCGCCGCGCCCATAATTGACACCAATCGGGTGGGTCATTTGCAGGACATGCTGATTGCTGCCCTGATGTTCAACGGGGAGATAGAGATACTCATGCTCACGCGGAACCTTGTCCCGACCGCGCAAGGTCAGCACAGAAACAGCACCGCACGGATGATCACCAACGGCCCTTACAAACGACCTGGAAATCTCGATTAACTTGGGGTGTGAAAAAGCAAGCAGGTCGCTGCCGGTAATATCCTGCCCCAACACATAGGTGATCGAGGTGCCGGCAAACCGAATGATCAGGCGCCCTTCCTCGTCCCATGCGCTGTAAATCGCATCGCAGAGGTCACCTTCGAGATCTTCCAACAAGATTTCCGAACTTGTCGGCACAAGGCGATCACCGCGCGCCCGTAGCCAGAACTCAATAAGTCGTTTTGCAGAGTTCGAAATCATGACGGGCGTAACCTGGTTGTTGGAGGCGGAATTTTTCACAGTGAGGAGTCAGGAGACGAGTCGGCCGATTTTGGGCCGACCGGATCCAGCGGCAATCCAAAGAAAAATCGGCTACCTTTTCCGCGCCCGCTTTCGACGTCAATGTAACCTTGCATCAATTCGATGAACTGCTTTGAAATGGCGAGCCCCAGACCCGCACCACCGAACTTGCGCACCCGGCTTTCGTCGGCCTGCGCAAAGCGGTCAAAGAGAATTTCCAGATCGGCGGGACTGACCCCGATACCTGTATCGGAAATGGAAAACTCCAGATAGTCCCGCCCGTCAGGTCGATTGACTTGCGCGACGCTTACATCAACAGAGCCCTTCTCCGTGAACTTCAGGGCATTGCCAACAAGATTGAAAAGAACCTGACGAACGCGGGTCGGGTCCGCTGTGATTTCATCTGGAATATCGGTCAATGGTTGAATAGCCAGCTCGATATTCTTTTCTTCGACAGTGTGCTGGAAGAGGTTTGTAACATCCTCCAGCATGGCGGAAATGTTGAATGCCCGCTGTGACAGCTCTATACGCCCTGCTTCAAGCTTTGAGAGGTCCAGGATATCGTTCAAGAGGGACAGAAGAGACTGCCCGCAGTCCCTCACGATATTCAGTTTATTGGCGGCCGCTTCGCTGACGTCAGAACTCAGCAATAACTCAGTCATGCCCAGGATGCCGTTCATTGGCGTGCGGATCTCATGGCTCATATTGGCGAGGAAATCGGACTTGGCAAGACTGGCGCGCTCGGCGGCCTCCTTGCTGTGACGCAGGTTTTCCTCGATCAAGAGCCGGTCGGATATATCACGCCCGATGATGCACAAGAGCTTTTCGCCGTTGACATCCAGTTCCATGGCCGAAAGTGAAATGTCGATAACGGCACCGAACTTTGTTTTGCACTGGGCCTCAAACCCCGATACGAACCCACTTTCAGCAACGTGACGAAGAATATGATCCCGCTGTTCAGAAACATGCCAGATATTGATGTCGGCGGAGCTTTGACCAACAATGTCGCCTTCCACATATCCAAATGTCCTTAGAAAACTCTCATTGACGCGGATAAACTCTCCGGTTTCCAGTTTGGTCAGTGTAATGATGTCCGGACAAAGTTCGAACACGCCGGAACTGATCGCCTCGGAGAGAGCCTGTCGTTGCTCCGCTTCCTTCTGCGCCGTGATATCATAGAGGGCGGCAAGAACGGCCGGACCATCATGCCACTGAATCATTGATGCCCGCATGTCTACGTAAATAACTTTGCCTGATTTCGACACCAGTCTGAATTCATAGGTCGGCGGAACAGGCTTGCCCGCCATGCGCTTCATAGTGTTGTCAGCGATTTTGTCTGCATCCTCGGGATGGACGAAATCAAACGCTGTCAAGTTGGGGCTGAGAGTTGCAAGTTCCTCGACGCTTTCATATTCCAGCATGGAAATCATCGTCTGATTCATCCAGAGGATATCTCCTCTGTGCACCACCATGCCCTGAATGGAGCTTTCAACAATCTCGCGAAAGTCAAAATTCGGATCGGCCGAAAACCGCTCCGCAGTATCGTGTTCTCTCTTCGATCGCACTTGCATGGTCCACTGGTTTTGGATGGCATCGAAATCAGCTGCCATCACACCGCATCATGTTTAAAGTTACGTTAACCAGGCCTCATATAGGGCAGGAATGCCCGGATCGCAGGCGATTACCCGACGATTTCTAAAACTGTCAGCGCCTTGTTTGGCTCTTGTTAGGATGAATATGAAACATATGTGGCTCCAATGCTCCAATCCAGGGGTCCAATCCGGGAACCAATATTCCCAACTCGGGAGAAATTGAAATCATGCGAACTGCTCGAACTTGCGCGTTGACCTTAACCCTGGCTCTGGCCTTTTCGTTCACGGCTGTGTCCAGCCCGGCCCTTGCCGGCAAAGGCAACGGCAATCACAAAAAACAGCGACAAAACGATGTCGGGATTAGTCTCGAGGTCGATGTCCACTATGGTAAGGCGGTCTTTACCGTCAAGGAACAACGGATCGTACGCGAGTATTTTCGCACTGAGCGCGGCAACCTGCCCCCCGGTCTGGCAAAAAAACAATCGCTTCCTCCGGGCCTGCAAAAACAGCTGCACAAAACCGGCCGCCTGCCTCCCGGCCTTGAAAAGCGCCGCATGCCCTCAGATTTGGTGGCGCGGTTGCCGAAATACTATGGCCCATACGAGCGGACCATCGTCGGCAACGATCTTATTTTGCTCGACCCGAAGACCGGTCTGATCCTTGATGTGATGCAGGAGATTTTCGATCTCCCTGTTGATGCCACTCTCGAAAAGGCCGGCGCACGCAGGGCCAACTACTAACTTGCTTGCTTTTGCATTCAGGTCCATCGCGGTATAAGCTCCCGGCCAATCCGAGATCAGGCTTTTGGGAGAACCACTTTATGGGCGACGCCTTTATATTCCGCCCCGCGACCAAAGATGAAATGGCCGCGGCCGGCAAACAGATCGACTATGCCTTCAACGAAGAGGGCGGCGAGGGATTTGGCGTGCGGCCGGAGTGGAGCCTGTGCGCCTTTGACGGGGAAAGACTGGCGGCAACGTCAGGTGCCTATCCGTTTCAAATGGGCTTTGACGGCGAAGACCTGGGCTGCGCCGGCGTTACGATTGTCACCACTGAGCCGGAATATCGCAGGCGCGGTCTTGTTCGGGAGTTGATGACGCAGACCCTGCATCAGGCGCACGATGAAGGTAAGCCTGTCGCGGCACTGTGGGCCTCCATGGGGGCGATCTACCAACGCTTTGGCTATGGCCTTGCGAGCAATTTCAATTTCTACAGGATTGACCCCCGTGACGTGGTTTTTCGCGAGGACACTCCTGTCACGGGATATGTCAGACGGCTCGACGCTGAAACAGCCCTTCCGCTGATCAAGGATGTCTACACCCGATCCATCAAGGACAAGACCCTGACAGTTGATCGCGAGGATTACTTCTGGAACGTCATGTATCTTGCGCGGGAGAAAGACAAGCGCCACTTTGCCGTCTATTTTGACAAAGATGACAAGCCGCGCGGTTTTGCCGTCTATCGTCAGAAAAGCTTTACACGGACAGAGTCTGGTCCGGACATCAAACTGTCAGTTTCTGATTTCATCTGGCTCGACATGGAGTGTTACCATGGCCTGTGGAACTATTTTTGCTCCTATGACCTTGCCGGCCGTCTTGAATTCTGGTTCATGCCCGATGATGATCCGGCACCGCACCTCCTGCTTGAGCCGCGCAGATTGAACCGGCGCGCAAGCGATGCTATCTGGCTGCGCGTTGTTGATGTCCCGGCCTTGCTCGGCGAGCGCGGATACTCGCTCGGCGGAACCGCGACCGTGACCATAAGCGATGACGACCTGTGTCCGTGGAACAATGGCACATGGACCGTCAGCGCCGATGGAAACGGTGCGCGGGCCAGCGTAGAAGAAGGCGGGGCCGCCGAGAGTGCTCTCAACCTCACCATCAATACGCTCGCGACACTTGCTTCCGGTCATACGACGGCAAGCCAGTTGGCGCGGATCGGCAAGATTGAGTGCGGTGATGCCGAGGCGTTACGCAAGGCTGATGCCCTCTTCTCAACGCTTCACCGGCCGTGGTGCCCGCACGAGTTTTAAAACAGGCACGGCGCCTCGAAGGTGACGCGCTGCTTGTCTTGCGGATGCGGGAGGGAGAGGCTTGCCGCGTGAAGGCAGAGGCGGTCCGACATGGCAAGCGCTTCATCACCGGCATAGAACTCATCACCAAGGATCGGGTAGCCCAGTTCCAGTAAATGAACCCGCAGCTGATGGGACCGGCCGGTGACGGGCCGCAATGAAACTCTGGTGGTTTTTTCACCGCGTTGCAGGACACTCCAGTGGGTCAGGGCCGGTTTGCCAATGTCGTGATCAACCTTTTGCATCGGGCGATTGGGCCAGTCTGTGTAAAGCGGCAAATCAATCGTGCCTTCGTCGTCTTCAATGACGCCAAAGACCTCGGCGACATAATGCTTCTCGGTCAGACGGCGTTGAAAGCCCTGCTGCAGAAATTTCTGCGCCTCTTTCGTCAGCGCCATAATGAAAACACCCGAGGTGCCGCGGTCGAGGCGGTGCACCTGCAGCGCTCGCGGGTAGCGCTGCTGCACTCTGGTCTCAAGGCAGTCGCGGTGCTCCAGCGCTTTGCCCGGCACCGAAAGGAGCCCGCTTTGCTTGTTGAGCACAAGAATGTGCTCATCCTCATGCAGAACCTCAATAAAGGGCTCAAGCGGCGGGTTATAGATATAGGGGCGAACTGGCACAGGCCTCTTCATCGGGTGAATTGTTAAAGGAGCCCAACCGCATAGCATATCGTTCCCCATCAGGCGAACGGTGATGATCAACACACACAGGGACCTTGCTCCTTCATCTTCGCTTGAGTAGGCTTTGCCCACATTTTTTGAAGGGAGACCATAATCATGAGCGACAAATCCGTTGAGCTTCCGGACTGGATCAAGGCCCATGTCGAGCTTTATCTGTCGGACCCCGACAAGGGGCACATGTGGGACTCAGGCGTTGCGGGTGGTCCCGGGCCTTTGCCCACGCTCCTGCTCACCACCACGGGGCGCAAATCCGGCGAGCCGCGCCTGTTGCCGCTGATCTACAAGAAGGTCGGGGACAACTATGTCATTATTGCCTCCAAGGGCGGGTTTCCCACTCACCCCTCCTGGTATCTGAATCTTGAAGCCGATCCAAAGTGCCACCTTCATGTGGCGCGCGACGAGTTCGATGCAACAATGCGGGTTGCAGAAGGGGCAGAACGCGAGGATCTGTGGCGCCAAATGGCCGAGATTTACCCGCCCTATAATGACTACCAGGTTTCGGCAGGCGAACGAATTATCCCGGTTGTGGTTCTTGAACCCAAAGGCTGAGCCGTCACCGGCGCGCAAACTGCCATCCGGGATTGGCACCGAGATGATCGAAACGGCCTTCGGGTCTTACCGATTTCCAGGCCTCGACAATGGGCGCGAGTTCCTCAGGTGAGGCGCCGTGGAGAATGACGCTGTCAGCGCCTGCATCAAACTGATCAAGAACGCGTCTTGCACAGTGCTGGGGGCTGCCGGTCGCCGAGGCGGCAAGCCATTCTTCGGGAATGAGCCCGGCGACATACTCAAGCTCATCCGGTGTGGCCTTCGCATCAAGCGCGCCCTGAAAGCCCGCAACAAAGTCATCTTCCCGGAACCGTTTCAGCACTTCGGGGTCCCATTGATTGACTGAAACCAGAATGTCGCCGTAAGCCTGCAAATAGGTTGCCATGCGTCCGACCGTTTTAAGCAGCCGCACCTGCTCGGGCAGGTGATCGCCAATGGTCGCCAAAACCGACCAGATGCGCACCGCGTCCGGATCCCTGCCAGCTTCCTCCGCACCCTTGCGAACAGCAGCAACAGAGCGCGCAAGGGTATCATCTGTGAAAAACGTGTGCAGGATGACGCCGTCCATGACGCGCCCGGCAAACTCAAGGGTCTTTGGTCCCAGCGCACACAGCATCAATGGAATATCCTCATCAAAATCCGGATCCTGGCCAAGATAAGGCCAGGCACCCGCCGCACCCTCATGGCCAAGAATTGTTTCACCATGCCAGAGCCTGCGCATCAGGCCAGCGAAGTCCTCCATTTGTGCCATGGTGATGTGCGGCAGACCTATTGCATCAAACAACCGATCAAATCCGCGTCCAAGGCCAAGAGCAAAGCGTCCACCCGTCAGACGGTGCATACCGGTCGACATCGTCGCAGTAACCAGAGGATGGCGGGTATTGTGATTGGTCGCCGCTGTTGCGATACCCAGATTGGTCGTCACAGCGCCAAGCGCACCGGAGAGAACCGCCGCATCTTTCACATTAAAGCGCTCCGAGATAAACCCGGCCCCAAGCCCCATGGCTTCAGCGTCGGCGGCCTCACCTATCAAATCACGCGGCGAGGCAGAATGGCCTGCCAGCGTGTAGTAACCCAGCTCATTCATCTGTTGCATATCGTTCCCTCATCGCTGTTTTACCAACGCTACCAAATCTATCATATGAGGGGAAATGACTTGTCGTCCCCGGCCTTGCAGGAGATAGTGGGGAAAACGGAAAAGAAGGAATGACCATGGCAATCAGAAATGTGTTTGAACATTGCGAGGAACTCAAAGCGTCAATCGACAATCTTGCAGTAGGGGACCTGAAGAAGGAATTGGCCTCTGGCGATGTGCTGCTTCTGGATATCCGTGAGATCCAGGAGCTCGTTGAACTGGGGACAATCCCTGGCGCCAAACACGTGGCCCGCGGCATGCTGGAATTCTGGGCCAGCCCGGCAAGCCCCTATGCTCGGGACTATTTTGAAGAGAACAAACGCACGATCGTGTTCTGCGCAGGCGGCGGCCGGTCGGTCTACGCGGTCAAAGCGCTTGAAGACATGGGGTTCACAAATGTCGCCCATCTGGAGAGCGGCTTTGGCGGCTGGAAAACTGCAGGCGAAGAGATTGAAGACTTTGCCTCAAAGAGCCGATGGGTCAGACGTGACAAATCCTGACCGGGAGACCAAACTGCCAATGTCTGACCTTGTGAAGACAAAATCGCTATGGCGCGTCATGCTGCGCGGGTTCACGAAGAAGTGTCCTCAGTGCGGCGGGGCGTCGATCTATGAACGGTATTTGAAACCCACGGCGTGCTGCACGTCGTGTGGAACCGCTTACGATCACATCAGGACGGACGACTTCGCGCCATGGCTGACGCTTATTGTGCTGGGGCATCTTTTTGTGCCGCTGGTTTTCCACATTGAAACCATCTACAGGCCGTCACTGCCGCTGCTCTTCGCAATTCTAATCCCAACGATCATCCTGATGGTGCTCGGCTTGCTGCCGAATTTCAAGGGCGCCGCCATCGCACTGATGTGGTCGCTGGGTCTGCGCGGAGATGAGCAGCACTGAAGGTCTTCGCGACCCCGATCAGGCCGATCCCTCGGTCAGGTCTCGATCAGGCCCTCAATAAGGGAAGTGCTTTGACCGACGAAGCCGAAGCACTTCTTCACATTGTAGAGCGTCGCCTCGCGGCAGAAATCGGGCGAACCCGTGGCGACACAATCTTCCAGCATGATGCAGTCGTAGCCAAGGAAACTGGCGTCCTGCAAGGTTCCCAGGACGCATTGATCCATATTGACACCGGCAAACAGAAGCGTGTCGATCGCCAGATTGCGCAAAATGGAATCAAGCGGTGTGTCCCAAAATCCGGAGAGGCGGTGCTTGTCGACGTGGATGTCGGTCTCCGCGACCTCAAGCTCGGGAATGATTTCAGCGGCCTGCGAACCCTTGAAAAGTTGCGAGACGCCGCTGGCAGCAGGGCCTTCGTCATCAGTTGTTTTTCTGAATGTGTACTGGACAGACGGGCTCAGATTGAGCCGATCAGGCCGCGTGCCCCAGTTGACCCAAATCACGGGTATGTCAGCCGCTCTCACCGCCGGAAGCAGAGCCTGCAAGGGCTCGATGGGTCGGCGTGAGGGTTTATCAAGGCTGCCATCCCCGGCGCAAAAGAAGTTCTGCATATCGATGACAATGAGTGCCGTGCGGGCCGCGTCGAAGATAACACTTTGCGGTTCGGCCTCCAGTTGAACAGGCCGAGCAGAACGCGCCGGGCGCACCAGAGAGACCGCCTCGCCGGACACCTGCCATGAGTTGCGGGTCGTTGAACCTATTTCCAGCATGCTGTTTTCCTCTCTTAAGCGAATGGCGCATCCGCCAAAATGTAGATCGTAACACCACAACAAGTATTAGATCGACTCCAACTCTATTAAAGAGACGCGATGCTCATTCAGCGTCATTTGCAACCAATGCTCCGTAGGCAACGTCTTTTTCAATTCACCAAAGGTTAACCCTCTATGAATAACATTCAATGGGGCTCGACTACACGGTTCCTATCGAGGAGAACCTTCTCTCCCTTACGGTAGTATGTGAATCAATTATGATCAACTTTTGCATGACCAGATTTCTGAGAACCGTCGCCATGGCAGGCGTTGTGGTTGGCGTGATGGCCTTTACCTCCCCGACTACCAATGCAACCGAGACGCTCCGCGTCGCGACAACTACAAGCACGACTAATTCCGGCCTGCTGGACTATTTGCTGCCTGAATTTACCAAAACAAGCGGCATCGTTTTCGAGATTGCGTCTGTCGGGTCAGGACAGGCCCTGCGCATGGGACGCATGGGCCAGGTGGATGTCGTCATGGTGAATGCTCCGGTCGCCGAGGAAAAGTTTGTTGCCTCCGGTTTTGGCCTGAAGCGCGCCTCGTTCATGAAAAACAGATTTGTTATTGTCGGACCGTCCGGAGACCCGGCAGATATCGCACATGCGAAGTCAGCCAGAGAAGCGATGGAACGGATCTCGTCAAAGGCCTCAAGGTTCGTGTCCCGAGCTGATGATTCCGGCACTCACAAGAGGGAACTTTCCATTTGGCGCTCTGTTGGTCAGACGCCTTATGGCGACTGGTATTATGAGGCCGGTCTTGGCATGAAGTCGACCTTGTCTCTGGCCAATGACATGCAGGCCTACACACTGACCGACAGCGGAACCTGGTTGTCATTGCGCTCCTCTCTTGATTTGACGATCTGTTACGATTTAGATGATCCGCTGCTGCAAAACCCCTATGACGTTATCGCGGTCAATCCGGCCAGGCACGCGGCGGGATCAATTCGCAACGACCTCGCAGAGCGCTTTATCGCGTGGCTGATGTCCACGGAGGGGCAATCCCTCATCGCAAATTTTCGTGTTGATGGCACGCAGCTGTTTGAGCCGACCGCGACGCGAGGGGAGGAGTAAGTGTGAGCAACCGCGCCGCCAGCCTCAAACGAACGATCCTCCTGCCGGTTGTGATATCGATGCTCGTGATGATCTTCATGAATGCCGGTCTCATGGGCTACTACGAAGTATCGACCCAGCGGGCGACAGAGGCCGAAGCCCGCCTCATTGCCCAGGAAGAAGATTTGGCAGATTTGCAGCATGCCCTCGATGAGCAGCAGATCGCGTGGCAGAACATGCTTCTGCGCGGCCTTGAGGCAAAGTCCTATTACGAATATCTCGCCAGGTTTTACCATCAGGAGCGCCAGGTCGTTGAGATCCTGCAGACGATTGCAAAGGAAAATCGGCACATGCCAGCGCTGCAGGAAGGTCTTGAGGCATTTTCCGATTACTACGCGGTGAGCGGCCAGCAGTACCGGGACGCGATGCGCGTCTTTAATGCCGCCGAGGACATGCCTCACCTGGCTGCTGACCTGGAGGTCGAGGGAGTTCACAAGGGTCTGGACTTTCTCCTTGAGAGTGCACACACCACCCTTCACGGTTCTCACGCCAGGATACTCGCAAAACTGAGCTTTGAGCGGAAGCGCTACCGCGACGTTGTTCTGGGAGTGACGCTGGTTATTGCCCTGTTCGCAGGCAGTTTTCTCTTCCGGATCTTGAGCCGAAACGTTCTTGCACCTGTGCAACAGATTATTCAAACCGCGACCGAGATTTCGAAAGGCCATACCAACCAGTCCATTGTTGTTGACCGACATGATGAGCTTGGCGATCTGCAGGAAGCGCTGGAAGGCATGCGGAGCAACCTTCGATCTTCCAACGACGAACTCGTTCTTTTGAACAGCACCCTGGAGCAAAGCGTTCTCAAACGGACCCGGGAATTGAACGATGCAAAGGAAGCGGCCGAAGCTGCAAACCGGGCGAAGTCGCTCTTCCTTGCCAATATGAGCCACGAGATCCGGACACCGCTCAATGGCGTTCTTGGTATGAACTCACTGATCCAGTCGCAGGATGTTCCTGACAAGGTTCGTCACTATTCGCAGGTCATTGAGCAATCCGGCAATCAGCTGCTTGGCCTGCTCAATGATATTCTAGATTTGGCCAAGCTGGAATCAGGCAAACTCGCGCCGAAGCCTGAAGCTTTCAATATAAAGCAGCATTTGCAGACAACGCTCGAAACCCTTGAAGCAAGAGCCGCTGAAAAAGGCATTGCGATCAAAGTCGAGTTTGCACCGGATCTTCCGGAAACCATTGTAACGGACCCGGGTTTCATCTGGCATATTGTTATGAACATCGTCGGCAATGCGATCAAATTCACCGATGAGGGGTCGATCGACATTGACGTTTCCCTGGTGAGCGCGGACGAAGGCGAACCGATGCTGCTTCAACTGATTATTTCAGACACCGGGATCGGGATCCCGGCAAAAGAAATTGAGACAATTTTCCAAAGATTTCAGCAGGTTGATGCAACAGAAACCCGTAAATACGGAGGCACCGGACTGGGCCTCGCGATCGTTCAGGAATTTGTCGAGCTTCTTGGCGGCGGAATATCCGCAGCGGTGCGGCAACCAAATGGCACTGCCTTTACGGTCCAGGTTCCGATTGGACTCGAATCTGATGCAGATCTTGCACAGGACGAAGAACCCCGGCATGCTGCTCTTTCCTGATGTACCGTTTAGTCGAGGGAGTAATTGAGAATGCGCAAACAACACCTTTTTGTTCAGAAACGACTTTTGACAGCACTTGTGGCTGGTCTTCTGGTTGGCCTCGCCGCCTGCTCAACCCCCCTTTACAAGCAAGCCAGTGGCCCATACGGGCTGGGCTATTCAGAAGCTGCCCTTGAAGAGGGGCGCTACCGCATCACGTTCCGGGCACGGGACCTTGCCACTGCCTACGATTTTGCCCTGCTGCGCGCCGCCGAGCTGACCCTGGCCAAGGGCTACACCTGGTTCCGCGTCACAAACACCATCGGGGATGAACGCGGTGACGACTATCCCCGGTCCCGGGTGTCGGTCGGCACAGGTTTTGGCGGCCATAGCCATTACGGGTCGCGCTGGGGCTTTGGTCTTGGTTTCCCGCTGGGTAGTTCCCGCAGGGACGCTGTGACCTCCATCGACATCCAGATGGGCAAGGGCGACAAGCCCGAAGACAGCGCTGAACATGGCAAGGTCTATGACGCAGCCAGCGTCAAGGCGACCATCGGGCCACGGGTCGGCGCGAAGAAGTAGGCCTTCTCTTCAATACCCCTGATCCGAATGACACTAAATCCGGTTCGCAACACGATCCCATGGACGAAGTACTGATCCGTCTCTAAGCTCGCCTCAAACACACTCAATGCGAGGACAGAGCATGGAATTTTCACAGACCGGCAGTGCGCCCGAGGATGTCATCCGCGAGCTCACCGACAAGCGCAGCGGCGATGTCAAATGGCAGGACGGACGAACCTTTGGCCTCGTCTTTAATGGCGGACCGAGCGTCCACGCGGTGGCCGAGGAAGCGGCAAAGCTTTTTCTGCATGAAAACGCGCTCAACCCGATGGCGTTTCCGTCACTGGCCGAGATCGAACAGGATGTGGTCGGCTGGACCGCGGATCTCCTCCACGGCGGCCCAAATGACGGTGGGGAGGCCTCGGGGTTCCTGTCCAGCGGCGGCACCGAGAGCATTCTGAACGGGGTGCTGGCGGCGCGCGAGCGGGCCGAAAAGGAACGCGGCATTACCGAGGGCGAAATCGTCATTGCCGAAAGCGGCCACGCGGCGTTTCACAAGGCGGCACACATGTTCCGTCTCAAGATCAGGAAGAGCCCGGTCAAACCCGACTGGACCGCGGACGTGGATGCCATGGCCAGGAACGTCAACAAAAATACCGTACTGATCGTTGGCTCGGCGCCGCAATATCCGCAAGGAGTGATCGATCCGATCCCCGAGATTGCGGCGCTGGCGCAATCAGTGGATGCCAATTGCCATGTCGATGCCTGTATGGGCGGGTTCGTGTTGCCATTTGTCGAGATGCTCGGGCGCGAGGTAAGCCCCTGGGATTTTCGCGTCGAGGGCGTCTCGTCAATTTCGGCGGATATTCACAAGCTGGGCTATGCGCCCAAGGGCGTCTCGGTGATCCTGCATCGCAACAAAGAGCTGCGCAAAAACCAGATCTTTATGTTCGACGGCTGGCTTGGCGGCTTTTATGCCTCGCCTGGCATGCAGGGCACGCGCTCGGGCCTGCCCATGGCGGCGGCCTGGGCGGTGATGCGGCACCTTGGCAAAGACGGCTATCTCGCCCTCACCCGGCAGATGTTCGAAAACGTCGACCAGATCCGCGCCGCCATCGCCGGGATCGACGGCATCCGCGTCCTCGGCGACAGCCAGTATCACCTGCTCGCCATGGCACCGGATCCGGCCTCAGCACGGGATATCGACATCTACGCGCTGGCCGATGCGCTGGGAACGCGCGGCTGGTTCCATGACCGCCAGGGCCCGCCCGACTCGATCCATATGACGGTCTCGAATTCCAACACCGGCGTGATTGATCAGTACGTCAAGGATCTGGGCGAGTGTGTCGATGAGGTTGCGGGGACGAGGACGGAGGATCGGTCGACGAATTATGCGCCGCTGAAGTGACCGTCGGTTTGAAAGCGCAACTACCTCCACCCCCTCATCCTGAGGGATTTCAAAGAAATCGTCTCGAAGGATGCCAGGCCCGGGTGTCTGGCCCGAGTGCTCAAATGGCCTCCTTCGAGACGCATCTGACGATGCTCCTCAGGATGAGGAACGTGTGGGCTTCCAGTGGATCAACTATTCTCGACAGGAAAGAAGGAAATGGTCGAGCGAGCGCCTGCCCTACTGCACCAGCCGAAGCGCATAACGATCTTCGGCAACGATATCTTCGGCGTCGGCGATCAGGGCGTCCAGATCGTCGGCGACGTGGATGAAGCGGCCGGTCAGGGCGTCGGCTTCGCCGGTGGCGAGGCGGGCGATGAGGGTGGCGACGTCTTCGGGCGGGTAGACATACTTGTCGTCGACTTTAAATTCGGGGTCGTTGGCGGTGATGGTCTGTTCGATATCGCGGGTCATGTCGGTCCAGACCCAGCCGGGAGAGACGGCGAAAACCTGAACGCCCGCCTCGGCGACGCCAACGGCGGTGCAATCGGTGAGACGCAGAAGCGCGGCCTTGGACGTCGAATAACTCGATGCCATGGGTTCTGCGCGCAGGCCGACGGCCGAGCCCATATTGACGATGCGGCCAGTGCCGCGCTCGAGCATCCCGGGCAGGACGGCGCGGGCGCAAAGATAAGGTCCGCGCAGATTGATCTCCAGGGCGCGCCACCATTCGTCGGGGTCCGTCAGCCAGATCGGCCCATCGCCCTTGTTGGTGCCGGCATTATTGATCAGCAGCGATATGGGGCCAAGGGCGGCGGTCACCTCCGCCATGGTCCGGGCAACCTGCGGCCCGTCTGTCACATCGACGCTCCAGGGCGCCGCGCTGCCCCCGGCCGCCTTGATCGCGGCGGCGACCTCTTCAAGAGGCCCCGGGGCCTGACCTAGCACGGCGACACCCGCCCCGGCTTTGCCAAGCATCTGCGCAATCACCCGCCCGATGCCGCGCCCGCCGCCGGTCACGACGGCGACATGGCCGGCCAGGCTCGGAAGCTGTCCCACTGCACTCTTTGAAGTTTTTGACATGGATCACATCCCTCTCTATCTCGGCACATTTTCGAGACCGAGTTTAGAAGGGATTGCGAAAGCCGCAAGGCCTGATTTGGCTTATTGTCAGCCTACCCCAACAGCGCTTTGGCGAACTCTGACAGCGTGTCGTCTCTGGCGCCCATGACGATGATGCGGTCGTGGGGTTTTTTGAGTTCCTGGATCCGCGTTCCGCACTCGTCGCGGGTCTCGAAGGCTTCGGCCTGGCCGCCGCCTGTCCTGACTCCGTTCACGATATCGGCGGCCTTGACCTTGCGCTCGACGGTGCCGCCAAAATAGACCGGCTCGCACATCAAGAGGACATCATCGGGCTCGAGGCCTTCCCTGAAGACCTCGATAAATTCCTCTTTCATTTTGGCCAGCGGGCCAAAGCCGTGCGGCTGGAAGAAGACCAGCAGGCGGCCCTTGAAATCGTGCAGGGTCCGCAGGCTGGCGGCGATCTTGTCCGGGTTGTGGGCAAAATCGTCGATGACGGTGATGCCACCCTTCTTGCCGACATGTTCCAGCCGGCGGCGGATACCCTTGAAGGTGCCGAGCGCTCTGGCTGCGGTCTCAAGGGGAACGCCTACGGCACTTGTGGCGGCGATGGCGGCCAGCGCGTTGGAGATATTGTGCACGCCGGGCATGTTCAGGGTGACGGGCCAGGTCTCGCCGGTCTTCATGTCGGTCATGTCAAAACTGATGCCATCCGATCCGGGATGGATGTTCTTGCCGTAAAAATCCGCTGACGGATTGGACAGCGAATAGGTCAATCTGCTGGCCGGAGGAACCAGCCCGGCGATCATTTTTGAGCCTTCATTGTCGAGATTGCAGACGGCGCGGGCGGCGCCCAGGACATAGGCCTTGAACAGGGTGCGCAGTTCGGCCAGCCCCATATGGTCGACGGCGACATTATTGAGCACCGCGATCGTCGGATCAAACAGCGTGATCGAACCGTCTGACTCGTCGACTTCGGAGATAAACAGATCCGGATCGCCGGTGACCGCCGAGGCGAACGGCGTCTCTTTGGAGACGAAATTTTTCATGACGGCGCCGTTGACCACAGTCGGAGGATTGCCCTCTTCGATGCCGGCGGCCTCGGACAGTATCCAGCCGATCATGCCAGTGGTGGTTGACTTGCCCGATGTGCCGGCGACGCCGATGGAGGTCCCTGCGGCATTGAAGAGCTCGGCAAGCAGCTGGGCGCGGGTCATGCGCGCGGCGCCGACCTCTATTGCCGCCTTGACGTCCGGGATGGTTTCTTCCACGGCGCCGGAGGTTACCAGGATCTGTTCAGCGCTGGTGACGCCTGAGCCATCCTGCGGAAACAACGTGATGCCTTCTCGCTCAAGCCAGGCGAATTTCTCCGGCGTGCGCCCCTGATCCTTTGAGCGATCGGAGCCGGAGACCTCATAGCCCGCCGCCTTGACGATCATGGCCAGAGGCAACATGCCCGAGCCGCCGATACCGCAAAAAAAATAGTGTTTGATAACATCCATAGGGTATTACTTGTCCAAACTTTGACTTTGGGCCTGATTTGCGCGGGAGAGAATTGCAGGCATGACGAAAGATCCATTTAGAATTGGTGTTGTCGCGCCCGCTTCGCCCATCAAAGAGGCGCTTGCAGACAAAGTCAAGGCGCTCGCGTGTGACGAGTATGGACCGAATAAAGTTGAGATTATCTTTCATTCCCAATGCTTTAGGTCGGCCGGGCATTTCGCGGGGGATGACGCGGCCCGCGCAGCGGCTTTTCTCGAAATGGCACATGATTTGGACACAGATGCCGTCTGGTTCGCGCGCGGTGGTTATGGATCGGCGCGGATCTTGCCGCTGGTTATGGACAAGCTGGACGACACGGCGCGCGGCAAAACATATCTCGGCTATTCCGATATGGGCATGCTGCTGGGAGCGATGATGCGGGCGGGTTTTCAGAACCTGGCGCATGGGCCGATGCCCCAGGACCTGGCGCATGACAACGGCGAGGCCGCCGTGCGACGGGCGCTGCGCTGGCTGGCGGAGCGTGATCCTGCATCGCTTGAGCCGAGCCTTGAAGATGGGCACCCTGCGGCGGCGTTTAACATCAAGATCCTCAGCAAGCTGATCGGCACGCCGTGGCAGCCGGACCTTGCCGGGCGCGTGTTGATGCTGGAAGAAGTCTCCGAACATCTTTACGCCATCGACCGCTCGCTCTTCCACATAACCAGCAACCCTGAGGTCCGCAAAGTGGCGGGCCTGCGGCTCGGGCGCTGCAGCGCGATCCCGGAGAATGACCGCCCGTTCGGTGAAGAGCTGGAGGATATCGCGAAGCGCTGGTGTGAGACATCCGGCATCCCATATCTCGGGCGCGCCGATATTGGTCATGATGCGGATAATAAAGTCGTGCCGATGAGCGCTTAACCGCGCTCAGTCTGAAGCGACGAAGCGCGACGTTGTGGCCGCGACGTGGCGCGCGCCGTCTTCCTGATAAACATCGGTGCGCAGCACGAGGGTTCGCCGCGAACGGCGAACAATGTGGGAGCGCAGCATGAGGGTTTCGGCTTTCGCGGCGCGCAGATATTCCAGCGAGAAATGACTGAGATGGAAGGCGCCGAGGGTGCCCGCGCTATGGGCTGCTTCGGCGATAGCGGCGGCGGCAACCACGCCGCCATGAAATGCAACAACTGGCCCCGTCGAACCGATGAGACGGTTAGCGACCGGCAGGGAGGTTTGCCTTTCCGTGAATTGCATGCCCATCCAGGTATCGAAGCACTCCGCCTCGACCGTCTCGGGCACAAAGGCTTCGCGGTCAGCCTGGGCCTCGTGATCGTGGGCGGCATTGTCGCCGCTTGATCCGGGATAGGTGCCGATCATGAAGGCGACGAGGCCCTGGGCGAGGACCGCGCCACCCTCGCCTTCTGCCGTCATGGCAACGGAGCCTGTGGTTCCGGTTTCAAACTTCGCCTTGCCGATCAAATCGAGTGCCGTCCCGGCGCGCAGGTCACGCGCAAAGCTCAGCGACATGGAGAGGGTGGCCTGGGCATGGCGCGACCCGAAGAACCCGGTCAGGGCGCAACTGCCCAGCTGATCAAGCACTCCGGCGATGAAGCCCGGCGCCAGTCCTGCCTCACCCGGCTCCGCGGCAAAGCGCGGCTCGATCGGCACACGCAAATGACAGCGCTCGCGCCCGGCTGCAACATAATCAACGCCAACAGCGCGCACGAACGGAATGCTCGTCACCGACAGCCTGATTTCCTCAGCAAGATCCATATTACCCGCACCACTCATCACACCGGTTTACCTGTCAATTCCCTGCACCAAACGTCGCCTGTTTATGGCGAGATCGCCGGGGGGAGACAAGCAGCAAATCAATTTACCCTGGCCGCAAACTCTGCATCAGGTCATTGAGAAAAATACCCTGTGGATCAAGCCGGTCGCGCACCGCCCACCAGTCGGCCCATTTGGGGTGAAGCGCTGCCAGCTGCGTCCCGTCCAGATAATGCACTTTGCCCCAGTGGGGGCGCCCGCCAAACGCCAGAAAGATTTTCTCGCAGGCCCGGTAGAGCGGCTCCTCGTCTGCGTCGATCGTCTGGTGGACGGAGATCGTTGCGCTCTGCCTGTCACAGGCCGTCGACAGCCAGACATCATCCGAGGCGAGCGTGCGATATTCGACCGGCCATGTCAGATCCGGAAAATCTTTCAGTATCAGGGCGCGGATTGCAGAGAGACAGGCTGCGCCGTCTTCTTCGGGCACGCTATACTCCATCTCGGTATGCAGGTGGGGTCTGTGGCTGGGAAAGACCTCATAGCTCCATGCCCGCCTTGCGCCTTCGTCCGCCAGCGGATAGCCCGGGTCCGCGCTGGTCTCATCGATGGTTTTCGCGAAGACCTGATCATCTCGGGGCGACCAGAAAAACTCGAAGTGGCGAGACCCGGCGGCAAGTTCACTCACCCTCGGCAGGATCGAAGCAAAACTCTCTTGCCATGATTTTTCTTCAAGCTTGTAGGCGCCGCGCAGTTGCAGTTGAAGCTGTGTGATAACGCCGATGGCACCCAGGTTAAGCCGGGCGGCTTGCCACATCTGCGGATGATGCTGCGCATTGCAGGTGAGACGTTTGCCCGAAGCAAGAATGAGCGTTGCGCCGATGACCGAGGCTGAAAGATTCTTGAGACCGCGCCCGGTGCCGTGGGTTCCGGTCGCCGTTGCCCCGGCAATAGTCTGCCGGTCGATGTCACCCTGATTGATGAGGCCAAGCCCGGCGTCATGCAACGGACGGCCGAGCGCATGGACCGGGGTCCCGGCCCGGACCAGTGCGGTCTTGCGGGTGCCGTCCACTTCAATGACGCCCGACAGGCCTGACAGATCAAGCACGGTGTCGTCTGTTGGCACCAGGGCTGCGTGACTGTGGCCGGTGCCCGCAACGCGGATCGTGCGCCCACTTGAATTGGCAGCAGCGACAACCGCCATGGCATCATCTTCACTGCGACAGTGATGAAGGTGTTTTGGCCTGGCAACATGTCTTCCGGACCAGTTCGTCCATTTTGGCATCAGACGCTTCTCCTGTTGGCAGAATCACCAAGCCCTAAACTCTTGCCCGAGGATCATGCGTGTCAAGTGAACATGATAGCACGGGGGATTCATAGACTGGAATTTGAAGCGACACCAATCACTTCGACCCGCTCGCCAGGTCGATCAATCTGCCTTCGTCCCCGCGGGGGCGTTGCGCCTAACGGCGGGGGCGCGCTCGTACCAGGGCTTGCTGGAATTGACGATCTTGACCACAGAGAGCATCACCGGCACCTCGACCAGAACGCCGACCACGGTGGCCAGCGCGGCACCGGAATCAATGCCGAACAGGCTGATCGCGACAGCCACCGCCAGCTCGAAGAAATTACTTGCACCGATGAGAGCCGAGGGCGCGGCGACGCAGTGGGCCGAGCCGACTTTGCGGTTGAGGAAGTAGGCAAGCCCCGAGTTGAAATAGACCTGGATAATGATCGGGATCGCCAGCAGGCCAATCACGAGCGGTTGGGCGATAATCTGCTCGCCCTGGAAGGCAAACAGCAGAACCAGCGTTGTCAGCAGCGCCATCAAAGAGAGCGGCTGCACCTTGGCCAGCACTGTTGCCAGCGCCGGTTCGCCGCCGGACCCCAGAGCCAGCTTGCGCAGCCCCTGGGCAAGGATCACCGGCACGACAATATAGAGCACGACCGAGAGCACGAGGGTTTCCCATGGCACGACGATCGCCGACAGACCAAGCAGCAGCCCGACGATGGGCGCGAAGGCAAACACCATGATGAGATCGTTGAGCGCCACCTGGCTGAGCGTGAAGTGAGGTTCGCCGTTCGTCAGGTTGCTCCAGACAAAGACCATTGCAGTGCATGGCGCGGCGGCCAGGATGATCAGACCGGCGATGTAGCTGTCGATCTGGTCTGCCACGAGATATGGCCGGAACAGATAACCAATGAAGAACAAGCCAAGCGCCGCCATGGAAAATGGTTTGACCGCCCAGTTGATGAACAGCGTGACGCCGATGCCGCGCCAATGCTCGCGCACCTGACCGAGGGCGGCAAAATCGATCTTCACCAGCATCGGTATGATCATTAGCCAGATTAAAATGGCGACCGGGATATTGACTTTTGCGATCTCGGCGGCGCCGATCATCTGGAAGACGTCGGGCAGGAAATGCCCGAGCGCGATGCCGACAACAATGCACAGGGTGACCCAGCCGGTCAGGTAGCGTTCAAAGGACGACATGGAAAGGTTCTCTTCAGTTTTTTGTTGGCGGAGTCGGTTGACGGGAAATCTCTTCGAGGAACTGGCGCAGCGGCTCCAGTGCCCCGGGGTTCAGCGAATAACAAACCCGGGGGCTTTCAACTTCGCCAGTGATGATCCCGGCCGCCTTGAGGATGCGCAAATGCTCCGAGGTGGTTGATTGGGCAAGGCCGATCTCATCGACAATGTCGCAGCCGATACAGGTCTGGCGCTCGTGCAACATCCGGATCACTCCCAGCCGAGCCGGGTGTGCCAGCGCCTTGACCAGCGCCGCGAGGCTTTCGGTCTTCGGCAGAGATGCGGGCGAGACCCCGGTTTTGCGCGGTTTTACTTCACGTATCCTGGTGGCAGGCATTGGGCTTTCCTACATATCGTTATTCGACGATAAACGATATGTAGCATGGCCCTGACCTGTCTGCAAGGGCCGGATCGCAAAGGTTGGTGCAAGTTCAAGCTACATTGACGTTGGTAATGGAGGTCCTGTATCAGGCGGCCCTGTTATCCCGCCAGGCATGATAGATGGAGGTTACGTCGGCGCGCCAGGCGGGAGACATGATGGTTATACCCATGGCTTCGAGATTGGTGAGGGCGGTAAAGGCAAGGGCGACGCGCAGGGGCCAGAGGGACCAATCGGTGAACAGGCCAATAGCCCCGATCATGATAAGAAACCATCCGGTCTTGGCGGCGCGGGTGTGATAGCTTGGCCAGCGCCCAAACTTCCAGAAACCCGCGGCGGTGGAAATCAGGTAGGTGGCAAGGGGCGGCACGAACCAGGCGATTTCGGCCTGTAGTGTCTCACCGTACAGCATCACGGCCCCGACCAGGAGTGCCGCATAAAGCGCTGCGTCAGCCCAGCTATCCAGTCGCGCCCCGATCACCGAGCGTTGGTTAAGCAGGATGGCAAGTTTGCCATCGACCCAGTCGGACATGGCGAGCAACACAAAGATCCAGAGGAACAGATCGTTCAGGTCCAACCAGGCGATCCAGACAAGGACGAAGGAACCGACGAGGCGAATGGCGCAGATGATATTGGGTATGGTGAGCCATCGATCGGAAATATAGGGACCGTCCGGTTGGTCAGGTGCCGGATGGATTTTAGATTTCTGATCGGGAGGCAAATTTGTCATGCCATCCACCAGATCAAGAAATAGACAAACACCGGGGCGGTCATGGTGAGACTGTCGACACGGTCGATGACACCGCCGATACCGGGCAGCAGGTTGCTCGAGTCCTTGACCCCTGAATCCCGTTTGATGGCCGACATATTGATGTCTCCGAAGAAACCGGCAAACGAAATGAGGATCGCTACCAGAATCGGAGCCACGAAGGGACGCAGCGCTTCGGGCACTCCGAACGGTCCGGCTTGCTCACCCAGAGTGGTGAGAAAGGGTGCGATAAGGGGGGCAAGGACAACGATGACCAGCATTCCTCCAAAGAAGCCCTCCCAGGTTTTGTTGGGCGATATGGTGGGTATGATCAGGTGTCGTTTGTGAGCCCCGAACAGTCGGCCGACGATTGCCTGGAAGATATCATCGGTTTCAGTGAGGATAACAAGGAACAAGAACCAGCCGCCAGGACCAAGCGGTCCGGCAGAAGAGGCAGGAAGGATCGTCAAATACGCGGCGTGAGAGACCCCATAGCCGAGAAACAGCATGCCCCATAGCAAGCCTCCCGCTGATCTGATGTAGCCTCGTGGTTCGTCCTTGATAAGCAGTAACACGGCGAGGGCGATGAGCCCGCCGACGGGCAAGAACACCAAAAACAGTGAAATTGATCCCAGCAGGATAGCCGCGTAGTTGATGACGATGAGCCCATAACCGGCACGAATGGCGAGGCGGTCCTCGCTGCGGGCGCCCATCATCCTGGTGATCTCGAACCATGCCAAACAGCTGGCTACGGCCAGCAGCAGGCATATTCCAAGCCGACCGGCAAGCAGTGCTGCACTGACGAAGATGGCGAGCATCCACCAGGTGCGCAAGCTGGCGAAACGTTGGCGCCGTTTTTTTTCTTCGGCACCGCGCAGCGCGATGAAGCGACTGATCGATCCTGCAACGAGGCTGGCGAAGAGCGCAAAGATGACCCAGTAGAGGGCAGGCTCAGGAGCGGTGAACATATGTCTCTCCGTTGTGGTCATGACTGATCGCGTCGTGGATCTCTTCCCTGGTCCCCTGGATTCCAAATCGACCGACAAGCCAGCGCACCAGGAACGGCAAGCAAGCGAAGACCACCAGGGCGACCATCAGCGGGAAGTCGATGAATGTGCCCGGACCCCCGTCGGCCAGTTCGCGCAGTGTGGGCAGGCGAACTCCCAAAAAGACCCAGATCGCGTTAGCAGGCAACAATCCTATGACGGTCGTCCAGAAAAAAGTCCAGGTTGGAACGCGGCTTGCGCCACTGACAGGATTGACGATGGAAAATGGCGCATGCAGTAATCGCAGGGTGACAAGGTAGAAGGCGCCTTCTTTTTCCAGATGCCTGTTCATCACAGCGAGGAAGTCGGTGTAGCGGTGCTCGATGCTTTCCTGGATAAGATAGCGGCTGAGGTAGAAAATCGCCATCGCCGCGATTGTGAGACCCACCGTGACAATCGTCACGGCCTGCCAGAAACCGAACAGCCAGCCGTAAAGGATGGCCTTGCCGCCGGTTCCCGGCACCAGCGCCACGACCGTGTAAATGCTGAAGCCAATGACGAAGGATCGCCAGGGATGGGCAACAATGGCCGCGCGAATCTGATTTTCCCGTTCAGCCAGTTCGTCGAGCGAGAAATATGCGTTCACATACCAGGCCAGTGTCACCAGCAGAATAGCGGCAACCCCGAAGACAATCAGCTTGCGTTTGTTTCGTCCCGGTGAGGCTTGAATATTCATGGCAGCGAAGCCCCTGAACCGGCATCGAAAGGACGGCCCTGGCGGGGAAAGACGTGCTTGCCTATCGCCGCGAACTCACCTGCTTCCTCGAAATACAGGTAATGGGTCACAGCGAGGGTGTCTGTGCCCGCCTCGATCAGGTTGAAAGTATTTTCCTCACGTTCGCGCCCCTTGCCCCGGCTTGACGTGGTTGTTCCACACTGCACGATGATGACCCCGCGCTCACGATCATGTCCCGGGAAGAAGTCCAGAGAGTTTCCGATATAGGATCGGTGCAGGTGTCCGCCCAGGATCATCTCAACCTTTTGCTCAACGAAGCAATCGATGGCACGCCGCGACTGGGGCATTGCGATATCGAAGACCTTGTCGTGGCCAGGCGCGAAGTGATGGTGGGCGACGACGATGCGTATCATGTCCTCGGGCACTGCCGCAAACACCGCTTCACAATGGCGCAGCTGATGAAGGTGCAGCCGGCCGTTGGAGATGGCGCTGCGCGGCGCGGTGGAATCAATACCGGCCAGCACGACATTGCCGACCTGCAGGACCGGGTTCAGATCCGGGTGAATGATTTCGCGATAGAGAGCCAGCGGTTTGAACAGGCGCTCCCGGATTCGGTAGAGCGGCACATCATGGTTGCCGGGGATCACCAGCAGGGGAATGTCGGGCAGGCGATCAAAGAATTGCCTGCACGCCTCGAACTCCCGTCGCTTGGCCCGCTGGGTCAGATCGCCACTCGCCACGATGGCATCGGGGGCCAGCGACGGGATGGTTTGCAACAAGGCCTCAGCCACAGCCGGTACGAAGGGCGGTCCAAAATGCAAATCAGATATGTGCAGAATTTTGGTGGACATTGCGGTTTAGTCCATGAGTTCTGGTTCTCAACACATAGGGATTTTGGGCTTTGGGTTCAATCGCCAAGATTCAGACCGGTTGGCTCCATGGAAAAGGAGACCAGGGTGATTTGAACCTGCGGTGCATCCTGTTGTTTTTATTAAGCGCAGAACCTAGCTCAGCAATCTGCCGCCATCGACATCCACCGTTGTGCCGGTGACAAAGCCGTTTTGCATGACGAAGATGAGGCCGGCGGCGACTTCTTCTGATGTCCCTGCCCGCTTGATGAGGTGGCCCTGGGTCATTTTGGAGAGGATGTCTTGCTTGCCCTCGCCCATCCAGTCGAACATGGCGGTGTCAATCGTGCCCGGGGAAACGACGTTGACGCGGATCGGCGCCAGCTCAAAGGCCAGGCAGCGCACCATGGCTTCGACCGAGGCGCCGACGCAGGTGAGCGCCGATGTGGCAGGCGCAACCTTGCGCGCCGGGGATCCGCTGACAACGGTGATGGCGCCGTCTGCCGCCATGAACGGCGCGCCGGTGCGCACGACCTTGGCGTAACCCCAGAGCTTGTCGTAGGCCGCCTTGAACTCATCCTCGGTCTGATCAAGAAACGGTTTCAAGGTTCGGTCGCCGCCGACCGCGGCGGAGACGAGATGATCGATGGTGCCGGCTTCCTTGAAGATGGCCTCCATGCTGGCGGCATCGTGGGTGTCGGCCTGGCAGATCTTGAAGGCGCCGTCGGCAACCCGTCTTGCGCTTTCAATATGGGCCTCGCTGCGGCCGGCGGCCCAGACCTTTGCGCCCTGTTCAGCGGCGATAACAGCTGTTGCCAGGCCAATGCCTGCGGTGCCGCCGATGATGACGACGTTCTTGCCTTTAAGATTATTGCTGGTCACGGGGGTCTTCCTCCATCAGGTTGCTGCGCCCTTCTGTGGTGCGCTTCTTGCGCCAAGTCTCGCAGATGCCCGGCGCGCAGGCAATGGCCTTGAACTGTGGCCTTGAGCTGTGGACGGGGGCGGAAAATCAGCTAGACTGCGCGGCAAAAGAACAAACGGAGCGGAGGAACCCCCATGTCGAAGCATACCAAGAAGATCGCCGTCACCCTGCCAGCAGGCCCGCACTGGAAGGACACCCTCGAGCGGGTGCAATGGGCCGAGGCCAACGGTATCCCTGATGCCTGGGGCAGCGAGGCCATCGCGCCGGACGCCCTGACCATTGCAGCAGCGCTTGGCGCTCTGACGCAAAACATTCGCCTTGGTATTGCTATTTGCAGTGTCTATGCGCGCACACCGGCGGCCTTTGCGGCAACGGCCAATGCGATTGAACAGATTGCGCCGGGCCGCTTCGTGCTCGGGCTGGGCTCTTCAAGCCCGGGCATGGTGGAAGGCTGGCACGGCCAGAAGTTTGAAAAGCCGCTCAGCCGCGTCAGGGAAACCACGCTGGCGATCCGCTCCATGCTGGCCGGGGAAAAATCCAATGTCGACGGCGCAACGATCCGGAGCCAGGGTTACCGGCAGTTCCCGATGGAAAGCCCGCCGCCGATCTATCTTGCAGCGCTGCGCTCCAAGATGATTGAGACAGCAGCCGAGACCGGCGACGGGGTGATCTTCAATCTGTGGCCCAAAAGCGCCCTGCCGAAAATGATGAGCCATGTGAAGATCGGCGCGGAACGGGCGGGCAAGTCCGCCGACGATGTCGAGATCGTCAACCGCGCCATGGTGCTGGTCACCGACGATAAGGCCGCTGGCCGTGACCGCTTCCGGGCCAGCTTTGCCCCCTATTATGCAACGCCGGTCTACAATGCGTTCCTTGCCTGGGCCGGATTTGAGGATGCGGCGGCGACTATTCGTGAAGGCTGGGCGGAGAAGGATCGCAAGAAAACCGGCGCGGCGCTGACCGACGCGCTGATCGACGAGATCGCCATTATCGGCAGCGCCGGGGAAGTTCAGGAGCGGATCCGGGAGGATGCGGCAGGCGGAATTGACACCCATATCATCGCGCCGCAATCCGCCGACCCTGCGGAAACCCAAGCCACGTTTGATGCCTTTAAAGGCGATGCGTTTTCGTTCTAGGCTGCGGATTCATCCTTGCGCGGCAGCTTCCAGTTTGGGCGGACGAAGTGGCAGGTGTAGCCTTCCGGGATGCGTTCGAGATAATCCTGATGTTCCCACTCGGCTTCCCAAAACTCGCCGACGGGTTCGACCTGCGTCACCACAAGGCCTGGCCACAGGCCCGAGGCGTTGACGTCGCTGATGGTGCCCAGCGCTTCTCGCCTTTGTTCGTCCGAGATGTAGTAGATCGCGGAGCGATAGGACGGCCCCATGTCATTACCCTGACGATTGGCGGTCGTCGGGTCATGGATCTGAAAAAAGAACTCGAGGATGTCCCGGTAGCTTGTCAGCGCCTTGTCGAACATGATTTCGATAGCCTCGGCGTGGGCACCGTGATTTTCATAGGTCGCATTGGGGATATCGCCGCCGGAATATCCGACGCGGGTCGCAAGCACGCCCGGCATGCGGCGAATTAAATCCTGCATGCCCCAAAAGCATCCACCGGCCAGAACCGCGCGTTCCACTGATCGTCCCGGCGAAGTTCCCGATGATTGCGTCATAAGCTATGGACTCCCCTTGTTTAGAAACCTTCCAGGGAGAGCTAGCATATTTCTCCGCGCCTGTCTCGTCACGACCACATGTTGCCGCCGCCGCAGACCGTCAGCGCCTGACCGGTCATATAGGAACTTGCGCCCGAGGCGAGGTAGACGGCGATGCCCTTGAAATCTTCGGGCTCACCGAGGCGGCGCAGGGGATATTGTTCCGAGGCGCGCTTTTCGGCTTCGGGATTATCCCACAGCGCCTTGGCGAAATCGGTTTTGACCAGGCCGGGGCAGATCGCATTGACGCGAATACCATGGGGGCCGAGCTCGGCGGCGAGGTTTCGCACCAGGGCGATGTCGGCCAGCTTGGAAATATTGTAGGTGCCGAGCACCGTTGAGGGACCGAAGGCGCCGACGCTGGCGGTGATCATCATCGAGCCCGCGCCCTTTTCGATCATGTCGGGGGCCACCATCTGGCACAGCCAGTGGTTCGACTTGACGTTTGAACTCATGATCTTGTCAAAGGCGGAATCCGGAATTTCGGACATCGGGCCGTAAAACGGATTGACGCCGGCATTGCCGACCAGAATATCGATGGTGCCGACTTCGGCGTGCGTCTGATCGACGAGGGCCTGAAGCTGTTCCTTGTAGCCGATATTGCAGGCGATCGCGGTCGCCGTCCCGGCGCCATGGGCGGCGTTGATTTCGGCGGCAACGGCGTCGCACTGATCCTGCTTGCGGCTGGATATCACGACGCGGGCGCCATGCTCGGCAAGGCCCTCGGCCATCGCCTTGCCCATACCCTTCGACGCGCCGGTCAAAAGCGCCACTTTGCCTTCAAGATTGAATAGTCCAGCCATTTTGAGTTCTCCCTGATTTTTGTGTTTTGCCGATGTTAATGCGGAATGGGGCTGGCGGGTAGGAAAAAGGGGTTTCAATGGGTGAGGCGAAAAGAGCTGGGCCGACTGGCAGAGCGCGGGTCGGCACCGAGGAGGCGCGGCAGAGATCTACGTCACCTATGAAAAACCCGAATTTGCGCGAAGACCCTCCACCAATGGAAGTTTGACAGCGAAGGTGTTGCCAAGGATCCAATAGCCAGTGATCTTGGTATTGGCCTCCCGCCTTTTGACTCTCCGGAGGGAGTAGGATGCCCACTTAGCTATCGATAAGTTTCTCGGCGAAATGTTTGTTTGTTCTGAGCCGCCGAGACATGATCCTGATATTGATCAGTAACCCCTCAAGGTCAGCCAAGTTCATTGAAGCGAAGTCTGGGTCCAAATCATTAAAACCCTGCTCGGTTTCTCTAATTGTTTCGAAGCTGCTTCGAATTCTATCTCGTTGGCGGTTAAAAGTTGAACCATCCACTGTCCCCAGTGTGATCGCCTGGCTTCGGTGGGTATTCAAAGTCTCGACCTCTGCCACAGCCAGAACAGAAAACTCATTTGCCAGAACCGCGTGCTCTGTTTTGACATCCAGGCGCAGGTCCAGGGATTTCATTTTAGAAACCTTGCGATGGCTCAGAATTCCGATCATAGCACCTGCACTGCCAGTGATCATACCAATCACACCGGCCCACATCCCGATATCGCTGGTCCAGTGTGGATCTGTCCTATTTCCCCTCTAATACTCATTGCGGTGGAAACCCCAAAGCCAGCAACTCTTTGAGTTCTTTCTTCTTGCGCCAATCTCGTAATCTCAACAATCAACCAGCAGCAGATGCTCTCTTGGGGGAAGTTCCACCCTTCGACTTTCGAGGTTTGCCTTGAAGTGCTGTTCCGGCGGCCACAAAGGTCATGGCAGGCATGAAGCCAACCTTTCCCAAGGCAGTTGTCATGGTCCCCATGTGCGTTGCAGAACGAGGCTCCAATATGCGACGAACTTCTCTTGGATCTTTCCCAAGAGCTCGTGCGAGTGCCGACTTTGTGACCTTGTGTTCCTTCATGCCTCTGGCCAGCATGACCTTAGCTGCCAATAGAGGCGACACGGGTACTAAACACTCGCTGCCGCGAAGATTGGAAGGCTCCGGGACTTCCTCACCATCCTCAACCAGACCCGCTATGGCTTCATCGATACAATCTCGGGCCATGAACATAGGGTCCTCGTCTCCGTATGCACCGGTCAGGGCGTGGGCAAGGTCGCGGAATGAGATCATCACTCCGTCTCCATCCTTTGTAAATTTGGCAGGATAGGCCATTGGCGTTATTGACATAATTTTCCCTTTGTTTTGACACTTCGTCCCCGTTTTGAGTGTGGGGCGCACTGTCTCTCCTACAAATCCTCCGCATCGATATCGATTTGCTTGCACATGCCTTTGAGAAGACCTTTTTTGATCTCTCCATGTTTGACGGTGGTTTTCTTCTTTCCGAAGTAAACGGTTTTGTGCGAACCCTTACCCTTGTGAGTGATGACATCAAAGTCAACACCCTTGGATTTTGCCAACTTCCGCAGCTTTCTAATGAATTCGTCACCGTTCATGGTCTCAATATAGGACTTATATGTCCTGGTATCAAGTTAATATTAGGACAAATATGTCCTAATCATGGGATTGGGAGGAAAGAGGTTGGTCTGGTCATGTCAGATTAAGTATTGATGCGGAGTTTAGCCGCTTACGCGTTCGATGGGGAAATGGTCCACTGGACCAATTTCTGATCCATGTTCGTCGCTTGAAAAGGTCCATCGGGACCTTTTCATCGAACTGCGTTCGAGCCCTTCATAACCTTTCGGCTACAGGTGCAAAACCGACCACTCTCAAGCGAACACAAAAAAACCGCCCCGAAGGGCGGTTTGTTTAGTGTTGGTTGCGGGGGTAGGATTTGAACCTACGACCTTCAGGTTATGAGCCTGACGAGCTACCGGGCTGCTCCACCCCGCGCCAAGTGATCAAGACTCGCAAGTCATCGATCAGAAAAGTCAGTTTGCTGTTCTGATACGCGGCGGCTAACTGACTGGAATAAGTGCATTGATCAGGAGGGATTGTTCTGTTTACTGATGATACTCATATCAGCTTTGGATAACTTTTCATTCTGACTTGTATGCCTGGCAATGACCTACTCTCCCGTGGCTTAAGCCAAAGTACCATCGGCGCTGAGGGTTTTCACATTCGAGTTCGAGATGGGATCGCGTGCAGGCCCCTCGCCATAACCACCAGGCAAACAAGGCAGAATAAAAAGTTTAAAACACTGACACAGTCAGGAAATGAATATTGATATTTTGAACCCTGTTCAGGGGTTCGGGACCGGATCCCGAAAGATCCGGTTTGGTATAGAATGGACCTCCCTTATCGGGCGATCCATTCGAGGTGTCTGTTTCTCATATCTTCAGTTTATCTCCCCACATTCATGGGAACGATATCTGACAGATAACGAGAGAAATCAAGCCAATCGAGGGATTAGTACTGGTCAGCTTCACGCGTTGCCGCGCTTCCACATCCAGCCTATCAACGTCGTAGTCTACAACGGCTCTCAAGGGAAATCTGGTTTCGAAGGGGGCTTCCCGCTTAGATGCTTTCAGCGGTTATCCTGTCCGAACGTAGCTACCGGGCAATGCCATTGGCATGACAACCCGAACACCAGAGGTTCGTTCACTCCGGTCCTCTCGTACTAGGAGCAACTCTTCTCAAATTTCCTGCGCCCACGGCAGATAGGGACCGAACTGTCTCACGACGTTCTAAACCCAGC
>CBFDBJ010000008.1:0-64501 GCA_965603015.1 uncultured Alphaproteobacteria bacterium
CTTGCCCTCGTAAGTGACATCAAGACGTTTGAAAGGCTCGACCACCTCGATCTTGAGGCCGCCGGCGTTCATCTCCCTGTTGTGGGTGATCTCCGGCTTGGCATAGGTGAAGGCGATGCGGCCATCGGGGAGATAGAGGCAGGTGGTCATCTCGGCATAGCGTTCGTTGACCCGGTTGCCGAGGCGAAACCAGCCACCAACCGCCTGGTCGCCATCATAGATGTTGAGATACATGGACTCATTATAGTTTTGGGCAGCTTCCGGCTCGTGACAATATTCGTCTTCCGGATCGAGCTTCAGCTTCAGGCCGTTTGGCAGTTTCATGGGTTTGCTCCTCGCCGTATTTTGGATAGTTTAGACCAGTGGTGTCTGCTGGCAAGGAAAAGAACAACAGACTCGTTCTTCAGCCTTAAGTGTGTGTTTTCGGATATTCAATTTCCATCCTAATGTCATTGCCGGGCTTGACCCGGCAATCCAGAGCGGGCTTCACTGGATACCCGGGTCAAGCCCGGGTATGACATAAGGAAGAGAGGAAAAGGGGCGAAACATGTCAGACCAAAAACTAAACCGCGCACTCGGATTTCCGCTGCTTGTCCTCTATGGCCTCGGCACCGTTGTCGGCGCGGGGATCTATGCGGTGATCGGGGAAGTGGCGGCGGGCGCCGGCGTCTATACGCCGCTGACGTTTCTGGTTGCCGCCGCGATGGCGCTCTTCAGCGCGATGTCTCTGGCAGAGCTTTCGGCGCGCTACCCGAAGGCTGCGGGTGAAGCGGTTTTTGTGCGCGAGGGGTTTGGCCTGAAGCCGCTATCGACCCTCGTCGGGTTGCTTGTGGTGCTGTCAGGTATTGTCTCGGCGGCGACCATTATCAACGGCGCCGTGGGTTATGTGCAGGCGCTTATCCCGCTTGATCGCAGTATCATCGTGATCACCCTGGCGGTGTCTCTGGCGGCCATTGCCTCGCTTGGCGTGCGGCAGTCTGTCGGGGCTGCGGCCGTGATCTCGGTCATCGAGATTGTCGGGCTGCTCGTCGTCATCTGGTCGGGGCGCCTTGAGCTTGTTCATTTACCGGAGATATACGCCTCGGCGCCACCGCTTGACCTTTCTCTTTTCACGACAGGGGTTATGGGCGGCGCGCTGCTGGCGTTTTTCGCCTTTATCGGGTTTGAAGATATGGTCAATATGGCCGAGGAGGTCAAAGACCCGGTGCGCATCATGCCGCGCGCCATCCTCACGGTTCTTGCGCTGTCCTCGATCATCTATGTCGCGCTGGCGCTGGTGATCGTTGCGGCGATGGATATGGACGCCTTGCGTGATAGCGGTGCGCCGCTGGCCGATGTCTTTGCGCAAACGTCGGGGCTTGATGGCCGTATCATTTCCCTCGTCGCAATCCTGGCCATTATCAATGGCGGACTGGTGCAGATCATTATGGGCGCGCGGGTGATCTATGGGCTGACCAACCAGGGCTCTTTGCCGAAAGTTTTGGGGCGCGTGAACGCGAAGACCCGCACGCCGGTTCTGGCAACGGTGATTGTCTCGGGCATTGTCCTGGTGCTGGCACTGGCCGGAACGCTCTCGGGGCTTGCGTCGATCACCTCGCTCCTCTTGCTGACGGTTTTCACGCTGGTCAACCTGGCCTTGCTGAGGATCAAGGCGCGCGTCGCCCCGCCCCACGGCGCACCCAACTATCCGTGGTTCGTGCCGGTCCTCGGAGCGCTGATCAGCGGCGGGTTTGTGGTCTGGAAGCTGGCGGAGGTTCTGGTTTGAAGTTCGAGCTCAGGGCGGCGGCGATTTTTTGTTCAAAGATTCCGAGCTGACCGCAGAAGCCTGACGATGGTCTGAGCTTTGATCATGAGAGTAAGACCCACTCCGACTTTTATAATTGGCGCTGTCCACTTCCAGTAGAAGTGCAATTCCCAGTGTACAGACAGTCCATCAGCACTAAGCAGTGTATCTACTGTCTGCATGGCCTGAAAAATCATGCTCATCAAACCGGTCACAAGGAAATAAAGACCCAGTGTTGAAATCAAAGTGAAGTGAAGATCTCTGAAATCGCGTTGCCCGCTGTCGGATGGACTTGAGGCTTCTTTCGCCTCTGGTTTCCGAGGCAAAATAAGTTCCGGCTTGAACCATAGAAGAGCGGAGCTTAGAAGAAGTATTGCATAGAATAAGAGAGTATGAGTCCAGGGATTGGCCCAGAAAGTAAAGCTTTCCTCCGAGAACATTTCTTCGAGTGGCTGGAACATCAAGAACCATTGCGGCATCTGTGTGACGAGAAATACAAAGATCCACACCGCAGCGATGCGAACGCCAATGATCAAAACCTGTCTTTCAGTCATCAAAAACCTCAGAGTCGAATTGTGATAATCGATAGTGTAGGTGATTGACTATGCATGCACAAGTATATGCCTAAACCGGAGCGGTGCCTGCCGTTGTCGTGCGCCACATGACGCGGCGGTGGCCGTCGAAGCCGGCGTCGGCGAAGTGCTGGACGCGGCGGTTATCCCACATGGTGAGCATATTCTTTTGCCATTTGTGACGATAGACAAATTCGTCTTTGGTGGTAAAGGCGCAGAGGAAATCAAGCAGCGCTTTGCCCTCTTCGGCGTTCAAGCCGTCGATGCCGATGGTATAGACCCGGTTGATCCAGAGGACCTTCTCTCCGGTGTCCGGGTGTGTGCGGATGATTGGGTGCGTGCGCTCGTCTTTGGCCGAGTCTGACGGGACAATCTTGAGCGAGCGGGTCGGGTCATTTTCGTTGCCGTAAAAGCCTTCTTTTGAATAAGGCAGGACAGCGCTGTGGATGCCGCGCAGGTCTTCGAGAAACGCTTTCATCTTGTCGGACAGTGCGAGCCAGGCGGCGTGGCCATCGGCAAACAGCGTGTCGCCGCCGACCGGGGGCACGATGTGGCCGTAGAGGATGGTGGCGGCGGGCGGTTTTTCCTGAAAGGTATAGTCTGTATGCCAGCCGCCGCCGAAGTGTGATGCGGTCTCGGCCGGTTCGCGGCGCAGCTCCAGCACATTGGGATGACCCTCCATGGGGACAATGAATTCGGTGAGGCCGTAATCGCCCATGGCTTCGGTAAACCCCTCAAGCCCGGACGGGGTCAGATCCTGATCAGGGAAATACACAACGCCGTGGGTGTGCCAGGCGTCCTTGATCTCGGCGACGATGTTCTGCGTCAGGGGCTGCGCAAGATTGACGCCACGGATCTCGGCGCCGAAGCCGTTCGAATTGGGGGTCACTGTGATGTGTTGATAGGCCAAGTTGATTCTCTCCCTTTTTCCTGAAGCCTAACTGAGGGGCGGACGCGATAGCAAGGTTCGCTTCGCCTTGCGCGATATCCTAAGGTCTTGTCTTCTCCTGCTGATTCGCCCTTCCCGAAGGACTTTGTTTTTTATGAGCCTTTCCGTTCTTGCCCTGATCATGTTTGCTGCCCTGTTGCATGCGACGTGGAATGCGCTGATCAAGCTTGGTGGCGACCGGCTGATTATTATGGCGCTGCTTTCGGGGAGTTCCGGCGTGATCGGGCTTTGCCTGACGCCGTTCTTTCCGCTGCCAGCCGCAGCCTCCTGGCCTTTCATTGCGGCAACTTCGTTTATCCACATTGGCTACATCTGGTTTTTGACCAAGGCCTACGACCATGGTGACTTTGGCGTGGTCTATCCGATTGCCCGCGGTGTGGCTCCGCTTTTGACGGCAACGGGCGCGATGATCTTCGGCGGCGAGTTTCTTAGCGGGACGAGCCTTGCCGGTGTGGCCATCATCGCGACCGGGATCATGAGTCTTGCCCATGACGGGGGCACGAGAGCGAGCGAAGGTGAAACGCACCCGTTAAAGCCCGTGCTCTACGCGCTGGCCACTGGCTGTTTTATCGCCAGCTATACGCTGGTTGACGGGTTCGGGGTGCGGGTATCGGGAACCGTTGGCGGTTATACGGCCTGGCTGTTTGCTCTCCACGGGTTGCCGCTGGTTATCATGGTGATGTTTATTCGCAGAGATGGCCTTGTGCTGGCGGCGCGGCAGAACTGGAAGAGGGGCGCTGTCGGCGGCGCGTTTTCCATTGCGGCCTACTGGATTGTGATCTGGGCGTTCACGCTGGGAGCGATTGCGCCGGTTGCGGCGCTGCGCGAAACCAGTGTGGTGTTCGCGGCGATCTTTGCGGCGGTTCACCTCAGGGAGGGGTTCGGCGTGAGGCGCGGCCTGTCGGCCCTGCTTGTGGCGTCGGGCATTATTTTGTTGGCGTTTTAGCCTGGGTATTTTCGCTCGACATCAGTAGTTGTCATCCCGGCCACAGAGCCGGGATCTCGGGGCACGATGTGGGGACTTACTCAAATAGCGGTCGGTCGCTCGATCCTGCCTTGAGATCCCGGATCGCGCTTCGCTTGTCCGGGACGACAATCGAAGGGGTGCTTGCTTTAAGTCGGGAAGCGCGCCTTTTGCGCAAGGCGGTGCCAGTGAAAGCGGTAGGCGGGCGATCCGGCGTTGCGGGCCGGTGTGGCCTCGGCGAGGCGCAGCCACTTTTGCGTCGCTTCATCGGCTGTGTCCCAAGCATCCTGACAGGACGTTGCGGGATCTGTCCCAAGGGCTTTTGCGACCATCTCGTCCTCAAGCTGGTCGCGTTCGCGCTCGAAGGCGCCGAGCCTTGCGGCATAGTCCTTCAGGACCGCACGGTGGAGCGTCTCATGGCGCCACCACAGGGAGGCTGTGTCATAGGTGCCGGACGGCCTGGCGGCAAGTTGACGGGGCAGCTGGGCCGGGTCGAGGGACAGGGGCTTGAAGATGCCAGTGTCAGGGGCCGCGGTCGCGGTCATGAAATGTCTGTCGCCATTCTCGCTCAGGACAGAGACCTGTGAGCAGACGGTCTGACCGAAACGGCGGGCCGGACCAAACGAAGCGTGGGCGCAGATGGTGCCGTTCATGAGGCCGTCGGGTCGCCAGTTCGGATTGCCGGATGCGCCCTTGCCGCGATCGCGCAGTATACGCATCATATCGGGCGGTGTGAGGCTGCCGCGCCCTTCGGCAAGGCACGCCGTTGTACGCCGCCAGCGTGTCGGTCCGGAGGCCAGTTCGCTCAGGACTTTTGCGCCGAAAATGTCACGAAAGTTGAAGCTCGTGCCCTTTGTCCAGCCGACAGTTTCTGCCAGCGCTTCGAGGCCGTCGCTCATGGCCTCAAAGGTTTCGCCTATTGTGAGGGTGTTTGAGATGCTGCGCGTGCCTGTGACTTTCTCGCAAATCCATTCCCGGCCGATGGTTTCAAGCACAAAGGCGCAGGTCCGGTCGGCGATGAGAAAGGAATTGTGATAGTAAAACCGGGCGGCCTGTGGGTGACCGCAATTGCCGCTTTGGCCATAGGTTTCAACAAGCGTGCACAGCAGGGTCAAGGCTTCTCTTGCCGAAGTGGCCCGTTCGAGGCCAAGGCGGACCATGTCCATGCCGATGAGGCCGGGGGTTTTGCCGGGGGGCACTTTTGTCAGGATTGCCTCGTTGCCGATTGCAACTCCGTGTTCATTGGCGCCCATCTCGGCGCCCCACATCCAGTAGGGCCGCGACAGCATCACCGCGTGAGTGCACGGCGCTTGCGGGATTTCGATATAGGTGAGCTGGACGCTCGTGCCTGCCGCGTGATTTTGAGCGGGCAGTACCTCGACAATCTGGGCCTCATTGGCGTCGCGGTCACTGTTTTTTGCAAACAGCGTCGCGCCGGCCTTTGTCGCCGAACCAAGGGCCACCATGGTGTCGCACATCGTTCGTTAACCCGTTGTTGTTGTTTGGGCGTCATTTGGACTTCATTAGCGTCTGTGCGCTAGTTTGGCAGGGAACGCAAATCGGAACAACTGCAGATCTCGAAGGGTTCCCATGGCAAAAGACTATCTCCGCAATGCCGGCCAGGCTGTTGTTCAGGAAATCCTTGAACACCGCGTGTTGGTTGGCATTGTTGTCTTGTACTGCGTCTTTGCGCTTGTGCTCGGGTATCGGTTCCAGCGCGAGGTTGATCTGTTTCTCTATTCAAAATATTTTCTGGGCATGATCGCCCTGGTGGGTCTGGCCTTTGTTTATAGACGGTTTGCCAGGCTTATGGGGCAACCAGGCAGGCGCCCTGTCCTGAAGAACCTGTACGCCGATCTGAAAAGGGATGTAACGCCCGGGCAGGTGGTCGGCGGCGGATTTCTATTCCTTGTGTTCTCGACCTATTTTTCCGCCTTCCAGTCGGTCAAGGCGATGATCCCGGCGGTCAAACCTTTCACCTATGATGTGGCTTTCGCGGAAGTCGACCGGGTGGTCCATTTCGGGTTTTATCCTCATGAGCTGTTGCAGCCGCTGCTTGGCTATCCGATTGCAACGTTCGTCATTCAGTTCTTTTATAATATCTGGTTCCTCCTGATGCTCGGGGTACTGGCCTGGCAGATGTTCGATCGACGCGTGCCGCACTTGCGGATGCGGTTTTTGGTCAGCTTCGCGCTGGTGTGGTTTGTGGTCGGCTCGCTCGGCGCCATTCATCTGTCCTCGGCGGGGCCGGTCTACTTTGACCGGGTGACCGGGCTTGACGGTCCGTATGGTGATCACATGGCCTGGCTGTGGTCGGTCTACGAACTTTCGCCGCTGTTTACCCTCGACATGCAGGAGCTGCTCTGGGAGCACTACTCTGCTGCTGACCTTGCCTCGGGAACCGGAATTTCAGCGATGCCCAGCGTCCATGTCTCCATTGCAACGCTGCTGTTCCTGCTCTCGCGTCACAGCGGGAAATGGGCGACAGTGATGTTCGGCGTTTTTCTTGCCGGGATCATGGTGGGCTCGGTTCATCTGGCGTGGCACTATGCCATTGACGGCTACCTGGGCGCGGCCATGGTGTTGGTGATCTGGTGGCTGGTCGGGCGGTTTTATGCAGTCGCCTCCGCGGAAACCACCGCCAAACCCCTGACAACCGATCCTGTTCAGGCCTGATTCGCAATGTGAGCGGCGCTCCTGTTTTCGGGGGTAGCGCCATTGCAGGTGAGGTCCCATATTGTTGCTGGACGGCGCGGCGCTTTTTTCGAAGGGCCGCGCCGCCCAGGACTTACTTGACCTCACTGGGTGGCAGGAGACTGATGGCGATATCGGACCAGACGACGATCAAGATGGCTTTGATCGAGGGTGTAAAGCGCCATCAGGTGATGTTCGCGGTGATGGTCGCCTATTGGGGGCTGTGTTTCTCTCTGGGTGTGTTTTATGACCGCCAGATCAATCCCTTGCTTTATGCGCCGGTCTTTGCCCTGCTGTTCGTATCGATCGGGCTTTCCCATGTTGCAAGAAGTGTAGTGGGATTGGTCCGCCAACCAGGGGCGGGTTTTTCCACGGATGCTCTCTATGCGGACTTGAAGAATCGATTTAGTCTGGAAGGCAGTGCCGGGCTCGCGCTCCTGCTTGTCGGTTTTTCTGTCACGATCTCGCTCTTTCAGTCGGTCAAGGCGGTGATCCCGGTGATCAAGCCGTTTGCCTATGATGCGACTTTTGCGGAAATTGACAGGGTGATCCATGGCGGCTTTTACCCTCATGAATTGTTGCAGCCTTTGATGGGCTATCCGCTGGTTACTTTCGCGACACTCCTTCTCTACAATCTCTGGCTGCCGCTGGTCTTTGTCGTGTTCATATCGCAAGTGCTGGATCGCAGCGACCCGGCCTTGCGGCAACGCTATTTTCTCAGTTTTGCGCTCGGCTGGATCCTGATCGGAACCATTGGGGCCATCGCTCTTTCATCGGCCGGTCCGGCCTATTATGCCCGCGTGCTGGGCCTGCCGCCCGGGACGGGACCCTACGCCGATCTTATCGCCTACTACGGCGCCGCGGCAGATGTCGTGCCGCTGTTCCTGGCGGATATGCACGAGATGTTGTGGGGGATTTTTGAGAGCGGGGTGCTTCAGCCCGGGGCCGGGATCTCGGCGATGCCCAGCGTGCATGTGGCGCTGGCAACGCACATGTTCCTTGTGGCGCGGCACAAGGGGCCGGGACGCGCATGGATCTTCGGGATCTATGGCGCTGTGATCCTGGCCGGTTCGGTCCATCTGGGCTGGCACTATGCGGTTGACGGATATCTGGGAGGCGCCCTGATGGCGCTGATCTGGTGGCTATCAGGGCTGGTCAGCCGGCCTTTTGATCACGATCAAGGAGCTTTGGGCTAAATTCCCCGACGATGGGTTTTTGTGTCCTCCCGATGAAGGAGCCAGGTGATGGCAAAGCGCGGCCAGATTACCAGCCATGAACCGACAGACTTTGGCGACCGCGATTTTCCTGCAGCGCTGGTCAATGTTACCAATGTCTGCAATCTTGAATGCTCGCATTGTTTTGTTTTCCGTGATGACAATCCGAACTCTGCGCGTGACAAGATGAACGATGCCACCATGTTGCATCAGCTCGAGGCGCTGCGTGACAAACACAATATTAGATCGATGCTGTTTATGGGCGGCGAGCCGATGATCCGTAAGGGTCTGGTTTTCGAGGCGATGGAGCTTTTCGAACATTCCACGATTGCGACCAACGGGACCTACGGCATCCCGAGCGTGCCGGGGCATGTCGTGTCTGTATCGCTCGACGGGCCAAAGCACTTGAATGACCCGATCCGGGGAGAGGGTGTTTTCGACAAGGTGAAAGCCTCGATCCATGACCGCGATCTGTCGGACGGCACGATTGTTATGCTGCAGATGGCGATCACGCGTGACAATGCGGCCGGGATTGAAGAGTTCGTCGAGGCGGTGAAAGACTGGCCGATTGCCGGCGTGGCCTTTACCTTTTATGTGCCGCCACTGGATGACACATCCGGCCAGGGCTGGGATGATCTGAAAGAGCGCGACACGGTGGTCGACCGGGTGCTGGCGCTCAAGGACAAATACCCGCTTCTCATCAAGGCCAATCGCGGCGCGCTTGAGATGATGAAGTCTGATGTCTCAATGCGCTATACCGGCGAGGAGGGTGAAAACTGCCTGATGCGCAATCTTCTGCCGCTCTATATGGGCGATGGTCCTGATGGAAAAGGCGCGTTTGAGCGGACTTTCTGCTGCTATGGCAATGATGTCGACTGCGCGCGCTGCGGCGCCTATGCGGTCTTCAATGCAGCCTACAAGAAGGAGCGCGCCCGGCCACACGCTGGCGATGTGGATTGACCTCCTCTGGTCGCGCAGCGACCGGAGCCACCGGGTAGTCCTTGCTGTTTGGTTATGTAGATTGACCCGCCTGATTGCGGCTGCAATATTGGTTGTCGAATCCACGACGGGTTCCAATAAAACAAGCAAATAAGTGGAAACGCACCAATGTCTGACAAATACCAGGCGCTGCCTGCTCCGACGCCGGAGACGCAGCATTTCTGGGACGGCGCAAAAGAAGGCGAGCTCAAGCTCCAGCGCTGCACGTCCTGTTCTCATACCTATTTCCCGCCGCGGCCGTTCTGTCCGGAATGTGCGTCGCGCGATGTGGAGGTCTATAGTGCCTCGGGCAAAGCGACGCTCTACTCCTATGTGATCAATCACCGCGCGCCCAAAGGCTGGGACGCACCCTATTCGATTGCGGTTGTTGAGCTCGAAGAGGGCCCGCGCATGATGACCAATGTCATTGGTATCGCGCAAACCCCTGAAGCGCTTGAACTTGATATGGCGCTTGAGGTCAGTTTTGAACAGGTCAGTGACGATATCTTCCTGCCGAAATTCAGACCCTCAAAAGCTTCGGCAGGAGATGTATCATGAAGCCAGGATCTGTAGCCATTGTCGGCGCGGCCGAGACAACCGAGCTTGGGCGTATTCCGGACCTTTCAGAAATCGGACTGCATGCCGATGCGGCGCTCAATGCGATGAAAGACATGGGCATTGGCCCGAAAGATATTGACGGTATTGCCACCGCCGGATCGCGTCCGACGGATCTGGCGCACTATCTGGGCATCACGCCGAAATGGGCAGATGGCACGTCGGTTGGCGGCTGCTCGTTCATGCTCCACGTGCGCCATGCTGCGGCGGCGATCAATGAAGGGCTGTGCGAAACCGTGCTCATTACCCACGGCGAAAGTGGCAAAAGCCGCGTTGGCAAATCGGGGTTTGGCAGGGCCGATGCCAGTCTGCAAGGCCAGTTCGAGGCGCCTTATGGCCCGATGGGGCCGCCCACCATGTTCACCATTCCGGTCTTGCGCTACATGAAAGACCTGGGGCTCACCCATGAGCAGCTTGCCAATGTTGCGGTAGTTCAGCGCGAGTGGGCGGCGATGCATCCACGCGCAACGTTCCGTGATCCGATTACCATTGATGATGTTCTCAATTCACGCATGATCGCCTATCCGTTCCGGCTGCTGCAATGTTGCCTCGTGACTGATGGCGGCGGCGCGCTTATCATGACGTCTGCGGAGCGCGCGAAGGATTTCCCGACCAAGCCGGTCTATATTATCGGCACCGGTGAAAGCGTCGAGACACCGATGATTTCACAGATGGCGGATTTCACATCGTCGCGCGCCTTCCGGGTGTCGGGCAAAAAGGCTTTTGAAGAGGCCGGGATTTCACACGACGAAGTCGACCATTTGATGATCTATGATGCCTTTGCCCATTTGCCGATCTTTGGCCTCGAAGACCTCGGTTTTGTTGGTCGCGGCGAGGCGGGAGACTTCATTATGGAGCGCAATACGGCGCCGGGCGGCAAGCTGCCGATGAACACCAATGGCGGCGGGCTCTCCTATATGCATTCGGGCATGTACGGCATGTACGCGCTGCAGGAAAGCGTGCGGCAGATGCGCGGGACCTCTCCGGCCCAGGTTGAGGGGGCGAAGATTTCCGTGTCTCACGGTGTCGGCGGCATGTTCGGTGCGTCGGGGACGATCATCATGTCAAACGAAAGGCCGTAGCATAAATTTGTGTCATCCTCGGGCCACCGAAAGGTGGAGCCGGGGATCTTCTGTCGGACCAGATGTTATGGAGAGAAGATCCCCGATTCCATGCTCTGCATGGCTCGAGGATGACAAAAGATTATAGATGAATGAGCAAGCGATAATATGTCTACTATCCTCCTCATGAGCACCATGGATCTGCGCGATGATCTGTCTTTCGGGGCGCATGAGGTGCGCACCTGGCTGGATGCGGGCGATCTGACCAAGATTGACTACGTTGTCCTGTGGGGCGCCTTTGATCTCGACTACGCCAGCCTGCCGAAGCTGAAGGCGATCTTTTCGCTCGGCGCCGGGGTCGATCATATGGGTGATCTTTCGGGCGTTCCGGACGGAGTCGCCGTGGTGCGGTTTGTCGACCCTCTGCTGACGGAGGAAATGACCGGCTATGTTCTTTTGAATGTGCTCAGGTTTCACCGCGAGGATCCCTGGTATCGTGAGCGGCAAGCCGCCGGTGAGTGGGAACAGGTGATCCCGCCTGCTGCCGGCGATGTGCGGATCGGTATTGCCGGGGCCGGTGAATTGGGCTCGGCAGCGGCGCGCGCCCTTGTCTCCCTTGGTTATGATGTTGCGGTGTGGAGCCGTTCGGGGCGCTCGCCAGAGGGTGCCCGGGGGTTTGCCGGGCTGGAGGCCATGCCGGATTTTCTGGGGCGAACAAAAATACTGGTCAGCCTTCTGCCTCTTACTGAAGAGACCCGCGGCCTGTGGTGCGCCAGAACGCTCGATATGCTGGAAGACGGGGCTTTTGTCATCAACGCCGGGCGCGGCGCTTCGCTGGTCGAGGCGGATCTTCTGGCCAGTTTGAAAAGCGGACAGATCGCCGGCGCGGCGCTTGATGTCTTTGAAGAAGAGCCGCTGGCGAAGGGCCATGCGTTCTGGACTCATCCACAGGTTTTCGTGACGCCTCATGCGGCAAGTCTGTCGAACCCGATTTCGCTGTCGGATCACGTGACACGCAACATCGCGCGGATCGAACAGGGCGTGGCGCCGTTCGGGCTGGTGGACCGGGCGAAGGGATACTAGATCGATGAGTTTTGCCGATCTCAAATTTGAAACACGTGACATCGAAGGTCTTGCGTGGATGCAGGCCGGACCGGACATCAGCGCCGGAGCGCTCTCGTTCATTTTCATTGGCGGATATGGCTGCAACAAGGAGGTCTGGCGGCATCAGTTTGAACGCCTGTCGGATCGCCACACCTGTATCGCAGTTGATATGCCAGGGCACGGCGCCTCGGTACCGCAACTGGAGCGCTCGTCCATCGAAGGCTATGGCCAGGTGGTGAATGGGCTGCGCGCGCATCTGGGGCTCGAAAAGCCGGTGCTTGTGGGGCATTCCATGGGAGGGCGCGTGGCGCTCGAGGCTGCCCGCCAGGCGCCGGAGGCCTTTGGCGGGCTGATCCTGCTGGATGTCAGCCGGGCGGTGTCGCCGGATCATGATCCCGATGAGCGGGCCAAGCTGTCCTCCGGCGAAAGCCACAAGGCGTTCCGCGCGCACATGCGGGCGATGTTTGAGCAGAATTTCTCCGAGACCTGCGACCCGGCGATCCGGGAAGAGATCCGGGCCAGCTCAAAGGCGCTGGATCATGCCACCGCCAATGCGCTGACGCCGACCATCGGACGATGGGATCACACCCATTGGGAAGAGGCGCTTCGCAGTTTGAAATGTCCGCTTTATATCGTACAAAGCACCTATCTTGTTTACGGTCAGGCGCGCCACATTCTGGAAGAGGGTGAAAACACGCCATACTTTGATATGGTCCGGGCAATCATTCCGGGGGTTGAAATTGATATGATCCGTACGGGGCATTTTTCCATGCTGGAAGAGCCGGTACGGGTTGCCAAAGCGATTGAGGGATTTGCGAGGATGGTGTCGGGAGAGTGATTTCTTTCTGCTGTCATTGCCCCTCTCGGGTGTGCTTGACACACCCTGTCGGGCAGTGCGAGCCTTGACCCGGTAATCCAGAAAGCGACAAACTCTGAGTGGGCAGCTCTGGATCCCCGGGTCAAGCCCGGGGATGACAAAGGAAGGTTTGAAAAACATGCAAACTATTGAATTCACATTTCCATCGAAAGCCGACGACCTGATGATCGCCGCGACGCGGTGGGGATCTCCTGATGGCGCGAAGGCGGTGGTTCAGATCGCCCACGGCATGGCGGAGCATATGGCGCGCTATGAAAGGGTGGCGCAGGCGCTGACCGGGGCGGGGTATCTCGTCTATGCGATGGATCATCGCGGCCACGGCAAGTCGATACCTTCAGGCGACGCGCCGGGCGATTTCGGCGAGGCGGCGTGGGCCGGGCTGGTCGACGATGTGATAACTCTGGGACAGATCATCAAGGAGGATCATCCGGATCTGCCGCTCATACTGTTTGGCCACTCCATGGGCAGCTTTGCGGCGCAGCAGGTCGCGGTGAAAGCCTCAGGCACCCTTGATGCGCTGGTGCTGTCGGGCTCGGCGGCGCAGGATAAATTCGTTGAGGCAATGATGGCACCGGCTGAGGATGGGGGTGAGGGCTTTTCGCTGTCCAACATCAATGACGGTGAGGCGCCGGCGCGCACGGATTTTGACTGGCTGAGCCGCGACGAGGCCGAGGTCGACAAATATATCGCTGATCCCCTGTGCGGCTTTGAGCTGAAACTGGAATCGCTGGCCTCGGGCATGGAGGCGGCGTTTGAGGTGGCCAAGCCTGACGTGCTGGCCGCGATCCGGAACGATCTGCCGGTGCTGTTCATCGCCGGTGCGGCCGACCCGATCAACGCCAAGCTCTCGCTGCTCAATCTCCTCGAGGAGCGTTGGCGCGCGGCGGGGGTCACCAACATCGACACGCAGTATTACGAAGGCGCGCGGCACGAGCTCCTCAACGAGACCAACCGCGATGAGGTCACAGCACAGCTGATCGCGTGGATGGACGGGGTGGTTTGAGGGGCTTTCTACTCTCGCCCACTACTTTCGACTGTCATGCCCGGGCTTGACCCGGGTATCCAGTGCGTGGCTTTCTGGATCCCCGGATCAAGTCCGGGGATGACAATCAATTAATTGGTGATTGTCACTTCCCCTCCCACTCCGGTAATTCCACCTCACCCAACTCACTCAGCCGATAGACTCCCTTGCCTTCAGCCTCAAACCATCCGTAGACGTTGTTATACATGATGTCGCGTGCCTTGGGATCTGACAGCTCTGAGGCCACAAGCGCCGCCTTGGTCGATCCGGCGTCGCGCAAATATGCCGCGATCAAAATGGCGCGCTGGCGATAGGAGGTGAGCACACCCTTGTTGGTGGCCTGGCCGCCCGGGGTGGTGTCGCCGACGCGGGTACTGAACTCTTTCTTGAGACGCGCGGCGCGGCGCTTGTTGAGCCGGGCCTCCGAGGGCAGCGGGTCGAGTACGATGGAGACAATGCCGGTTGGTGCGCCCTTCTTGCGGCCGCCAATTTTGGGATCGATGGTGATGAGCCCGAGGCCGAGGCGCCGGAACAGCTTTAAAATCCGCTTCCTCTCGCGCTTCAGGGTGCCCATGCCCGCCGGCACGCCGACATAGACACTCTCGGTCATGGCAAACCGGTCGACCGCTTGCAGGATGACCCCGAGATTGAGCTGCAGCTTCAGTTCGACGATGAGCAGCGGCTCTCCGGCTCGCTCGGCGACAACATCACAGCCCTCAATCTCGCCCTTGACCTCATAGCCAAGGCTTTCAAGGGTGCGTTTCAGCGGCGGATAGAGGTCCTGTTCTTTCATGGGAGGCGGGGTCCGAAGGCTCTGGGGCATATCGAGGGGCTAGCGAAGGATCATAGACTGATTTGCCCGCGAAACTCAGCGGCTCTGACGTCTGTAGTTCCCCTTGCATATCCCCCCCCTTTCGCCTATAAACCGCGCTTCCGAGCCAGCTGGCTGTTAGGGCTGCCATGTTGGTTCCAAATGCCGGTGCGTCTATCCTTGGTATAGATGCGCTAACCTGTTGATTTATAAAGGAAAAGCAAAATGCCCAAAATGAAGACCAAGAGTAGTGCCAAGAAGCGCTTCAGTCTGACGGCTTCCGGTAAGGTGAAGCGGCAGCAAGCTGGCAAGCAACACGGGATGATCAAGCGGTCTCCGGCCCAAGTCCGGAACCTGCGCGGATCGACCCTTGTTTCCAAGGCTGACGAGAAAAGGGTCAAGAAGCTTATGCCTTATGGCTAGGCGGCTTTTTTCCTGATTTCTCCCGGTATTATCCAGTTTAAAGATTTGAAGGACTTCTCTCATGGCACGCGTAAAACGGGGCGTCACAAAGCACTCCCGCCACTCAGAAATTATCAAGAGCGCGAAAGGCTATCGTGGCCGTCGCAAGAATACATTCCGCACGGCCATCCAGGCCGTCGAAAAGGCCGGGCAATATGCCTACCGTGACCGCAAGACCCGCAAGCGCAACTTCCGTGCGCTCTGGATCCAGCGGATCAATGCGGCATCACGGTCCCATGGTCTGACGTACGGTCGATTTATCAACGGCCTCAGCCTTGCCGGCATTGAGGTTGACCGCAAAGTTATGGCGGACCTTGCCGTGCGTGAGCCTGAGGCCTTCAAGGCCCTGGTTGATCAGGCACAAGCTGCCCTTGCCAAAGCCCCTGAGGCAAGCAAGGCTCCTACAGCAGCCTAAGTCCTTATCAAGACTGAACTGATCCCGATCAGGGTCCTGCCCCGGAATGCCATGTTGCGTCCGGGGTTTTGGTCGTATTCACGAGTTGAAAAGATTCGAAAGGAAGGTTTCCCAGGTTCACTCTTTACGCGTTGTCATTACCGGGCTTGACCCGGTAATCCAGAAAGCGACGCACTGGATACCCCCTTTCGGGTGTGCTAGGCACACCCTGTCGGGCAACGGGCGTCAAGCCCGGGTATGACAGCAGAGTTGAGTTTGAGGACCGGAGAAAGGTTAGACGAAACGATGTCGACACCAAGTGAAACTGAACTGGATGCCCTTGGCGGCGCCATCGCCGCCGAGATTGACGGCGCGGGCGACGGCGGCGCGCTGGAAGAGATCCGCGTCTCTGCGCTGGGCAAGAAGGGGCGCGTCAGCCTCCTGATGAAGTCGCTCGGGCAAATGAGCCCGGAGGAGCGCCAGACCATGGGTCCGGCGCTGAACGGCCTGAAAGTCAGGATCACTGATCTCATCCAGGCCAAAAAGGATGCCCTCGAAGCGGCCGAGCTTGATGCGCGGCTTGAGACCGAGCGGGTTGATATCACGCTGCCGGTGGCGCCGGAACTGGAAGGCCGCATCCATCCGGTTTCTCAGGTGACCGACGAGCTGGTGGCAATCTTTGCTGACATGGGCTTCTCGCTCGCCGAAGGCCCGGACATCGAGGATGATTTTCACAACTTCACGGCGCTGAACTTTCCGCCCGCCCATCCGGCGCGCGAGATGCACGATACGTTCTTTTTGAAGCAGGACGATGCGGAGCTGCAGGCGCAGCAGACGGGCGGCGCGAGCGGCACCAACGAGCCGCCAAAGGTTTTGCGCACCCACACCTCGCCGGTTCAAATCCGCCACATGATGAGCCACAAACCGCCGATCCGGATCATCGTGCCGGGGCGGACCTATCGCTGCGATTCAGATCAGACCCACACGCCGATGTTCAATCAGATCGAGGGTCTTGTGATCGACAAGGCAACCCATATGGGTCACCTCAAGGGTTGCCTGATCGAGTTCATCAAGGCGTTCTTCGAGATTGACGAGATCAACTATCGCTTCCGGCCGCACTTCTTTCCATTCACCGAGCCGTCGGCGGAAATGGATATCGGCTACACGGTCGATGACAATGGCGAGCAAAAGATTGGTCACGGGGGTCAGTTCATGGAGATCCTTGGTTGCGGCATGGTGCACCCCAATGTGCTGAAAAACTGCGGCCTTGACCCCGATGAATATCAGGGATTTGCCTTTGGTCTGGGGGTCGACCGGCTCGCCATGCTGAAATACGGCATTCGCGATCTGCGGCCCTTCTGGGAGGCTGATCAGCGCTGGCTGAAGCACTATGGCTTCCGGCCGCTCGACATGCCGAACCTGGCGGGAGGGTTGTCACGATGAAATTCACCCTGTCATGGCTGAAAGAGCATCTGGAAACCGATGCCTCGCTGGAAGAGGTAGTCGAAGGCATGATCCGTATCGGTCTTGAAGTTGAAGAGGTCATCAACCCGGCTGAAGTTTACGCGCCGTTCAAGGTTGCCTATGTGAAGGAAGCCAAGCCTCATCCGGATGCGGACAAATTGCGCGTCTGTCAGGTGGAGACCGACGACGGCGTGCTTGAAGTCGTGTGCGGCGCGCCCAATGCGAAGACCGGGATGTACGGTATTTTCGCGCCGGTGGGATCGCAGCCGCCGAATGTTGATTTCGTACTCAAGAAAGCCAAGATCCGCGGTGTGGAATCAAATGGCATGTTGTGCTCGGAACGCGAGATGGGGATTTCCGAGGAGCACGACGGCATTATCGAGCTTGCCGGGGAGCCGAAAATCGGCACGCCGTTTGCCGAAATCGCGGGTCTTGATGACCCGGTTATCGATTTTGAAGTGACGCCGAACCGGCCCGACTGGAACTCTGTCGCCGGGATTGCGCGCGATCTGGCCGCTGCTGGCATGGGCACGCTGAAAACGCCCGAGCCAAAAGTTATTCCGGGGGCGTTTCAAAGCCCGCAGGATGTGGACTTGCGCTTCCCTGAAGCCGGGACTGAGGATGCCTGTTCGCGGTTTGCCGGGCGTTATGTGCGCGGCATCAAGAACGGCCCGAGCCCGCAGTGGCTGCAAACCCGCCTCAAGGCGATTGGCCTCAGGCCGATCAATGCGCTGGTCGACATCACAAACTACGTCTCCTACGACCGGGCGCGGCCCTTGCATGTCTATGATGCGGACAAACTCACGGGCGTCATTCATGCGCGGCTCGGACAGCAAGGCGAGAAATTCCTCGCGCTTGATGGCAATGAATATGAAGTCACAGCCCAGGACTGCGTTATTGCCGACGACACAGGTGTGCTTGGGTTTGGCGGCATCATGGGCGGCGAGGATACCGGCTGCACCGACGCGACGGTCAATGTCTTCATCGAGTGCGCCTATTTTGATCCGATCCGCACGGCGCGCACGGGTCGCTCGTCAACCATTATGTCTGACGCGCGCTACCGGTTTGAGCGCGGCGTTGATCCGCGTTTTGTGGTGCCGGGCATGGAACTTGCCACGCAATTGGTGATGGAGTTCTGCGGCGGCGAACCGAGCGAGATCGTTGATCGTGGCCATGACATTTGGCAAGACAAGGTGGTTTCCTTCCGACCGGCTCGGGTTCTGGAGCTGACCGGCATGGCGCTCGGCGAAGACGAGATGATCGGCATTTTGACCGCGCTCGGTTTTGACGTGAAGACCGGTGGCAAGAGCTGGAGTGTCAGCGTTCCGTCATGGCGCCCTGATATTGAAGGCGAGGCGGATATTGTTGAGGAAGTCAGCCACATCCACGGGTTTGAACATCTGCCGGCGACGCCTCTGCCACGCCTTGATGTGGTGGCAAAACCGGTACTGACCCTGCGCCAGAGCCGCCATCGCTGGGCGCGGCGCGAAGCGGCCTCGCGGGGCTTTTATGAAGCGGTGACCTATTCTTTCACGCACCAGCCGTGGGCCGAAGCCTTTGGCGGCGGCGCGGAGGTCCTCAAGCTGGCCAATCCGATCTCGTCAGAGCTTGCGGCGATGCGGCCATCGGTTCTGCCCAATCTGGTGGCGGCGGTGCAGCGCAATGTTGATCGCGGTGTTGGCGAAATTGCACTCTTCGAGCTCGGACCACAATACCGCGGCGCAGAGCCCGACGATCAGGATGCGGTGCTTGCCGGTGTTCGCTGCGGCAGTGGCGCGCGCTCCTGGACCGGCATGGCGAAAGCCACGGATGTTTTCACGGTGAAGGCGGACGCGCTGGCGATCCTGGCCGAGGTTGGCGCACCGGTGGCAAGCCTGCAGACAACGCCCGATGCTCCGGCGTGGTACCACCCCGGCCGTTCCGGCACGCTGCGGATGGGACCGAAGATGGTGCTGGCGCATTTCGGCGAGCTTCATCCAGGCGTGCTCAAGCTGATGAATGTGAAGGGGCCGGTGTTTGCCTTTGAGACCTATCTCGATGTGGTTCCTGCGCCGCGCAAGAAGGGCAAGACCCGCGCGGTCTATAATGTCTCCGATTATCAGGCCGTGGAACGGGACTTTGCCTTTGTCGTGGACACGGGCGTGACGGCCGAGAGTTTGATACGGGCGGCACGCGGCGCCGACAAGGTGCTCATCGATGATGTCAGTGTTTTTGATGTCTTCGAAGGGCCGTCGATCGGTGACGGCAAGAAGTCTGTCGCCCTTTCCATAACCCTTCAGCCGACGGAGGGAACCTTGACTGACAAGCAGATCGAGGCGGTTGCCGACAAGGTTGTCGCTGCGGTCAAGAAGTCGAGCGGCGGCGCGCTTCGCGGCTGATTGTGCCCGATTTTCTCTATTCCCGCAGCGCGGCCATGAGCCCAAAGAGGATTTTTCATAACACCCGAAAACGATCTGGGCCACTGTGAAAATGGGTCGTTCTGTCGCGGTTTGAGTTGACACTGGTCAAATATTGTTAAGGAATTCTGTGTAAGTTGCAACGGTTCCAGGGACTTACTGGATCTAGAATTTAACTTTTCAGGGCTCACCATGAAGCGGCCCTATCACACAACGAGGGGGTCTCATGATGACCAAATCTTTGAAATTCAAGCGGGGACTTTTCCCTGCTGTATTAATGGCAGCAACGGCCTTGACGGCACCAGGACTTTCCACGTCGGCTTCAGCCGACGAGAGCCTGGGTGATGCTCTCAAAAATGGCAAACTCATTCTTGATATGCGTCTGCGTAACGAAACAGTTTCGCAAGACGGCTTTGCCGCCGATGCAAGCGGCCTGACGCTGCGCACACGACTTGGCTATGAAACGGCCGACTACTACGGTTTCAAGTTTCTCGCCGAATTTGAAAATACATCGAATGTGGATGACGAGGACTACAACAACACCGTTAATGGCAACGGGACCTATCCTGTGATAGCCGATCCGGATACGACACAGCTCAATCGCGCCCAGTTCACTTATACCGGGGTCGATGGTTTTGCCGTCATTGGTGGTCGTCAGCGGATTAACCTCGGCAACCAGCGCTTTATTGGCGCTGTGGGCTGGCGTCAGAACGAGCAGACCTTTGATGCGATTGTTGTGCAAAACACAATGATTGAGAACACTACGATCACCTACGGCTATATCGACCGGGTCCACCGAATTTTTGGTGATGATCATCCCGCCGGCAAGCTGCACACCAATGCCCATGCGGTCAACGTTGACTACAAAGTCGCCCCGCTGGGTACTGTAACGGCCTATGCCTATTTGCTTGATGTTGAAGATGTTCCTGGCCTGTCGACATCGACCTATGGCGCACGCATTCACGGCAAATACAAGCAGGACGAGGTTACGTTCTCGTGGGATGGCGAATATGCCACTCAAAGCGATTATGCAGACAATCCCGGCGACATTGATGCTGACTTTTACAGTGTGAACGCTGGTGTCGCAGCGCGCGGATTTGCCGGCAAAGTCGGCTATGATGTTCTGGGCGGTGACGGCGCATCGAGCTTTCAAACGCCGCTGGCAACGCTGCACAAGTGGCAGGGCTTTGCCGACGCTTTCCTTACGACGCCAGCTGACGGCATCCAGGATCTTCATGGAATGGTATCCTGGAGCCAGAAGGACGTCGGCGTTCTCAAGAGCCTGAAGCTTGCGGCCTGGTATCACTCCTTTGAGGGTGATACAGGCGGTGTCGATATGGGATCCGAAGTGGATCTTCTTGTCGCCGCAGGTCTTGGCAATGGCTGGAGCACGTCTTTGAAATATGCCGATTATTCCGGCGAGGGCTTCCAGGCGGATCGCCAGAAACTTTGGGTTACATTGGCCTATAAATACTAAACGCAGGTCCTGGGCTCGTTCAGGGCCTCATGAAAAGAAACCGGGCGTCTCTTGCGAGGCGCCCGGTTTTTTTGTGCGTGCTGTGTGGTCAGATGCTCAGGGTTCGTCGCGGTCGTGGCGCCGCTTGTCGTCATCCCGGTCTCGATCCCGGTCGCGATCCCGGTCGCGGGCCTTACGGTGTTTCTCGGCACGATGCCCGTCGGCTTTTCTCCCGTCGCGGTGCCGGTCTGCCTTATGACCGTCCCGATGTTCGTCGCGGTGCCGGTCTGCCTTATGACCGTCCCGATGTTCGTCACGGCGGCGGTCTGCCTTGTGGCCGTCTCGATGTTCGTCACGGCGGCGGTCTGCCTTGTGGCCATCACGGTGTCCATCGCGGTGTCGGTCTGCCTTGTGGCCATCACGGTGTCCGTCGCGGTGCCGGTCTGCCTTGTGGCCATCACGGTGCCTGTTGCGGTGCCGGTCTGCTTTGTGACCATTGCCGCGATGATCGCCGTGGCCGACGCGAACATCAAGACGGCGGTAGTCAGGATAGTAGCGGCCATGATTTCTGGAAAGGGATGTCCGATACCAGTTGGAGCGGTTCAGCTCTTTCCGGCTCAGATAGCCGTCGCCATTGCGATCAGCCCTGCGGAACTCGTCGCGTACTGCATGGCGCAGCTCTCTGCGGGTGATCACGCCGTTGCGGTTCAGATCGTAAAGATGAAACGTGCGCGTGTTGATGGGGCCCAGATAGGACGATCCGCCACGATGGCCTCCGCCACCGGTGCCAAAGGCGATCCGGAAATTCTCATCGCCGAAGACCACGCGGACGTTTGGACCGTCGTTATGGCTGCGGCCGCGATGTTCCAGACGGCGCAACGCCTTTCTGGAAAGCTTGCCGTTATTGTTGCGATCAAGTCTGTCAAAAATACGCACGAACTTCTGGACCATCTCCCTCTGGGAGATCCCTCCATCCCGGGCGAGGGCGGGGGTCGTCGTGACTACGGCGAGTGAACTCGCGGCAGCGAGGATTAATGCTATTGGCTTCATGTAACCTCTCCACAAATAAAGTGTATAAACCGAAATCACATCAATTTCGGTACCCCCCGGTAAGCCCATTGACGAACTATTGGCATTAATTGTGGCATTAATCTGTCCAAACCCGTGCCATTTTGAGGGTGGGTGTGCCGCGCGGTTTGGCTGTCACGGGGGCAGTGGCTGATAGCTGGCACAATCCCCCGGGACTGGTCCCGAGATTTGCCTTGGATATATGTTGGGCGAATGGTAGGAAGCGCGCCCATGACAGATCTCAAACACATACGAAATTTCTCCATTGTCGCGCATATCGACCATGGCAAATCGACCCTCGCGGACCGGCTCATTCAGGTCACCGGCGGCCTCACCGCACGGGAAATGAAGGCCCAGGTGCTTGATAATATGGATATCGAGCGTGAGCGCGGTATCACGATCAAGGCACAGACCGTGCGGCTCGAATATACGGCGAAGGACGGGGAGGCTTACGTCCTCAATCTCATTGATACGCCGGGCCATGTGGATTTTGCCTATGAGGTTTCGCGCTCGCTCGCGGCGGTCGAGGGCTCGCTTCTGGTGGTCGATGCCAGTCAGGGCGTTGAAGCGCAGACCCTTGCCAATGTCTACAAGGCGATCGAGAATAATCATGAAATTGTTTCGGTGCTCAACAAGGTGGACTTGCCCGCTGCGGAGCCCGACCGGGTGCGCCAGCAAATTGAGGATGTGATCGGCATCGATGCTTCTGATGCGCTTGAAATTTCGGCCAAGACGGGCATTGGCATTGAAGAGGTGCTTGAAGCGATCGTTGAGCGTCTGCCGGCGCCGCAGGGCGATGCTGACGCCCCCCTGAAGGCGCTGCTGGTCGACAGTTGGTACGATGCCTATCTCGGGGTTGTTGTTCTTGTGCGGATCATTGACGGCAAGATGCGCAAGGGGCAGAAGATCAAGATGATGGCCGCCGATGCTGTTTATCTGGCTGACCGGGTCGGTGTTTTTCATCCGAAGATGGACAGTGTGAAGGAATTGGGTCCGGGCGAGATCGGGTTCTTTACCGCCGCGATCAAACAGGTGGCTGATACGCGGGTTGGGGATACCATCACCGAGGACAAAAAAGAGACGGCTCAGCCTCTGGCCGGGTTTGCACCGTCACAACCGGTTGTTTTCTGCGGGTTTTTCCCGCTCGATTCGTCCGAGTTTGAGACCTTGCGGGACAGTCTGGGGCGCCTGCGCCTGAATGATGCCAGTTTTGATTTTGAGATGGAATCTTCCGCCGCGCTCGGGTTTGGCTTCCGGTGCGGATGTTTGGGGCTGCTTCAACTTGAGATTATTCGCGAGCGAAGTGAACGCGAGTTTAATATTGAACTCATCACGACCGCGCCAAGTGTTGTCTACAAGCTCTATATGAACGACGGCACAGAAATCGAAATGCATAATCCGGCTGATATGCCCGACCCGACCCAGATCGACCGTATTGAAGAGCCGTGGATCAGTGCCACTATTCTCGTTCCCGACGAATACCTCGGCGCGGTTTTGAAGCTGTGCGAAGACCGGCGCGGCACCCAGAAGGATTTGACCTATGCTGGTACGCGGGCGATGGTGGTCTATGACCTGCCGCTCAATGAAGTGGTGTTTGATTTTTATGATCGGTTGAAATCGATCACGCGCGGCTATGCCAGCTTTGACTATCAGATCAATGATTACCGGGCCGACGAGCTGGTGAAGATGAGTATTCTTGTGAATGCAGAACCAGTGGACGCCTTGTCGATCATCGTGCATCGCTCACGCGCCGAAGCGCGCGGGCGGGTCATGTGTGAGAAGCTGAAAGACCTGATCCCGCGCCATCTTTTTCAGATCCCGATCCAGGCCGCGCTCGGCGGCAAGATCATTGCGCGCGAAACCATCCGTGCCTTGCGCAAGGATGTGACTGCGAAATGTTATGGCGGGGATGCCAGCCGCAAGCGCAAGCTGCTCGACAAGCAGAAGGCGGGCAAGAAACGCATGCGCCAGTTCGGCAGGGTCGAAATTCCCCAGGAAGCGTTTATCGCCGCGCTTAAAATGGATGAGAACTAGGAAAATGGATGAGAATCAGGTCCGGATGTGAAGAGGGCATCCGCTCCCCCCGAAGCGAATGCCCTCAAATTCACCCGCCTCGAGCCTAATCGCGGCTACGGAACAAGAACGCCAACACCAGACCAACACCCCCAAGTGTGAGTGAAGCTGGCAGCCCCAGCGCCGCCGCAGCAAAGCTGGCGGACGCCGCATCAAGCGAGGCAGGGTGAAGCATGACCCATATCTGTTCAAGAGAATGGGTATGAGAAAGGAAGCCGCCTTCATTGGCTTCCAGCATTGCAAAGAGGTCCCCGCCGAGCAGCATCAAAGATGCAACAATCAGCAACAGAGCCACAAATCTAAAAATAACCATCGGCCAAAACCCCCGTTTCAATACTCGATACGCTACAAATCGAGGCGTTTTAGCCTCTTTAACAGTCGGATCGCAGAGGTCCTGCAGATCCCCCGATCCCGATCATTACAGCATTGTAACGTTTGAAGGTGTCCCAGACAAGTACATGTTTTACATAATATCGCGGAGTGGGTCCGCGGAGCCACAGGTGCTCGAGGCGTGGCGGAACACTGCGAAATCTGCCGGAAACTCTGCCAGAATAATGCGCTGCAAAGCCTTGCGTTTTGGGGGCCAATCGTATAGTTCCGGCCCCGTGCCGCGCGCAGGGTCCTCCGAGGCCGATAAATCGCGCGATTTGCATATGATGCTGAGCATGGAGAGGTGGCCGAGTGGCTGAAGGCGCACGCTTGGAAAGCGTGTAGGCGGGGAACCGTCTCGAGGGTTCGAATCCCTCTCTCTCCGCCAGTATCCCTTTCCCCGCGGCAGGGAGCATGCCCTGGCGTGCGGTAAGACGCTGGTGTTTTCTCACCGGGTGCGGCTTTCTCCTCCGGAGCACTCGTGCTAGCTTTTATTCCCTGTTTTCACTGTAACTGCTCCGTGCAAATGAGAGCGGCAGATTCAAAAACCGGGATGGAATAATGACAGGCGACCCCGTTGACGTATTGATTATTGGCGCCGGGGCCTCGGGCGCTGCCATGGCCTGGAGTCTTGCCGATACAAAGATGCGCATTGTATGCCTCGAACAGGGTAGCTGGCCAAACCCGTCGAGCTACCCGAGCACCGGCCGTGACTGGGAGGCCCGCGCTTTTGGAGACATGGGGTTCAATCCCAATCAGCGCAAAGCACCGGCGGACTATCCGATCAACGAAGACAATTCACCGATCAAGATCGCTAATTTCAATGGTGTTGGCGGTGGTACCGTGCTGTACGCCGGACACTTCCCGCGGTTCCTGCCGTCGGATTTTCAGGTCAAGTCGCTCGACGGGGTCGCAGATGACTGGCCGATTAATTACGAGACGCTGGCGCCGTTTTACACCGAGAACGACCGCATGATGGGGGTCTGCGGTCTTGCAGGCGATCCGGCCAATCCCGCTAACAACGGCGTCCAGATGCCCCCTCTGCCGCTTGGCAAGTCGGGCGAGGCGTTGGCAAAGGGCTTTAACAAGCTGGGCTGGCACTGGTGGCCGTCGGACTCAGCGATTGCAACCGAGCCTTATGATGGCCGCGACAAATGTATCAACCTGGGGGCCTGCCTTTCGGGTTGCGCGCAAGGCGCCAAGGCCAGCACCGACATCACCTATTGGCAACATGCGCAGCGCGCCGGCGTCGAGCTCATCACCGAAGCGCGGGTGCGCGAGATTACCGTTGATGACGACGGCATGGCGTCGGGCGTGATTTACTACGACGGCGACGGCAACGAAGTTAAGCTGAAAGCCCATGTTGTGGTGCTGGCCTGTAATGGCATCGGCACGCCGCGCCTGCTGCTCAATTCGAAATCTCCGCAGCATCCGGACGGCCTTGCCAATTCGAGCGGCCTTGTCGGCAAGAACCTGATGTTTCATCCCTACGCCTGGATTCAGGGCGTCTTTGACGAGCCGCTGGATGGTTACAAAGGTTCAAGCAACTGCATGCGCAGCCAGCAATTTTATGAGACCGACGAATCGCGCGATTTTGTCCGGGGCTATACCTTCGAGATCTCGCGCGGTACCGGTCCGGTGAGTACGGCGCTGAGTGGTTTTGGCCGCGGTGTTATTCCCTGGGGTGAGGGGCATCATGATGCTTTTCGCAAGCTTTATAACAGGATGACGGGCATGGTCGCGATCTGCGAGGACCTGCCGGAAGAGCATAACCGGGTCACGCTTGATCCGGAACTGAAGGATGCCAACGGCATTCCGGCCCCCCGGATCGACTACACTTTGAGCGACAATTCCCGCAAGATGCTGGACCATGCCGTCGCCCGGGCAACAGAGGTTTTGCGGGCAGCGGGGGCGACAGACGTCTATCACGAGGCGCCGCTCGGTGTTGCCGGCTGGCACTTGATGGGTACGGCGCGCATGGGGCGAGATCCGGCGCGGTCTGTTGTCAATGAATGGGGCCGGGCGCATGATGTGAAAAACCTTTTTGTCATCGATGGCAGTATCTTTGTGACATCTGCCGGAGTTAACCCGACCCGAACCATTCAGGCGCTGGCGCTTTATGTGGCGGACCAGATGAAGCAACGCCTTGCAAACCTGTTCGACTAGATGAGCAAAATTAATATGATGTATAAAGATAACGAACGAAGTTTATTGGGAGCGCTGGTCGAAAGGATCATTCCGGCAAGCGAGACGCATGGTGTTCCAGGTGCCGGCGATGAAACCATTCTGACTGACATTCTCGGTGTCGCAGCGCCGCATCATGGTGCCATCTGCGGCGCGCTGGCAATTCTTGAGGCGCTTGCGAAAGAAGCGGGCGGCATCGGATTTACGAACCTTTCAGACAGTGACCAGGCCGCGACGGTCGAGGCGTTCAGGGCTGCGCAGCCCGAACTTGCCGGATTGATTGCCGCTCTGACGGCGCAATGTTACTACCGGGACGACCGTGTTATGCGGGCGCTTGATATGGAAACAAGACCGCCCTTCCCGAAGGGTTTTGAAGTGGCGGGCGGCGACTGGGCTTTGCTTGACCCGGTGCGAACACGCGAGGCGTTCTTCAGGAAAGTCTGAAAAACAGACGAACAGGGTGGAGCGAACCGGGCTGTCTGGTCTGTCAGCGCCACCCGGCGACGTGGCAAGAGTGGTTGTGAAAGAGGGGATTGATATGCCGGGAAATACTTTGCGTGCTGCCGTTATCCAGGCGGCGTCGGTTGCCTTTGATGTGGAGGCGACGCTTCAAAAATTTGATCGTCTGGCTCGCCAGGCGGCGGATCAGGGAGCAAGGCTTGCGGTTTTTCCGGAGGCCTTTATTGGCGGCTATCCAAAAGGAGCGGATTTCGGCGCCCGTGTTGGTATGCGTTCGGAGGCGGGGCGCGATGAGTTTTTGCGGTATTACAATGGCGCGATCGCGGTGCCGGGCCCTGTCGTGGATCATCTGTCGAAGCTTGCGGGGGAATTGTCTCTTAACCTGGTCGTTGGTGTGATCGAGCGGGATGGCGGGACACTCTATTGCACACTGCTCTACTTCGACGAAGCCGGTCTCTTTCTGGGTAAGCACCGCAAATTGATGCCCACGGCAATGGAGCGATTGATCTGGGGGTTTGGTGACGGGACGACACTGCCGGTCTATGAAACGCCGGTTGGACGCGTTGGCGGGGTCATTTGCTGGGAAAACAACATGCCGATGCTGCGCATGCATATGTACCGGGAGGGTGTGGAGCTTTATTGCGCGCCGACAGTTGATGACCGGGAGATCTGGATGAGCTCGATGCGCCATATCGCGTGGGAGGGCCGATGCTTTGTGCTTTCAGCCTGTCAATTTGCAACCCGTGCTGACTATCCGGAGGACTATGAGTGCATTCAGGGGGATGATCCCGGCGCTGTCCTGATCCGCGGTGGCTCCTGTATTGTCGATCCCTTTGGCACTATTCTCGCCGGGCCGATCTACGGCGAGGAGGCGGTGCTGGTCGCGGATATCGATATGAACCAGATCCCGCGCGGCAAATACGATCTGGATGTTGCAGGCCATTATGCCCGTTGGGATATCTTCGATCTGACCGTCAGAGGGGCTGGCGGAAACTCCGAATAGCCTGGACAACCGATCCGACCGCTTCCTTCGGGCAAGCGGATTGAGGCGCTTGTCCGGTGCAGCGTTGGATGAAGTGGGACACGTTCCTTATGGCTGCGCCAGGATTTCTGCGCCAAAATTCGTCTGCAGATAATTGAGGATAAGCACGTAGTCCTCCGGCTCCGGCTCCGGCATACCCTGCTTTTCCTGCATCCATATGAGCAGTTCTCCCCAGCGTGCCGGAGTCAATTTCTGCTGCATGACAATTTCAAGGGAGTGGCAGGCCGAGCAATAGCCTTCGACCTCTTCGTAGCCAGGATCTCTGGGCAGACCCCAATATTCATCCTGCGGATCAAACTTGATAGACGTTCCGCCACTGGGTGCATTGCTGAGCATTGGGGCCAGTGCATAAAACCCGTCGTGAAAGTCGGGCGACGTCGGCCAGGATTTCATCAGCTCCGCCACACGGGCGCGCTGCTCCGGGGCAGGCGGGATCAACGGCTCGGGCGTAACAGCCAAGCTCACCTGACCGGTTGGTGCGGGCGTTTCGGCAAGTTGCTCGCCGGCGTTGTCGTGATCCGGCGCGAGAAGCCGGGCCAACAAGAGGCCCCCAACCGCGATCACAATAACAAAAGCGCCAATCAAAACCTTGTTCTGGTTTGTCGTATTGTTCATCTTCCTGGCTCTCCCTAGATCGAGAAGACTGCGATGCGGTGCTGGAAGTTATTCAGATACCCCTTGGGGTTCCAGCCTGGCGTGACAGAAGGCTGAGTTCGCCCGTTACTGTCGGTGGCACGAGCCCAGACTTCGTAATAGCCGACTTTGGGCAGCTTCAGGCTCGCCGACCAGTGTTGCCAGGCATAGCGATTGACGGGTGCCTGGAGGTTGGCTTTTATCCAGGTCTGACCGAAATCAGCGGAGACCGAGACCTCCGAAACCGACGCATCGCCCGCCCAGGCGTGACCGCGCACATCAAGGGTCTGTCCGTGTTCCAGCCGAACGCCGGTTTGCGGTGACGTGATCAGGGATTTGACCGGCAGGGTCTCGATGATCTTCATGTCTTCCTTTGGCACTTTTGTGCCGGGGGCAACAGGATAGGCTGGCATCCGGTAGGCATTGCCGGTCATCTTGGCGCCGTCATGAACCTGGTCGCGCAGTTGAATGCGGTTGATCCATTTTTGTGAGCAGGAGCCGGGCCATCCGGGCACGACGAGGCGTAGCGGGTAGCCGTTGAGGACGGGCAGGTCCTCGCCGTTCATTTGCCAGACGATCAGGGAGTGTTCTTCCAGCGCCTTGGCGAGCGGTACGCCTCTGGATATGGGTCTTTTTTCCGGGTCGCCTGACAGATGGCTGTCGGCGCTGTAGTGGGCGGTGTAGACCGCGCCGGGTTTGACGCCCGCGGCGGCGAGTACGTCTTTCAGACGCACACCAGTCCACTCGGGGCAGCCAACCGCGCCAAACGACCATTGATTGCCCGATGCGCCAGGGGAATAGAACCGTCTGCCATTGCCGCCGCACTCGATCTGCAGCTGCAGCGTTACGTTCTCGAAGTTTTTCTTCAGGTCCGCGATGGACAGTTTCAGAGGTGTTTCGACCTCGCCGTCGATTTCAAGCGTCCATGTCTCCGGATCGAGGTCTTCGATAGCGGGGACCAGACCATTGTTGCGCACGAACAGGCGTTTCGCCGGTGTTATCTTGTCGTCCAGCAAATGCGGCGGTGTCTCGCCGTTGAGCGGGCGCTCTGCCAGCAGGGTTAGCCCCTCCTTCTCGTCCCGCCAGATATCAATATCGTCAGCCCATGCTGCAGGGATCAGCCCGGCGGGCATATTTTTGGCGAAGGGAACGGGCATGCCCAGGACTGCGGCGGAGCCAAACAGGCCGGACAGGAAGGTTCGGCGGCGCACTGTTGGCCCGGAGTATTCCCGGGTGTGACTGTCTCGGGCGTCCTTGTCCAAAGGGCCTGTGTCAGAGGCGCTTGTGTCCGGGGTGTTCGAGGTTTTTTCGAGATTGGTCATGAGCGGACTCCCTGCCGTGAGCAAAGACGCGACCCGGAGCTGACGAATCGATACTTTGCAAAGTGAATCAATAAACGCCAAACGCTACTGCGACAGTATGAAGCAGGGGGCGCTGGCAGGCAAGGGTTTCAAGATTCTGGCGAAATCCGGTGCCAGCTCCGGTGGCATGTTTTCAGTCGATGAGTTGGTGTGAGAGCCGTCTGGAAATGACGCTTGCGCGGATGGTTTATGTACAGGAATACCCAGAAATCGGGGTATGAGCAAAGTCTCACAACCTTTACTACTTATTATCCAGTGGCATGGATACTACTTTGAATTGTCTATATCGGTCGAGTGATGTGCTTCAATGAGTGAAATTGATTCCGAGATTCTTCTATCCGGACATGGGATAACGCCCGACAGGTCGATTATCAATCAGCCACACCTGTATCAGTCGATAGAGGCGCTTCTGGTCGCCCAGCGGCTCAGCGATACCTATACTTTTGTTCATCAGGTCAGGGTGTCGAAAATAGCGGAAAGACTAGGCAGAGATCTGGGCCTCGGTGAATTTGAAATTGAAGGCATCCGCGTTGCCAGCCTGTTGCACGATATTGGTAAAATTACACTTCCGGCTCAAATATTAAACAAGGTGGGTGGGCTCTCTCAGGAGGAATTTGCGCTGATCAAGACACACGCCAGCAAAGGGGAGGAAATTTTGAACTTCCTTGAATTTCCATGGCCAGTGCAAAAAATGGTCCTCCAACATCACGAACGCCTGGATGGGAGCGGTTATCCCAATGGAATACCAGGAAGCGAACAGCTTTTCGGTGCGAAGATAATTGCGGTGGCCGACGTGACCGAAGCGGTCATGACATCGCGGCCCTATCGGGAGAGGCTGGGGCTCGAAGAATTGTACGGAATATTGAGTGGCGAAGCGGGAGCGTTGTTTGACTCAGATATCGTTTCATCATTGACCAATCTGTTTGGGAGCAATGATAAAGTACTACTGGAATGCTTCGATGCAGACGGCATTTTCCGCAATGTGGGGGCGGCGCCGGAGCGATCTGCAAAGGGGTAGCGAATACGAAGTCTGACTTGCGCGGCGATCGTATTCCGGGTACTGATTAGCCTTGTTGGTTTTCCCCGGAGGGCGCATTGTTGGTGGTCCGCGCTCACTTTTGTGAAAGTGTTCGTATCTGATGACGCTAGGGCTTGCATCGCGCTGGTTTGAGCGAAAGCGCCTGTCGGATGACCTCACTTTGCTGTGGGAGCCCCATGTACACCCGCTGGTGCGCTGCAATATCTGGCATGTGCGCGGGCGTGACCGGGACATGCTGATTGATACGGGGCTCGGGGCCGCTTCGCTCAGGGAAGAGATCGAGGATCTCATCGACAAACCGTTGGCGGCTGTCGCGACACATATCCACTTTGACCATGTTGGTGGTTTGTATGAGTTTGACGAGCGCCTTGTGCATGTTGATGAAGCAGAGGGGATGGCCAGCTATAGCGGCTTTGCCGGACTGTCGCGTGCGGCGCTTGGCAAAGAGGTTCTGGACGGGCTCAAGGCAGCGGGATATCCGATAGATGATCCCTGGCTGATCGACGCGCTGCCCCATGAGGGGTTTTCTCCTGATGATTTTACCATTCGGTCCGCAGCGCCGACGCGTATTGTGGAGGAGGGGGCTGTCGTCGACCTGGGGGACCGCCGGTTCGAGGTCCTGCATCTTCCCGGACATTCCCCCGGCAGCATCGGCCTCTGGGAGGCGGATACCGGAACGCTGTTTTCTGGCGACGCCATCTACGATGGCCCGCTTCTCGATGAAGTCAGCGGCTCCCATATCCCCGATTATGTGGCGACCATGAAACGGCTGAGGGCGCTGCCTGTGGCTGTGGTTCACGGCGGCCACGACCCGAGCTTTGGCCGGACCCGCATGGTTGAGATCTGCGACACCTGGCTTGCACACCGGGATCCGTGAATGGCCGAAACCTCATGAAAAAACCGGTGGCGGGGCCTCCCCGGGCGCGCTACCATGCCGCCCGGAATAAAGAATGCAACAAGAGAGCGGCGGGTTCTGTACAGTTTTGGTCAGAGCCTGACCGATCCGAACACTCAATAAGGGAAGAAATCTCATGACTGCCATTAATGAAGTCACAGACCTTACGGTCGAAGGCGATATTGCTGTCCTAACCCTGAATTCTCCGCCGGTTAATGCGTTGTCGGCCAATGTGCGCGACGGCATCTACAACGGGATCGAGCAGGCCGTCGGCGATGATGCGGTGAAGGCTGTTGTCCTGATCTGCGACGGACGGACGTTCATTGCCGGTGCCGATATTACTGAATTTGGCGGCGCACAAAAAGGCGCAAGCCTGTTTGAGGCGCAGGCCATGATCGAGAATGCTTCAAAGCCTGTTGTGGCTGCGATCCACGGGACGGCGCTTGGCGGCGGTCTCGAAGTGGCGCTGACCTGTCATTACCGGATTGGCGTGCCCTCTGCGAAATGTGGTCTGCCGGAGGTAAACCTCGGGCTTCTGCCAGGGGCTGGCGGCACCCAGCGCCTGCCGCGTATTGTCGGCGTGGAAAAGGCGCTCGAGTTCATGACCTCGGGCACCCACGTTCCGGCGAGCGCCTGTCTTGAAATCGGCTTGCTTGATGAAATGGCTACCGAAGGCAATCTGCGCGGTGACGCGATTGCCTTTGCGCAAAAGCTCGTTGCTGAAGGGCGTCCGCTCAACAAGGTGCGCGATCTCAATGAGAAGGTTGAGGCTGCACGCGGCAAGCCGGAGATCTTTGCAAACTTCCGCAAGTCCATCGCGCGCAAGACCCGGGGCTTCAAGGCACCTGAAGCGATTATCCAGTGTGTCGAGGCTGCCGTTGATCAAAGCTTTGACGACGGGATCAAGGTTGAACAGTCGCTGTTCCGCGATCTTGTGACCGGCGATCAGTCTGCCGCCCAGAGACATGTGTTCTTTGCCGAGCGCCAGTGCTGGAAGATCCCTGATGTGCCGAGAGACACGGCGACGATCCCGGTCAAGAAGGTCGGCATCATTGGTGCCGGTACCATGGGCGGCGGCATTGCGATGAATTTCGCCACCGCCGGTTTTCCGGTCACAATCGTTGAGACCAAACAGGAAGCGCTGGACCGCGGTCTCGGTGTTGTCCGTGCGAATTATGAGCGCTCTGCCAAGCGGGGACGCTTTACCATGGAGGAAGCCGAGGCGCGCATCGGGCGGATTACCGGCACGCTCAGTCTTGAAGATCTGGCTGATTGCGATCTGGTCATTGAAGCGGTGTTTGAAAACATGGCGATCAAGAAAGAGATCTTTGGCAATCTGGACCGTATCGTGAAACAGGGCGCCATTCTTGCCTCCAATACGTCAGCATTGAACATTGACGAGATTGCAACGGCAACCACACGGCCCGAAGCGGTTATTGGTCTGCACTTCTTCTCACCGGCCAACGTCATGCGGCTGCTGGAAGTTGTGCGTGCGGATCACACCTCGAAGGAAGTCATCAACACCTCGATGCAAATCGCCAAGAAGATCGGCAAGATCGCAGCGCTTGTTGGTGTATGTCCCGGATTTGTTGGCAACCGCATTCTTGGTCGGCGTCAGGCTATGGCCCAGCGTCTTATGTTTGAGGGCACGATGCCGTGGGATGTGGACCGGGTGCTGTTCGGATTTGGTTTCCCGATGGGGCCATTTGCCATGTCGGATCTTGCCGGGCTTGATATCGGCTGGAATAAGGAAGCTTCTAAAGGTGAAACGATCCGTGACGTGCTTTGCGAAATGGATCGCCGGGGCCAAAAGACCAGTGCGGGTTATTATGACTATGACGACAACCGCGTCGCCAGCCCGTCACCTGTGACCGAAAAAATCATCAATGAGTTTGTCGACAAGTCAGGCATAAACAAGCGCAGCTATACGGATGAAGAAATCCTCCAGCGCTGCCTCTTCCCGATGATCAATGAAGGCGCGAAACTGCTGGAAGAAGGTATGGCTATTCGTTCTTCGGACATCGATATCGTCTGGATTAACGGCTACGGCTGGCCGGCCTATCGCGGCGGCCCGATGTTCTATGGCGATCTCGTCGGTCTCGACAAGGTGCTGGCAGGCATGAAGGAGCTCGAAGCCGAACTTGGCGAGGAGTTCAAACCTGCTGCCCTGCTTGAGAAACTTGTCGCAGAAGGCAAGAAGTTCAGCGAGATTTGACGTCTTTGGAACTCCCCTCTCCCCCTGCAGGGGGGGAGGGTGAGCGCTGATGCCTGCCACTGTTAATCCTGCCACTCTCTCGGAGATGCAAATGGCCATTCTTCTGAAATCAAGGATACCTGGGTTTCTGTCATTCGTATCTGCCTTGTTTGCTTTCGCCATTCTGGCCGCCTGTTCCGATGCCGGGCAGGATCCACAGTCGGCAACGCCGGGCCAGGTTCACGTCTATGTGGCGAAGAAGATCATCACCATGGAACCGGCCATGCCGGAGGCGAAAGTCGTCGCCATCAGGGACGGGCGCATCCTGGGTGTTGGTCGGACGTTGAAAGACGTGGAGCCGTGGTTCCGCGGTCAACCCCACGTCATCGACCGGGGGTTTGCTGGCAAGATCCTGATGCCGGGTTTTATTGACCCCCATCTTCATCCCATCATGGGTGCGGTTCTTCTGCCTACAGAATTTATCACACCGGAAGACTGGGATCTGCCGGGCGGGCATGTGACCGGATTGCGTACACAGGAGGCTTATCGCGCACGGCTCGCTGAAACTGTGGCGGCGAGCGAGGGTCCTGCCGACAAAGCCTTTATCACCTGGGGCTACCACCAGCTCTGGCACGGGGATCTGACCCGCGCCGACCTTGATGCCATCGAACGGGTCCGACCGGTTATTGTCTGGCAGCGCTCCTTTCACGAGATCATCGCCAATACTGCGGCCATGGAAATGATGGGCTTTGCGCGCGAAGAGGATCTTGCCCCGTTCCTGCAAATTCCGGGCGTCGATCCGCATCATATCAATTTTACAGACGGCCATTTCATGGAAACCGGGCTGGTTGCGGCGCTTGCCAAATTGCGGCCCACTATCCTGGCACCTGATCATCTGGGTGAGGGTTTCTCCATCATGCAAACCATGCTCCTCAATGCCGGTGTGACCACCATCGCCGATATGGCGACCGGCATCTTTGCCGACTTTGCGACCGAAGCGGCGATGATGGAAAATGCGTTTGAGAAACCCGGGGCGCCGGTCCGCATCCTTATGGTGCCGCTTGCCAAATCGCTTCTCATGGCTGAGGGGGATTTTGCAAAGGCCGACAGTTTTATTCGCGCGCAGGAAGAGAAATACGAAGGCCGCCGCCTGTTCATGAACAACCGGATCAAGCTTATTGCCGATGGTGCGTTCTTTTCGCAGTTCATGCGGATGAACCCGCCGGGCTACACAGATGGCCATGAGGGCAAATGGATTACCGAACCAGATGACTTGCGGGCGATGGCCAGTGATTTCTGGGACGCAGGCTACAAGATCCACACTCACGTCAATGGCGACGAAGGCCTTGATGTCGTGTTGGATATTCTGGAAGATCTGCAGCTTGAAACGCCGCGACCCGATCACCGCTTTACGATGGAGCATCTGGGTTATTCCACCGAAAGCCAGAACCGGCGGCTCGCCGAACTGGGAGCGCTGGTTTCAGCGCAGCCCAATTATGTCTATGTGTTGAGCGATGCCTACGCCCGGGAGGGCTTGAGCCATGATCGGGCGTCGCAAATCTCGCGGCTCGGTTCGCTTGAACGTCTCGATGTGCCGGTGGCGCTTCATTCCGATCTCACCATGGCGCCGGCCCAGCCGCTGTTTCTTGCCTGGCTTGCCGCCAACCGGCGCAATATGGAAGGCGATGTCATGGCGCCGAACGAACGCATCAGTCTCGACAAGGCGCTGCGGGCGATTACTATCGATGCGGCCTATGTTCTGGGGCTCGAAAACGAGATCGGTTCGATTGCGGCAGGCAAGCGCGCCGACTTCGCTGTGCTGGAGGAAGATCCGATACAGCTGGGTGCCAAGGGGCTGAAAGATGTGCCGGTTTGGGGTGTTGTCTTTGAAGGCGAAGTGCACCCGAGGAAATAACGTCTACCCAATAATAAAAACAAATGAAGAGAGATATATGACCGACCTGTTCGAGCCGATGACATTTGCCCGCGGACCCGCAATGAAAAACCGCTTTATGCTGGCGCCGCTGACCAACACGCAATCCCATGAAGACGGCACCTTGTCCGATGATGAATATCACTGGCTGACCATGCGCGCCGAGGGCGGCTTTGGGCTCACCATGACCTGTGCCTCCCATGTGCAGAAGGTCGGGCAGGGCTTTCCGGGCCAGCTTGGTATTTTTGACGACCGGCACTTGCCGGGGCTCACGCGGCTGGCCGAGGGTATCAAAGACCAGGGCAGCGTGTCGGCGGTGCAGCTGCACCATGCGGGCATGCGCACGCCGCACGAATTGATTGATGAAAAGCCTGTCTGTCCCTCGGACGATGACGAGACCGGAGCGCGCGCGCTTTCAACGGCGGAAGTGGAGCAACTGACAGAGGATTTCATTGCCGCCGCCGTTCGGGCTGAAAAGGCGGGCTTTGAGAGTGCGGAGCTTCACGGCGCACACGGGTACATCCTGTGCCAGTTCCTGAGTGCGGAAATCAACCGGCGCGATGACCAATATGGCGGCTCACTTGAAAACCGCTCACGGATTATTTTTGATATTATTGCCGGTATTCGAGAGCGCTGCGGAGCTGATTTCAATCTTGGCATTCGCCTGTCGCCGGAACGTTTCGGCATGAAGCTGGCTGAGGTTGTGGAAGTCACGCAGCGACTTATGAAGGAAGGCGCGGTCGATTACATCGACATGTCGCTCTGGGATGTGTTCAAGGAGCCCGAAGAGACAGAGTTCAAGGGCCGCAGCCTGATGTCATATTTCACCGAGCTTGATCGCGGCAACGTCCGCCTTGGCGTGGCGGGCAAAGTGCGCGCGCCTGCCGACGCGGTGCGGTGTCTGGAAGACGGCGTGGACTATGTGCTGCTTGGCCGGGCCGCGATCCTGCATCACGATTTTCCGAACAAGATGAAGGCCGACCCGGATTTCACGCCGGTGCGTAACCCCGTGACAGCGGATTACCTGCGTTCAGAAGGCCTGAGCGATGCCTTCATCACATATATGAGTGCCTGGAAGGGCTTTGTTGAAGGTTGAGAGTTTCGTTAAGGGAGAGCGGAAGATGAGTACAGATAGCGATATTCTGTTGATTGAAAAACGTGGTGCTGTCGAGTGGGTGACGCTCAACCGGCCGGAGCGGCTTAATGCGTTGAGCCGCGACATGGTTCGTTGTTTACGTGAGTATTTCGAAGCCAAATACCGTGACGACGAAACAAGGGTCATTGTCCTGAAAGCCAATGGCCGGGCTTTTTGCGCCGGGCTGGATCTGAAGGAAAGTGATGGCAGTGGCGATGGTACTGTTGAGTCAGGGATGCAAGGCCAAAGGAATATTCAGGATATTTACAAGGCCATGCGGCGCTGTCCTCAGCCGATCATCAGCCTTGTTCAGGGCGCGGCTTGCGGCGGGGGCATGTCGCTCGCGCTGGCGTCGGATATTCGTATCCTCGGCGAGTCGGCAAAGCTCAATGCGGCTTATCTCACCATTGGAACGACGGGCTGTGATATGGGGGCGAGCTATTTCCTGCCCCGGCTGGTCGGCCTTTCTCTGGCCTCGGAACTCCTGCTGACCGGACGCTTCATCCATGCCGAGGAGGCGATCCAGCACCGGCTTGCGTCGCGGATGGTTCCCGACGGCGAACTGGAAAGCGCGGCTGATGATCTCATCAAGGCGATGCTGGCGGCGACCGGGTTTGGCTTGCGTATGACCAAGGATGCGCTCAATTTCTCCGTCGATGCCCAAAGTATGGAAGCTGCCATGGCAATGGAGGACCGGCAGCAGATTCTGGCGGTTATGAGCGGCGAGCTGGCGGAGCGGCGGAAAAAGTTTTTGCGCTGAATCGGCGAGGTGAATTCTGGAAAGTCCGGTCGCCTCAACGCGCAATGACCAGTCGATTTTCGACGCTGATGTTAACCTTTTCCCTGCGGTTCTCTTGGTCTAACAGCTTGTCCGGAAAGGTTCCGGGCTGTCAAATCCCACAGAAAATGTAAGGACTTGTGCGGGTTGTTATATTCTTGCCCGTATCTGAAGGGTTGTGTTTTACCAAAACTCTTGTTGCGATTATCTCGCAATTAACTCTTTTGGTGTTTTGTAGGCCCGGTAATTTGGAACTACTGAACGAGAGACGGGGACTACTATGCTGAAACGTAACTGGAAGTCTCAAGGGGTTTTTTCTGGAAGTCAGAATAGCGACCGCTTTGAGAATATGGTCAAGACCATGCCGATTGCGGTCATGACCTGCGACATACACAACGACTTCAAGATCGACTATATCAACGACAGTACCTTGCAAGAACTTGGCAAGGTTGAGCACCTTCTTCCGTGTAAGGTAGCGGAATTGATGGGGCAGTCGGTCGATATTTTTCACAAGAATCCATCCTTTCAAAGACAGATTCTGTCTGATCCGACGAAATTGCCGCACAAGGCAACGATTACACTGGGCGAAGAATTTCTCGATCTTTATATAACAGCCATGTTTGACGCGGGCGGCAAATATACCGGCCCGATGTTGACCTGGAGTGTGGTGACGGAACGCGTCCGACAAGAAAGGGAGACAGCGCGTCTTCTGAAAATGATGGATGACATGCCGGTTAACGTGATGATGGCGGACAAGGATACGCTTGAAGTTATCTATGCCAACAAGACCAGTATTGATACGCTGACAACGCTGGAACATCTTATCCCGATCAAGGCGAAGGATCTTGTCGGGACCTGCATTGATATTTTCCACAAGAACCCGGCGCATCAGCGCGCCCTGTTGGCCGATCCAAAAAACCTGCCATGGGAATCCAACATTTCCCTTGGTGATGACACGCTCTCCTTGCGGGTCACGCGCCTTGATGATGCTGACGGCAACTATATCGCGCCTCTGCTGACGTGGAATGTCATCTCCGATCAAATCAAGATGGCTGACAATGTCGGCAATGTGTCGGTTTCTGTTTCTGCAGCGGCGACGCAGCTTGATGCGAACTCTGTTTCAATGGCGGCTGCTACGGATGAGACGTCCGCTCAGGCTGCTGCTGTGGCTGCGGCTTCGGAGCAATTGTCAACCAGCGTCAATGAAATCTCGTCGCAAGTTGTCAAGTCAGCCGAAATTGCAGATGCTGCCGTCAAGGAAGCGCGCCGTTCAAGCGACTCGATTGATGCACTGGCGGAAGGTGCCAATAAAATTGGTGATGTTGTGACCCTTATTCAGGACATTGCCAGTCAGACCAATCTGCTTGCCCTCAACGCAACAATTGAAGCGGCCCGGGCTGGCGACGCTGGCAAGGGTTTTGCGGTTGTGGCTTCCGAAGTCAAGACGCTGGCCAATCAAACAGCCAAGGCAACCGAGGACATTGCTTCGCAGGTCACCAGCATTCAGCAGAATGTGAGTGATTCCGTAGCTGCGATCAAGACAATCACCGAGACCATCGAGAACATGGACGAAATCACCACGGCAGTTTCGGCGGCGGTTGAAGAACAGGGTGTGGCTACGCAGGAGGTTAACCAGAACATTCAGGGCGTCATGACGGCGGCTGAAGATACCGGTCACCTTGCGGCGCAGGTTCGTGAAGCCTCTTCAGAACTCAGCCAGCAGTCCGAGGCAATGAACGGCCACGTCAACCAGTTCCTGGCGCAAATGGGCGTCAAACGATAGTTCGTCAGAGCTGTACCAATAATTGAGATCGGGGAGCCTTGCGGCTCCCCTTTTCTTTGCTCGGCTCACAAGATGTATTCGGTCCGGATGATCAGGCGATCGCTCTGGTGTAAAGGTGCCAGGTGGCGTGTCCCAGCACAGGCAGGGTGAAGAAGAGGCCGATCAGGCCGCTGAGGAGGGAAAGACCAATCAGGAGGCCGATGATGCACCACCACAGGACCATGGGCCCCGGGTTGGCCTTTACCACTTTGACCGATGTGATCATTGCGGTGACAAAATCGACGTCTCGATCAAACAGGAGCGGCAACGAGACGACGGTAATGGAAAAGACAAAGAAAGCGATCATGGCGCCGGTGAGATTGCCAAGCACCAGAAACATCAGGCCGGTTGGTGTGGTGAAGATTTGGGTTATGAACTCGGACGGCGAGAAGGATTTTAATCCCATGAAGCCAAAAAACAGAAGGGCCGCGATATCCATCCAGATAATTATGGCAAAACCGGTGATCAAGGCCATCCAGCCCAGGTCGCGACGGCTTGTTCCTTTTACCGATAACAGAACGTCGGGCCAGGAAAGGGCCTCTGATCTGGAAAGCTTGCGGCTGACATCATAGAGCCCTGCGGCCATGAACGGTGCCAGGATGGCGAAACAGATCACCAGGGGGTAGACGAGGAACGGAAGGCCCGCCAGGGTCAGCAGAAAATACATCATCCATCCGCCAAGGGCATAGACGCCGCCGAAAAACAAACCATATTGAGGGACGCTTCGAAAGTCGGCGAGCCCGCTCGCAAGGGCTGCCTTAATATCTGCGGTACCAAGGTTCCGGACTTCGGGGGCGCGCTCTGCCTCGCCTTTAGGTATGGTCGTTGTCTCGCTCATTCTGGTTTCACCCGCTGTTTTCAGAGCGTTCTTTGCTCGACGAAAATCTGAATTTTCAATTGCTTGTCTGCTATCTGCTTTTGAAGAGCCTTGCGTTCCTGCTGATCGGTTTCTTGCGCAAATTTTTGGCGCAAACCTGCAAGTTCCTTGAAGAGCCCGACTTCGCCGGGAGCAAAACCGGAGTTCTTCAGGACCTTGAAGGCGATTTTGAGCTCTTCGGGGGTTTGAGCAAAGCCATCTTGCAGATCAAGCTCCTCGCCGAAGTGCTTACTGCGTTTCAATTCGCCGCTTTTTTCGGCCTCTTTGATCCACTTTCCTGCGATGTCATCACTGGTCACAAGCATTCCTTCAGGTCGCCGCCGCGGTGGTTGTCGTCTGTGGTCAATAGACCACAGTTTCTCGTAGTTTTAAACCGCAAGACGATCTTGCGGAAATCCTTGAAGCTCGCATTTTGGGTCAATGGCTCAGGGGTGAGGAATACCACGTGGAATAATTGCCGCAGGGGGGGTAAAATTGCTTGATTCGCGGTCGTGAGGAGCGGTAACTGCTTCGCAGACACCGCACAGCCGGGCCCGCGCCGCTGCGGCTCATAGAAGGCGGGTGAAGGCTCTGACAGGGAAAGAAACTATGACAGCAATTGCCAAAACCGGAAAAACCGTCACCATTTTTGGAGGCTCGGGCTTTGTTGGCCGTCACCTGGTTCAGCGGCTGGCAAATGAAGGCTGGCGCATCCGTGTCGCAGTGCGCCGTCCGCATGAAGCGCAAGAGATTGGATCCATTGGCGATGTGGGCCAGCTCCAGATCGTGCAGGCCAATGTCCGTGATGTGGCCTCTGTTGCGGCAGCCGTGCAGGGCGCCGATGTGGTGATCAATCTGGTTGGTCTTCTTGTCCAGGGCGGCAAACAAAAATTCACAGCGGTTCACGCTGCCGGAGCGGGCAATGTTGCCCGTGCTGCCGCCACCGCAGGGGCACGCCGCCTTATTCATATGTCTGCGCTGGGTGCTGAAAAAACGTCTGTCAGTGCATACGCACAGACAAAGGCAGCTGGCGAAGAGGCGGTTTTGGAGGCTTTCCCTTCTGCGACGATTATGAGGCCTTCGGTTATTTTCGGGCCAGCCGATGGATTTATTTCCCGATTTGCCGGTCTCGTTCGGATGATGCCGATTGTTCCTCTCATTGGCTCCGGAAAGACGCGCTTTCAACCGGTCCATATCAATGACGTGGTCGATGCGTTCATGGCGGCGGTCGGATCGAATGAGACCAGAGGCAAGACCTATGAGCTGGGCGGGCCGGATGTCCTTACGTTGGCGGAGATTCTGCGCATGATGGCGCGGGATATGGGGCGACCCCGGCTATTTGTTCCATGGCCATTCTGGGCGACAAAGATCAATGCTTTTTTCCTGCAGATGCCGTACACGTTCCTGCGCATTCCGCCCTTGTTGACGGTGGATCAGGTCAAGTTGCTGCAATATGATAATGTGGCAGGTGTGTCGGGTGAACCAGGCGTTCTGACCATCAAAGACCTGGGCAAGGGTGCTGGTGCTGGTCAACTGGTGTCGCTGGAAGCGGTCTTGCCAGATTATCTGGTGCGCTTCCGCAAGTATGGCCAGTATGACGCGCGTCCTGCTACCCGCTAGACCATTTTCGCCGGATCAAAAAAGAGTCAACAGGATGACGCCGAGGGTGACCCGGTAGATCACAAATGGCATGAAGCCAATTTTCTCGACCAGAGCCATGAAGAGCGCGATGGACGCGTAAGCTGCAGCAAATGACAGGGCCGCGGCGATTGCGGCAGTGCTCCAGGCGGTGTTGCTCGCGGCGCCACCCAGGTCCAGGGCTTCAAAGGTTCCTGATGCGACAATGATCGGGATCGACAGAAGCATTGAAAAGCGAGCGGCCTCGGAACGGGTCATATGCAGGGCCCTGGCTGCTGTCATGGTAATGCCCGAGCGCGACGTGCCGGGTATCAGCGCCAAAGCCTGAGCAAGGCCGATGAAAATAACATCCTTCATGGACAGGTCTTTGACGGCGCGCTCTTTCGGGGGCCAGCGATCAGCGGCGTAAAGCACCAGGCCGAAGACAATTGAGGCAATGGCGATGACATTAATGGACCGCATCAGGTCATTCCATCCTGTCAGGCCGATCACGGCCCCTGCGATAACCGCCGGGATGGACCCGATCACAAGAAAGTCGAGAAGACGCACATCGTCGGACATCTTGCGGCGAAAGAAGTCGGGCACGGCGGTGAGCAAAGATCCGATATCCTTGCGGAAATAGGACATGACAGCACCAAGCGAGCCCACATGGACGGCAACATCCATGACAACGCCCTGGTCCTCGAAATTTGTCAGTTGAGGCAGAAGTATGAGGTGGGCCGAAGAGGATATTGGCAAAAATTCTGTCAGCCCCTGGATGAGGGCAAGGAGCAAGAGCTGTTCTAGTGGCATGTGAGGATATTCCCTGGCTCTTGTCATTTTGTATACTGCATATCCGGGATAGCGAAAAAGCAGCGAGGCTTCAAGAGCTGGTTTGCCAGACTTCCGGTCAATAAAAAACCCGCGAGAGGTGGGTCTCGCGGGCTTTCAAATCTCTCGGAAGGATCGGTCTACTTTGAGGCGGCGTCTATCTGACCCGCCCGTCCGCTCATTTCGCCATTTTGCTCGGTAAAGGTCACTGGGCCTTCGTCCGGTCCTGGCAGTCCCAGACGGTCACCTGGCAGCAGGACCCTTTCGCAACGCGGTGCACACGAGTAGGAAAAGATACCGGGGCCCCGGACATAGGTCACACTTCCTGCATTGGCGACCGAGGTAACGCGAACCCGCTTTGTCGCAATCGGCTTGCCGTCGCTGTCCAGTGCAATTATATTTGTCACACCATACATCCGACCAACGACAAGAATGATCTTGTCATTGTGTACTGAAACATCAGCGATAGATGGGTTGGTTACCGCCACCGTTGTAACCGGTTGATCCACAACGAAGACCTTTGATTCGTCTATTGGGACTTGAAGCTCGGCCGCACTGGCGGTGCCGCTTCCTGACAAGATCAGTGTAAGCCCTAAAGCAACCATCGTGAGCAGATGCCCGAGGATCGGCCCGGTAGTGCGATCTACGTTACGGTGTCCCATGTCTTTTACTCCAACTCATTAAAGGCGCGAGGTCTTCCTCTTACGGGAGGATGCTAGCGAAAAAAAATGAATAAGCCCTAAAAGGGAGGGGGTGAATTTTCATGGTTTTATACTTGATTTATACTCGGCTATCCTTCTGTCTCGGGTCGGAGTGGTTTTCACCCTCGTCATGAATGCCAGTAAGATATTATGATTAATGGTGTCTTGAAGGAAATCTAACTCGGTTAATCAAGAGTTAATCATGAGATCGAGTAAGTATAAATCTCTATTGTTGTAAGTATAATCATGCGATTAATCTAATATAATTCTAATTAATATAGTATATATATCGTTATCGAAATATAAACCATTACATTTTACCATTTATTAATGAGGTGTCGGTAGTGTGACAGCCGTACGCGGTGGTCTGTCCATCCACAAGGGTAAGGCCTCGCGTCCATAGTGCTGTGTAGTAGATAGTAAGGAGTTCTAGAACATGACTTTTCTCAAAAATTTTCTGAATGACGAATCCGGTGCAACGGCTATTGAGTATGGCCTTATTGCTGCCGGCATTGCGGTCGCCATTATTACCGCTGTTGGTACTGTTGGTACGAAAGTTACTTCGACGTTCACCAGTGTAGCCGCTGGTTTGTAATCGAACGCAAGTTTGGCATTAAGTGCCTGGCAAGGGCGGGTCTTCGGATCCGCCCTTTGTTTTTTGTGCGTTGTAGATCTTGAGACGTGACCGGGAGCTCAACGTCAACCAATGCCCGCTCTGTCTGATCGTGAGCTGTATGCAGCGGGAACCGTTTTCCTGAGCTCATCCGCTAGCAAGATTTTCACTAAATTAACCGTTCCGTGTCAAGTTTCCAGCTTGAAGATCATGTGTGCTCGACAGCTTCAGAGGCCTGGATATGGAATTACTTCCTGTACTGATTTTACCGTTGTTACTGGTCATTGCTGCGATGAGTGATATTGCGACAATGACAATACCGAACTGGATTTCCGGGCTTCTCGTTGTGTCGTTTTTGCCGTTGGGGTTTGCGTTTGGAATGCCGATTGGTGATATTGTTGTGGCATCGGGTGTCGGGTTTGGATTTCTTTTGGCCGGGATGGCGTGCTTTGCTCTGGGCTGGATCGGTGGCGGCGATGCCAAGCTGATTGCGGCAACGGCTTTGTGGTTTGGTTGGCCAGCATCGCTGACCTTTATGTTCTGCACAATGTTATCGGGTGGAGCGGCAACGCTGGTGCTGCTGCTTTTCCGTTTTATGCGGGTTCCAGACCCTGTTTTGTCCGTGCCGTGGGTCGGGCGCCTGCACAGTACCAATGAAGCCCTGCCCTATGGCGTGGCGATTGCCGCCGGTGGGCTCATCGCGCTGCGTCAGTCTCCGCTCATCGATCTCATGGCCGGGTAGGTTCAACGGGTAAGCTCAAACGGGGAACAGGTTAAGAAAGTCTCACTTTGAAATCTAACATACTGAAGACCCGGTTTACTGAAATGGAACAGCTTGTTGTTAGTGTCAAATCAGGGTCGATGAAATGGTGTTGCGGTCAGGTGTGTTCCGGGTGCTCCATCTTCATCGATATAAGGGCCGCAATGGCCGGACTAAAAGACAGGATAAAGGGCAATTGTCATGAACCTCGCGCGTATGATTGTAATGGGGATCGCGATACTGACAGCAGGGATGGCCGCATTTTTGGTCCGTTCAATGTCAACGTCGCAGGGACCGGCTAACGCTGCTCTGGAGCCCCAGGTAGTCGTTGTTGACACGACAGGTGTTCTTGTCGCCTCGCGTAACATCACCGTGGGCGAAACCATGGTCGCCAATGATTTTCGCTGGCAGACATGGCCAAAAGAGGCCGTACACCCCTCCTTCATTGTCCAGACATCGGATGTGGATGCCAGTAAAAACTGGATCGGCGCCGTCCTGCGCTCGCCGGTTGTTATCGGTGAGCCTCTGACAGGTCACAAGATGGTGCGTATTGGCGAGGGCGGGGTCATGGCTGCCATCATTCAACCGGGTATGCGCGGTGTTGGCATCAAGATTTCGGCGGAGACCGGCGCGGGCGGGTTCATTCTTCCCAACGACCGGGTCGACGTTATTACGACGTATAAATCCCGAGCCGACGGTGAGCGCTCGGATAATTTTACCGGTGAAACCATTCTTCAGGATGTCAGGGTGCTTGCTATCGATCAAACCTTCCGGGAAGAAGACGGTCAACAGGTCGTTGTCGGGCGCACCGCGACACTTGAACTCTCATCGGAGCAATCTGAAGACCTTATTCTGGCTGCACAAATGGGTGAAGTTTCGCTCGTGCTGCGTAGCCTCGCCGGTGAAGGCGCGGGAGGCGGGCATGTTGCCTTGAGCCGAAAATCCAAAAATCAGGTTGTTGTTGTTCGAAACGGTCGGGTATCCGGAAGCCGATAAAGGAATGATCATGAGTGTACTGCGTAATATCAAAATCGGTTTTGTCACATCAACCTTGCTCTGTTGTCTGATGGCTTCGGCTCAGGCGGAGCTGAAGGGCTCTGGCCGAACGCCTGAAAACATTATGTTGGTCAAGATTGATGCCGGTGGAGAAGGACCGAAATCAGAAAATCTTATTCTGCCGCTTGACAAGGGTGCGATCATTGAATTGCCGGCAGATGCCCGCGATGTCATGGTCTCCAATCCCATGATTGTTGAGGCGGTCGTGCGTTCGCCGCGTCAGGTTTACATATTCAGCCGCCAGATTGGTCAGGCCAATGTTTTCATTCTTGACGCAGCGGGCAAGCAAATTCTCAATCTAGAGGTCCAGGTCGAGCGTGATCTTGATGCTCTCCAGGCTATGGTCGATAGATTTCTTCCGGACTCTCGTGTGACGATCGAATCCATCAATGACAATATTGTGCTGTCTGGATTTGTCTCCAGCCCGGCAGCCTCTGAACAGGCTCGTGATCTGGCGGCTCGCTTTGTCGGTGATCCGGCGCGGGTCCTCAACATGGTCGCCATTGATACCAATGAACAGGTCATGCTCAAGGTTTCTATTGTTGAGATGCAACGCAATGTGTCGAAGCAATTTGGCGCTTCCTGGGGCGGCTCCTATCTTCAGAACGGAAGTACGAGCTGGGGTTTTGATAATCTCAATCCGTTCAGCCTGATCGGGAGCGCTCTGTCGAACACGGCAGCAACTTACACCTACTCGGGTCCAAGAGGCGAAGCTTCCGCTGTCCTGCGTATGCTCGAACGGGTCGGGCTGGTTCGCACTCTTGCAGAACCCACCTTGACGGCCATCTCGGGAGAGTCGGCCAATTTTCTGGCCGGGGGCGAATTCCCGGTTCCGACAGGCATCGACAGGGACGGTAATATCGTTGTTACTTTCCACCAGTTCGGTGTGGGTCTCGGCTTTACGCCGGTGGTTATGTCGGAAGGACGGATTTCACTCAAGATCTCAACCGAGGCCAGCGAGCTTGCCTCTGCCGGTGCGCTAAACTTTGGTGGAACGACAATTCCTTCATTGCGGGTGCGTCGGGCGGAGACGACTGTAGAACTGCCGAGCGGCGGCAGCATGGTCATGGCCGGGCTGCTGCAGGAGGATATTCGTCAGAATATTGACGGTATTCCAGGTGCCAAGGATGTTCCCATTTTGGGTGCGCTGTTTCGCAGTCGCGATTTTGAAGCCAACGAAACCGAACTGGTTATCATTGTAACACCCTATCTGGTGAACCCGACCAATCGGGACAGGCTGGTTACGCCGGTTGATGGTTTTGCGGCGCCGAACGACCTTGACACCATTCTCATGGGGCGTCTCAACAAGGTTTATGGTGTCAGTGGTCAAGAAGTGTCCAAGCGCAACTGGCAAGGTCCGGTTGGCATGATTGTACAGTGAGGAGTGACGCGATGTCTTTGAATAACGAAAACACGATGAGGTTGGTAGTGATGTTTGCTGCGGCCCTGTCACTATCAGCCTGTGGTTCTCTTCCCGTAACGTCCGATGGGCCGATGGTTACGCGACGCGGTCCGGTGGATAAATTTCCGATCCAGGTCGCGGATGAAAAAGAAGAAATTACCCTGGTCATTGCGCCGCATGTCTTTGCCCTCAGCCAGGCCGACAAAAACCGTGTTGCTCTGCTGGCTGAATCCTACAAGCATGTCGGGCACGGTGATATCTGGGTGGTTGCGCCGACGGGATCTGCCAATTCGGCCTCTTCGATAGGGGCCGCTGCGGAAATCGCAAAGGTTATGGTTGATCAGGGTATTCGCCCGACCTCAATCAAAATGAATTCCTACCTTGCTGCCGAGACTGATGAAAGTGCGCCGGTGACAGTGCTCTTCAGACGGTATCATGCCTTCACAAGCAACTGTGGTCTGTGGAACCGGAATGTGGGGTTCACACCGACCAACCAGTCTTCGCCGAACCTGGGGTGCGCTACGCAGTCCAACCTGGCGACGCTGGTTGAAGATCCGCGGGACTTGATTGAGCCGACGCGCATAGATCCGGCAGATCCGGCACGACGGGCGATGGTTTTCGAAAATTACAGAGCCGGCAATGTGACGACCAGTGAGCGGTCAGATCAGGAATCCGGCACTGTCAGTGACATCAGTGAATAGAGCTAAAAACCAGAGTGGAAAGTAAGCATGGCCAAAAATGTAGATAACTCGGCACCAGTAGATGTTGATGTCGAAGATGTGTCAGAGCGCCAGGAACCTGCGCTTGATTTGCCGAGTCTGGATGATACCCCGATACGATCTGAAGCGATTCAGCCCGAAGCGGTCCTGGATGCCGAGTTTGATGATGTGTCCCGGCAGGCCCCTGTGGTGGAGCCACAGAGCTCTTCACCGAAAGTGAATACACCGCTTCAGGATCGTCCTGTACCCCGCATCAGCATTGAGGCCTTTTGCAAGTCGCCAGAGAACGGGTCGGTTATGCAACAGGTTGCCAGTGATCGGCGGTTGTCCCGAGCGCATGTGACGGTTCACATGGGCGGTATTCAAGCTGCAGTGCAACACTTTTCTGTGACACCAACGCCCAACCTGATCCTCGTTGAAGCGACCCAGGACCATGACGCAATCTTCAAGGGTCTTGAGGAGCTGGCTGCCGTTTGTGATGCGGGTACCAAAGTCATTGTGATTGGCCAGGTCAATGATATCATTCTGTACCGCGAGCTCATTCGCCAGGGTGTTAGTGAATATCTGGTCGGCCCTCTTACTGTTCCACAGGTTATTGATGCCGTATCGACACTCTACGTCGATCCAGGTGCAACGCCGATCGGCCGTAGTCTCGTCTTTACCGGAGTCAAGGGTGGTGTCGGATCAAGTACTTTGTCGCACAATGTGTCCTGGTGTATTGCGGAACGCATGCTTCATGACGTGACCCTCATCGACCTTGACCTGCCATTTGGTACAGCTGGCCTCGACTTCAATGAGGACCCGGCTCAGGGCGTCGCCGATGCGTTGATTGCGCCGGAACGTCTTGATGATCAATTGCTTGATCGCCTGCTTGTCAAATGTTCCGAGCATCTCAGTTTGTTTACGTCGCCAGGTGTTCTCGACCGCGACTTTGAACTTGAGTCATCGGCTTTTGAAAATGTTCTGGACAGAGTTCGCTCAACGGTACCCTGCATGGTCGTTGATCTGCCGCACATCTGGGTGCCCTGGACCCGGCATATCCTTTTGACAGCTGATGAGATTGTCATCACGGCAACACCGGATCTTTCCAGTCTCAGGAATACCAAAAATCTGGTCGACCTTCTAAAACAATCCCGGACATTTGATAACCCGCCGAAGCTTGTGCTGAACCAGACAGGTGTCGCCAAGCGGCCAGAGATATCCGAGAAGGAATTTGCCGAGGCTGTTGGTGTGCCAGTTGTGCTTTCGGTGCCGTTTGAGCCGCAGTTGTTTGGAACAGCCGCCAACAACGGCCAAATGGTCGCTGAAATGAAGCCCGATAGCAAGGTGACGCAAGGTTTGATCAGCCTTGCCGGATTGCTCACGCAGCGTGAACCTGTTGAGCAAAAGACCTCTACGCTTCAGAAGTTTATGGCCCAGCTCAAGGGAAAGTAATTACGGGGATTTATGTTCGGAAAACGCACTCCAGATGCCCCAGGGGGCGACCAGACCCGTTCGGTTCGCAAGAAGTCGGTCGAGGCGGGCGCTGGCGTGCCTGCCGAGGTCGAGGAGCTGGCTCCGCCGATTCCGGCGCCCAAACCTTCTCTTGAGAAAGACGCAACACCTGAGGATCCTTTTGTTGTCGAAGATCATTCGGAGGAGTATTTTCAGGTCAAATCGACGATCTTCAATGCGCTGATTGATACGATTGATCTGAGCCAGTTTGCCCAGTTGGACCAGGCAAGCGCGCGAGATGAAATTCGTGATATCGTTCAGGAAATCATTGCGATCAAGAATGTCGTCATGAGTATCGCCGAGCAGGAAACTCTGCTGCAGGATATCTGCAACGATGTTCTTGGCTATGGACCGCTTGAGCCTCTGCTTGCTCGCGACGATATCTCGGATATCATGGTCAATGGCGCCGGGCGCGTCTACATCGAAGTCAACGGCAAGATCCAGGTCACAAACGTCCGGTTCCGGGACAATGGCCAATTGATGAATATCTGTCAGCGGATCGTGAGCCAGGTAGGTCGCCGGGTCGATGAGTCGAGCCCTATATGCGATGCGCGCTTGCTTGACGGTTCTCGGGTCAACGTTATTTCCGGCCCGCTCGCAATTGACGGCCCGGCGCTCACCATTCGGAAGTTCAAAAAAGACAAGCTCCAGATGCAGGACCTTGTAACCTTTGGCTCGATATCGCCTGAAGGTGCGACGGTTCTCAATATTATTGGCGCGGTGCGTTGCAATGTCCTGATTTCCGGCGGTACCGGTTCAGGTAAAACGACGCTCCTGAACTGTATGACAGCCTTTATCGACGAGGACGAGCGGATCATTACCTGTGAGGATGCGGCGGAGCTTCAGTTGCAGCAGCCCCATGTTGTGCGTCTCGAAACCCGCCCGGCCAATCTTGAAGGTTCCGGTGAAATAACCATGCGCGAACTGGTCAAGAACTGCCTTCGGATGCGTCCGGAGCGAATCATTGTTGGTGAAGTCCGGGGGCCTGAGGCCTTTGACCTTCTTCAGGCTATGAATACCGGTCATGACGGCTCGATGGGAACCCTGCACGCCAACTCGCCGCGTGAAGCGCTCAGTCGTCTCGAAAGCATGATTACGATGGGCGGCTTCAATTTGCCGTCAAAGACAATTCGCGACATGATTTGTGGTTCGATTGATATTGTTATTCAAGCGACGCGTCTGCGTGACGGATCGCGGCGTATTACTCATGTTACCGAGGTGCTGGGGACCGAGGGCGACGTCATTATCACACAGGATCTGTTTATCTTTGAAATGGATGGTGAGGATGAAGCTGGCAACGTTAAAGGTAGACACAAATCGACCGGAATTGCGCGCCCGGCGTTCTGGGATCGCGCACGGTATTATGGCCGTGAGGCTGAACTTGCCATGGCGCTTGATGCGGCTGCTGACTAGGGCAGCATTGTGAGCTGAAAGAGAATGAGGAATTCGAATGTCATCATCTGATATCACCTTTATCTTTGTGATCCTGACAGGCACAGTCAGTGTTCTGGCTCTGGGCTACGTGTTCTTTGGACAGGCGGCCACCGCCCGGGCCAAGACGTCGAAGCGCCTGCAGGCCATAGCGCAACCGGGTAAGGAAAAGAAATCCCGGTTTAGCGGCGATGCCATCAAGGAGCGCCGCAAGGCTGTTCAGGATACACTTGATGAGCTGGAGGAGCGCCAGAAGGAGCAAAAGCAAAGACTGTCGCTCAGAGTGCAAATTGATCAGGCGGGACTTGAGATTTCCGAACGAACGTTCTGGATCATGTCCGCAGGGTGTGGTGCCGTTCTTGCCGCGCTTATTTCTGTTACGGGGCAAGGTCCCATCGCTATTGCCCTCGGAGGTCTTGTTGGTGTCATTGGACTACCGCGCTGGGTTCTTTCCTTCCTGCGCACGAGGCGTCAGAAAAAGTTCACCGAAGAGTTTGCCAATGCGCTTGATGTGATTGTGCGCGGTGTAAAGTCCGGCTTGCCGCTCAATGAATGCCTCAAGATTATTGCGCATGAGTCCGCGCAACCGGTTCGTGGTGAGTTTGCTCTTGTGACGGACGGGCAAAAGGTCGGCATACCTCTGGAGCAGTCGCTGCAAATGCTGTTTGAGCGGATGCCGATTGCCGAGGTTAATTTCTTCATGATTGTGCTGATTATTCAACAATCTGCGGGCGGTAATCTATCCGAGGCTCTTGGCAATCTTTCCGATGTTCTGAGATCTCGCAAACAGATGCGCGCAAAAATCCAGGCTATGTCGTCTGAGGCCAAATCCTCTGCCATGATTATTGGGTCTCTGCCGCCGGGTGTTGCCGGTCTGGTTTATATGACGTCGCCGGAGTATATGATTACCTTGTTCACGTCCGAGCCCGGGCACATAATGCTGGGTCTGAGCGCGGTGTGGATGTCGACCGGTATTCTTGTGATGCGCAAGATGATCAATTTCAACTTTTAGTGACAGGTTTTTCGATGGGACGTTTGATCAATTTCTTTTATGACCCTCAGCTTCTGTTGACGCTGCTTGTTGCGGTCGCGGCTTTCGCTTCAATCATAACCATTGCGATGCCATGGCTGGCGCGTGACAAGTTGAATGACCGCCTTAAGTCCGTTGCCAATCGGCGCGAGGAGCTGCGCAAGCAGCAGCGGCAGGAATTGTCAAAGACGAAGACCGGAGCGCGGTTGCGGCACAAGTCAGACGGGTTCTACAAGGAATTTGTTGAAAGGCTCAATCTGCGGGAAATTCTTGAGGGTCCGGAAACAAGAATGAGGCTGGCGCAAGCCGGTTTTCGTGGGCCAGGGCCGGTTTTTACTTTTGTCTTTTTCCGTGTCGTTATGCCGCCGGTCGTGTTTGCCCTGGTGCTCGCCTATCTGTTTCTCCTGAACGATTTTGGCTATCCTGTCGGAAAGCGCTTTTTGATGGCGGGCGGCGGGGCTGTCTTCGGGTTTTTCCTGCCGAATATCTTTATCAAGAACCTGGCTCAGCGCCGTCAGGAAACTATTTTTGCATCGTTTCCCGATGCCCTCGATCTGCTTCTCATCTGTGTGGAGTCAGGCATGTCCATTGAAGCGGCCTTCGCTAAAGTGACTCAGGAGATCGGCGCGCAATCTGTCCCGCTGGCAGAAGAGCTTGGTCTGACGACGGCTGAACTGTCGTATTTGCCAGAGCGCCGTATGGCCTACGAAAATCTTGGTGAGCGGACGGGCCATCCTGGTATCAAGGCGGTCTGTACATCGCTTATTCAGGCGGAGCGCTACGGGACACCCGTCGGGCAGGCCCTGCGTGTTATGGCGCAGGAAAACCGGCAAATGCGGATGAATATCGCGGAGAAGAAGGCGGCCTCGCTGCCTGCCAAACTGACCGTGCCCATGATTGCGTTTTTCCTGCCGGTCCTTTTTGTGGTGATTTTGGGACCTGCAGCTATCAAATTGATGTGGAGTTGATCGGTCCTGCCACGAGGCGGACCTGGACTTTGCCATGCCAAATGAAAAAACCCGCCTGAGGTCTTTGCCTCAGGCGGTTTTTTTATCTTTCCTTCAAGTAAGCCCCGTCAGGACGGCATGTTTTCTGGCATGGTGGCATCGTAGTCGCCGTCTGTCGGGCGGCGCCAGCGCGCAGGCTGTGTCAGGAGGGACCGCAGATAGGCCATGTTTTCCTCGACGGTTGCCGGTGGCAGGTAGGCGCGGGCGATGCGCTCGGATTCTTCAAAGTCGCCCTTGAGACCAACGATGAGGGCAAGGTTGAGATTGACCTCACTGGTCGCGTCAGGATGGGTAACCGCCCTGCGGAGCATATTCTCGGCTTCGCCAAGGCGCCCTTGCGTGGCAAGTGACAGACCGTAGTTGGCCAGGACAACGGGATTGCCCGGCGAATAGGTCAGGGCCATTTGATAGGCATCCTGAGCCTTTTGATGGTCTGCCAACTGATCCAGAGCAATGCCGCGCGCCGACATGATGCTCCAGTCAGACGGTAGCTTGCTTGACGCCTGTTCGAGCAGTTTCAGTCCTTCTTTCGGTGATCCACGTTCGATCAACGTCTTGCCCATTTCGGACAGCAGATAGGGGTCATTGGCGGCGACAGCGGTTGCACGCAGCAAGACACCGAGGGACTCGTCATATTTCTTCTCTCTGCGCAATTGACGCGAAAGGCCGACGGCCGCGTTGATGTCGTGTGGATTGGCCTTGAATCTTTCGGCCCAGCGCTGCACGGCCGGAGACGTCGGGGTCTTTTGGGAGGTTTCGGAATATCGAGGCGCGTCGAGGGACGCCATGTCGTTACTTTGCGTCGTCTGGCAGGCGCTCACCGCCAGGCAGGCAACAGCTAATGCTGCCCCGCGAAAGATCCTGGTGCTGCCGAGAAGGTCGGTTTTGAAATTTTGCGCCATGCCTGGTCCGATCACAATGATTTACCTTAACAAAGAGTATCCCAGCCAAATTCCAACAAACCTTTAATTCTATTGAAGAATTTTGAGAATTTGCCATATGATCCGAGGCGATAAATTCGTCGCGGAAGACCTGTCTGGTCAACCGGTATGGCGACGATGGGGAAGGTTGAAGCGGGTCTTTCAGAGAGCTACTGTGACGATCTATTGTGCCCCTGACCGTTTTGGAAAAGAAAGAATGCCCCGTGCTTGAAATATTTGCCAGCCGCAGCGATGCTGCCCACATCGTTCACCTTGTCTCGTCAGATCAATCGGCATCCGATCTTGAAGGCTTGCCTGCACAGGCAAAGACCTTTGCCGGTGTTGCGGGCTTTGTCGGAGAGTCCGGGCGCATTCTTTATGTCCCGGCTGACGACGGCACTCTTGCACGCGTGCTCTACGGCATCGGAGATGGACGCGACCCATTCATCCTTGCAGGTCTGTCCAGTGCGCTCGTCCCGGGCGACTATGAACTTGCAGGACTGAAAGACGAAGAGGGTGCCAGGGCGGCTCTGGCCTGGGCCTTTGGGGCCTATGACTTTGATGTCTACAAATCGTCCAACAGGGCTTCGGCGAAAAAAGATGGCGCCCTGGCGCGCCTCGTCTTGCCTCAGGGCGTTGATGGAGAGAGGGTTTCGATTGTCGCACGCGGCGCCGCGCTCGCCCGGGACCTTGTGAATACGCCGTCGAGTGATATGGGGCCGGAGGAGCTGGCCGGCGCTGCCGAAGCGCTTGCGGCGCGATGCGGTGCGCAACTGGTCGTGACGGTCGGGGATGATTTGCTCACAGAAAATCATCCCATGATTCATGCGGTCGGCCGTGCCTCTGACCGGCTTCCCCGGCTGATCGATATGCACTGGGGCGATGAACGTGCTGCGAAGATTACCCTTGTTGGTAAAGGGGTTTGTTTCGATACCGGTGGTCTCAATCTGAAGCCTGGCGGCTCGATGGCCCTGATGAAAAAGGATATGGGCGGCGCGGCGAATGTCCTTGGTCTTGCTTCCATGATTATGGAGGCCAACTTAAATGTTCGCCTCAGGGTCCTTGTTCCGGCGGTTGAAAATTCAATTTCCGGAAATGCCTTTCGCCCCGGCGACGTTCTGAAAAGTCGCAAGGGTCTTTCGGTCGAGATCGGCAATACCGATGCCGAGGGTCGGCTGGTGCTGGGTGATGCGTTGACGCTTGGCTGTGAGGATAAACCTGACCTGCTTGTTGATATGGCGACCCTTACCGGCGCGGCCCGGGTTGCGCTTGGTCCGGAGCTGCCGCCGTTCTATACAGATGATGAGGCGCTGGCTGCAGAAATTTCCAAAGCTGCAGGCGATGTGGACGATCCGGTGTGGCGCATGCCGTTGTGGCAGCCCTATGCGGATGGGCTGAAGTCACAGGTCGCGGATATCAATCACATAACAAAAGATGGTTTTGCCGGTTCGGTTACGGCGGCGCTGTTCCTGCAAAAGTTCGTCGAGCCGGAGATCTCGTGGGTGCATTTTGATATTTTCGGATGGAACCCGAGTGCGCGCCCCGGGCGCAAGATCGGCGGCGAGGCACAGGCCATTCGGGCGCTGTTTGACCTTTTGTCCAGACGTTATGGTTAAAAGCTGTTAACCGGTTCTTCACCTTGGGAGCCTAGCCTGTCGAAACGGTTGCGAAACGTCTTTAGAGGCCCCTCCCATGGAAATGCAGGAAAACACAGCACTTGAAGCGCTCGGGTTCTGGCGCTCGGTAACACTGGAATCGGTTCGCCGCGAGGCACCGGACCTGACTGCCAGACAGATGGCCTTGTTGCTGACGGTCTATCTGACCGAGGCGCCGCACACAGTGCGCGGCCTTGCCGGTCAGCTTAAAGCGTCAAAGCCGGCCATCACCCGGGCACTGGATACACTGGGGCAGATGGGTCTGGTCAAGCGCAAGCGCGATGACGCCGACAAGCGTAATGTGCTGGTCCAGAGAACCGTCCAGGGCTCGGTTTATCTGCGTGATTTTGCCGACATCATCCAGTCCGGTGCAACCCTGGCTGTCCCGCAATAGGGCTCCTGTTTTATTGAAGCGTCTTCACAAAGGCGATGACGTCGGCTCGTTCCTGTTCTTTTTTGGTCTTCAGGCTCATTTTCGAGCCCTTCACAAAAGCCTTCGGGTCGGCCAGGAACGTATCAAGATCTGCATCTGACCAGGCGCCGCCCATTGCCTTGATATTGGCGGAGTACTTGTAGCCTTCCGCCGCGGCGCGGCCGCGAACCATTACACCAAACAGATTTGGGCCAACCTTGTGGCCTTCACCGGATCCGAACGTGTGGCAGGTGCCGCACTTCTTTTTGGCTGTCTTGGCGCCTGCAGCAGCATCGCCGACCAGAGCGGCCACGACTTCGGCAGCATGTTCGCCTGTCATGTCATCCGCTGCCCCGTCTTCATGGTCGGTATTGGCCTGATGATCCATCGGCTCGTGAGCGGTGTCGCCCATACCGGCATCACCCGCATCAGCGACATGTTCGGTGGTAGCGTGCTCGCCGCTGGAGCCTCCCAGCATGTCGCCAATCAGATTGATGCTGAAAATTCCGAGATAGGCAAAGCCAAGGGCCATCCCGATTTTGATCCAAAGTGGTGTATGCATGAAGTCTCTCCGGCCTGAATTCTTGAGCAGAATTGTATTATTTGCGCGGGCGCGCGCGATTTGTGATAGTGCGGCGCGGAATGTAACGACAGGAGCCTCCTGAAGCAAGCCCGGATGGGACGCTAATCTTGCAGGATCAGGGCGGAATTGAGCCGATGAACCCGATTGTGATTATACCGGCGCGGCTGGCCTCGACCCGGCTGCCCGACAAGCCGCTGGCCGATATCGGCGGCGCGCCGATGATTGTCCAGGTGGTGCGCCGGGCCGAAGAGGCCGGGCTTGGCCCGGTCTTTGTGGCGGCGGGCGACGCGGCCATTGTGGATGCCGTCGAGGCTGCGGGCGGACGGGCGATCTTGACAGACCCGGATTTACCCTCCGGCTCGGACAGGATCTGGCAGGCGCTGCAGAGGATTGACCCGGACGGCGCGCACGATGTGATTATCAATCTGCAGGGCGACCTGCCGACGATTTCATCGCCAGTGCTGAAGGCGATCATGGAGCCGCTGCAAGACCCTTGCGTCGATATTGCAACCCTGGTGGCCGAGATCACCGATCCTGAAGAGGCGACCAACCCGAATGTCTGCAAGGCGATTGTCTCAAGAGTTGAGGGTAGTGCGTCGGGGCGGGCGCTCTATTTTACCCGCGCGACGGCGCCGAGCGGCGACGGGCCGCTCTATCATCACATCGGGATCTACGGCTATCGACGCGCGGCGCTTGAGCGGTTTGTTTCGCTGCCGCCATCGCCGCTGGAAAAGCGCGAGCGGCTTGAGCAATTGCGCGCGCTTGAAGACGGCATGACGGTCGGTGTCAGGATTGTTGATGAGGTGCCGGCCGGGGTGGATACCGAAGACGACCTTGCCAGGGCGAGACGGGAAATTGTGCGGTTCGCATAAGAAAAGAAAGTGAAGGAGTATCGACGTGGACAAGATCGCGTTTCAGGGTGAACTCGGGGCCAACTCGGATATGGCCTGCCGGAAGTATTTCCCGGATATGGAGCCGATGCCGTGCCAGACCTTTCAGGCGGCGCTGGATGCGATCCAGTCCGGGGTTGCCAAATATGGCATGATCCCGGTGGAAAACTCGGTTGCGGGCCGGGTCGCGGATATCCATCACCTGTTGCCACAGGTTAAACTCTTCATTGTCGGCGAGCGGTTTGCGCCGATTAATCATCAGTTGATGGGGGTCCCCGGGGCCGACCCGAAGGGCTTTAAAACGGTGATTTCCCACGTCCATGCGCTGGGCCAGTGCCGGGTGAAAATTGGTCAAAGGGGTCTTAAACCTGTGGTCGTGCTGGATACGGCCGGCGCGGCGCGGGAGGTTTCAGAGACCAAAGACCCGACCCTTGTTGCCATTGCCTCATCGCTTGCTGCTGAAATTTACGGCTTGCAGGTCTTTGAAAATGAAATGGAAGACGCGGTCCACAATACGACGCGGTTCCTTGTTATGGCGAGCGAGCCTGATGACGCAGAACCTGAAGTCGAAAAGGTCATGACATCGATTATATTCCGGGTAAGGAATGTACCGGCCTCGCTCTACAAGGCGCTCGGAGGCTTTGCCACCAACGGCGTCAATGTTACCAAGCTTGAAAGCTATCAAATCGAGGGCAGCTTCAACGCGACGCAGTTTTATGCCGACGTTTCGGGTCATCCGTCTGACCGGTCCGTGCGACTGGCGCTGGAGGAGCTGAAGTTCTTTACATCAGAACTGACGGTGCTCGGGGTCTATCCGGCCGATCCGTTCCGGGATCAAATGTAAGGCGGAGAATGGTCCGCTTCCTGGGTCTTGACGTTTTCCCCGAGGCAGGCAAGCCTGTGAAAATCAGGAAAAGGTCATTTGTGCTCAACTCTCCACCCACGCCTTGACCAGTTGATGGGCGATGGCCATGGGCGGCGGGACCCAGAGGGCGGCGCTTTTGGGGCCGGGGAGGCGGCCGCCTTTTGCGGCGTGTTCGACGGCCTCGGCAAGATCTGCTTTGTCGAACCACCGGGCATCGGACAGCTCGTTGCCGTCGATGGTGATCTCGGTGGATGAGGCAACCGCATGGCAGCCGATCATCAGCGACGACGGAAAAGGCCAGGGCTGGGTGGTGTGGTAGGTGACGTCCGAGACGCGCACTGCAGTTTCCTCAAAGACCTCGCGGGCAACGGCTTCCTCGATGGTTTCGCCGGGCTCGACGAACCCTGCAAGGGCTGAATACATCTTGTCGGGCCAGCCGGGGCCGCGGCCCAACAGCGCCTTGTCACCGTTTGTGGCCAGCATGATGACCACCGGATCGGTGCGCGGGAAATGTTCGGCGTTGCAGGAGGGGCAGGCGCGCTTGTATCCGGCTTCGGCGATCTGTGTCGGCTCGCCGCACACGGCGCAGAAGCCGTGCCGGGCGTGCCAGTCGATCATGGCCTTGGCCTGGGCCAGGATGGCGGCATCGCCTGAAGGCAGGATGGCCGCTGCGCCGCGCAGTTCGGTAAACTCGCCAAGGCCTTTCAAGGGGCCCTCGGCTTCCGGTTTGGCGGATTTGTCGATTTCGGCGGCAAAGAACGCCTTGCCGTTCTTGATCCCGAGGAAGATTTCGAGGCCCGTGGTGGCGGCCTCATCAAGATCGGCGGGGCGCAGCCATCCGGCATCGGGGCCGTCGCCTTCATTGATCTCCGGCAGGATGAGGGGTTTGAGGTCCCACATGGGTACGATCAGGCTGGTCGGGTCCTTGCGCTTTTCGGCGAGCCATGCGGCATCGGTGCGCTTGTCGCTGGCCCGGTCGAGGGGGTTGTTGGCGAAGGTGTTGATCGCGCGAGCAAGATCGTGGGTTTCATGTGTGGTTTTGGTGGCCATGGAGGTCCCTCGGGCTGGAATCACTGGTATTTTTGAGGCTCAGTCTATGGACCTCAGAAAGATCCGGCAATGTCTGTCTTCTGGCTTGCATGTGGGCCCTGTTCATCTGCTATAATGCTCTTGGAAGGTTGGCTGCGGACACGCCGCTCGCGAACCCGGTCAGGTCCGGAAGGAAGCAGCCGCAACGAGATTTTCGTGGGTCGCATGTCCAACCTTCCACTTTAACTAATCCCCGCCAGATTGAGATCAGGGCCTGAATGACCGAGGATAGCCAGACGCCATCAAATGCCCCGGGGGAAGAGCCCGGATTTGCTCTTGAAGGCGGCAGCGCCAAGGCGGCCCCGGATGGGGGCTACAAGGTCCTTGCCCGTAAATACCGCCCCAACAGTTTTACAGATAATTTCATTGGCCATGATGCCATGGTGACGACCCTGGGCAATGCCTTTGAGGCGAACCGCATTGCCCATGCCTTCATCCTCACCGGGGTGCGCGGGATCGGCAAGACCACCACGGCGCGGATCCTGGCTCGGGCGCTGAACTACTCGGCCCATGGCAAGGAGGGCGCGCCCTCGATCCATATGGGCGAGGAGGGCGAGCATTGCCGCGCCATTATCGAGGGGCGTCATATGGACGTCATCGAAATGGATGCGGCGTCACGGACCGGCATCGGCGATATTCGCGAGATTATCGAATCGGTGCGCTTCCTGCCCGTCTCGGCGCGCTACAAGGTCTACATCATTGACGAAGTGCACATGCTTTCGACGGCGGCCTTTAACGGCCTCCTCAAGACACTGGAAGAGCCGCCGGAACATGTGAAGTTTATCTTTGCCACCACCGAAATTCGCAAGGTGCCTGTGACGGTGCTGTCGCGCTGCCAGCGGTTTGATCTGAAGCGCGTTGACGCGGAAACCCTGGTTGCGTTCCTTGCGAAAATCGCCGGAATGGAAGGCGCTGAAGTTGCAGACGCCGGCATGCGGCTCATTGCCCGTGCCGCAGAAGGCTCGGTGCGCGACGGTCTGTCGCTGCTGGATCAGGCGATTGCGCTGGGTGCCGGGGCTCCGGTGAGCGAGGTTCAGGTGCGTGATATGCTCGGTCTGGCAGACCGGGCGCGGATTGTTGATCTCTTTGATACTATCATGCGCGGCGACGTTGTGGCGGCCTTGCAGGAGCTGCGGGGCCAATATGATGGCGGCGCGGACCCCTCGGTAATCATTTCTGATCTGATTGAGTTTACTCATTGGATGACCCGGCTCAAGGTGGCAACCTCTGCTGCAGACGATGCAACTGTGTCAGAGGATGAGCGCGAGCGCGGCAAGCAAATGGCGGCGCAGTTGTCGATCCAGGTGCTGAGCCGGACTTGGCAAATGCTGCTCAAGGGCCTGGAAGAAGTCCGCATGGCACCGGTGCCTGTGACGGCGGCGGAAATGATCCTCATTCGTCTTTGCTATGCTGCCGAACTTCCCGCTCCGGCTGATCTGGTTCGTCAGTTGGCGGATGGTGCATCAAGCGGCGCGTCTCCGCGGAGCGGCGGCGCTTCTGCTGCGCCTGCAGGTTCCGGGAGTGGCCGGGCGCCAACGGCCTCTTCAGGCGGCAGCGCGGCGGTGCAAATGCAAACTCAATCGGCACCGCAAGCCCAAACAATGGCGGCGCCACAAGCTCAAACGGCGGCAGCGCCTCAGGCTTCGAGACCGCAGCTGGCTGCCGTGCCATCCTCCGCGCCGCGCCTGCAGAGTTATGACGACGTTTTGAAACTGGTGACACATCGACGCGATATTCAGCTTCAGACAGCGCTGAAAGACAAGGTTCACCTGGTGAATTTTGCTCCGGGCCGCATTGAGCTGCGGCCGACCAACAAGAGCGCTGAGCCGGTGCTGCGGGATCTTGAGAGAAAATTGCGGGAATGGACCGGAAAACCCTGGGAGGTTGCCCTCTCCTCGCAAGAAGGCGCACCGACGGTCATAGCCCAGGTTCAGGCGGCAGAGGCCAAACGGCTGGAAGAAGCAAAACTGGACCCGCTGGTTATTGCGGCGATGGAAGCCTTTCCCGGGGCCAGAATTATGTCGGTCAATGACCGGGCTGACGATATGAGCGATATTGCTGTGGCGCCTGAAAGCGAAGATGGCGGCGAGTGATCGCCAGAAAATGAGTGCACAATGAAAAATATATCTGACTTGATGAAACAGGCTGGCGAACTGCAATCGAAGATGACCGAGATGCAGAGCGCCATGGATGAGATTGAGATCGAAGGCGTGTCGGGCGGCGGCATGGTTCGGGTAACGCTGAGCGGCAAGGGCCAGATGCGCGGGCTCAAGATCGATCCGGAAATTGCCCGCGATGATATCGAGATTCTGGAGGATCTGATCGTCGCGGCTCATAATGATGCCAAGTCAAAGTCCGAGGTTCGCATGCAGGAAGAAATGCAAAAGCTGACCGGCGGTCTGGCGCTCCCGCCTGGCTTCAAGATGCCGTTTTAGAGAGGGCGAATCTGAAGTACTCAGGATACCCTCACTTTGTCGTCCCGGCCGGAGCGCAGCGAAGAGCCGGGACCTCGGGGCACAATCGTGCTTCTCATGATGAACTGTGTTATTCCTGACATAGTGCCTCCAGATCCCCCTCTTAGGTGTGCTTTGCACACCTTGCCGGGCAGTGGGGTCGCGCTGCGCTTGCCCGGGATGACATGACAAGGGAGGGGTATTAGATGGATATCAGTTCGATGACACCAGAGGAGTTTGGAGTTTGAGTTCGGGAACCGAGATTGAGCATCTGATCGCCCTGCTGGCAAAATTGCCAGGGCTTGGGCCCCGTTCGGCGCGCCGCGCGGCGCTGCACCTCATCAAGAAGAAAGAGAGTTTGTTGCTGCCGCTTGCAGACGCCATGGCAGAAGCGGCCGAGAAGGTGATCACCTGTTCGATTTGCGGCAATGTGGATACGGTTGACCCGTGCGCCATTTGTGCGTCACCGCGGCGCGACAAGAGTATCATCTGCGTGGTTGAGGAAGTCGGCGACCTGTGGGCGCTGGAGCGCTCCGGTGTGATGGGCGGGCTCTATCATGTGCTTGGCGGTACGCTCTCGGCGCTTGACGGGATCGGCCCCGATGATCTCAATGTTGCCGGTCTGGTGCTGCGCTGCGAAGCACGCCAGGTCAGGGAAGTGATCCTGGCGATGAATGCCACGGTCGATGGTCAGACCACGGCGCACTACATTACAGACCGGGTCGAGCATGCGGATGTGAAGGTGACCCGCCTTGCACACGGCGTGCCGGTTGGCGGCGAGCTTGATTATCTGGATGATGGGACGCTTGCAGCAGCGCTCAAGGCGCGACGGGAGTTTTAAGGCTGATCGTATCGGGAACCACTTCCGGTGTCGTTGCCTCAAGCTGGACTTCGTCGATTTTCTCGCCGTGGCGCAGGACTTTTTCAGCTGATGTTGTAATATCCCTGAGGTCGCCTTCGGCCTGGCTAAAGTGCTTCTGGAGATTGCCGACCCGCTTGTGGAGCCGCTCGACATCGCCCATCATCTTTCCGACCTGGATCTGAATGAGATGGGCCTGCTCGCGCATGGCGACGTCTTTCAGGACGGCGCGAACGGTGTTGAGGGTTGCCATCAGGGTTGTTGGCGAGACAATCCAGACGCGGGCTTTGTAGCTATCCTCGACCAGGTCGACAAAGTTTGCGTGCAGCTCTGCATAGACGGCTTCGGAGGGCAGAAACATGAGTGCTGACTCGGCGGTCTCACCGGTAATGATGTATTTTTCGGATATGTCCTTGATGTGTTTTTTGACCGCCTGTTTGAAATCGCGCCGGGCGAGGGCGAGGGTGCTTTCATCGGCTGCGTCGCGAAGTGCCCTGTAGGACTCCAGGGGAAATTTGGAATCGACCACGATGGGGCCTGGCGGATTGGGGAGCAGGATGACGCCGTCTGCCCGTTTGCCATTTGAAAGCGTTGACTGGAAGGAATAGGCCGAAGGCGGAAGGGCATTTCTGAAAATGTCTTCCATCTGGATTTCGCCAAATGCGCCGCGCGCCTGTTTGTTGTCGAGAATATGCTGGAGGCCGACGACCTGACCGGACAGTTCGGTGATGTTTTTTTGTGCCTCGTCGATAACGCTGAGGCGGTTGGTCAGCTCGCCCAGGGATTTGGCGGTTTTCTCGGCCGATTCAGTCAGGCTGACATTCATCTTGCCGGAGATGCCGTCAAAGCGCTCTTCAAGCACCTTCATGGTGCGCGCCTGGGCGTTGATATGAGCCTCACTCAAGGTGCTGACCTGGCCCTTGATCTCGCTTTGGGCGCCGACCAGCTGGGCGATGGTCTGTTCAAGGCTGGCCGCGCGGGCCTCGGCAACCCGGCGGGCTTCATCGGCAAGCCGGGTGTCCCTCTGGCGTCCGCGGATGAGCAGAAGAAGCATCCCTCCGAGGAGTGCAAAAAGGCCCAGAACGCCTGCTGCGATTATGATTTGTGTCAAAGCCATCCCAACAGAATAGCCCGATTCGAGCCCTGAAGCCTCATATTCCGGGCCGCCACCGGCCTTTAAGGTCGACCTTTGGCTTGACCTTTTTGAGCCGGTTGATTATTTCCCTCCTCATGACCTTGCGAGAAATTCTCATTGCGCCTGATCCGCGCCTCAAAGTGAAATCCGAGCCTGTCGAGCGCGTCGATGACGGCCTCCTTGTCCCGGACATCGAGCTTACGAAACGTCCGCCGGGCGACGGTCGCCGAGGGGAAGACTGCGCAGGGGACTTTGGGGAAGTGCTTCTGCCACGCCGCGCTGAACTCTTCTGCGATGGCCTCCCGCCTCTTCCCAAGCTGGCC
>CBFDBJ010000009.1:0-64083 GCA_965603015.1 uncultured Alphaproteobacteria bacterium
AAAGGCTGAAGAAAAGGCCGCCAAAGCCGCCGAGCTTGCCCCGACAATGACGGCCATGCTGGCTGATCCGGGCTTTCCCGCCACAGCCAGCGCCGATCTTCATATCGATGTGGAAATCGTCGTCTATATGGGCGGGTTTCATCTATCTACCCTCGCCGTCTCGACGGCTTTCACCGGGACGGATTACGAGATCAGGTCAAACGTCCAGACCGAGGGCATTGTCGACTGGGTGGTAAAGACCAATGCAGTGATCGGCGCGAAAGGGCAATTCATAGAGTCTCGGGCAAGGCCCCTCCTCTATAATTCCGACATTACCGACAAAAAACAGCGCCAACTGGTGGCGATTTCCTGGCCAAGGGCTGACGGTATCCTTGAACCAGCACAAATCCTGTCCTTCCCGGAGTACAATCTGGAGAAATATCCGGTTTCCGAACAGGAGCGCCAGCGCAGCGCCGACCCCATGAGCGCCATCATGCAGATCATTCTTGCCGCCTCCCAAAATCCCGATAGTCCCGCCAGCAATCCCCCCAGCAATCCCTGTGGCGGCACGATCCCCGTCTATGACGGCAGACGGCGGTTTGATCTGATAATGGAACCGCGCGGAGTTGAGGAAATTTCCACAGGCAGGGGCGCAGCCTTCGAGGGCGAAGCTCTCAAATGCTGGATCGGTTTCAAACGCGTCGCCGGGTATAAACCACGCACGCCGAAACGTTCGGATCGCACTGATGGCCTCAGCGAGTGGCCCGACATCTACATGTGGCTGGCGCCGGTCCAGGCTGCAGACACTGTGGTTCACATGCCCGTCAGGTTTTATGCTGACACCAGACTTGGGTCTGTAGTCGCACGGGCAACAAAACTCGTTGCCGGATACGATAAAGCCGTCACCGAACCGCAAATCCCGGAGCCCGCGCCCTCCGAACAAACCCGGCTCGATTCCGATTCTTAAACAAGGATCCGGTGGGACCTGAACATCGCCAACTTTCCGAAATCGCCCCTGGATCCATTCATCCACTGCATTGCTCTAGCGCACTAACATATTGAAACCACAACATTTTGTGCGTGAACAAACAGGCAATTCCGGTGAGTCAGTGATTCGTTTCCGTTTCGTCCCGCATCTGTTCTGAAGTGTTAATCAGACCTTGCCATAAGAGATATGCAAACTTTCATAATCCAGCCAAACCACGGATGGCCGATAATCAAGACTCTCGCGAACTCTCAAAAGGGCGCTGGCGTTCCACCATAAACGGCACCACATTCTCGTTGAAAATTTGCCCGATTGAGGCTTAATGGGCCCGGTCATGCGTCACTCTCCAAACCTCAAAAGCCCCCCGCGCAACGCATCTCCCGGTTCTCGCGGCAACGCAGGAGAACACGGCCCCAATCGGGACAGGCGTCTAACCGCCGTTCTGGGCCCCACCAACACCGGAAAAACGCACTACGCGATCGAGCGCATGATGGGCCATGACAGTGGCATCATTGGCTTGCCCCTGCGCCTGCTGGCCCGCGAGGTCTATGACAAGATAAAGGCCCAAAAGGGCGTCGGGCTGGTCGCCCTCATCACCGGTGAAGAAAAGATCCTGCCGCCCCGGGCGCGCTACTTCGTGTGTACCGTGGAAGCGATGCCGCGCGACAGGCCGGTTGCCTTTCTGGCGATTGACGAAATCCAGCTCGCCGCCGATCCCGAGCGCGGCCATATCTTCACTGACCGGCTGCTCCACGCCCGCGGCGAGGAGGAAACCCTGTTTCTCGGCGCAGAGACCATGCGCCCGAAACTCACCGCGCTCTTTCCCAACATAGCGTTCAAAACCCGCCCGAGGTTCTCGCATCTCACGTTTATGGGCCCAAAGAAGGTCAGCCGCCTGCCCAGACGATCAGCAATCGTCGGGTTTTCTGCCGATTCCGTCTACGCGATTGCCGATCTGATCCGCCGCCAGAGAGGCGGGGCCGCAGTGGTTCTCGGAGCCCTGTCACCGCGCACCCGGAACGCCCAGGTCGAGCTTTACCAATCCGGCGAAGTCGATTTTCTTGTCGCAACCGATGCCATCGGGATGGGCATCAACATCGACGTCGACCACGTTGCCTTTTCCGATATTCGCAAGTTTGACGGGCGCGGCTATCGCGACCTGCGAGCCAGCGAGTTGGCCCAGATTGCCGGTCGGGCCGGTCGCTACATGAATGATGGCACATTCGGCACCACAGCCGACTGTGGGGCCCTTGGTCAGGATCTGGTGGAACAGATCGAGGAACACCAGTTCGAGCCCGTCAGGACGCTGCAATGGCGCAATAGCCACCTCGACTATTCATCCCTCCAAAATTTGCTGCGCAGCCTCGAGACAAAGTCACAGGAACATGGCCTCTCACGGGCCCGCAATGCCGATGATGTCATCGCCCTGCGCGCCCTCATGGCCAGTTCCGAAATTACCGATCTTGTCTCCGGCCCCGCCGCCGTCAAAAAACTCTGGGATGTGTGCCAGATCCCGGACTTCCGCAAGGTCATGGCGGATGAACACGCCAGTTTGCTGGGTGCTGTATTCGGCCATCTCATGAGCCATGACGGTGTTATCGACGAAGACTGGCTGGCGGGACATGTCGACCGGCAGGACAAGACGCAAGGGGACCTTGATACCCTGTCAAACCGGATCGCCCATACGCGCACCTGGACGTTCGTGTCCAACCGCGCCGGCTGGCTCCGTGATCCTTTGCATTGGCAAGAGCGCACCCGCGCTGTAGAAGACAGACTATCTGACGCTCTTCACGAGCGATTAACCCAAAGATTTATCGATCGACGGACCAATTATCTGATCCGCCGTCTAAAAAGTGACGAGGCATTGATGGCAGCCATCAACAATGAAGGTGAAGTAACGGTCGAGGGCGAATTCGTCGGACGCATCAACGGGTTCCGGTTTATCACCGATCCGCGCATCCAGTCGGGCAGCGCGCTTGAGATGAAGGCGCTTCGCACCGCGGCCACGAGAGCCATCGAGCCGGAAATTGTCAACCGTGCCACACGCTTCGCCAGCGCCGCCGATGACGCCATCGAGCTCAAATCTGACGGAACCATCTGGTGGGAGGGTGGTCAGATTGCCCGGTTGCAAAAAAGCGAGAGCGCCTTTGCTCCCGACATTGAGCTTATTTCCGATACCCTGATGCCCGCCAATTTGCGCGACGGTGTCCTGGTGCGGTTGACGGCATGGTTCGGTGGCTACCTGGCGGCACATCTTCACCCGCTGAAAGCTCTTGAGACAGCCGTCAATGCCAATGCGCGCCACGCCGAAGGTCAGGTCTCCGGCCTCGCCCGCGGGGTCGGCTACCGGCTCATCGAGGCGCTTGGCTTTCTCGATCGAACAGCTGTGGCCGATGATATCAAGGCGCTCGATCAGCCCGCCCGGGGCCAGTTGCGCCGTCTGGGCATCCGCTTCGGCGAGTTTTCAATTTTCATGCCGGCGCTCATCAAGCCCGCCGCTGCCAAAGTTCTTGTTGTCCTGCGCGCGGTCGCCGATGAACGACAAAAGGACGGTGCGCCGCATGAGCCGATGCCCGCAGGTCTGACGTCTCTGGAAGGCGACCGGTCTGTTCCCAACGCGACCTACAACGCAGCAGGGTTTCGCCGCTGTGGCCAACGCATTGTACGCCTCGATATGCTGGAGCGCCTCGCCGGCGTCATTCGCGAGCAAAAGGCATCACAGATCGAGGCGCGCAAGACCGAAGAGCGCCAGCCCATAGTCTTCTGGACATTCCCGAGTTTCAAACCACCCAAAAAGATCAAGGCACCGCGTGGCGCTTTCGCGGTGACGCCTGATATGATGTCGCTCGTCGGCTGCAGCGGCGAGCCCTTTGAAGATATTCTGCGCGCCCTCGGCTATCGCCGCCTCACCGTCAAACATGCCGGGGAGGAGTATTTCTTCTGGCGCTTCCAGACCCAGGAGGCGGCGGCAAGCCATGGCGGCAGGCCCCGCAATGCAAGCAGAGCCAGATCCGGACAGACAGGCAAAGACGCGCGTCCGCAAACCGCCAGAGGTAAACCGGGAACCGGGGGCCCCAAAAGCAAAGTCGAAGACAAGGCCGGGAACAGAAACGGGAACAAGACTGGAAACAAGGACACAGGGGCAAAGCGCAAGGGCCAGCCCCCTCGCCCGGCACAAAAGTCGGCGCCGCAGAAGCAACGCGACTACTCTGACAGTCCCTTCGCGGCTCTTCAGGCCCTGCGCGACAAAAAATGATGAATGCCAAAAGTCCCGATCACCTGCCCGCCCAACGCATCGACAAATGGCTCTGGTATGCCCGGATTTTCAAGAGCCGCTCTCTTGCCGCCAAATTCGTCGAGACGGGAAAAATCCGTGTCAAGAGCGGTGGGCAGCGGGCCAAGCTGCAAAAGGCCGCCCAACCGGTTCGGGTCGGCGACATCCTGACCTTTCCCCATGGCAACCGCATTCGTGTCTTTGAAGTGAAGGCACCCGGCAAGCGCCGTGGTCCGGCTATCGAGGCGCAGGAACTCTACAACGACCTTTCGCCTCCCATGCCGACAAAAGAAGAGATCAAGGTCGCCGACACTGCACCCTCGCGGCCCAGGGGAGAAGGCAGGCCAACCAAAAGAGATCGGCGCGCGCTTGATAAACTTCAGGAGTCTGACGAGTAGAGCGTGAATCCGGGCCAACTCTCGACAGCGCTGACAAGAAATCGAAAGGACCAAAAATGCAACACGACAACTGGCAATGTTGCAAATGCAAGAACCTTGATTTTGAAACAGATCAGTTCACAGCCACCGGAGGATTCTTGACCAAGTTCTTCAATATCCAAAGCAAGAAATTCACGACGGTCACGTGCACAGCCTGCAGCTACACAGAAATCTACAAGACAGAAACCAGCACTCTGGGGAATGTCTTCGACTTCTTCGGCAACTGAAGCGCGGGCCGGAACTTCGCGAAGCCAGAACGCTCAGACCAGGTTCCGGCTCTGATGACCGCCCTGGCACCAACAGCCGACGCTATGACTACGCAGGGAGTATGGCTGTTGGTAGCCGAGGCTGTTGAAGAACTATTTTTTGACAGCTGACGCGCAATATCAGAATCGTAGTAGCCACTTTCACGAATCATTGTTGCGCCGTCCGCTTGCCACAAGAACCATTGTTACGTTTCGCGGGCCAAAAAATAGTTCTTCAACAGCCTCAGCCAGAAGCGGACGCTCGCCCAATGTGCAATTTACAGTAAGGTTTAGAAAAATCCGTGCAATTGACAAGGGCGATTTAGTCAACAAGCCCCAACTGCCGTGCGATGGTATCGCTGTCGTAGTAGTCGCGTCCCTCGACCACCATTCCGTCCTTAACTCGCATCACCGAGCAATAGCGGACCTCGGCTCGTTTGCCGGTCGGTGCGAAAACCCCAAGGCTTGAGCGAAGGGGCCCGGTATGGGTGCCCGTATTACGAAACTCGACTGTGGCCCATTCTCCACAATGACTGACAATGACATTCTCAACTTTACAAAGCCCGTCAGGGAAGGCCTCGCGCCAGCGATGGTAATCAGCCTTATATGCCTCCTTTCCAGGAAGCTTTTCGCCACGCGCGACATCCTCGAAATCGCAATCCTCTGAAATAACTGCTGCGCCTCGGTCCGGGTCACGCATATCCCATGACTCATGGAACTGACGGACGGTTTTTTCGGTGGGATGCATTTTTGCGATACCTTTCAAAGCGGGGCGAGGGATGGCCAACAGGCTGGTATCTCGCTTCTAAGAGAAGCCGAATTTTGGCACAAAGTTGATCGTCACTAATTTCGAGTTTTGCAGCGATCCGTTGAACCCGCAAGCGCAAAATGTCGCAGGCCCCGCAAAGCAGAAATGTCAAAAAGGCTGATGGATGGTCTTGTTCAATTAGGGTTCGAATCCGCTGTTACTGCTGTTGTCCTTGCGGGTAACGCGCAGCATCATCCATCATATCAATAGCGGACCGGGTGATTTGAGATTGACGATCGCTTTGGCCCCGCCCTTAAGCTAGTCGTCGACCCTCCGCCAACCGACTGCCAAGCCATCACTTCCCACTTCCATGCCGATGCCGATAGCCTGTATCTCGCCATCAACCAACCACGACACCTCATAGGTGTCTCCGGTTTTCTCAATGACCAGGTCGTATTCATCGGAGAACTCTCCGCTTTCACGAAAATAGCGAACGTGATATTTTCCGGCAAAGCCCTCTCGGGGGCCTCCAGTGGCTAACCCTGGACCCATGTATTTGTTCGTGTACATCCATCTGGCATTCAGAGTTCCAGGAGCGTGGCTTTTGGTATAGAGAACAAAACCAATATTGGACATGATGTGAACCTCTTCTGCGACAGCAACAGACATCAAACTTGGAGCATATAACAAACCGGCCAATAACGTGACAATTCGAAGTGACTTGAGCATGCCGTCTACCTTTCTATTCTGTGAAGATACCGCGATTTGCAAAGGCAATATAGCCGAATGATGCATCGGTCAAAGAAGATATTGCAACACTCCATCCAGTTGGAAGCAATACCCTTGAATCTGCCATCCAACCGCGGTCAATTGTCCGCTACGGGTCAACATCCGCCTTTTCGTGCCTTGCAGAAGCGGTCCGTTGTTGAGAGTCGAGCAGACATTCTTCACATCAAGTCCCGAACACCACTGATGGTGAACATAAAAAAGCATGTCTTGCCCTGAGCGGTCGGACCCACCGTCAAAAACAGACGTCGATCACTTTGCCCAAAGAGTCCGCTTTGGGTCCAAACTGTGTAAAAACGTTCCGTATTCAGGCTCGCTCAGGCTGACATGGTTTTTGGTATTCAGCGGTCGGCGACCGGGGCATAGCCGTCACAACAGTCGAACAGGACTGGCCTCTGAATCCCGGGGCCGCAAAATTCCGCTTTGCCCGACCTTGCGCCCGACCGGATCAATCAAAACGCCAGGGTTCAAAACCCCGCCAGGGTCCAGTCTGTGTTTGGCGGCCGCAAGGGTCTCGCGGAACAGCTCCGACGTTTGGGTCTCATAGCCTGGCCTGTGATCCCGTCCAACCGAGTGGTGGTGCGTCACCGTGCCGCCAAGATCAGTCACCACAGCGTTGGCCGCAATCTTGATCTCGCGCCAGCGTTCAAGCATCAGCGCCAGATTGCCGTCCTCTGCGCCGAGCACCTGGAAGGTGAAATAGGGCGCCGGCCCATCGGGATAAATGTGAGTAAAACGACAGGTCACTGTTGCCTCGTGCCCTGTTATGCGCTTGATCGCATCGTGCATCTGGTCAGTGACACCCTTGTAGAAATCATCGAACCTGTCCCAGGTGATGGCGGTTTCAAAGGTATCGACAATGATGCCGAGCCCGACAAGAACCTCGCGGTAATAGGGCGCCCGGATAAACGCATTGCGCCATTGTCCCGCTGCCCCCTGGCGGTGCTCCGCCTCGCCCTCAGCCGCCTCTTTGGGCTGCATGGACCGGTTGACGGCCTCCCGGTCAAAAAGCCCGCCGTGGTCGCTGACAAGCTCCAGCGCCCGCTCCATCCACGGCCCCAGCGGATGATCGGCCGATTCAAACCCGAGAACCAGGAGCGCAAGGGTCCCGTCCCCGGCACCGGAGTTTTTCGCCTCTGCTGCATCAATAAGCCGGCAATTGGTGGGAAAGAGGCCGGATTGGGAAAGCGCGCGCACCGCTTCGGCGCCCGCCTCCATCGTGGCAAACCCGACCGCCGCAGACGCCCTGAAGGTCGGGCGATCCTGCAGCCGCATCCAGGCTTCGGTAATAAGACCGAGCGTGCCTTCCGAGCCGATGATCATCCGGTCAGCACTGGGACCCGCACCCGAGCCTGGCAGCCGCCGGGTCTCAAGTAGCCCTTGCGGCGTGATCGTCCGGGTCGCCTCGACAAAATCATCAATGTGCGTATAGAGGCTGGCATAGTGGCCGCCGCCGCGCGTCGCGATCCAGCCGCCAAGGGTCGAGAACTCAAAACTCTGGGGGAAATGCCTGAGGGTCAAACCGTGCGGTTTCAGCCCGGCTTCGAGCTGTGGCCCATAGATCCCGGCCTGGAACCGGGCAGCCCGGCTGGTTTTATCAATCTCGAGGATCTGGTTCATCGCCAGCATGTCGATGACCAGCGTTCCGGCATACTCATCGCCAACGTCAGGCTCAACCCCGCCGCACACACTTGATCCGCCGCCAAACGGAATAACAGCAACGTTTTTTCCATCGGCCCAGTCGAGCAAGGCGCTGACGTCCTCCTCGTTGCGTGGATAGGCAACGAGGTCCGGCGGGTTCGGCACATGGCGCATCAGCATGCGGGCACAGTCCGCAAAGGACTTGCCATAGGCATGGATAAGGCGCTCCTCCGGGTCGTCGGTCACCAGAGAGCTGAGCGTTGCAGGGATCGCCAGCCGCGAGGGCCGCAGATCAAAGTCGCGGGCCTCGGGCGGCGCAACCTCCCTGAGCGAAGCCCCGTCATATCGCCCGGCAACCGCCGCGCCGAGAGATTTGCGCTCCGCGGCGCTCACACCCTCGTCTGCAAGTCCCCATCCCCAAAATTTCCGCTTCGGGCCTGCAGGGACCACTGGGTGCTGGCTGGTCATGGACGATCTCCTTCTCAAGTCTTCTCATTTGCCCGCGACAGAAAATCCCCGGTTTTTGGACTATTCCTGCCGCGCACCTCATGATATGGAGGCACATATGTTTGAAAAACTGAAATCACTTTTTTCCTCCGACGAGGATACCAGGCCCGAAGCCACTCACGAGGTGCATCTTGTCGCAGCCGCCGTCCTTCTCATTGAGGCCGCGCGGCTTGATGATCACTTTGATGACCGCGAACGCGAGCGCATCGCTGTGCTGCTGGTCGAACGCTTCGATATCTCCGGGGAAACCGCAGAAGCCCTGTTTGAGACCGCTCACGCCAAACACGAGCAATCTGTCGAGATATTCAGCTTTACAAATGTGATCAAAAACAAGTTCGATGAAGACCAGCGCATTGAGATGATTGAAATGTTGTGGGAGGTCGTTTATGCCGACAGTGTCCTCGACGCCTATGAGGCCAACCTGCTGCGGCGTGTCACCGGGCTTTTGCATGTCACGGATCGCCAGAGCGGAGAGGCCCGCAAACGCGTAAGACAAAAACTGGGCCTCGGCCCGGATGCCTGAAGAAACAAAAAGAATAAATCGGGAGTATTTTGAATGACCTATATCGTCACAGATGCCTGCATCAAATGCAAATACATGGACTGCGTCGATGTCTGCCCCGTCGATTGCTTCTACGAGGGCGAAAACATGCTCGTCATTCATCCCGATGAATGTATTGATTGCGGGGTCTGCGAGCCGGAATGCCCCGCCGAAGCCATCAGGCCGGACACCGAGGACGGGCTTGAGAAGTGGCTTGAACTGAACACCAAATTCGCCTCCCTCTGGCCGAACATTACAGCCAATCGAGAGGCGCCCGCAGACGCCGATAAATACAAGGACGAGGCAGGCAAGTTCGAGAAATATTTCTCGGCGGAGCCCGGCGAAGGCGACTGATCCAGACCCTGGCTGCCTAAAAGATCGGCAGAAACCCTGACCTTTTTTGTTGCACTGCAGCATTTTCACCCCTGTCCCGGCGGGTGATTTGAAATCTTTGGATTTTTGTGGTAGGGTGTCTCTTGAATAGCGAGAAATATTGATAAATTTGACCGAGGGTGCTGCGAGTTTTACCGCGTGTGGCATCCTTTTTTTGCGGTACTGCAGCATGGAAACGCAGACTGCCAAAAGGCCGACAAAAGCAGGATTGAGACAAAAAATATGACCGCAAAGAAAACCACCAAAAAGGAAGCCCTGGCTTTCAAAACCAACGAATTCGTTGTTTACCCCGCGCATGGTGTCGGGAAAGTTGCCAGGGTGGAAACCCAGGAAGTTGCAGGGGCTAAACTGGAGCTCTTTGTGATCGACTTCGAGAAAGAAAAAATGACCCTGCGGGTTCCGACCGGAAAGGCTATATCCATTGGAATGCGCTCGCTTTCAAGCACCGACGTGGTGGAAAATGCAATGACCACCCTGCGCGGCAAAGCCCGCATCAAGCGCACCATGTGGAGCCGCCGGGCAGCCGAATACGAAGCCAAGATTAATTCCGGCGACCTTATTTCGATCGCCGAAGTGGTCCGGGATCTTTATCGCGGCGATGGTCAACCCGAGCAGTCCTATTCGGAACGCCAGCTTTACGAGGCAGCCCTTGACCGCATGGCGCGCGAAGTCGCCGCTGTCGGCAATATCGAGGAAGAACAGGCCGTTGCCCAACTCGAAACTGTCCTGACCAGAGAAGCCGCCTGAGGCCCCTTTGGGGCTGTTTGGCAGAGACAGCCAAACGCGCACGCATAGAGTACAATTAGACCCGGCAAAATTTTGCCGGGTTTTTTGCGTTTTACGACATCCGAAACCCACGCGCTTGCGTAGAAGTAACTAGAAGCTTCTACCAGCGGGAGAGATAATGGCGGTTCTTGACACTCCGGAGACCCAAAAGGCCAATCGTCGGTTTATCAAAGCGGCGATGAAAGCCCCTTTGCTTGAACAGGATCATGAGCTCAAGCTTGCCCGATTGTGGCGCGAAGAGCGCGACGAAGCGGCCCTGCACGAACTGACGCAATCCTATATGAGGCTTGTGATTTCAATGGCGTCGCGCTTTCGCAACTATGGGCTGCCGATCGGAGATCTTGTGCAGGAGGGCAACGTCGGCCTGATGCAGGCCGCAGCCCGTTTCGAGCCGGAAAGAGAGCTTCGTTTTTCCACCTACGCAACGTGGTGGATCCGCGCCGCCATACAGGACTATGTGCTGCGCAACTGGTCAATTGTCCGGACAGGTACCACCCGCGCCCAAAAGACCCTGTTTTTCAATTTACGCCGCCTGCGCGCGGCCATTCAGGACGGCACGGCACAATCCCTGTCCTCAGACGGACGCGCCTTCATTGCCAAAGAGCTCAAAGTCTCGGTTACCGACGTCGAAAATATGGAAGGCCGGATGGCTGCCGCCGATCGCTCTCTCAATGCGCACATCGCCGAGGGCTCTGAAGATCAATGGCAGGATGTTCTGGTTGACGACAGGGACCTGCCGGAGGACATCGTCATGGCCCAGGTCGATGGCGAGATCCATCACCGGCTGATCGAACAGGCGCTTGATGAACTCAGCGAGCGCGAATCCACGATCATCCGGGAAAGAAAGCTTTCCGATCAAGCCATCACACTTCAGGCTCTGGGCAATCGGCTTGGTATTTCCAAGGAACGCGTCCGCCAGATCGAAACCCTCGCCCTGCAGAAAGTCCGAGTATCGATCGAGGACAAAGTCGGAAACCCGATTGAGGCAGGGCTCACCGGCAGATAGCCCTGGCCTCATTCCGTTACGATTTTGACCTTTTGACCCGCGCGCAATTGGCGTGTCCCGGTCAGGTTATTCAGGGCACGGAACCTGTCTTCGCGATAATCATCAAACGCCATCCGGCGTGAAAGTCCGGCAATGGTATCGCCGCGCTTGACGGTTACCACGCGCAGCCAGAGCGGCTTCAAAGCCGTCGCTTCGGCATCTGACAATCTGCGATAACCGGCCACCATGGCGTCAACCCTCGGGCCAAGCGCACGGACCGCCTGCGACGGTATCACAATCATGAACCGAAAGACCCTGTCGGGGGTTTGCGCGATGGCCACAAGCCGGACACTGACGGATCCGCTGCGCGTTTGAACCGCAACTGTCGTGCTCGCCATGGCGATGCCGTTGACACGGGTCTGACGGACACTGCCAGCCCGGATCTTCAATTTTGGTGCCCAGACACCGGAAATATAATTGGCAAGCAGGGTTCCAGGGCGATAGTCGGACGCGGCGTCAAACTGAAAGGACGCCCCATCGGGGCCCCGGCCAACAACCGCAACCGCAGTGTTTTGCAGGGTAAAACCGTCAGGGGCCTGGAATTCAAATTTCATTCGCGGATGAGAAAACCGCCTGCCGCGAACAAATCCCTGATCCGGACTGTCGCCATAGAGCATGCCGTCAACATGGCTGAAGTAATTATCGCCCTTGCGCAATTTCTGCCCGCGCACCGCGCCGCGCTTCTTTGCAAGACTGTAGGCACGTGAGACCCGCGCATCCGTATTCGGGTGGGTTGAAAAATAATCAACCCGTCCCGGGTTATAACCCTTGCCGGCGATGCGGGCACTGAGCGCAGTTTGCCCGCCCATGGCGCCAAGAAAATCGCCAATGGCAAAGGGATCATAGCCCGCCAGATCAAGCAGTTTGACGCCGCCCTGATCGCTTTCAAATTCCTGATCGCGCGAATAGTTGAGCAGGAAAAGCTGGCTGCCATAGCCTGCGACTTCCATCAGGTCCTGGGACCCGGTCGCAACCCCGACCAGAAGCGCACCGATCCCTGCGGCCTGCGCCCGGTTATAACGCTGCGCCGTGTGCTCGTTGGTAATATGTGTCACTTCATGGCCAAGCACGCCGGCCAGTTCAGCCTCATCATTGACCAGAGCGAGCAGGCCCCGGGTTACATAGGTGTAGCCGCCTGGCAGGGCAAAGGCATTGACGGTCGGCGTGTCGAGGGTGATGAACTGATAGGGCGCCGCACCGGTTTTGGTCCGGGCAGCAACGGTTCGTCCGACCTCGGTCACGTATGACGTCACACGGGGATTTTCATAGAGGCCGCCAAACGTCGCCACCACCTTGGGGTGCTCGCTGCGCCCGAGCTGCGCGGCGCCCTGCGGCGTCATGCAGCCGGCAAGAAAAAGACTGACTCCGACGACGCAGAGCTCAAAAACTCGTTTCGTTTCGGAAACGATCCTTGTGTTAGAACGGATGTAAGACTGCATGGGTGAACATCTTCCTTCTGTGAGAACGGCCGTCAGCCATCAACGATTTCAATCTGTTCCGGATGCGTAACGTCGATCATAGGGCCATTTCTGAGTTTGAGCCAGCCCCGAACCCGGATCATCTGTCCTTCCAGCTGTCCCAGTTCATGCTCTTTCCCGCCAAACCGGCGCAGATCCCGCCTGGCAATAAAGATGGTGAAGTCTTCGCGCCAGTTTTCCTCGAAGTTCAGATAAACTCCGGTGCGCACCTCTGCGACATCAAGCACCCGCCCCTCCACCAGCTGAAACGATCCCAGGTATCGCCCGGCCTGGTGTTGCGGCCGGATGGCGTAGAAATTCTGGCTCCAGATACCGGTCCCGCTGGCCCGCGCACTTCGCTCAAAGCCGAGCATAGCCTCGACACAAAGCCGGTTGTCAGCAAACGAATAGACCCGGGCGAACCCTCGCTCCAGCAGCGCCTTTTCCGCCCACTGACGGGACCCCGATTTTCTGTGCACAACAACATGCGCCAGGATCCGTCCGTGACGATCCTCTCGGGTCTGACCGTAAAAAAGTTGAACCTCCTTATGCAGCACCATTTTCCCCAGCACGGCCTTTGCCGCATCGCCCATCGGCCAGGGGGCAAAATCCTTGCGCCCCAGCGGCAGTTTCGGCGCCTGGATGCCGACAAGACGCACCTGCCTCTCGTTTATCTCGCTCAAGGTTGTTCGGGGATCGGTTTTCAGGATAAGCGTGTCGCCGTCCACGACCTTTGAGACGACACCCGTCTCGCCAGCAGTGAGCCCGCAGCTGCGCAGCGCATCAACAACATCTGCCTGCGCACCGCTCGCAACAGCGAGGATTGCCAGCATTGCCGCAAACCCTGCCTCTGCAATTCTGGCTGACCCCCGCCCCGACATATCGCATCGCCCTGCTTCAAGGTTGCAACTGGCCCCAAGCTTACCTCCCCGGAGAGAGGAAGGGGAACAAAAAACGCCCGCCTCACTTTACATGAGACGGGCGTCAGTATCAGTTCAGAGAGGAAAACTCTTTTTATGCTGTTACTTCCTTGAGATAGGCCAACAGGTTTTCAAGGTCCGCAGGCTTCTTGATGCCCGGGAATGCCATTTTGGTCTTTGGTACAACGTTCTTTGGCTTGGTAAGGAATTCACCCAGCTTGGCTTCGTCCCAGGTAATACCGGAAGCCTTCATTGCTGGCGAAAACTTGAAGCCTTCGGCGGTTCCGGCTGCTCTGCCGATAACGCCGTGAAGATTGGGTCCAACCCGGTGCTTGCCGCCTTCTTCAGTAGTGTGGCACGCCTTGCACTTGTTGTAGACCTTCTTGCCGGCAGACGCGTCGCCAGCCTGGGCAGCAGAAGTCAAAAGACCAACCGCCATGACTGCGCCAAAGACAGCCTTTGTTACTGATGTGCTCATCTATAGTAGCTCCTTATTATGCTTCGGGCGCCCTCATGCCGCGTCATGCGGCAGGACACCCGATAGCCTGCAAATTTCTGTCTCATGTGATACCGCAAACCGGCACACTCACTGATCATTGAAGCACAGTGCACGCCCATGAGACCATGTGACAAACCGACGCCGCATCTCGGCCAATGGTTAAGACACGTTAAGACCTTCGCCAGTTCTCCGCTTGGGTACACGAAGAACATGGCGAAAGGAAGACAGAAATATCGGGTCGAAAAACCCTTCTGAATGCAGAGCCTTACGACCTTTCAAGCAACCTGTCCCGGTCCCGGTGGAAGTGTTTTCCTGACAGCCAGAACAGCGGAATCGCACTCGTGGAAAGCAGTGTGAAGCCGATCAACACTTTTGTGTAAGGCTCCGAAACCCCGGCCTCCATCATCAGATCGATGAAAAAGCCGCTCGCAGTTATGCCGACCCCGAGGCCAATAAAGTTGAGCGTCAGCAAATAAAACGCAACTGCGGTGGAGCGCACCTGCGGCGGCGCCAGTTCCTGAATGGTCGAAAATGTCGGACCATAGAAAATGCCCAACTGGAAAAACCCGAAGAATATACCGGCCCAGAACAACATGCTCGAGGGATCAACCATGCGGTAGGCAAGCCCCAGGGGCATGAGAACGATGAGCATCCAGAACAGGAACATCGTGCGCCCGGTCTTCATGTTTTCCTGCCACCAGTCGCTGCCATAGCCGCCGACCAGAATACCGAGCACGCCGCCCGCCGATCCAATCCAGCCGGACATCTGAGCAATATGCGCCCGCTCAAAGCCACGTTCCTGCACAAACCACAGCTGATCAAACGCTGCGGCGCCAAGAACAAAATGCACCGCCACCCCGCCGGCGATTGTGTAGCACAGCGCCGGCGATTGCCGGAGCGCCATAAAGAGCGTCTTTGCAATCTCACCAATTGATTGCCTGGCAACAGCCTCGCCTTTTTCCTCAGCCGCCAGATGATGTTTGCGCGGGGTCTCCTTGATGAAGGCCATGACGACCGCGAGCAAGACGCCAAGCACCCCAAGCGCATAGAAGCAATTGCGCCAGCCAATGGCTGGTCCGAGATACCCGGCGATGAGCAGCGAAAACCCGACCCCGACCGGCACACCCATATAATAAAACCCTGAGGCAAAACCGAGCTTTGACGAAGGAAACCGGTCAGCCAGCATCGACATGGAGGTCGGCGTCAAAACGCTCTCGCCAACGCCGATAAACATGCGGGGCAAGGCAAGAGAGACAAAGCCGCGCGCAGCCCCCGAGGCGGCGGTCAGCACACTCCACAGCAAAAGCCCGGCAGCAACAAGCCGTGGCCGGTGCACTGTATCCGCCAGCACGCCCATGAAAAGCCCCATAAAGGCGTAGAAGCAAATGAACACCAGCCCGGTCAAAAGCCCGTATTGCGTATTGGTCAGCCCAAGATCGGGCACGATGAAATTGGAAAAACTCGACAGCAGCTGCCGGTCAACAAAGTTCATGACATTGAGAATCGTCAGAAACACCAAAAATGTATACTGCCGCGCCGAAACTTTCTCGACCCCGGCAGCAGGCATCTCGCCCGCAGTAGCCTCAACTTCACTCATGACCAACCTCCCTCAAGTTCTTGTTTTAAGAAAGGTTGGCACAAAGTAAGAATTTGACCAAGGGTTTACTCCCGCGTGATGATGCCATTGCATTTCCGCGCAAACCCGCGCATCAAGGGCGCATGAGTTTCGTCGATGACATCAAAACCCGCCTGCATGCGCTGCACACCCGTGTGCCGCACGAGTTCCCGGAAGGCGCGGTCCCCGAGACGTTCCGTTATGCCTCGGTTCTGATGCCGTTCTGGGAAGAGCGCGGCACCATCAAGATGGCCTGTATCCTGCGCTCGTCCTCGGCGCCGACCCATGCGGGCCAGGTCGCGTTTCCCGGCGGGCGCATCGACGACACCGATGAACATGCCAAGGCCGCCGCCCTGCGCGAGACCCATGAGGAAGTCGGCATTCCGCCTGAAGATGTCCACGTCTTCGGGCGTCTCGACGATGCCTGGGCTATGGGAAAGTTTCACCTCGTGCCCCATGTTGGCTGGGTCGACGGTGTGCCCGAGATTCGCGCCAACCCCCATGAAGTCGAGAGGGCGATTGTCGCCGACCTTGAACCGCTGATGGACCCGGCAGCACGGCTGCCGCGCGAGGTCACCCACAACGGGCGCACCTTCATGTCGCATTACTATGAACTGCCCGGCGCCAACCTGACCGGCCTGTCCGCCGACCTCTTCTACGAGCTCCTGCTCTGGCTCAAGGGCGAGCCTTCGAGCCGCGGCGCGGGGCGCGAGGAAGAGCTGGCGCGGTGGCTCGACATGGGCATGCTTGACGTGTTGGGAAAGAAGTAAGGGAGACGGACCACAACACAAATGTTGTCATCCCGGGCGAACAAAGTGAGACCCGGGATCTCAGGGCAGGATCCGGATGGTAATTTCGATCTTTACCTGGAGCACCATCGTGCCCCGAGATCCCGGCTCAAGGCCGGGACGACACCGATAAAAATTACCCTATTTCTCGTGCAAGCGCACAGGCAAATCGGTAATCCCGCGAATGAAGCTCGACTTGAGATACTTCGGCGCGCCAACCACTTCGATGCTTGAGAAGCGTTTCATAATCTCTTCCCAGATGATGGTGAGCTGCATCTCACCCAGACGATTGCCCATGCAGCGATGAATACCAAAGCCGAACGACAGATGTCGGCGTGCGCCTGCCCGGTCAATAATAAACTTGTCCGCATCGGGAATTTTCGTCGTGTCGCGATTGCCCGACAGATACCACATCACCACCCGTTCATGCTTCTTGATCAATTGCCCGCCAAGCTCCACATCCTGCATCGCCGTGCGCGCCATGTGAGCCACCGGCGATTGCCAGCGAATGATCTCCGACACCATATTGGGAATGAGGCCCGGGTTGGCCTTCAGCTTGGCAAACTCTGCCGGATGCTCATGCAGCGCCAGCACGCCGCCGGTGATCGAATTGCGCGTCGTGTCATTGCCGCCAACAATGAGCAGCAGGACATTGCCGAGATACTCGTTGGGCGACATGTTCTTCGTCGCCTCGCCGTGCACCAGCATCGAGATGAGATCAGAGCCGGGCACCTTGTCCGTCGCACGCTGCTTCCATACCGCATCGAAATACTCAAAGCACTTCCACAATTCCTGAAAGCCTTCTTCCGGCGTTTCAAAATAATCCGGATCGCCAAGGCGCTCGACGGTATCAGACCAGTGAATGAGTTTGTGCCGATCTTCCTGCGGGATCCCAAACAGCGTCGCCAGCATCCGGCCCGTCAGCTCAACCGAGACCTCACGCACCCAGTTAAAGGTTTCACCGCGCGGCAGCCCGTCAAGGATATCTGCGGCACGGCCCCTGATGAGCTCGCCAAACTCGGCAAGCACAGGACCGGTAAACTTCGGCGCCAAAACCTTGCGCTGGTCATCATGGACGGGGGGATCCTGCATGATGAACATCGGCAGGTGGGTCAGCGCATCGGGTTCTTTCTCCATGATCTGTCCGCCAAGCCTGATACCGCCGTTGACGATATCCGACGAAAAGATCTCATGGTGAGAATCGACATACTGGATATCGTCGTAGGTGGTCACGGACCAGTAGGGGCCGAACTGACTTTCCGCACAATAGTGCACCGGCGCTTCGGCGCGCAGACGTTCAAACCACGGCAGCATCGTGTTCGCTTCAAACAGGTCGTTGTGCGCCGGGTTCATGGCGTCCAGCGGGATCTTGTAAGGGTCCTGGTTGACATCAATCGGCCACGCCGCTTTGGTCTCGCGGTTCGACAGTGTTTCGGGTCTTTGACCATCCGTCTCTGACATATCGTGCTCCCTGAATTTCCTGTTAAATCGCCGTCTAAACCGATTGGGCCAAGTCGACAATCTGTTCCAGCTCCGCCATCTTGTCGCGGTGCGATCCGCCGCCCATGCCGAGGCCAATAGTTCTGACGCCAACACTTGCATAGAGTTTCAGACGCTCCCGGACCATATCCTCGGTGCCATAGGCGCCAAACTGCGTCACCATGGCATCAGGCACAATCTCGGCGGCTTCCTTGCGCTTGCCATCGACCCAGAGCTTTTGAATGGCTTTGGCTTCATCCTGATAGCCGGCCCGCTGCATCGCTTCATTATAGAAGTTGGTTTTTGCCGAGCCCATGGCCCCCATGGAAAAGGCGACCTGCGGCTTTCGCTCCTTGATGATCTCTTCAACATTCTCGCCAATTTTCACGCCGCAGGAAACATGAAGGTCGATGTCGGAGAGCGACCGACCCGCGCTATCCGCTCCCTTCTTGATGTGATCAAGGTGCGCGCCAGCATGGTCCGGCGAGAACGTCGTGCCGAGCCAGCCATCGGCCGCCGCGCCGGTATATTCCAGTGACTTCGGGCCAAGCGTTGCCAGATAGATCGGAATATCCGCCGGAGGCTGATCAATCTTCAGAGCCTTGCCCTCGCCGCCCGGCAACGGCAGCGTGTAATAGTCGCCGTCATACTGGAGGCGCTCGCCGCGAAACGCCATGCGGATGATATCGACATTTTCCCTGAGCCGTGACAGTGGCCCCTTGTAAGGCACCCCGTGCAAACCCTCGACCACTTGCGGCCCGCTGGCCCCGAGCCCGAGCAGAAACCGCCCGTTCGACAGTTTGTTGAGCGACAGCGCCGTCATGGCGGTCATGGAGGGCCGCCGCGCCGAGATCTGCATGATGCCGGTCCCCAGCTTGATCTTCGACGTCACACCCGCAAGGAACGCCAGCGGCGTGATCGCATCCTGTCCCCAGGCCTCGGCGGTCCAGACCTCATCAACACCCATCTTTTCGGCGGCCTGGACGAATTCAACCACCCCGGCCGGATCAACCCCTGCATAACCGCCGACAGCAACTGAAACTTTCATGACGATCCATCCTCTTATTGGTCTTTTCCAGGGAGTGTAGACACCGGCATAAGCCATTGAAAGACCTATTCCTCCCAAAGCTCAACCGGCCGCAACAAAGCCCTATCTGAAACGCCTTCTCCGGGTTATGCTGCCCCGGCTATACAGACAAGACAACAACAGAAGGCCCTGGGCCTCGCAGGAAAATCCGCCGCCACCGAGCGGATTTCACATATCGGGAGAAGACAATGAAAACAAAAATCACAGAACTCTTCGGCATTGAACACCCTGTCATCCAGGGCGGCATGCACTTTGTTGGCCTGGCTGAAATGGCAGCCGCCGTCTCCAACGCTGGCGGCCTCGGCATTATTACCGCTCTGACCCAGCCGACCCCGGCAGACCTTGCCAATGAAATCGCCCGCTGCAGAGATATGACCGACAAGCCCTTTGGTGTGAACCTGACATTTTTGCCGGGCTTTTCCGCTCCGCCCTATCCCGAATATATCGAAGCCATCGTCAAGGGCGGCGTCAAGATTGTAGAAACCGCAGGGCGCAGCCCCGAAGCCTATCTGCCAGCGCTGAAAGACGCCGGCGTCAAGGTCATCCACAAGTGCACATCCGTGCGCCACTCCCTCAAGGCTGAAAAAATCGGCTGCGACGCGGTCAGTGTTGACGGCTTTGAATGTGGCGGTCATCCCGGTGAAGACGATATCCCGGCTCTGGTCCTGTTGCCACGCGCCCACGAAGAACTGACGGTTCCAATCGTTGCCTCCGGCGGCTTCGGCGATGCGCAGGGCCTCGTTGCGGCACTTGCTCTTGGTGCAGAAGGTATCAACATGGGCACACGTTTCATCGCCACAAAAGAAGCGCCGGTTCACCAGAACGTCAAGGATGCGCTCGTTGCTGCAGACGAGCGAGACACCCGCCTCATCATGCGCCCCTTGCGCAACACCGAACGGGTGCTTGTCAATCCCGCCGTTGAAAAGATCATGGCGATTGAACTGGAAAAAGGTGCCGAGACACAGATTACCGACATCATGGAACTGGTCGGCGGTGTCTATCCAAAGGTCATGCAGGAAGGCACCGTCGAAGCCGGCGCGTGGAGCTGCGGCATGGTCGCAGGTCTTATCCACGACATTCCAACTTGCAAGGAACTTGTCGAGCGCATTGTGTTCGGCGCTGAAGAGATTATCCGGGATCGTCTCAGCAAGTTTGCTGCGTAACCAGGACGGGCGGTTGTCGGAGACAAGCCTCCGTTGACCGCCCCGACCAGTTTAAGTCTTCTACCGCCAAAGTGGTTGCTTCTGACAACAAAGCGGACGCGTCCTCGATGGCAGCGCCTGCAGTCATTGCCAACGCCGCGCTGCGCCGGTCAAGAAAAGCCGCCAACCTCATCTCTCAAAAAGTCCATAAACTTCCGAACCTTCAGGGGGAGATAATGGCGACTGGGATACATGAGCCAGGCGGCCGTATCAAACTCCGTGGGAGTACAATCAAGCCCGGGAAATAGACTGATCAAACTCCCGTCCTTTACCTCTTGCGCGCATAACCAGTCAGGGAGCATGGCGACCCCAACACCTGAGACGGCTGCGGCTGTCATGGTCAACCCATGCGAGGTAATGAGCTTGCCGGAAATTGGCACTTCGCTCACCTCATTATCACTGTCTCGAAACCGCCAGATGCTGGCCTGGCCTGGCATTCGAAAAACAATGCAGTCCAGATTGCCAAGATCTTCAGGCTGCAAAGGTCTACCGTATTTCTGAATGAAGTTTGGACTCGCACATATTTGAAATCTCCGCGGGTTCAATCGGGCAGAAACATAATCACCGGTCGGCTTGAGGCCAAATCGGATGGCCAGATCAATTTCTTCCTTGATCATGTCAATCTGATGATCCGCCAACAGAAGTTCAATTGTCAGATCAGGATAGAGCTCCATTAGCTTGGGCAAGAGTGGCACCAGGACACGAGGGCCGAAGGATGTACAGGCGGCGATACGCAGATTACCTTGCGGTTGATTAACCAGGTCCTGAGCTTCCTGGCCAGCAATATCAAAGTCTTCAATGAGGCCGTGAATGCGTTCAAAATAAACCGAACCAGCTTCGGTCGGCGCAAGCTTACGGGTCGAGCGTTGAAGGACGCGAAATCCCAATTCGGCCTCCAGATTGCTGATTGCTCGTGAAACGGTCGATGGATCAAGCTCCATCTGCCGAGCAACAGCCGCAAAACTGCCAAGCTTCACGGAATTGACGAAAATACGTATTGCGGTCAAATCCATTCGTGCACATTCCCCATGAGTCTCGTGACAACATATGCATTTACTACACTAACACACGAGCTTACTGTCAAGTCACAACATGACAAAGACAAGGAGCAATAAATGTCACTACAATTTTTCACCGGTTTTTTTGCGACGCCCGCAGATGTTCTCGATGATGTAAAAGCCAATGAAACCTGGCCGACAACCTTTGTCTCCGGTCCCTCCGAAGGAGCGCCGATCCATTGGCATTCAGATGAAGTGCACGCCTATATCATGGAAGGTGAGACCGACTTTCTGGATGAAGCCAGCGGGAAGAGAACCTCGGTTGCGGCCGGTGACAAGATAATTGTTCCGGCAAGAACACTCCACGCGGAAGGCGCTGTGAAGGACCGTGTTGTTTACATCCTGGCACTTCCACAACCTTTGCCAGGAGACAAATTTCTCGCGATGCATGAGCCTGATGAACTTTGAGGTGGCATGAGACCCCGCATCATTACGGAAACCGTTGCCAGGATACCAGGCTATCGCTTCAGCCAACTCCGTTCAGCACAATAACCGTGCCGTCGGAAGAGGCGAGCCGATGTTTCATGATGCCTTGATAGGCGTCGGAGCCGTACCAGGCGTCAAACGCGGCGCGCGTATCAAACTCAAGCAGCACCGCCCGCGTCGCTTCAAACGTTCCTTCGATAATTTCCGGCGGCTGGGCAAAACCAACGAGCCGTCCGCCATGCTCGGCCAGAATGGCCATGAAGTTTTCCTCATAGGCCTTATAGCCTTCCGGATCGTGAATGGTAATTTGTGCAAACCCGTAGACTTTGGACATGAGGAACCCTTTCAGAGAGTGGCGTGATGTGGGACGAGCCGCAGATGCGGCCCGCTCCTGACACAGAAATCTAACAGGGTATTGCGGGGTTACGCCAATTGAATATAGGAGCCGAGCAACAGAACTGTAGAGGCCGCGACAACGCAGAAAACAACAAGGGTATTCATGAGAGTTCTCCGGGAAAAGGGGCTGCTTCGTTTGATAGCCCGGAGATAGGCATGGCTCCATCACAGCAATGCAAAATCCTTTACACACTCACCGACAAAATCACGCTTCGGAATGCGGAACTACAGACTGTGACGCCTGAACAGAAAATCAAAGAAGAGCCTCGCGGTCCTTTGTGTAGTGATAGCGAAGCTGCGCCTCGCTGTAGCGGCTTGCCGTACCGACCGGACAGGCGTCCCGGATCGCCACCCAGGCCTGGCGGGCCGAAGCAAGGCGAGGGTCAGGCGCATTCGCCATTGCAACATCAAGAGCCTTGACGCAGGGCGCATCGCAACTTGTACAGGGATCAGGCGCCGGTCTCGGCGGCGCGGCAGGCGGTTCCGCATCAACAATTATCACTGCACGCAGCCCGAACCAGGTCCCATGAACCGGATGGACAGCAAGATGGGCAGGACCAACATGCGCCAGCCCGCTCGCCTCCGCCAGATGCAGCATCGAGACCAGCCCTTGGCCCGGATCATGCGAAAAGCGAAGCACGTTTTGCTCCGATCTCTCGTTGGCACACGCCTCCAGCACACTGACAATCCAGGCGTCCAGAGGATTTGCGCTCTCCCGCAATTCTGCAGAGGCTTGAAAGGCACTGGTAAAATGCGGCCACAGCGCCCGGCTGTTTCCAATCAGAAGAGCCAGGGCCCCGCGCCTGCCAAATTGCGGCAAGGGCGCCAGGGTTTCATGCGCTTTGACAAGCGCATTGTAACGCGCAACATCAAACGCCTGCACGAGGTCCAGCCCTGAGGGCAGCAAGCGCTCCGTCACATCCCGGCTTATCTCTTCGATTGGGATTTTCATCATACCTGTTTCAGAAATTGGTTCCTGAGCACAATTGCACTCTTGCCAATGCTGCACTCACACCCGCCGTCTGGCAATTATCGTCAGCAATGAGTGGCGACCCCGAGAGGATTCGAACCTCTGGCCCCCAGATTAGGAATCTGGTGCTCTATCCTACTGAGCTACGGGGTCGCGTGGGGCAAGATTTAGGGGAAAGCTGCAACATTGGCAAGATAGTCATGGCAGCCAGGACTTTTCAACGTCGTACAGGTCTGACTGTGTCCGGCACAACGCCGGCAATGATATCTGCCAGCTTTTCGACCAGGGCACTGCGGTGATATCCGTTTCTGTAGGTCAGGCGCACAGTGCGACCCGCCGTTCTGCTATGATCGCGCCTGACGGAAATGCCTGAGTCTGTCATCCAACCGCCCGACAAGCTCATCGCGGGCACAAGCGTCACGCCCTTGCCGGATCCGACCAGTGACAGAATGGTTGCCAGACTTGTCCTTTGGGTTTTCGGTCCGTTTGTTCCTGAACGGCGCTTCTTGTTAATGTTGCACGCATCGCAGATTTGATCGCGCAGACAATGACCATCCGCCAGCAGCAGCAACTCCCTGGCATCAATCTCGTCCAGGTTAACGGACTCCGATCGGGATAGTGGATGGTTGTTGGGCAAGGCGATCCAGAAGGGTTCATCATAGAGCGGAAAGTCCGAAAGGGTTGCATGAACCGGGCTCGTCGCAAGAATGGCAATGTCGAGTTCACCCGACGCAAGCTGTGCCTCCAGATGGTCGGTGAAATCCTCAACGAGATTCAGACGCAAATCCGGCAGGTAGTGAGAAATGGCCGGCAGGAGCAGCGGTGTCAGATAGGGGCCGATCGTTGGCGGCATGCCAATAGTACATTCTCCGGTTAGCGGGTCCGAATTTGCGGCCGCAACCTGTTCCATCAACTTAATCTGATGCAGAGCCTCACGCGCGCGTTCAACAATTTGTTGGCCAATTTCCGTCGGACGCACATGCCGTTTGGTTCTTTCGAAAATTGTCACGCCGAGGTGTTCTTCCAGCTTGCGCAGTTGACCACTCAAAGCCGGCTGGCTGGCATGGCAACGCTCGGCAGCGCGGCCAAAATGGAGCTCTTCAGAAATCGCAATAAGGTATTCAAGATCGCGCGTATTCATCTGGACACCATGTTGTTTTTCTATGATCTTCATCATAGTCTAATTTATAAGCAATACCTATTAAAAACATAACTACAAGTGATTTTACTTATTTTGATGCGCGGCCTAGCTTGCCCTCAATCGCGATGAGTATTGCTCCTCAAGTTTGTACCCCCCAAGTCCAGCCCACCACCCTTCCGGTAGCCAAAAGCAGAGCAGTCTCTTCGTTGCACGACACCCGCCCCTCACCTGAAAGGAGAATTATGATGAAAAAACGTAATCTGTTACTGACGACTGCATTGGCAGGCATGATGGCTTTTTCGACCGCCTCAAACGCTGCCACGAACGACCGCGCAGCCAAAGGTGAGGTAAGGACGAACCAGTTCTGGTGGCCGGATCAGCTCGACCTTTCCGCGCTGCGTAACCATGACGAGCGCTCAAATCCGTTCGGCGCAGACTTTGACTATGGCGAGGCGTTTCAAAAACTCGATCTTGATGCGGTCAAAGGCGACATCGACAAGCTGTTGACCGAGTCACAGGACTGGTGGCCTGCCGACTTTGGCAACTACGGACCGTTCTTTATTCGCATGACCTGGCATAGTGCAGGCACATACCGCACCCTTGATGGGCGCGGTGGTGCAGACGGAGGCCAGCAACGATTTGATCCGCTCAACAGCTGGCCCGACAACGGAAACCTCGACAAGGCGCGCCGATTGCTTTGGCCGGTCAAGCAGAAATATGGAGAAGCATTGTCATGGGCAGACCTGATGGTCCTGGCCGGCAATGTCGCGCTGGAGAATATGGGTTTTGAAACCTATGGATTTGCCGGTGGCCGTGCCGATGACTGGGAGCCTGATTTTGTCTACTGGGGCCCTGAAGTCGAGATGCTTGCAAGTGACCGCCATGAAAAAGACGGCGCGCTGCAACGCCCCCTTGGCGCCACTCATATGGGACTGATCTATGTCAATCCGGAAGGCCCGATGGGCAAACCGGATCCGGTCGCTTCAGCGAAAAACATTCGCCTGGCCTTTGGCCGGATGGCGATGAATGACGAAGAGACACTTGCTCTGGCCGCCGGTGGTCACACCTTTGGCAAGATGCATGGCGCTCACAAACCGGGCGATTGTATGGGTGCGGAACCCGGTGCCGCACCGATTGAAGAGCAGGGTCTTGGCTGGAAAAACACCTGCGGCAAAGGCCATTCTGAAGACACCGTTACCAGCGGCCTCGAAGGGGCCTGGACCCAGGCGCCAACACAATGGACGTCGCTTTATCTGGAAAACCTGCTGAATCTTGACTGGAAGCTGACACGCAGTCCTGCCGGTGCAAAACAGTGGGTGCCAACCGATGAATCGCTTCACCAGGTGGTTCCGGATGCACACATCGAAGGCAAACTCAATCCGCCTGTGATGACCACGGCTGACCTGGCCTTCAAGTTTGATCCGGAATACAAAAAGATTGCCGAGCGTTTCCTCGCCAACCCCGATGAATTCCAAAAGGCATTTGCCAAAGCCTGGTTCAAGCTGACCCACCGCGATATGGGCCCGCGTGCTCGCTATCTGGGTAATGAGGTGCCCGGTGAAATGCTGATCTGGCAGGATCCGGTTCCCGAGCCCGCAACCAAACCGATCAGCGAAGGTGCTGCGCAGAAACTGAAGAAACAGATACTCGACTCCGGTCTGACAGTTCCTGAACTTGTCCGCACGGCATGGTCCTCGGCTGCAAGCTTCCGGGCATCGGATATGCGCGGCGGTGCGAACGGTGCACGTGTCCAGCTTTCCCCCCAGAAAGATTGGGAAGCCAACAATCCTGCGGAACTTGAAAAGGTTCTGGCAACGCTGAAAGGGATCCAGCAAGACTTCAACTCTTCGCGTTTGAGTTTCAGGAAGGTTTCCATGGCGGACATGATCGTTCTTGGTGGCGCGGCAGCCGTTGAGAAAGCGGCAAAGGATGCCGGTGTCGATGTAGCGGTTCCGTTTGAAGCAGGCCGCGGCGATGCAACACAAGAGCAAACAGATGTTGCGTCCTTCGCTTTGCTTGAACCGAAAGCCGACGCCTTCCGCAACTACTTTAATGCGGCGGAAAGCTACCGATCCCCGACGGAGATGCTGGTCGACAGAGCCGACCAACTGAACCTGACCGTGCCGGAAATGACAACATTGCTTGGCGGTATGCGCGCGCTTGATGCCAACACAGGCGGCTCGAAGCACGGTGTCTTTACCGACAACCCTGGTACGCTCACCAACGATTTCTTCGTGACGCTGATGGACATGTCCATCAAGTGGAAAAAAGCAAAAGCCGATGGCGTCTATGAAGGCGTGGACCGCAAGAGCGGTGAAGTCAAATATACGGCCACACCGGTTGACCTCATATTCGGTTCCAGCTCGGAACTGCGGGCCATTGCCGAGGTCTATGCCTACGAGAACTCAAACGAACAATTTGTGAGAGACTTTGTAGACGCCTGGGTCAAAGTGATGCAACTTGATCGCTTTGATCTGTAATACAGGCTTGGACGAGTAATCTTTTTGGGGCTGTGGCGGGACTTCCGTCACGGCCCCAATTCGTTAGAGACATGTCACGTCGAGCGAACTGCGATCAAGCAATAGTGCCGACCTGAAAAAGACAAAAAAATGCCGCCCTCAACAAACGTCAAGGGCGGCACTCTTAATCGTATTTAGTCAACGACGGAAAGATTTTCCGCGGAAGATTTGCCGTTCTTGCCTGGCTCAAGTTCGTAAGAAACTTTTTGGCCTTCATTCAGCGTGCTCAAACCAGCGCGCTCAACGGCAGAAATGTGCACAAATGCATCTTTTGAACCGTCTTCTGGCTCAATGAAACCGAAACCTTTGGCGGCGTTGAAAAATTTTACAGTACCAGTAGTCATAGCTAATTCCTCTAACAGGAGTTTATTTCCGTGTGTCACACCATGTGGCAACACGTTTACTCAGCTCTCACACTGCAGGGGTATAGCAAGGATATTCGGCAAGCCGTCTATTCAGGTATGACATAACAAATGTAGAACGTGGCGCGATATGCCAGCAATATGGCGCCCCCGTCAACAGCTGTAAGACACGTCCGTGACCCGCAGAACCGTCTTGCCGAAGGTAACAACCCGGCAAAGCACGGTAGGCGAGGGAAACATACAATTAAAACAACGCACTACCGCTCTGCATAACGAAAACAAAACTGTCACAATCAGGGAAACACGCCTGAATTTTTTTTCGCTCATGGCTGAGTTTTCCATTGCCTCCCCCTCGCATTGGACCGGTTTTTGACAGAAATGCCACCAGGGAGGCACGAGGCGCTGGGGCTGACAAGTACCCGAGACGCCGTTGAAACACTCGTAAAAAGGGTCCCTTGCGAGGTTACAGATCAATCTTGACGCCACGTCAAATTCGGCAAAAGCCATGATCAATTGCTGGAGGGAGGCCAATACTATCCGTTAACTGATCGTCTGTTTCATTGTCCATACCTTTCCTGTTGCCACGCCGATCAGAGAGCCGCGATCAAGGAACACTGACTGGAAAGCCGCCAGCCCTGGCGACCATACCCGGCACAGAGTGGCCCAGCGCCTCCTCAAGCCAGTGCGCCGTTTTGATTAAAAGATCAAGATCAATGCCGGTGTCGAACCCGGCCCGCTCCAGCATAAAAACGACATCTTCCGTCGAGATATTACCTGTGGCATCAGGTGCAAAAGGACAGCCGCCAAGACCGCCGCACGACGCGTCGATAATCCTGACACCTGTCTCCACCGCCGCAAATACATTGGCGATACCGGTATTGCGCGTATTGTGCACATGCAAACGCAAGGGAACGGTTTCGCCTCTCTCGCCAAGAAGATCTTGCACAGCGCTCATGCGCGCCTTCACATCCCACGGCGTCGCAACACCAATGGTGTCGGCGATGGCAAGTTCATCCGGCTTGTGGTCCAGCAGATCGCCAACCACACTGACGAGCCGCTGCTGGGAAATCTCACCGTCAAAAGGACAGCCAAAGGCCGTAGTGACAATGACCGAACAAAAAATCCCTGCCTGGCGTGCGCCTTCCGCAATCTCGCCGAACCGTCTGACGGTCTCGGCCGTATCGGCATTTTGATTGCGGATACCAAAGCCGTCCGACGCACTGACAACAAAATTGACCTCGTCACATTTGGCGTCAATCGCATCGGCGAGACCGCGGGCGTTCAGCGCCAGGCCAATATAGCGGGCCCCGCGACCGCGCGGCACCCGGGCCATGACGTCCTTTGAGTCGGCCATCTGCGGCACAGCGCGTGGATTGACAAAGCTGGCAGCCTCAAGCCGCTTCACCCCCGCCTCAAGCAATCGGTCAATAAACTCAAGCTTCATATCAGTTGAGGCGTTGGCCGGGTCGTTCTGCAATCCGTCGCGAACCCCCACCTCAACAATCTCGATCTTTTCTCGCGCCATCAGTTTTCTGCCTTTTGCCTTATGTCGCCGGGCACTTTATAGAGAAGGGACAAGAAGGAGAAGACTTTCCGCCCATGAAAACCACGACAGAGACAGAAAAACAAGAAGGCCGCAAAGGCCCCCTTTCAGATATCACGGTATTGGAACTCGGCGTTCTCATTGCCGGTCCGTTCTGCGGTCAGCTGCTTGGCGATTTTGGCGCCGAGGTGATCAAGATCGAAGAACCCCTGACGGGTGACCCCATGCGCAACTGGGGACAGGTCCGCCCCGATGGCAACTCGGTTCACTGGGCCACAATTTCTCGCAACAAAAAGAGCGTCGGACTTAATCTTCGCACAGAGGAAGGCCAGCAGATCCTGAAGGATCTGATCAAGGGAGCTGACGTCGTGCTGGAGAATTTCAAACCCGGCACCATGGAAAAATGGGGCCTTGGTTACGATGTGCTGTCTGCCATCAACCCTGGCATCATTATGACCCGCGTCTCCGGTTACGGCCAGACCGGGCCCTATGCATCTAAAGCCGGTTACGCCTCGGTCGGCGAGGCCATGGGCGGCGTGCGCTATGTCATCGGCGAACCGGACCGGCTGCCGTCCCGCGCCGGGATCTCGCTGGGCGACAGTCTCGCCGGAACCTTCGCGGCGCTGGGCACCTTGACGGCGCTGCATCATCGCCATACCACCGGGCGCGGCCAGGTGGTTGATGCCTCTATATTTGAGTCCGTCTTCGCCATGATGGAAAGCCTCATCCCGGAGTATCAATTCGCCGGCCACATCCGCGAGCGCACCGGCTCCTACCTGCCCGGCGTCGCGCCGTCCAACATCTACACCTGCAGCGACGGCATGATCATCATCGCCGCTAATCAGGACGCCATCTTCGGCCGCCTCGCCGAAGCCATGGGCCAGCCGGAACTTGTCAGCAACGCCCGCTACGCCACCCACGTCGCCCGCGGCACCAATCAGGCCGAGCTTGATGTTCTTATTAATGCGTGGACAGGGACGCTCACCGCCGCTGAAGTCCAGGAAAAATGTGATGCGCAAAGCGTCGCCTGCTCCCCGATCTACCGCGCCCCGGAAATTCTCGAAGACGAACACTACAAGGCCCGCGAGGCCATCATCTCAAGGCTTCACCCGGAGCTCGGCGAATTCATGATGCAAAACACCTTCCCGAAACTCTCCGAAACACCAGGCGACGTCACATCAATGGCGCCGAAACTCGGGGAGCACACGGACGAAGTTTTGAAATTAAAACTTGGGAAGTCAGAGGCGGATATTGCAGCACTACGTGCAAGCATGATCATTTGAACGACTACCCCGCTCCAAAAACCATTGTCATCCTCGACGAGCGAAGCGAAGATCGGGGATCCATACCTGAAGCCCCTCCTCCGGTATGGATCCCCGGTTCCGTGCTCCGCACGGCCCGAGGATGACAACTTTTTTGTTCTCAGCGGCCTTAGTTCCGCATGCCCGCCAGCGTAATCGCAACAAACTGCTCCGGCTTGAGGAACCCGCCCCAGCCCAGATCAAGAGCGTCGAGCGGCTTGTCGGCGATAATCTCTTCATCGGACATACCCTTGTCGATGCGCGACTGCAGCGCATCGCGCACACTCACCAGCTTGTCGTGCGCCTCCTGCAGATCCGCCTTGGTTGCCAGCGGCCCGTGACCGGGAATGATTTTCGTCTTGTCATCCGCCAGCGCAAGGCCCTTCTCATGCACCGCAATCATGCCGTGAATATTGCCACCACTCTCTGCGTCGATAAACGGATACCAGGTGTGAAAGAACGTATCGCCCATGTGCAGCACATTGGCGTCTTTGACAAAGACAATGGAATCGCCATCAGTATGAGCCGCCTCGACCGACTTCACTTCAATCTTGTGGCCATTGAAGTAAAACTCCACATTGCCGTCAAATGTCACGACCGGCAGCGCGGCGTCCGGAGAGGCCGGCGTCGTCCGGTCTCTCATTTTCGAGAACTGGTCGACGCTCATGCGCACACGAACATTACGGTGTGCGACGATGACGCTCCCCACCTTGCCGAGGTTTTCATTGCCGCCCGAATGGTCGCCATGCCAATGCGTGTTGAGAACATACTTGACGTCACCGGATCCGATTTCGGTGAGCGCCGCAATGATCTTATCCGTCAACGGTGCATATTGATCATCGATCAGAAAAATTCCGTCCTCACCAACTGAAGCGCCCAGATTGCCGCCGCTGCCCATCAGCATGTAGAATCCGTTGCCAAGGTCAGTCGGCTTGATTTCGACGGCGTCAAAATCTTGCGCAAATGCCGCCCCGAGCGAAATAAATCCGCTCAACAGACCTGCTGAAATGAAAGTTCTGAAACCACTTTTTATATCGTTGTTAAGTACCATAGATCTTGCCTCTCCCTGGTCATCCCGATTCTTGAGTTCTGCAGCTTGTCACATATGGGCTGACCCGCCAACCCGATCTATCCCCTGCCACTATCCCTGCCACTATCCCTGCCATTCCCCCTATTACGACAACTTTACTTGTCCGTTTAAAGTGATAGTGTCAGCCCCAATCACGTACAAATTCGATGATACTGACCGCTGTCCCGATCACCCCTGCCTCGTCAGTAGTCAGTCCTGGAGAAAGCCCCATGTTCATCATCCGCCCCATCAGGGAGGACGATCTTGACCGCCTGGTAGAGCTTGCCGCTTCCATTGAGGGGGGCGGCATGACCACCCTGCCCGCGGACCGCGATGTGCTGGCGGAAAAGATAAGGGTGTCCACAGAAAATTTCGCCAAAGAGATCACGCAGCCGGGCCCCGAAACTTACCTTCTTGTTCTGGAGGACACCGAAACGGGCCGCGTCGGCGGCACGGCGGCCATCTTCGCCAGGATCGGTATCGACAAGGCGTTTTATACCTACAGCCTGACCAAAACGACCCACGTCTCCGTTGAACTCGGGCGGCACAATACCCATGACGTGCTCCACCTGGTAAACGACTACATCGGCTTTGCCGAGGTTGGCTCACTCTATCTTGCGCCAGACTTTCGCCAGCCCGGCAATGGCAGGCTGCTGGCACGCGCGCGCTATTTGTTGATGGGGCAGCACCCGGAGCGCTTTCCCGACGAAGTTGTCGCCGAAATGCGCGGCTGGCAGGACGAGAACGGTATCTCTCCGTTCTGGGAAGCCCTCGGCCGCCGGTTCTTTAACATGACGTTCCAGGAAGCGGATCATTTCAGCGCGGTTTCCAACAACCAGTTCATCGCCGACCTCATGCCAAAATTCCCGGTCTACGTGGATCTCCTGCCCGAGGAAGCCCGAAAGGTCATTGGCGTAACCCACAAGGACACAGTGCCCGCGCTCAAATTGCTCGAATGGGAAGGCTTTCACTATCGACGCCACGTCGACATTTTCGATGCCGGACCTTGCCTCCAGGCACAGCTCAAAAACATCCGCGCCATCAGGGATGCCAAGGTCTCGCGTATTGCAGAGGTCGTCAAAACAAGTCAGACCGAAGCAGACGAGGCCTATACCCTCGACATCATATCAAAAGGTCAGGCAGCAGCGTTTCGCGCAACAACCGGTTTCACACGGCTGAACGACTCAGGGGAACTCATCATAACAGACAGTGTCGCGAAAGCTCTTGGTGTTGGCGAGGGCGATACAGTGCGCCATGTGGTCTTCAAAGAGGCGAAGTAACCGATATGACAGAACAATCAAAAGGCACCTTTATTAATGGCACATGGAAGGTCGGAGAAGGCCCGGCCCTTCTTTCCGAAAATCCGGCCACCGGTGAAACCATTTGGGCTGGCAATGCAGCGAGCAAGAGCCAGGTTGATCAGGCCATCGCTGCAGCACGAACCGCCTTCCCTGCATGGGCCGCGCGCACTATGGAAGACCGCCTCGGTTTGCTTGAGCGTTATCGCAGCGAGCTTGAAGGCCGCAAGGATGCTCTTGCCGAAGCCATCGCCCGCGAAAACGGCAAGCCGCTGTGGGATGCCGCCGGCGAGGCGGGCGCGATGATCGGCAAGATCGCCATATCGGCAAAGGCCTTCCTTGAACGCACCCCGACTGTATCCGGTGACGGGCCCATGGGACGCACAGTTCTGCGCCACAGACCACACGGTGTTCTGGCCATATTCGGCCCGTTCAATTTTCCCGGACACCTGCCCAACGGACACATTGTTCCTGCTCTCCTCGCCGGCAACACCCTGGTCTTCAAACCCTCGGAACTGACCCCCCGGGTCGGCGAACTTCTCGCCACCTGCCTTGAAGCAGCCGGGATCCCGGACGGCGTTATCAATCTGGTTCAGGGCGCACGCGAAACCGGCGAAGCCCTCGCCGGACACCCGGGCATTGACGGACTCTTGTTTACCGGCAGCGAGAGGACCGGACGCCTCATTCATGAACAATTTGCAGGGCATACGGACAAAATGCTTGCGCTGGAACTCGGCGGCAACAACCCGCTTATCGTTCACGATGTCGAGGACCTCGAAGCCGCAAGCCTGACAACGATCCAGTCCGCCTTCATCACATCCGGCCAACGCTGCACCTGCGCGCGCCGCCTCATCGTGCCGGAAGGCAGCGCAGGCGATGCCTTCCTGGAAGCCCTGACGGCAATGACACAGTCCGTCATCACCGGCGCATGGAATGACACGCCCGCGCCCTTCATGGGCCCGCTCATTTCCCTCGCCGCCTCGCAAACTGTCATGACCACGCAGGCCGAATGGCTTTCAAAAGGCGGCCACGCCCTTGTCGAGGCAACAACACCCGATCCCGCCCGGCCCTTTGTCACCCCGGGAATTATTGACGTCACGGCAATCAAAAATCGCGCCGACAGTGAAATCTTCGGACCTCTTCTTCAGGTCATCAGAACACCGGATTTTGAAACCGCCATCGAAGAAGCCAACGCAACGCGCTTTGGTCTTGCATCAGGGCTCCTCAGCGACAATCCGATCAACTGGGAAACCTTCCTGGCCCGCGCGCGCGCCGGCATTGTTAACTGGAACAAGCCGCTGACCGGCGCCAGCAGCGCCGCCCCCTTCGGCGGCATCGGTCTCTCCGGCAATCATCGGCCGAGCGCCTACTATGCTGCCGATTATTGCGCATGGCCCATGGCGTCAATGGAAGCGTCGCGGGTGGAAATGCCGGCTGCGCTGCCGCCCGGAATACGGACAGGGAATTAGTCTATGAGTGCCAAAGAAATCAATTTCGACGGCCTCGTTGGCCCGACCCACAATTACACCGGGCTGTCGTGGGGCAACATTGCCTCGACCAGCCACGCAGGCCTGCGCTCTTCGCCGCGCAAGGCGGCGCTCCAGGGCCTTGAGAAAATGCGAACCCTGATGCGCCTCGGCTTGACCCAAGGCATTCTTCCGCCCCATGAACGTCCTCACCTGGCCACACTCACACGGCTTGGCTTTTCCGGCACGCCGCAAGACATGATCAAGGCCGCATGGCAGGCCGCGCCGCCGCTGCTCAACACCATCATGTCGGCCTCTCCCATGTGGACGGCGAACGCCGCGACGGTCTCGCCAAGCGCTGACACAGCAGACGGCAAGGTCCATTTCACCCCGGCCAATCTTGTCGCCATGGCGCACCGGGCGACCGAAGCGCCGACCACGTCGCGGGTTCTGAAAGCCATCTTTGCCGATCCATCCCGCTTTGTGCATCACGACCCTTTGCCGGGGCATTCACAATTCGGCGACGAGGGTGCCGCCAACCACACCCGGCTCGGCGGCGACTATGGTGACCCGGGCGTTGAGCTCTTTGTCTATGGCCGCGAGGCACTCGATCCATCAAAGCCTGCCCCGACGCAATACCCCGCGCGGCAAACCCTTGAGGCAAGCCAGGCCATTGCCCGGTTGCACGGGCTCAAGGCCAGCAGCACACTTTTCGCGCAGCAACATCCCGATGCCATCGACGCCGGTGTCTTTCACAACGACGTCATCGCCGTTGGCAATCGCAATGTCCTGTTCTTTTATGAATCAGCTTTTCTTGACAGCGACGCCTTGCTTGAAGAGTTGTCAAACCAGGTCGAGGGGTTCACGCCGGTCAAGCTGGCGGCACAAGACGTCCCCATCGAGGACGTCGTAAAATCCTATCTCTTTAACTCCCAGCTCATCTCGGTTCCCGGAGAGGAAAAAATGTGCCTCATCGCGCCGGGTGAAGCCAAAAGCACGCCGAGTGTCGCCGCATACCTTGACGACCTGGTCGCATCCGGCGGTCCAATTGGCGACGTGCACTACATGGACCTGCGCGAAAGCATGCAAAACGGCGGCGGCCCTGCCTGTCTGCGATTGCGGGTGGTCTTGACCGAGCAAGAAGAACGCGCCCTCGGCGCCCGGGTCCTGCTTGATGATCTGCTGGCAGATGAAATCGAAACCTGGATCAAAAAACACTACCGCGAAACACTGGAGCCCGATGATCTGCACGATCCAACCCTGATGACCGAGAGCTACGCCGCCCTTGATGAGCTGACGAAAATTCTCCAGATCGGCACCATCTACGACTTCCAGAAAGCCTAACCGTCCAGCGCTTCGAGCATGATCCCGACGGTCAAAATTTGTGGCAAAATCCCAGGCGCCGCCCCCGGCTCTCCAGAATAGTAGAGATAGAGCGGCACACCGGCGCGGTCGAACTTCGCCAGCGCCCTGGTGATATTCGGATCGCGGGTCGTCCAGTCGGCCTTCAGATAGGTGATACCCTTGTCTTCGAAGGCTTGCCGAACCTCATCTGAGCGGAACACCAGCTTTTCATTGGCCAGACACGAAATGCACCACGCTGCTGTGAAATTGACGAACACCGGCTTGCCTGCAGCGGTGAGCTCTTCCACCCGCGCCTCACTGAAGGGCTCATAGCCGAGACCGCCTGTCACACCCACAGGGGTCGCTCCGGCGCTGGACGGCATTGCTCTTGCGTCCATGGTCGGTGTCTTGATCTGCGTCAGGATGATAAAGGCACAAATGAGGGCGAGGACAGCCGCGCCCTTGCCAACATGAGGCCAGCTTCCCTTCGCCGCCCGCGTGACTTCAAAGGTCCAAAGTCCAAAACCAAGCAGCACCATCCCGATGAGCAGCGCGAAGAGCGCATTCGGATCCGTTTGCAGCGCAAACACCCAGGCGAGCCACGCCGCCGCGCCATACATCGGAAAGGCCAGGGCCTGCTTGACGCGCTCCATCCACTGTCCCGGTTTTGGCAACCTCTTTGCGAGGGCCGGAAAGAACGCGAGGACCAGAAACGGCAAAGCCATCCCGGCCCCGAGAAAAACGAAAACCAGCAGCGCCGCGACAGCCGAATGGGTCAGGGCAAAACCGATAGCAGCCCCCATGAACGGCGCCGTGCACGGTGTTGCCACCACTGTTGCAAGAACGCCGGTGAAGAACGAGCCCCATTGCCCCCTTGCTTGCGCCAGGCCCGAGCCAACCCCGGCAATAGAGCTGCCGATGGAAAAGACCCCGGAGAGCGACAGGCCAACGGCGAACAGCAAAAAGGCAAGCCCGCCAACAATGGCCGGCGTCTGCAGTTGAAAACCCCACCCAATCGCTTCGCCGCCAGCTCTGAGTGCCAGAAGTGTCGCGCCAAGCAGGACAAAGCTGATCACGACGCCTGATGCGTAGGACAGACCCTCACGGCGCAGCGCCGAGGCTTCCTTGTCTGCATGTTTCATGAAGGCCAGTGCCTTGAGAAACAAGACCGGGAACACACACGGCATGACGTTGAGAAGGATGCCGCCAAAAAACGCCAGAATGATCGCCTGAACGACACCCGCCAGGTTTGAGGCCGGCGCAGCGGCCGGTGCAAGTGAAGCCACTTTTGCCGCGTCAAAGGAAAAGGCATTTGTCAGAGTGCCGTCCTCAAGATCCTGGGAAAAAACAAAGAGACCGGAGATCGCCTGGTAGTCATTCGTCTCGTAGCCGCGCGGCAGGGAGAGCCGGACACCTTCGTCAGTCACAACAAATTTCTGCGTCGCGACATGCTCGATCAATCCTTCCTCGCGCGGGAAGAACGTCGCTTCCTGAATCGTGCGGCTCTGGAAAGCCAGCCCCAGGTCCGGCGACTTGAGGAGCAATTCAACGGAAGTTTCTGTCAGGGCAAAGTCGGTTTCAAACGGCGCCGGAACAGGCAAGCTCGCCCGCGCCACATCAATGATCGGGGCCCAGACAGAATCTCGCTGACTGGTTTCTCCGACCGCCAGCCGCAGTGAGACCTTACCGTCTTCGGGAATACAAATCTCTTCGCAAACCAGCCAGGTGGCGTCTGCTTCAAGAGTAACGACATCGCCGGGCACTGCCGTCGCCGGAACGCTGAGCTGCATCGGCAGGATGACTTCATCGGCATAACCAAAATTCATCAGATCCATGTAAGGGATGCGCTCGGGCGGCGGGAAGTTGAGATCACCAACGACATAGCCCTCCGGCAGATGCCAGGTCAGCGTCGGCGCCGCACCGGCATCGCCTGCGTTCAGCCAATAGGTATGCCATCCAGGATAGATATTCTGATGCATGGCGATCCAGATTGTCTCACCTGGCGCCACCTGGCTCATTTCAGAGATGATGGTAACCTGCACGACAGGATCGCGGGGTTTCGACTGCGCGGCTGCAGTGTGCAACGGCAAGCCAACAACAAGAATGGACAAAACCGCCATCACAGCCTTTTGATAGATAAAACCCACAAACATAGTCCTTCAGGTGGCTATACTCAGGCCCTCTCGGCCCACAAATGACAAATCCTGCCGGGCCCTCTATAACGCGAAACAAAAGTGCCTCAAAGAAAGATTATGCTTGTCACCCCTTGATTTGAAATCCCGCATCAGAACCGAGGCTTACGGCCCCCACAAGCGTATGCGGCTCGACCTTTTCCCACCCGTGAGCCGGAGCGGAGAGATTTGGTCAGATCAGGGCAAGGGCGCCCTTTATCCAACAATTCTATTCCTCTACGGCGGCAGTTGGAAGAGCGGCTCACGCAGACTTTACCGCCCGCTGGGCCTTGCCCTGTCACGAGCCGGTTTCGCTGTCGCCATTGCCGACTATCGCCTGTACCCGGAGGTCACCTTTCCAGGCTTTATGGAAGATGCAGCAGCGGCCCTCTCCTGGGTTCAGGCTTTCGCGCCCGAGTTTGGCGGCGATCCGACCGACATTCATCTGATGGGCCATTCTGCCGGAGCCCATATGGGCGCACTCCTTTGTCTCGATCCGGCCTGGCTTGAGGCAGAAAACCTTGACCCTTCAATCATCAGGAATTTTATCGGGCTTGCCGGACCCTATGTGACAAACCTGATGCGGGCCGGCTCGGTCGCACCGATTTTTAATACCGCAGATGACAAAGCCCGTACCCGGCCCATTAAAATGGTCGCAACAGGGCGCCCCATGCCGCGCAGTTTGCTGCTGCACGGAACCGCCGACAAGACCGTCGCATGGAAAAATTCTGAAATCTTTGCATCAGCCATAAGGGATCTCGGCGGCGCGGCGCGCACAGAGTATTACCCCCGCGTCGGCCACGTCGGACTGTTGACCACACTGGCCCCCGGCCTCAGATGGCGTGCACCATCCTGGGACAGGGTTCTGGAATTTCTCGCAGACTAGTGCGCTTCAGTGCTGAGTGGCAAAGCCACCCGCCACAATTCAGACGCAAAATTGTCAAGCGAAGGCCTCCGCCGCGCCCATCTCCCGCCGTGTTCAGACATCAAAATCCCACCATCGACTACCCTCAGTAACCCCTACTTGAGTAACGGCGTAAAGGAACAGGCACATGGCTCTCACCCCTCTCTCTCTCAGACACCTCGCCCTCAAGGCAACTCTCCTTACAGGTCTCCTCATGATCGGCCTCGTCGACGAGGGAGCCAGTGCCAGTTCCACCCGCGCCGACGTGGCTCAAACTGCCCCCGGCCCCGCAGCAATTGAACTCCTGATAGAAACAGAAAATGGAAGCTTCAGCCGCGTCGTCTATTTCCCCTGGGATTCGATCGATTTAACCCCGGCAGCACAGGCCGCAGTGTTCGAGATTGCCAGTGAAGTCTCTGCCCTTGAAAATCCGGCGATTTCCATCGCCAGTCAAACTGGCGACGAGCTTCTCGCCTTTGAGCGGGTCAATGCCGTTGCCCGGGGACTGGAAATGGAAGGCTTCAGCAGCGCCCGGCTCTTCACATGGTCGGAAATCGACATGCTGATGCCCAGACAACTGTGATGTTCAGGACCAGCAGTAAGCAGGACTGCGAGAAACAAGCGGAATATTTATGCGGTATGAGGTATGATTCGATTCTCCAAAATTCACTCTGACACGTGATCCTCATGATTGAAAAAACCCGGATAAAGATCCTTCGTACCAGCGCCCTTGTCGTCGCTGCTCTAGCGATCTTTCCTTTGAGCCCCGCGATAGCCTCAACGCCAATCGCCCTTGCCGCAACCGCCGCGCTGGAAAAAATTCGCGGCGCCGACCACGAAAGTTATCAACGCGTCGTCATTGATACCAGCGACGCCGTAACGTTCAGTGTAGTTGAGGGCGAGAGCGCCCTTACGCTGGCACTGAGCGGCATCACCTCCGAGCTCCGGACAAAAGCATGGACAGATCTCGGACAGGTCAAAGGCCTCCGGATCGAGCCGATCTCGGACACCTCTGTCCGCATCATTTTTGATCTGGCGGGACCGATGCAGCCGCGCATTTCCAGCTATTCGCCAGACAGCTACGGCGGCCACCGCATTGTAATTGATCTATGGCCTGCCGAAGAGACACCGGACTCCCCCCCGACCTCTGACCACGAGCCCCGGCCAGAGCCCCAACCAGAATCTGATCCGGCATCAGATATTATCAAGACGGCCGAGTTGCCAAAATCGGAGCCCGGCGAAGAATACGGCCTGAAAGAAATCAATCAATGGCCCGTCACACTGGATGAAGCCGCCCAGACCATTGTCGAAAAGGAGGCCGCAGCCCTCATCCTTGGACAGCCAACCCTCGGCGATAGCGCGCAGATCGAGTCTGATGAAACTCCGGACTTGAGTGGCGGCGACATGAGCGATGTCATGAACGGAATGATCACAGCCGATCCCGTCGCATCAGCCCGCGAGCGCATGACACAGGGCTCCCCCGGGGAGGCCTGCAAGGTGCTTCAGGTGAATTTCCCGAAAGGAACATGGAATATTGACGCCATGTTGCTGCAGGGCGAATGTCTCCGGGCACTCGGCAATCTCACCGACGCCAACACTCTCTACACGGAAGTTCTCTCCTACGAGCCGGACAGCATCGCCGCCCGTCTCGGCCTCGCCCATATTCAGGTCGAGAACGGCGATCTGACCGCCGCCAAAGATAACTACACGCGCGCGCTGGCAAAGCTGCCCCCGGGCCCCCTTGCCGACGACACGCGCCTTCGCCTGCAAAACGTCGAGGAACAGCTCAAGCACGCCGTCCACTGACCCTGACATTCACTGATCAGCCTGTTGAGACAGGCTGTCAGGATAACTCGGGAAGGGTTCTTTTCAGAAATTCAAGCTGAAGAACGATATTCTCTTCAAACCACTCGCCGCGATAGGGCGCAAAGTGATCACAGTCCAAAACCTGAAACTCGCCTCTTGGCATCTTTGACGCCATCAGTTCCGGCTGGCTGAGCGGGATAAGACTGTCATCCCGCCCGGCCACCACAAGCGCCGGGCACATGACCCGCCCGGCGGCCTCAAGCGGACTATATTTCATCATGAAACCGAGCGAACTCACCGGCACCTGATTGGCAAAGGTTTCGCCCTCCGGGATGATGGCGAAGTAGCCCGGCTCGCACTCCGGCGTGTTGAGCGCCGCAGCACTCCCGGGCGGACCGACGACCGGCATATAAAGCGGCTTGCCAGTGAGGGCAGTTTTAATCCGGTCAAAAACCATCATGGCGCCCATGCGCAACAACGTCCCCAACGGCGGCTTTGGTGCCCCTTCGGGCATACCGGAAAATGGCACCTGAGAGATCGTCGCCGCAATGTTTCCATCGCGCGCCGCAGCACAGACCACATGCGCTCCTGAAAACGAGGTCCCCCACAGCGCAATGTGAGCCGTATCGACGCTCTCCAGTGTGCGCACATGAGCAATGGCCGCATCCCAATCTTCACCGTGGGCAAAGGGATCGACCTTGTTGCGCGGCTCACCGTCGCTGTCGCCAAACGTTCTGTAGTCAAAAAGAAAAACCGCCATGCCCTCTGCGGCAAATCTCTCGGCAAAGGCAGGTAAACCGAAAGACCGTTCGCCGGCAAAGCCATGCGCCATTATGATAACCGGCGGATTCACCTTTGCTGCCGGTAGATAAAACCAGCCAGCACATTTTATTCCCTGGCTGACAAAATCGGAATCCTGGCGGCTAAATACGGCTGATGCATCCATGACGGCCTCCCTGCCAATGTCTTTGTATTGGTCATTCTTGTTTGACAAGGTTACGTCACTTCTCAGACCATGGAAACAGCCAATCCCGGATCAATCAGGCTGCTAGTCGCCCATGAGAAGCAGACGCAATTTGCGAAGGTGGCCCCGGGCACGGTGCTCCATGACAAAGATCCCCTGCCAGGTCCCCAGCGCCATTTCGCCATCAACCACCGGTATCGTAAGAGACACATCCGTCAGAGCAGCCTTGATGTGAGCGGGCATATCATCGGGCCCCTCCGAAGCATGGGCATAAGGATAAGTTTCCGGTGCAACCCGATCCAGGAAGTCTTCAAGATCACGCAGCACAGAAGGGTCGGCATTTTCCTGGATCGTCAGCGAGGCAGAGGTATGACGAATAAAAACCGTCAAGAGGCCATTTGAAATCTCCGCCTGCGCAACGAATGACCGAACCGCGCCAGTGACCTCAAGGAGACCCCGGCCATCGGTTTCCACGGCTATTTCTCTCGTTACTTGACGCATCGTGCTCCTGCCTCCACAAAGGTTCTGAATGACCCACTGATTTGACCATAGCGTATGACCGAACAACAAAACATCCCCGCCAATAGTCCGGCCAATATTCCCGCCAATATTCCGGCAGGCTACGAGGCGATCTTCCAACAGGGTTTCAACGCCTGGGTGGGGCCAATCCTCGGCAACTTTGCTGGCCCGGACATGGGACCGCATCACTTCATCTTCGATGTGCGTCCCGAACATCTCAATGGCGGCGACATGTTGCACGGCGGCATGATGATGACCCTCGCCGACGTGGTGCTTGGGTCGACGGTTGCGAACGCCGTCGGCGGGATGGGCTCAACCATTGCCCTGAACTGCGATTTCCTGGCCGGCGTAAAACCCGGCACGCGCGTCGAAGGCGAAGCCACGGTCTCAAGGCTGACGCGTTCCGTTGCCTTTGTCAGTGGGAGGCTCTTTTCCGGTGACGAAACTTTTCTGACCGCCTCGGGTATCTGGAAAATATCGCCCAAAGCCGCGGACGAGACCAGGGCTGACTTCAAAGTTGGATCGCAGATCAATATGAATGAGTTTGCCGAGGAACGAGCGCTCACCTCATATGCGCTTGACGATGGCACGACCCGCTGGAAACCACCACGCGATGTCGCCGCACCCGACGGTTTCACGGCGCAGCACCTCGGCGATCCATTTGAAGCCTGGGTTGGTCCCTTTTTTCTGCGCCAGCCAAATCCGCTCGACACCGGGAATGAAGGCGCCCCCCTCGAAGTCGCTTTTCAAATCGATGATCGCCATGTCAATGCAAACGGCGTGTGTCACGGCGGCATGTTTCTGACCTTTGCCGATGCGACCCTTGGGATCGTGCCCTGGACCATTGCCAATGCGCCCGCCGTGACACTCTCGTTGCAAAGTCAGTTCCTGCGCCCGGGGCATGCGGGTGACTGGGTCATTACCCGTCCCAGGCTGATCCGCAAAACGCCTTCGATCATCTTTATTGAGTCAACATTTGAGATTGAGGGCGAAATCGTTTTTACTACGACGAGCCTCTGGAAAGTGATTGGCAAGTAGCCAACGAAATCGAAAGCCTGCAATGACCACACAAGACCTTATCCTCGGCACTGTCCAGCTCGGCATCCCCTATGGAATTGCCAATCAAGGCGGCATGCCGCAAGAAGCAGACGCAGTAGCGCTCATTCGCAGCGCGATCGGGGCAGGCATCACCACCTTTGACACCGCCCGCGCTTATGGCGAGAGCGAGGCCCGCATCGGCAAGGCTGTTGCGGACATGGAGTTCAAGGGCACGATCATCACCAAACTGAGGCCGCTCACAGATCTCACCATCAACAGTACGCCCGATGAAATTGAACAACGCGTGTGCGAGGAGGTCGAAACCTCAAGCCGCTCCCTCGGTCAGAAAACCCTCGATTGCCTGCTGCTGCACCGCGCTGACTACCTGACCGAGTGGGACGGTAAGCTCTGGCAGGTCTTGCAAGCACTTGTGCGCGACGGCAGGATCAAGCGCATCGGCGCGTCGGCGCAGTCACCCGAAGAGGCAAAACTTGCGCTGGAGACACAAGGGGTCAGCCACATTCAACTCCCGCTCAATATGCTCGACTATCGCTGGCGCGAGGCCGGTATTGACCGTCTTCTGGAGGCAAGACCCGACATCACGGTCCACGCCCGAAGCCTCTATCTTCAAGGATTGCTCAGCGCCGGCGATGCCTCACTGTTCCCGAATATCGAAGGCGTGGACGCCGCAGCGATCATTGAAGCTTTGTCGAAATGCAGGGCGGAACTCGGCCGCTCGTCTCTTGCCGATCTGTGCATTTCCTGGGCCCGCTCGCTGGGATGGGTCAATGGCCTCGTTATCGGCATGGAGACCGAACAACAACTGCAGGACAATGTTGAACTCTTTAGCGCCAGCGTTTTGACACAGGACGAGCGCAGCTACGTTGAAACAGCGCTGCCCAGAGTTCCCGAAGCACTGCTTAATCCGGCCCTGTGGCCCAACAATTCTTGAGGAGATCTTCCGATGACAAATCAGATAGAGAAAAAAGGATCGGAAGTCTTTCGCCTCGACGGAAGGCGCGCCTTCATCAGTGGTGCCGCTGGCCATCTCGGCGCGGCAATGGCACGAGGGCTTGGTGAAGCCGGCGCACATGTCATTTTAAATGGTCGCGACGCAGGCAAGCTTGAAGTCTTTGCAAGCGCACTTCAAGTCGAAGGCATATCGGCCGAAACCGCCGCCTTTGATATCATGGACACGGAGGCCATCAAGCAGACCTTCGGCGCCATGGAGCGTCTCGATATTATCGTCAACAATGCCTACACCGGCAGGCCCGGCGCACTCGACACCGCCACCGGTGAGGATTTCGACGTGGCCTTCAAGTCCTCGGTCACCGCTTCTTTTGAAATCACCCGCGCTGCGATCCCTGCCCTGGAACGCGCGGTTGCTGACGTGGGCCACGCCAGTGTCATCAACATCTCGACAATGTATGGCCAGGTCTCGCCCGACCCCGGCCTCTACGGCGCATCAGGTCTGAATTCGCCGCCCTTCTATGGCCCGGCAAAGGCCGGCGTTACCCAACTCACCCGGTATCTCGCCGCCCATCTTGCTGACAAAAAAATCCGCGTCAATTCGATCAGCCCCGGCCCGTTTCCAAACCCGGGCATACAGGCAGCCAAGCCGGACTTCATCGCCCGCCTCGCAGCGAAAACCCCGCTCGGCCGCATCGCCCAGCCGGATGAAATGAAAGGCGCGGTGATTTTTCTGGCCTCCGACGCCTCGACCTTTGTGACGGGAATAAATCTGCCGGTGGATGGCGGCTGGACGGCCTGGTAGAGTACTGCAGAAGCGCCGGCTCCAGCCCGTTCAGTTTGCGTTCTAACCCACACTCGCCGAACGCGCCGTATTGGCACTCACCATCGCACGGCGGAACTCGAGAGGATTTCTGATCGTGGGAAGGTCAACCTCGCCGATCCCGGACCCACGAATATGGAGTCTGCCGAAATTCAGAACTCGCCCCCAGAACCCTTGTGTGAGATTAACGCCCTCAATCCGCTGGGTTGAAAACTCATCAGTCTGACGGCTGATAAACCCGCGCTTGAAAACAAACCGACGATTGGTAACGGCGACTTCGGTTGTAACTTCATACGCCAGACGGCGAATAAACATCACAATGCCAATGACCGCCCAGCCCAGGAACACAAGCCACATAAGCGAGACGACCATGTAGGTCCAATGGAACTTCGCGACGGCCAGAATTTCTTCATCCGCCGCCAGAGTGCGTTCAACATAAAGCATCCGGACCTCCTTTTGTACGTCTCGTTACTGGTTACAGAATTCGTTCGCTCAAGCCAGGGGATACCTCTCGTGTCGGTTTCATCACAATTTTACGCTGGAACTTGTCCCACACCCGCTTGAACCCTTCTGACCCCGTCTTCCCTATGTGGGGGACTATACTGAATAAACAATATAATTCGCAGGAAAATCACCCCGAACCCGCATCCAGGGTGCGCACAGCCTGTATAACCCGTTGTTTTATCGCGTAAATAATTGAAACACCCGCACAACCCAAACTATGCGAGAATTGTGTCCTAATTTTGGCCACAATTCAAGGGCGGATATAATCCGTAGACCAATAAAACACATCAAGTGCTGCGGATCAAATGGGCTTCAAGTCCGCGCCTGAGCAGATCAGGAACCGGCACAGACTTTCGTGTAACGAGGTCAAAGGCAATGTGAACCGAGTTTGCTCTCGCAAATGGCTCGCCCGTCTCGCCATCGACAATAACGTGGTTCAACACATAGACCTTGTCCATGATCTGCTTCGGCGCAGACAGAACCTTGATCGTATCCCCGAGACGCGGCTGTTTCAGAAAGTCAAAACGATATTCAAGGGCCGCGCCACCAGTCGTTTCCGACCGCTCGTAAATTTCATCGTCAAGACCTTTAGTCATCAGGCCAAACAGCATACCGATGCCATCGGAGATATGTCCGATATATTGATCCGGATAAAGACAGCCACCCTTGTCCACCTGATCCGATCTCACCGCAGCGATGGAAACAGGAAGATGCCCTGTTCGGATAGCCGCGGCTTCATTCATGCCAAACAGCGGATCATCAAGCGAAAGCGTGCGTGGGGTTCCGTAGTCCGGAATATCTGTCGCCAGTTCCCCCGCACGCGCCAAAACATCATCGGAAAACGAAATCACCGCTCCGGATTTGATATCTCGCAAGGTGATCTTTGTCACCAGGGTCGCAGAGACATGCGACGCGGCCAGCGGCAGAACCTCCTGAAAGATTGTGAGCACCCCCCCGGAAATCTCGACGACCCCCGCCTCAATCGACAGGTCCGCCCCGGCGTGCATCTCACGCAAGAACCGGATGTGCTGCCGTTCCAGAACCAGCTCGGCACCCATGGCCTCTAGTGCCCGCGGGCCGAGCCCGAGCAGGGCGCCGACATTGACAAGCCCCTGATGCGCCTTACCGAGATAGAACTTGACGTTCATATGGCCCATTTCATCGCATTCCCAGGTGTTGACCGCACCCCGGTAGCAAAGCTGTCTTGTCATAAAGGCGTCCTCACGCGATCTTCGGGGGGACAACGGGCAGCGATGCGGAAAGCCCGCCGCAAACCGGAATGACCTGGCCGTTCACATAGGACGCATCGTCGCTCATAAGAAAGAGCGCCGCGCCCGCAATCTCGTCCGGGTTACCATAGCGGCGCAGCGGATTGAGTTGCCCGATCTTGCCTTCCGAACCCTTCGCCCGTGCAAAGTCAAACACCGGCTTGGTCATGCCGGTCTCGATGAGGCCCGGGCAAATCCCGTTGACGCGCACGCCGGTATTGGAAAGCTGCCAGGCCGAATGAGCCACGAGATTGATGACGCCCGCCTTGGAGGCGCTGTAGGCCGTGCCGCCTGCGCCAGAACGAAGACCGGCGACGGAAGCCGTGCACACGATAGCCCCCTTGCCCTGTCTCGCCATGATCGGGGCGCCGTGTTTGATCGCAAGGAACGGTCCGATGAGATTAACGCGCAGCACTTCCTGAAACATTTCAACCGTTGTTTCGGTGAGCGGTGCCGGACCGCCCGAGATCCCGGCATTGGCATAAATCCCGTCGAGACCGCTCCAGGTTTCCACCGTCTTGTCGATCAGCGCCTTGACACTGTCTTCATCGCCGGCATCGGTGATCTGCGAGAGTGCCGTGCCGCCATCCTTCTCGATGAGGGCCAAAGTTTCAGCAAGGCCGTCTTCCGCCATATCGGCAATCGCCACCTTCGCGCCTTCAGTCGCAAACCTGATCGCGCTCGCCCGCCCGATTCCGCTCGCCGCACCTGTGACAATGATATTCTTTCCATCCAGCCGTCCCATGGCGTCCTCCATTTTGTTGTTGTTTGGGATGGAGACTAGCCAGATGACGCCAGCGCGGCAAGCGGTGAAACCGGTCTATTCGGCGCCGGACAGCTCACCATAAGGCGGCTCAGGGTGATACTCCATATAACGCTGGGTCGTGCGAGCATGATCAGGATCCCATATTTCGCCGACAAGCCAGAGCGCCATATCGATACCGGCAGACACACCCGCCGCAGTGACAACATTGCCGTCAATCACAAACCGCTGGTCATCAAGCACTTCGGCCGCCTTGCCATGCTCACGCAGGCCTTCAACAAATCCCCAATGGGTTGTCACTCTTTTTCCCGCAGCCGGACCCGCTTCTGCGAGCAGATAGGCGCCCGTGCACACGCTGGTCACCCATGTGAGGCGAGGCGCGCGCTCCGCAATCCATGCCATAAGGCGTTTGTTTTCAACTTCCACTCGCGTCCCCTGCCCGCCGGGCACCAGCAACACATCGAAGTCCGGAGCATTGTCGATTGAGTAATCCGGTAGAACGCGCATACCCTTGGCACAGCGCACCGGCTCCAGCGTCTCGGCAATCACAAAAACTTCGCCCTCCGGAAGCTTGCCATTGTTGCGCACCATGGCAGAAACCGTAAAGACCTCCCAGGGCCCGACAAAATCAAGTTCTTCCGCATCAGGGAAAACCAGAACTCCAAACTTCATGACACTCTCTCCTCTTTCAGATGACGGTGTGAACCGGGGGTATGAAACCTTTCTCGGTATTGCGCAGGCGCAACGCCCAGCTTTCTTTGAAACGTCCGACGCATGCGCTCGGCAGATCCAAAACCACATTCATTGGCTATAACCTCAACGGGTTTCTTCGTCGCCTCGAGCCGCTGGCGCGCCGATTCCAGCCTGATGGCTTCGACGAACCTGGCCGGAGTCGTGCCTGCCGTCTCCCGGAAGTGCCTGAGGAACGTTCGCTCCGACATGGCGGCAACCGCGCTGAGCCGCGGTACGCTGCAATCTTCGCCCGGATGCTCGGTCACGAAACTCATCGCCCTGCCAATTGGCCCATCGTTCGAAGCTGCTGTGAGGTGACTGGAAAACTGGCTCTGACCGCCCGGGCGCATCATGAAAATCACATTCTTGCGCGCCACCTCCATCGCAATGTCCGCCCCCAGATCATCGGCAATAAGCGCCAGTGCCAGGTCCATCCCCGCAGTCACGCCCGCCGAAGTCCAGACATGACCGTCGCGCACATAGATCGCATCTTCATCAAGATCAATGTCGGGATAGAGCTTCCTGAACCAGGCAACAGCGGCCCAGTGCGTCGTCGCCCGCCGCCCGTCGAGAAGCCCCGTCTCGGCAAGAAGAAAGGCGCCGGAGCAAATTGAAACCACGCGGCGTGCCGCCTTCGCATGACGTTTGATTGAGGACAAAAGCGTCTTGTCTTTCAGAACATTCAACGTGCCATCGCCACCGGAAACGATCAGCGTGTCAACCGTTTTGTACGTCTCGGCGTAACTGCCCTCTGCCACCAGACAAAGACCGCCAGTGGTTTTGAACGGCCCCTTCTGTTCGGCAATGAGCGTGATGTCATAGGGCGGCGGGCCATCATACCCCTGCCGCTTTGCCAGCACATTGGCTGCCGCAAACATTTCCAGCGGACCTGCAATATCCAGGATCTGGGCATCCTCATAGCCGATCATCAGGATCGTGCGTGTCTGGTCATGTCCAACTTTCATGGCGTTCAGACTAGCCTGGACAGGAGGTGGCGAAAATGACAAAGACCCCACTAAATACGCCACACTGTTCGTGATCACTGTCACTTGACTGAACCGTTCATTCATTTATTAGTGTCACATGGCCAGAACAAGAAATCAGAAACAGCGCATTGCCGACCTTTTCGCAGCCGGAACGACCGTATTCCGCCGAAAGGGCTTCAAGCGCACCCAAATGTCAGACATCGCCGCGGAGATGAACTGTTCCACCGGCACCCTTTACAACTATGTGGACAGTAAGGAAGCGCTTTTTGAGCACGCCATCGTTGCCGGTTTCACGCAGACCCTGCCGGACAGCGAGACGCTGCCCCTCGGCTTCCCCGAACCAACTGCAGTCGAGGTCATTGCCCGCCGGTCAAAGCAGATCGCTGAAGGGTCCGCACTCGAACTGGCCAACCAAAGGCAGGAGGTGAAAAATCCCGCCGAGGAAGTTACGCTCGTCGTCACAGCCTTCTTTGTTTTTTTCTCCGATTACCATCCGGTGCTGGACATGATCGAGGCTTCTCATCTCGATTATCCCGACGTCGCCACCGCCTATCTCGAGGCACGCAGGGATCTTGTCTTCGAGCCCTGGAGGCGCTGGGTCGTGCGACGACAGGAACAAGGCCTCTTCCGGCAGGACATCGACCCGCTGTGGGTCACACGCTACCTGATCGAAATACTGGCGTGGGCCGGCTGGAAAGCCCGCGACTGCGGCGAACCATACGATGAAGACGAGGCGCGAGATGCCATTGTCAAACTGGCACTGTCATCACTCCTGAGAGATGAGGATCGACCATGAAGATTACATCGAACCATATCAAACCACTCCTTACAATGACTATTACACTGGGATTGCTGTCCTGTGACAGCTGGAAAGACCCCGGCAATCCCTCCGACGAAGCAGCAGCGCGGCAAGCCTCCTCATGGCCTGGTTATAGCGGCGAGGGTGGACGCAAATATTCCGGTGCCGACCAGATTACTCCGGAAAATATCGCCGCCCTGAAACCCGTCTGGACCTACCACACCGGCGATATCTCTACGGGCCGTCCTGACTATGGCAGCACCAGCGCCTTTGAAGCCACGCCCCTGCTGGTCGACGGCATGCTCTATGTCTGCTCGCCGTTCAACAAGGTCACAGCCCTCGACCCGGCGACCGGCAACGCGCTCTGGTCCTTTGACCCGAAGATCAATCTAAAAGGCAACTATTCCAATCAGATGGTCTGTCGCGGTGTCAGCCACTGGGAAGACGCGGACGAGACCGCTGGCGGCATATGCAGCAAACGCGTCTTTACCTCCACCCTTGATACTAGGCTCATTGCCCTTGACGCCCTGACCGGCGAGCGATGTCAGGCCTTCGGTACCAATGGAGAGGTGGATCTGTCATCCGGCGTCGGCACGATCCGTTATCCGGGCGAATATTCCCACACCTCCCCGCCGGCCGTTATCGCCGACAAGGTGATCGTCGGCGGCGCTATTGGCGATCATGGCGGGACGCAGGTGCCAAGCGGCGTGGTACGTGCCTACAACGCCGTCACCGGCAAACTCGAATGGGCCCAGGATATGGCCCCGCCCGACTACGACTATGAGGTTCACGGGCAAAGCGACGCCGGCTATGCGTTGGCCTCCCCCAATGTCTGGGCGCCCATGGCAATCGATGAGGAGTTGGGCCTCATCTACGCCCCGACAGGCAATCCGTCTCCTGACTATTTTCGTACCGGCACACCAGACATGGACTATTACGGCTCCTCCCTGGTAGCCCTCGACAAGGATACCGGCAACATCGTCTGGCACTACCAGTTCGTCCACAATGACTTCTGGGATTTTGACACACCGGCGCAGCCTTCTTTCTTCACCCTGGAGCGCGATGGCAAGAACATCCCGGCGCTGGCCCAGGCCACCAAGATGGGTTTCATCTTCATCCTCGACCGCCGCACTGGCGAGCCCCTATTCCCGGTTGAGGAACGTCCCGCACCGCAGGAAACCGACGTCGCGCTGGGCCTGTCACCGACCCAGCCCTGGCCGGTCCTGCCAAAACCGGTATCAGACACCCGGCTTGATCCGAAAAAACCCTTCGGCCTCACATTCTGGGACAGAGGCAAATGCCGCAAGGAACTCGAAAGCCTGCGCTATGATGGCATCTTCACTCCGCCTTCAACGGACTGGACCTTGATGTTCACCGGCAACGCTGGCGGGATCAACTGGGGCGGCGTTTCAATTGACCCGGAGCGCCAGATCCTCGTCGTCAATTCCTCCAACCTGGCCTGGAAGGTCCGCCTCATCCCCCGCGCAGATTTCGAAGCAGTGAAGAAGGCCAACTATGGACATGAGATTGGCCCCCAGCGCGGCACTGATTATGGCGTCTGGCGCGAAATGGTTGGCTCGCCCATTGGCATTCCCTGCAATCCAACACCGTGGGGCATGGTGACAGGTATTGATCTGAAAACCGGCGAGCAGCTCTGGCAGTCAACCCTCGGAACAACCCGGGACCTTGCCCCCGTCCCCCTCGCTCTGAAGACCGGTACGCCCAATCTCGGTGGACCGCTGACTACAAAAGGCGGCCTCACCTTCATTGGTGCTGCGATGGAAAATTACATCCGTGCCTTTGACAACCGGACCGGCGAGGAAATCTGGAAACATCGTCTGCCTGCCCCGGCGGTGGCCGGCGCCATGTCCTATGTGGCAAAGGGGCTCGACGGCAAGGACCGGCAATATGTCGTGATTGCTGCAGGCGGCTACGGCCGTATGCCAGGGGACCTGTCTGATACGCTCGTTGCCTTTGCCCTGGAGGAGTAAATTTCAGACCGCCGGATCACGGCCATCGGGAGGAGGCATCTCGACCTCTTCCGGAAAGCGGTCTGACCGGACACCGGGCGGCAAGGCCTCGACATCCTCGCGCGGCAGACCGAAGTCCTCGACAAAGATGCGCGCTCTTTCTTCAGCCGCAATCTGGTGTTCGCGACTCCCACCGTCGACAAAATCCCGAAGCGTAAACCCGAGCACCGTTCGCCGACCATCGGACGTCGGCCGCGTTGCCATGATATTTCTCGTAAAGCCTGATGTATGATCGGTCTGCGTCCAGTGGCAGCGCTCCCTGAACTCATCAAGATGGCGCGGCGTCAGGTCAAACCGGTACTCAGGATCGAAGCTGTCCGAGTAAATCCGTGAACGCAAAAGCCACCCCTCCTCAACTTTCTCCAGAATATGATCGCCGCCTTCATCGCTTTGCTCACCCTCTCTGCCGATGCGCAGCGGCCTTTGGAACGAATTGCCAAAGCCGACATCGACCAACCAGCGGCCCTCACACTCGACATTCAGACACAGATGCCCGAACGGGATCCATCTCGAACCGGACGTCACCACACGTGCCGCATGAACCGTCACATCATAGCCAAGGGAGTGGAGCAGAGACGCAAACAACGTATTCAGTTCATAACAAAAGCCGCCCCGTCCGCGCCGCACGATCTTGTCAAAAATCTGCGGCACATCAATTTCAATGAGATGGCCAAGATGCACGTCGAGATTTTCAAAGACAATGTGCTGGATGTGATTGAATTGAAGTGTTTCAAGCATTTGACGGGATGGAACTACAGGAACCGAAAGCTCAATGCGCTCGCAATAGAGCTGCACTTCTTTGTCTGAAAGCCGGACAAGACCAGATGTCAACGTTCGAGCTCCATCGGTCCCCAGCCCAGCTTTGCCCTCTCGGCGTTGACGTGGGCATCGACCTCATCAAAGAGTGCGTTGAATTCGGGATTGTCACGCAATGGCCCGTAAAGCGGTGACATCCGCACATACCAGCCGAAGCGGTGAGTTTCCTTTGCCTCGCGCAAATGCGCAATCGCTTGCTCGTGGTCACCACTGTAAAGACTGACAACTGCCCGGGACAAGGGAACGAAAGCCTCCAGCCCTTCATTTTCCTGGCGGGTAATAAAGCGCTCAATGGTTTCCAGCATCTTTGCCACGCCGGCCTCGTCACCAATTTCCTGTTTGATCCTGAGCCATGCGAACGCCGTTGGATCTGACTGGTCATCAAACAAGGGACCAAATTCAGACCAGGGATTTTCCTCGGCGAGCGTGTCCAGAATGCGGTTTGCTTCCGGCCAGTCTTCTTTGATGGATGCCAGAAACAGTCTCCGCTCCTCTACAAATCGCCGCCCGGGAAAGCGCGTATCAAGCAAGGCAAGATCCTGTTCAGCACTCTCAAAGTCTCTGAAAGTAATATTAATCCAAAAACGAGCTGCAAGAAAGATATCCGTCGCACATTCACGATGAGCCAGATACACGCAGGTGAATGCAAGGGCAACGTTGCCTTCTTTCCGGGTCCACGGCTCGCTGCCACCACCAAAGAAGTTAAACGCCTCAGCGTATTGCCCGGTCTCCCGATAGATGTACCCCTCAATATAGTTCAAACCTCTAAAATTCTCTGCCTCCAGCCCCTTCACCTTGGCCGCAGCCATTTTCAGTTTCGAGACATCGCCTGCACCCCTGGCGAGATTGGCCAGGTTTGACAGAACAATCGCCGACCGCGGATCATAGCGGTGAGCCGCATCAATGGCATCATGCGCCTCCCCCCACCTGTTCAGGTTTTCAAGGGTGTCGGCCTTCCACATCAGCGCGATGGGCGAACTTGGCCTGAGATCTGTTGCCCTGGTGTAACTGACAACGGCGCCTTCGAGATCGCCCTGGTCTTGCAAGATGCGCCCCTTGGCCCGATGCGCATCCGCCAGGTCGGGATCAAGCTCGAGCGCCTTCTCAACCAGAGGCAGTGCCAGTTCCACAGCAAATTTGACCGGCAATGCCCCATAGGCACCATTCTGATCACTGAGTAGCATAATGGCATCAGACCGGCCCGCATAGGCCGGGGCATAATCGGAATCGATCTCTATGGCCTTTTTGAAGTGCTCATCTGCGGCTTCGATGTCAGCCTTCGTTCTGAGGAGAACGCGTTCGCGGCCAGCCAGGTATTCCTCATAGGCGCGCACATCCCCCTGGCTGGAGGTTGGCGCCTTTGCCGCAACACCGTCAAAGTGAACCGCAAGCGCTCCAACGATAGCGGCAGAGATTTCATCCTGAATGGCGAAGACATCAGTCAGCTCACGATCATAAGTCTCCGACCACAAATGATATCCACTTTCTACATCAATGAGCTGGGCAGTGATCCGCAGCTTTGCTTCAGCCTTGCGCACCGAGCCTTCAAGCACCGTCTCCACATCCAGTTGTTCGCCAATGCTCTTGATGTCCTCATTCTTGCCCTTGAAGGCAAACGACGAGGTGCGCGCTGCGACGCGAAGTCCGCGCGTCTTGGCCAAAAGGTTCAACAGTTCTTCGGAGATTCCGTCGGAAAAAAATTCCTGGCCCGCATCCTCGCTCATATTGACGAACGGCAGCACAGCGATAGAGTCATAGGAACGATCTCCCAACGCTATATCGGAATCGTTCCCGCTATCGTCACTGTTTCCGGAAAGAAAAAATCTGTCTGCCAGAAGCAGAACCACCGCCGCCACAAGCACCCCGATAATGAGATGGTTGAGTTTTCGCCCGGTCTTTTCGGATACAGAGGCGCCTGGGTCGACCTCCGTCGCGCGCTTGAGCCCGTCCGGGGTCAGCTCCCAGGCCCAGGCAAACAGGAGCGCAATCGGAAGCCCGAGTACCAGCGCGAAGATAACAAAGGACAAGACAACGTCCGGCAACCCCAGAATGGGCGCCAGAACCGCGCCGACCTGAAGGACCAACCAGGACAGCACGAGATAGGCCGCCCCGACCCGAAAGACGTTCCGCCTCTTCAGTTCCTGAAACAGGTCACCCATAAATCATCGCCCTCCCCGGGCCTTCAGGTCTCTTGCACAGTGATGCAAACGAACCGGACCGGTTCTATATACAAGGTTGCGCGGCAAATTAGAATACTTTCAGGGTAAGCCGCGCAATCTGCACCCCAGGCGAACAAAATGGCCAGCAGGTAGCCTCTGTGCTAGATTTTACGCAAACAAAACAAAGGGAGAAACCGATGAGCTACGAGTGTTTCAACGTCACAATTGAAGAGGGCATTGCCCATATTCAGTTTTCAAGGCCGGACAAGTTCAATTCCATGATCCGGGAATTCTGGACCGAAATGCCGGACATCATTGAGGACATTTCGGAAAACGCCAAAGCACGGGTCATTGTCATCTCCTCGCAAGGCAAGCACTTTTGTTCCGGCATGGACCTTGCGGTCTTTGGCGGCAATGACGGGGTTGGTGGTGGAACAAAACCCGATCCGCGCGCCAATGAGCAGCGTAAGGAAAGTTTCCGCATCAACGTTAAGCATTTGCAACGCGCCATCTCGTGTCTTGATGATGCGCGCATGCCGGTTCTCATGGCCATCCAGGGCGGCTGCATTGGCGGGGCTGTGGATCTCGCCTCCTCCGCGGACATGCGCTACATCACGTCGGACGGGTTTTTCTGCATTCAGGAAATCAACATTGGCATGACCGCCGATGTCGGAACCTTCCCGCGTCTTTGCCATCTGTTGCCCCAGGGCATGCTGCGCGAGCTCGCCTATACCGGGCGCCGCCTGCCTGCACATCGGGCAAAGGAACTTGGCCTCGTCAACGAGATCTACGACAGTCACGAGGACATGCTCGCCGCCGTCATGGCAACCGCCCGCGAGATCACTTCCAAATCGCCGCTCGCCGTTGCCGGATCGAAAGTCATGATCAACTACGCCCGCGATCACACCATTGCTGACGGTCTGGATTATATTGCGACCTGGCAAACCGGCATGTTCCAGCCGGCTGAAATGGCTGAAGCCTTTGCTGCCAAAGCTGAAAAGCGCGATGCGGATTTTCCGGATCTTGTGCCGATCAGGAAGAACCTGGGCTAAATTAACTGATTGCTTTTGGTCAGAGAGGGCGAGGTTCAAACTTCGCCCTCTTCGACGAGAGATTTGAGACGATCAAGCCCTCTGGCAAAATCATCCCCGACCAGCCTGTCCAACATCAGCCCCACATAACGCGCGACGGGATTCATCCCCATATCCGTCTCAAAGCCCCAGACGACCCGGGTACCAGTATCGACCCGCGCGAGTTTATAATACCCTTCGGCTGTTCCTTCGTGCTCAAAATCAAGCAGTGTACGAACCAGTTCATTGGGAACGCTCCTCACAATCTCCTGGGAACCATTGCCGACATCGAAGTGATCGCTCGACCATTCGGATCGCGCACCCTTGCCAAATTCCGGACCGGAAAAAATATAAACCGTCTCGGGATCCAGGTCAGCCCACGGCGACCAGGCATTAAAGTTTTTCATGGAGTTCAAGTAGGGGAAGATCTCGTCTGGTTCCGCCGCGATGACAAGTGATCGCTCGACAACAACCTGGCGCGGCAGAGCGTAGGCCGCCGCAAGGACGAGAACAACAAGACCCACAAGCCCAAGGCCGGTTACTTTCAAAACTCTCATTTGATGACCTCCCGTTGAAACGCCGTCTTCAGCAAGGCTATCACCGGCCGCACACGCCTGCAAAGGCGATTGCCGCCCGGGTGTGATGCAGCCCAGAGACGCGTCAAACGAGTCTTGCCTACTGTTTGTCCACAGTTTTCAATATCTTGCGGGTTAACAGTTTCTTTACACTAGATGGACCCGTGCTTATGGTGACGAATCAGTAACTGACTGTCGTGATTCGTATGAAGCCCGGGGCTCCCTGGAGCGTCAAAGGCATTGAGCCTCAGGCGCGAGAAACAGCAAAATCTGCAGCGCGGCGCGCCGGGATGACCCTCGGCGAGTGGCTGAATCAGATTATCCTGGAAACGGGGGTCAATGAGGCCCCGGTCGCTGACCCGATGCGCGCGCCTGATGACTGGATGCTCGAAACCGGTGAAGCGCTCCCCTGGACAAAACCTATTGAGGAGATGTCGGCCGAGGTTACCGCCCGTCTGGCAGCCTCGGAGGCCGAGAACACAGCCCTTCTGGGGTCAATCGAGACAGCGATTGGTGGCATCTCAAGACGTCTCATCGAGCTGGATGAAAGAGGGCCGGCTGGCCCAGGCGGCGCACTGGAAGCGCGGTTGTCGCGGATTGAAACCGTACAAAAGCGGGCCTTGTCCAAAGATCATCTAAAGACGCTCGAGGCCGCTGTCAGTCAGATATCGGTTGTCTTCGATAATCAGACAGGAAGACAGAAAGCGATCGTTCGGGCCCAGGATGAACGCATCGACCAGTCCGGGGAGGCCCTTGGCGAACTTGCGGACCAGCTCAAACAGACCGAAGAGCGCGTCAATCAGGCCCTGTTTGCCGTCGAAGCTGCTGCCGAGCTCTATGATATCACCGACAAACAGGGCCAGATCATCGACAGTCTGGTCATGGACGTGGCCGCGGTTCAAGCCGAGCAGAAGAAAAGTGACACGAGCAGCTCCGCTGAACTTTCCTCTATCGCGGACGAGCTTGGGGACCTGAAAACCCAATTCAAGGCTTTTGAGGCGAAATCCGCCGAGGTCTCATCTGCCCCGGCAGAAGATGTCAGGCTCGCAACCGGAGCCATCAGCCAGCAAATTTCGGAAAATGAAGAGAAAAACGCCGAGTCTGTTGCGCAGATCGAAGAGAAAATTGTCGGGCTTTCTCAAATTCTCGACAAATCCCTTCAGGCGCAACAATCCGGTATTGAGGACTTACACGCCTCTTTTGACGCGATACTGAAACGCATGGAAAGGCTTGAGGCGCAGCCCGAGGAGGAGAGCCTGCAGCCCCTCGCCCCCCCCGCTGAACAGACTTCCGAGACGCCTGTATCCAACCCCGTAACCTTCAAGACGCTGGCGCAGCAAAACACGCGCAACGTCAACGTCAATATGGCTGTGACCCTCGATCCCGATTTCATTCGCGCAGCACAAGAGGTTGAAGCGTCGTCCGAGACAGAACTGTCCGATGCTCGGGAAACCACAGATCCCCAAGACACGCAGACCGCAGCCCCGGATCAGGCAATCCTCAACGTCTCAGTCAGACCAGCAGAAGCCGAAGTTGAGCAGCAACCCGAAACCACCCCTGCGCTGGAGGATGTTGAATCAATCGAAATTTCCGGGATTGCCCTCGACGATAAACCTGAGACCCTTGAACCAGAGATCGAAGTCATAGCCAGCGCCGACTGGGAAACCGAAGTCGATGTCGCAGTTTCAGATCTTCCGGAAAATCTCGCCGCGGTCGGGGATGAACCCCTGACTTTTGCCGATATCTTCGGTGGCGGCGAAGAGACTGTGCTGGGTGACACGGCCACAGCCCCGGCAAACGACCCCGTGATCGACCCCGAAACTGACGCTGCGCTCAGGGAAGCCGTCAGTAACATCTCCAACATTCGTGCCTCGTGGGCAGCAAAAAACCAGTCGGCAGGCAGGCCTGGATCCATGCGCCAGATTGTTGATGTAGAAAATGACGGTGCCTCCAGGCGCGGCTGGGCCCTGACGGCAAGTGGCGTGATCGTTGGACTGGTTGGTATATCCGGTGTTCTTGTCTATTCCGGCGATGGCAATGATCTTGTCAAGGCGGGCGAGCGTCCAGGACTGTTCGACCAGATTACATCCTGGATGCCCGGACAATCATCACAACCGTTCACCCCGGAGACCTCGACCACCCCCGATGGCCAGCCGGAAACCGTTCTTGCGACAGAATACGGAACCACGGCCAATTTACCTGCCGGTCTTGAAGAAGCAGCGCAGGCCGGCGACGCCAAGGCTCGGTTCGCACTTGGCCGCGCCTTCGCAAATGGCAACGGGCGGCTTGTCGATAGAGCCGCCGCAAATAAATGGTATGAGGCTGCCGCCGGTCAGGGCCTTGCCATCGCGCAATATGTACTGGGCTCACTCCATGAGCGCGGCATTGATGTCGCCCGGGACAGCCAGGTGGCGGTCGACTGGTATGCCGCAGCGGCGCGCGGCGGCAATCGCCGTGCCATGCACAATCTTGCCGTGGCCTATGCGCGCGGTGACGTCATCGCTCAGGATCTGGAGCAGTCCGCCTACTGGTTTTCTGAAGCCGCCGAGCTTGGCCTTTCCGATGCCCAATATAACCTCGCGCTTCTCCATGAACGCGGACTTGGCACGGAAAAAGACCTTGTTACGGCCTGGAAATGGTACCGCATTGCCGCCGTTGGCGGTGACAGCTCGGCTGCCGCCCAGGCTGAACGACTTGACAGTGAGTTGACCTCCAGCCAGATGGAAATGGCTCAAGCCGCAATTGACACCTGGCGTCCGCGTGAAATGGACCCGATTGCCAATGGACTCTTTGATATTTCACCGACGGCCTGGGACAATCCCCAACAACGCAGCGATCTGGCCGTCGTGCAAGCGCACCTCATGACGCTGGGCTACGCTCTTGCAGGCTCCGACGGCATCATGGACCCGACAACACGCAAGGCGATTAAAACCTTCCAGGCCTCCAACAATCTTGACGTCACCGGCACAATATCCCCCGGACTGTATGAGTCCCTGATCGCAGCCAAAGCGAACAATGGCTCGGCAGACTCACCGGAAAACTGACAAAACCCTTCGCCTTGCCGGGATTTTTCGGTCTATAACAAAGTAAACCCTGTTCGAATTCGGTATACTTGATGCAGATCTACCTCCCGATCGCCGAAATGTCTGTCCACATTCTCCTGCTCCTGGGGATGGGTGCGGCTGTCGGTTTCCTATCCGGCATGTTTGGTGTCGGTGGCGGGTTTTTGATGACCCCTCTCCTCATTTTCACAGGCATTCCTCCGGCCGTCGCCGTGGCCACCGAGGCCAATCAGATCGTCGCCTCCTCGGTGTCGGGCGCGCTGGCCCACTGGCGGCGGCGCTCGCTCGATCTCAAGATGGGCTGCGTTCTGCTTGCGGGCGGTAGTGTGGGATCATTTTTCGGCGTTGCCATATTTTCCCGCCTCAAGGCTATCGGCCAGGTCGATCTGATGATCTCGCTGGCCTACGTTCTCTTCCTCGGTATCATCGGCTCCCTGATGTTAGTCGAGAGTTTGCATGCCATTCGAAAGGCTCGCAACGGCACATCAACAGGCAGACGCAAACCCGGTAGCCACACCTGGATCCACGGGCTGCCCTTCAAAATGCGCTTCCGCCAGTCCAAGCTCTACATCAGCGCCATCCCGGTTGTGTTGATCGGATTTGTTGTCGGTGTGCTCGCCGCCATCATGGGGGTCGGCGGCGGTTTTATCATGGTGCCCGCCATGATCTATCTTCTGCGCATGCCGACAAACGTCGTCGTCGGAACGTCTCTCTTTCAGATTGTTTTTGTCACCGCTCTGGTAACCGTTCTACATTCGGTCAACACCCAGACCGTTGACATCCTTCTCGCGCTGATCCTTCTGGCTGGCGGCGTTGCCGGCGCACAGGTTGGCGCCATCGTTGGCGTCAAGCTCAAGGGCGAGCAGCTGCGCGCCCTGCTTGCGGCTCTGGTTGTCGCCGTTTGCATAAAAATGGGATTTGATCTGGTCGTCATGCCCGCAGACCTCTATTCGATTACCTCCGGAGGCACCCATTGAACCGGGCAGCATTCAAATTCTCCGGTATCCTTGCCAGCGCGTGCGTCGGCCTTCTATTTCTCACCCAATCGTCGACCAGTGAGCGACTCACGGTCAATATGACGGCGCATCAGATTTCCATCACATCCAATTTTACCGGCGCCACGATCACACTCTTCGGGGCGATCCAGAAACTTGCCGAGCCGATCCCGATACCTCACCCGCTTACACTGGTTCCCGTCCGCCCCCGCCAGGGTCCGGTCGAGGATGTTATTGTCGTCATCAAGGGTCCGGCCGAAGAGGTTACCGTGCGCCGCAAGGAACGCGTCGCCGGTATCTGGGTCAACAATGACAGTGTAACCTTCCAGAATGTTCCGGGCTTTTATTTTGTTGCTTCGACCCGCCCCATAATCGAAATCGCCGATGATACGTTGCGCAGCCAAAACGAGATCGGCGCAGAACATTTATCGCTACTGACCGATGCTGCAGCTCTTGCCAATAATACAACAGCGGAAATTGAAACCTTTCGCGAAGCCCTCCTCCGGCGCAAGACAAAGGCGGGCCTCTACGGTGTCAATGAACACGGCGTAGAATTGCAGGACGACATCCTCTTCAACATGCGGCTCAGAATACCCGCCAATGTTCCGGTCGGAGAGTATGTCGCACAGATCCTGTTGCTTCGAGACGGTATCGTGGTCGGCTCACAGCCTCTCAGGCCGGTAGTTGCCAAGAGTGGTATCGAGCGCTGGATCTACAATCTCGCTCACTCCATGCCGCTGGTCTATGGCCTCATAGCCGTTGCCCTGGCCATGCTTGCCGGCTGGACCGCCGCCCTGATCTTCAGGCGAAGCTAGCGCCCCGTTCGATCCGGAACAAGCTTTGCTTGTGCCATCGGGTAGATTTCCTCGCGCCCGATGATATGGGCCCGGAAGCCGCTACCAAAAACCTCAAGGAAAGCCGGGTCACAGACATTGAGCGAGCCGGTGTAGGCGCCGAACGCCGGCAGGATCAGAGAGGATTCATCTGATACAAAGCATTTGCGCCGAATGCGTCGTCCCCTTTGACGAATGGCCGCGCCGGGATGCAAATGCCCCGCGACCTCGCCGCACATCCCCCGCGGTTCGTGTCGGAAGACAAGATCCCCGAGGCACAGCTCCTCGAGCGCCGCGCCGCCAAGACCATCAACACCCCGGGTCGCGGCCGGATCATGATTGCCAAAGATCCAGATCCACTGCGTGTTTCGGGTCAGCCTCTGGATCACAGCGACATCATCGCCGTCAAGCCGCGCCGGCCCTTGCCCGTCGTGAAAGCTGTCCCCAAGGGCAATGATCCGCTCGGGCTGAAACTTCTCCGCGACGTCCTCAAGCCGCCCAAGGGTCGCCTTCGTATCATAGGGTGGCAGGTGTAACCCCCGGCGCACAAAGCTGGTGCCTTTTTCAAAGTGAAGATCGGCAACCGCCAGAGTTTTCAAATCCGGAAACCAGGCCGCACCGGAAAGGTCGGGCTGAACGCGGGTGCCCGCCACATGAAAACTGTAATCAGACAAGCCGGGTCGCCTCTTCAATCAATTCATCCTGGGAGGCTTCTCTCAGAAGAGCCTCGTTTGCAGCACCATAAACGGGCTCCTTTGCGATATCCAGCAGCACTGGCACCGCCAGAGGGGACACCCTTTCAAGAGGTTTATGAAGCAGGTGATCTTTCACCCGTTTCAGCAAGTCGCCCAGCCGTGCAATATCGAGCAGGCCCGTGGCTGCATCGTTCCAGGTGGCTTCCAGCAAAATGTGATCAGGTTGATGATCTTTCAGCACGGTGTAGAGCAGATCCGACGAGACTGTTATTTGCCGCCCGCTCTTTTCGTCCCCCGGCAAACGTCGGTCAATCAGACCCGCAATCATGGCGCAATCCCTGAAGGTGCGCTTCAGAAGGCTCGATTCGGCGAGCCAGGCCTCCATGTCGTCGCCCAGCATATCTTCATCAAACAGCGCATCCAGGTCGACGCCGGCCATATCGTTGAGCCCCCAGATCGCCAGCGCATACTCACTGGCCACAAACCCAAGCGGATGCGCGCCCATCCGGTCAAGGCGCCGCGTCAGCAACATACCCAGGCTCTGGTGCGCAAGCCGACCCTCAAACGGATAGCAAACAAGATAATGCTTGTCGGAACGCGGAAAGGTTTCAATCAAAAGCTCATCGGCCTTTGGCAAAACCGAGCGCCACTTCTGAATGCCAAGCCACTCGGCAACCTGGGGCGGCAGGCTTTGCCAGGTGTTGGCGTCGGCCAGGATGTCCCTCACTTTTGAGGCGAGGTAGGTCGACAGCGGAAACTTGCCGCCATAGAAAGACGGGATCTGAGGGTCGTCATCGAATGAGCGTGTCACCCAGGCCTCGGTTTCACTGAGACCTTCAAAGCGCAACACCTGACCGGAAAAGAGAAACGTATCACCCGCCTTCAGCTGGGACACGAAAAATTCCTCGACCTCACCAAGATACCTGCCGCCTCGCAAAGACGGCTCACCCGGTTTGCCACTTTTACCCGGTCGCTTCTTGACCAGTTTCACCCGCATCAACGCTTCTTCGATAATGGTCCCTATATTCATCCGGTAACGTTGCACCACTTTGGGATGGGCGGCGCGGTAGAGCCCCTCCTCATTTTTCACGATGCGGCGATACTGATCGTAGCGGCGCAGCGCGTAGCCCCCCGTCGCCACGAAATCAAGCACCCGCACCCAGGTCTCCCCGGTGAGATCCTGATAGGGCGACGCCAACCTGACTTCCTCAAACAGCGCGTCCGCATCAAACGGATCACTGCAAGCCATGCCCAGCACATGTTGCGCCAGCACATCAATGCCGCCGGTTCGCGGCGGCGGTCCATCAAGCTCCCCCTTGATGGCGGCGTCCTGCGCCGCCACACATTCAAGCACCTCGAAGCGATTGGCGGGCACCAGGATCGCCCGACTGGCCTCCTCCAGCCTGTGATTGGCGCGGCCAATGCGCTGCAGAAGGCGGCTGGCTCCCTTGGGCGCGCCAACGCTCACCACCATATCCACATCGCCCCAGTCTATCCCCAGATCCAGCGTCGAAGTGCACACGACCCCTCGCAGATCGCCGCGCGTCATGGCTGCTTCAACCTTGCGGCGCTGCTCTTTTGCCAATGATCCATGATGCAGCGCGATGGCCAGTCCATCCTCATTGATGCGCCACAGCTCCTGAAAGATCATCTCCGCCTGGCTGCGCGTATTGACAAAGACAAGCGCGGTTTTTGACCCCTGAATGATATTGTAAATCTCACCATAGGCATGGCGCGCCGAATGACCCGACCAGGGAATGTGTTCTTCAGATGCGAGCACCGAAACGTCCGGCGTCACAGCGCCTTCGCCTTGAACGAGAGACGACATCTGCTCGCGCTCTAGTGTTTGAGGAACAAGATAGCGGCGCAGGTGATCCGGCTCCGCCACTGTCGCTGACAATCCGATGCGGATTGCATGCGGTGCCAGTTTGGCAATGCGCGCCAGCCCGAGCGACAAAAGATCACCGCGCTTCGACGCCACGAGAGAATGGAGCTCATCGAGAATAATATATTTCAGACCGCCAAAATAAATCGCGGCATTCTGGTGCGAAAGCAACAGCGCGATTTGCTCCGGGGTCGTCATAAGAATATCCGGCGGCGAGTGGCGCTGCCGCTGACGCCGGGCCGGCGGCGTATCACCGGTGCGGGTCTCCATGGTGACCGGCAGACCCATCTCGGAAACAGGCGTTTCGAGATTGCGGGCAATATCAACCGCGAGCGCTTTGAGCGGCGAAATATAAAGCGTGTGCAGCCCCTTGCCGACACCGGTTGCCGCACTGCCCGGCTTTGGTCGCC
>CBFDBJ010000010.1:0-63644 GCA_965603015.1 uncultured Alphaproteobacteria bacterium
CGCGAAGCGGCCAGGGTTGGTCTGACGAAACTTGATGCCTCAAAAAAAGTTGGAGACCGGGGGACCGGCTTTGTTGCCAAGCTTTTGGTCCTGGAAGCGATCTCGGAAGAGTGCATGGCTTTTGCTTTTTCCATGACGAATACGCAAGGCATGGCGGGGCGCCTGGAAAAGGCCGGGACGGCATCGCAAAAAGAGCGTTTCCTTGAGGATCTGGTTTCGACGAAACGGCTCAGCGCAACGGCGCTGACAGAGCCGGGGGCGGGGAGTGACTTCTCGGCCATTCAGACCCGTGCGGAAAAGGTTGATGGCGGCTGGCTTCTCAATGGGGAAAAGGCGTGGATCACCAATGGGGCTGAAGCTGACGTCTTTCTCGTTTATGCCCAGAGCGATCCGGAAAAGCGCTGGCGCGGCATCGCGTCCTTTCTGGTGGACGGCAGGCAGGATGGATTTGAGCGGGTCGAGCCATACGGGATGCTTGCGGGCCATGCCATGGGCGTTGGCGGCTTTAAACTCAAGGATATGTTTGTCCCCGATGAGGATGTCGTCTCTGGCCCCGGGGAGGCTTTCAAGGCGGCTATGGGCAGCATCAACGGTGCGCGCACCTACGTGGCGGGGATGCTCAATGCCATGCTGCATGCTTCGCTCTCGCACGCAGTGCGCTATGCGGCAAAGCGCGAGACCTTTGGTAAACCGAGTATCGAACATCAGGGGCTGAAATGGTCGCTGGCGGATGTGGCGACAAAGCTGGAAGCTTCAAGGCTGCTGACCTATCGCGCCGCCCGGCTTGTCGAAGCAGAAGGCGATGCCATGCTGGCCGCCGCCTACGCCAAGAAGTTCGCCGGAGACGTTGCCATTCAGGGCATTGCCGACTGCATTCAGGCGATGGGCGCCAATGGCATGAAAGATGATGTGCCGCTTGGCCGCCACCTGGCCTGCGCCAAACTTGCTTGCTATACGGACGGATCGACGGAGATCATGAACGACCGGATCGGCGGGAGCCTTGTGGACTTGTTCGGGTAAGCGTGATCATGCCGTCATCATTGATGTCGGCTCCTGCCAGGAGTAAACTTTTCATAACCACTATCTGTGAAACGATGAGGTCTTTTAGGGCGCTCTGGAAACACTCTTCACAAGGGCTGCAATCTGTTTGCGCACCGAGGGATCCTCGATTTCGACAAAGGCCTTGATCATATCGACGCCGCTTGGCGAGCTGATGAACTCGTCGAATTTGCCGAGTGTTGTGTCCCTGGTCCTCTTGTCGGCTTTCTTGCTGTTCTTGGCCTGAATAACCTCTTCCACGCCCTCGAAGAAGGACTGAATTTGAACGCCCAGTATTTCTGAAATTTCATAGAGGCGGCTTGAGCCAACTCTGTTGGCCCCCTTCTCATATTTCTGCACCTGCTGGAAAGTGATCCCCAGTCTGTTTGCCAATTCGGTCTGAGACATACCTACTATGGTGCGTCTTTGTTTGATTTGTGCGCCGACATAGGCATCGATTGGATTCTTTACCAGTAGCGTCATTTTCCGTTTCTCCCTGCAAGTGTTCTTTGTAACGACTCATAGTCGATTGTGTTGCTCCTGCCAATCGCCGTTCTTGCGCTCAGGTGCAACCGGAATTTGGTTTTGTCGTTATGGGGCCTGATTCTGGGGTTGAAGTGATCTTTTCACTTCAACTCATTGGTACAATGTGGGGATTGACAGCACACGGCGCACCTTTCAAGACCCTGTCGCCTGGCGGGCGCGACCTCATATTGGGATCGTGAATGAGGTGCGCGCAACTAGTCGCCGTGTTTTTGCGGCTGCCGGTTTTGGGCGGAGGCTCTCACATCAGTTTTAGGCTGGTGGGTCTTTTCATATTGCTGCTGTTGCCCGTCCCAACCTTCGGGCCCGGTGACGTTTTTTTTGACCTTGCCCTTTGTGACACCGGTCTTTGGTTTTCTCGGTTTCTTGTTTCCTGGCATGATCTATCCTTCAATATTGTGGAACTGGCCACGGGGTAGGGTTGTGCTCAAAATGTCACTCGTTGTGAAGGTCGCTATTTTTCCATCCACTCTTTGGAAAGCTTGCGGATCTCCGGTTTGTTGACCTTGCCTGAGGCTATGCGCGGCAATTTGTCCTTTTGCATAAAGATATGCGCCGGGATTTTGAATTTTGCAAGGTGCTCGGCGATAAAAGAGCGGATATCATCGGGGGTGGGGCTGGTGCCCTCCTTTGGCGTGATGGCGGCTGCGATGTCTTCGCCAAGACGATCATCGGGCACACCAAAGACGGCAACCTCGAGAACATCGGGATGTTCGGAAATGGCGGCCTCAACCTCTAGACAGGAAATGTTCTCGCCACCGCGAATAACAATGTCCTTGGCCCGGTCAACGATGAAGATAAAACCGTCCTCGTCCTCGATAGCAATGTCGCCGGTGCGGAACCAGCCGTCCTTTGAAAAGGCTTCCTCTGTGGCTTCAGGCTTGTTCCAGTAGCCGCGCACATTCATCGGGCCGCGCAGCAGGATCTCGCCGCGTTCGCCGGTTGAGACTTGCCTGTCGTTTTCGTCGACCAGACGCAATTCAAGAACCGGCGGGATCGGGCGCCCGGTGGATGCGGGTTTCAAAATATAGTTTTCGCCCGAGTTGACGCAGCCCAGCGCATTGGTTTCCGTCAGGCCATATCCGGCGGAAGGATTTTTGGCCGGGAATTTTTCTTTCAGCGCCTTGACGTGTTCCGGCGGTCTGAAGGCGCCGCCGGCCGAAAGGTCCTGCAGGCTGGAGAGGTCATACTTGTCGACGTTGGGTGATTGCAAAAGTTCCCACGACATGGTTGGAACACCTGAGAAGCCGGTTATGCGTTCTTTTTCGATGAGTGGCAGGGCGGCTTCGGCATCCCATTTGTACATCAGGACAATTTTGCGCCCGGAGAGGATCGACATCATGAAAATGGAATGGCACGCGGTGACGTGGAAGAGCGGGATCGTCATCAGGGTCGAGACCTGGTAGCTCGGCAGGCCTTCAAGAACGGACGGGTCTTCAATATCTCCAAGCGCGACCATGGCGGCGGACGTTCCCGCCAGGAACCAGGAATAGAGCGCAGAAATAGCGCCGCGATGGGTCGATACCGCGCCCTTGGGAAAGCCCGTGGAGCCGGACGTGTAGAGGATGGTCGCATCATCTTCCGGCAAGACCTCTGCTTCCGGCATCGGCTGGTCCCCGGCGGAGGCAATGAGGTCTTCGTATCGCTTGATGCGCGGATCATCGGTCGCGGCGCATCTGACGCTGATGAGATGCAGGTCAAGCCCGTCGATGAGCGGCTTTATCCGTTCGCAGCGTTCCTTGTCGGCGATGATAAGTTTTGCGCCGGAGTCTTCCAGACCATAGTCGAGCTCCTCTGTCGTCCACCATCCGTTCATGGGGACGGCGACGATGCCCATGGAGGTAAGGGCGATGAAGGAGAAGATCCATTCGGGGTAATTGCGCATGGCAATGGCGACCCGGTCGCCCTTCTTGATGCCATAGTCGCGGGTCACTATGTGAGCCAGCGTTGCGGCACGCTTCAGAGTGCCGGCAAAGGAATAACGTTCGTCTTCATAGACCAGAAAGTCTGCATCTGCGTGTGCTTCGGCCTGGGCGAAATACTCACGCAGCGAAGGCGGTGTGTTCTCGAACACCTTGAGCGTGGCGCCTCTTATTTCCTTTGTCGTAACTGCAAACCGTGGATCGTTTGCGACAAATTGATTTGCGACTTCCACGGCGCGTAGATCAGCTTTACTCATCGTTCAACTCTCTTGTTTTTGTTTTTGTTGTCTTACTTGAGTGCGAGGTGATGGCCGCCATCGACCAGCATGGTTTCACCGGTGACGTGACGTGACAGGGGGCCAGCGAAGAAGAGCGTGGCAAGGGCGACGTCTTCAGCGGTGCCGGCATGTTTGAGCGGTGCGATCTCTTTGACGTTCTCGACGATCTTGTCAAAGAGTTCCTGGCCGAATTCATTGGTCATCCACGGGGTGCCGACCCAGCCGGGGCAAATGGCGTTAACGCGGGCAACCGGGCCGAGGGCGCGGGCGAGCGACATGGTCATGGTGTTGAGCGCACCTTTTGAGGCGGCATAGGCAACCGAAGAGCCGATGCCTCTGACACCGGCGATGGAGGCCATGTTGACGATGGAGGCAACACTGCCTTCTTTTTCGTGTTGCTGTTTCATGGTCGGGAAAACTGCGCGGACCATTTGATAGGGGCCAATGACATTCGTGCCATAGATGCGCTCGAAGTCTTCCTTGTCGATGCCATCCAGATTGGCGTGGTCGTTGAACTTGGTGGTGCCGGCATTGTTGATGAGGATGTCGATACGACCCCATTTATCAAGGGTCGCCTTTGCCAGTTTCTTGCAGTCGTCGTCATCGGAGACATTGGCCTGAACGACAATCGCTTGGCCGCCGGCCTCTTCGACCGCTCGGCCCGTGGCTTCGGCCTCATCCTTGCTCTTGGAATAGTTGACCGTGACCTTGCCGCCAAGTTTGGCGATTTCAATCGCTGTTGCCTCGCCGATACCCGTGCCGGAGCCGGTAACAATGGCGACCTTGCCTTCAAACATGGTGTTTTCTCCCGGATGTTCTTGTTTTGACTTTGGTAGCACAGCCAGGCGGGAATGGCGAGAGGATGCGGGCTCAAACCCTATAGGGTTTGTCGTCCCGGGCCTGACCCGGGACCTCAGGGCACGATGGTTGGACTAACTCCGGGCACCATTGACCTCCCTATCGTGCCCTGAGATCCCGGATCTTCGCTACGCTTCGTCCGGGATGACAATTAGTTTGAATTGAGCTCAGGTCTTTTGCTCGCAAATCCCGTCGCCTGTTCAAAGGCGTAGGCGATCTGCAGGACGCCCCGGTCATCGCGGGGGCGGCCCACGATCTGCAGGCCGACCGGGAGGCCATCGTCAGTAAAGCCTGCCGGGACCGATATGGCAGGAGCACCCAGAAGCGTGATGGCGCAGCAGGCCTGCATCCATTGCAGATAGTTGGTGTATTTTGTGCCGTCGATCTCGCCCGGCCATTCGGTTTCGACCGGGAAGGGGGCGAGCTGGGCGGCAGGCAGTATGAGGAAGTCGTATGTCTTCCAGAATTCGATGCCGCGCTGGTAGAGCGCTGCGTGTGCGGCGGTGTACCCGGCAAGGTCGGCCAGGGTCATGTCCAGGCCCTGCTCATAGTTCCAGATGATGGTATCTTTCAGATGCGGTTTCATCGCTTCATAATTTGCGCCGTAGCGTGAGGCAAAGAGGCTGGCGCGCAGTTTGAGAAAGACTTCCTCCGCATCGTGAAGGTCCGGGTGGGCGTCCTCGACATGGGCGCCGAGGCTTTCAAAGACCTTTGGCGCTTTGCGCAGAACCTTGCGGACCGAACTTTCAATGGCGAGCATGCCAAGGTCTTCTGAATAAGCGATGCGCGCGCCCTTGAAGTCTCTTGCGAGCGAACCAGGGAAGGATGAACCTTCTGCTTCCAGAGTGAGCGGGTCGCGCGGGTCCGGCCCGGCCATGACAGAATAGAGCAGCTGTGTATCTGTGACGCTGCGGCCCATGGGACCCATGACGGCGAGGGCTTCATGAAGATTGGTGTTGGGAACACGCGGAACCCGGCCTGGCGTCGGCCTGAAGCCAACAACATTATTGAAGCTGCCAGGATTGCGCAGCGAGCCGCCAAAGTCCGAGCCGTCGGCAATGGGAAGCATGCCGGAAGCCAGAGCCGCACCGGCGCCGCCGCTGGAGCCGCCCGCTGAACGGTCGAGATTGTAAGGGTTGCGGGTCACGCCGAAAACCTTGTTGAAGGAATGTGATCCGGCGCCAAACTCGGGCGTATTTGTTTTGCCGATAATGATGGCGCCCGCTTGCCTGATGCGCTCGACAAAAAGATCATCGAAATCCGGTACGTTGTCCTTGAAGATGGGCGAACCCATCGTGGTCCGGATGCCTTTGGTATTGGCCAGGTCCTTGATCGCAATTGGCAGGCCATAGAGCGGACCAGGTTCAGCACCCTTTGCCAGAGCCTCGTCTTTTTCCTTTGCCACAGCAAGGGCCTGATCGGGCAACAGCGTGCAGATCGCATTGACCGCAGGGTTCACAGCGTCGATGCGGGCGAGGAAGGCGCGCATCACCTCCTCACAGCTCACCTCGCGCCGGGCTATTCGGGCGGCGAGTTCTGTTGCATCATCGTAGATCAGGTCAGTCATGGGCAAAATTCCAGGGGGGCCGGGGCAAGGTGCCAATTTCAGGCACTTTTGTGCAGGATATGATTCTCGGGTCAAACTCTAGCCTTTCTCCAGGCAGATTTCGAAGTTATGTTGACGGCACGCCAAAGGCAACAAGGGTCGGGGTAGAAAATGAAGCACTCTGTCATTGCCATAATGTTTGTTTGCCTTGCCGGTTGCGGTCTGACACTTGAAGGAGAAGCATCCATGACGACCATCATGTCCTGCCCGGACAAGCCAAATTGCGTGTCATCGACGGCGCCTCGTGATGGCTCGCACTTTATCGAGCCGCTTCAGTATGAAGGGGAAGACCACGCGGCGCTCGACCACCTGCGTGCCATCATGAAGGGGCTGCCGCGCACAAAACTCGTGGACGATGAGGGGTACTTTCTCAGATATGAGGTAAGGACGCGGATCATGCGCTTTGTTGATGATGTGGAGTTTTGTCTCGATCCGGGGCGCCGCGTCATAGACGTCAGGTCCGCCTCCAGGGTTGGACATTCCGATATGGGCGTCAATCGAAAGCGGGTTGAAGAAATCAGAGCCAGGTTTGACGCCGTAAAATGATCAGGATTGTAGAGGAAACCCGATGACTCGACATGAACACTTTCCCTTGCCACCGCACCCGAATGGCACCGACTGGCCGACCGAGGCGTGGCCTGAAGGAGACCTGGGACCCCATGTCGATCAGAACAGGCTGGATGCGCTTCTCGACCATGCCTTTGCCGAGGCGCCGCCGGAGGATATCGCCGAAACCCATGCGCTGCTGGTGGTGCAAAATGGCAAGCTGGTAACCGAGCGGTACTGGAAAGATCATGGCCCGGATCAGACCTTCAAGTCCTGGTCGATGGCCAAGAGCATCACACATGCGCTTGTGGGGATCCTTGTGCGCGAAGGCATGATTGACATTCACGGTCCCGCCGATGTGCCGGAGTGGAAAGAGCCGGGTGATCCGCGGGGCGCGATCACGCTTGATCAATTATTACGTATGTCATCGGGGCTCAGGTTTGTTGAGGAATATGTCGAGGGCATTCCGTCCGATGTGCGCGAGATGCTTTATTTCAGCGGGCGGCCCGATACGGCAGCCTTCGCAGCATCCTTTCCGCTTGAACATGAGCCGGGATCGTTCTGGAGTTACTCGAGCGGGACGACCAATATCGTTGCGGCGATTGCCAAACGTGCCCTTGATACAGATCAGGAGGGCTTTGAAGCCTTTATGCGAGAAGAGCTTTTTGAGCCCATCGGGATGACCACGCCCAACCCCTGGTTTGATGATGCGGGAACTTTCATCGGCTCTTCGTTCTGCTTTGCCTCCGCGCGCGATTTTGCCCGCTTCGGCACGCTTTATCTGCGCGACGGCGTCTGGGACGGGCGCCGGATCTTGCCTGAAGGCTGGGTCGACTATGCCCGCACACCGACGCCGCAACCTGATGACTACGAAGGCCTTGGCTATGGCGCACACTGGTGGCTCGGTATGGCGGGGCCGAAGAGCTTTTCCGCCAACGGCTATCAGGGCCAGTTTACCGTGCTGGAACCGGAACTCGACCTTGTGCTGGTACGCCACGGCGATACTATCGGCGAGGAAGAGACCGAAGCGCTCAAGGCCTGGATTGCCGAGGTTGTTGACTGTTTTCGGTAGCCTTGAAGATGTGTCGTCCCGCACTTGATGCGGGATCTCAAGGCACGATCTCCCTACTCATTGGTATCTTGAGATTGGCACGATTGTGCCCTCAGATCCCGGCTCGGAGGCCGGGATGACTCCGACGGGGGTGACAGACTTTACCTCCTTGAAACTTGCTCCATGCTGCATCGCAGCATATAGTGCGGGCAAAACAAGAATAACAATCAGGAAGGCCTTCCCGCATGAAGCACCCCAGAGATTTTTTCAAGCCGCTGGCGATTGGCGCGCCGGAACCCTACCGCGAGCTGCCGACGCAGCTTGAACGTATGATCCATTTTTTTCCACCGCATGTGGAGAAGATGCGAGGCCGTGTTCCCGACATGGTCAAACAGGTCGATGTTCTGCTCGGTAATCTGGAAGATGCCATTCCGATCGAGGCCAAGGAAGCGGCGCGTCAGGGCTTTATTGACGTTGTCTCGGCGACGGATTTTGGTGCCACGGGATGCTGGACCCGGATCAATGCGCTCAAGTCGCCCTGGATGCTTGATGATGTGACGCAGCTTGTCGGCGCGATCGGCAACAAGCTGGATGTCATTATTCTACCGATGGTCGAAGGCGACTGGGAGATCCATTATCTCGATCAGCTGCTCGCACAGCTGGAAGCCAAACATGAGATCAAGCGCCCGATCCTGATCCATGCGCTGCTTGAAACCGCGCAGGGTGTGAAAAATGTTGAATCGATTGCGTCGGCGAGCCCGCGTATGCACGGCATGTCGCTCGGGCCCGCTGATCTTGCAGCCTCGCGCGGCATGAAGACAACCCGTGTTGGCGGCGGTCATCCATTTTACGGTGTTTTGGCTGACGGCGAAGAGGGTGCCACCCTTGAGAGCCGTGACTTCTATCAACAGGACCTGTGGCACTATACGGTGGCCAAGATGGTCGATGCCTGCGCCAGTGCCGGGATCAAGGCCTTCTACGGCCCGTTCGGCGATTTCTCCGATCCCGATGCCTGCCGGGCCCAGTTCCGCAATGCCTTCCTGCAAGGCTGTGTTGGCGCCTGGTCGTTGCACCCGACGCAAATCTCCATTGCCAAAGAAGTCTTTTCACCTGATGTGGGTGAAGTCCTCTTTGCCAAACGGATTCTTGAAGCCATGCCCGACGGTTCCGGCGCGGTACTGCTTGATGGCAAGATGCAGGACGATGCGACCTGGAAACAGGCCAAGGTTATTGTTGATCTGGCCAAGCTTGTGGCGACGAAGGATCCGGAGTTAGGGAAGGCTTACGGGTTTTAGGTAGATAAAAACAGTGTCGTCCTCGACAGCGCAAAGCGCTGATCGGGGATCTTCTATCAAATTAGTTCTGGCCGTGAGAAGATCCCCGGCTCCATGCTGTGCATGGCCCGAGGATGACAATAACTGGATAAGGAAAGACATCCATGCGCATTGGTCTGATCGGTCTCGGCGCCATCGCCGGGGACATTGTTCTTTATCTCAAAGACAATCCGAAAATTGAAATCACCGGCGCACTGGTGCTGCCGGAAGACCTGTCGCGTAAGGCTGAGTTTCCTCTGACGACAGACTATGATGCCTTTATGGCGGGCGATCCGGAGCTCGTTGTCGAATGCGCCGGTCATGGCGGGGTTGTGGCTTTCGGAACTCGCGTGCTTGCGGCAGACAAGGACCTGATGATTGTCTCTATCGGAGCATTGTCCGATGCCCTGCTCTATGACGCCCTGGTGGAAGCGGCGAAACATTCCAGTGGACAACTCATCTTGCCAGCGGGAGCGCTCATCGGTGTCGATGGTCTCGCCGCGGCGCGCTCCGCCGGGCTCGAGAATGTCACCATCCGTTCCGTGAAGCCGCCGATGTCCTGGTCCGGGGCTGAAGGCGTTGAGGGCATTGATCTTGGCGCTATCAAGGAACGCACAACGATCTTCTCCGGTTCTGCGCGGGATGCGGCCCGGCTGTTCCCGAAGAACGCCAATGTGGCAGCAACAGCGGCGCTTGCGGGCATCGGCTTTGAGAAAACCAGGGTCGAACTCGTCGCCGATCCGACGACGACACAGAACACCCACACGTTGATCTTTGAAGGCAAGCCGGGGCGCTATGAGCTGGTCATTGTCGGCAACCCGTCGCCAAATAATCCCAAGACGTCACAATTGACAGCGCTTTCCATCGTGCGTCTGATTGAAAACCGTGTCGCGGATGTTGTGGTGTAACTAGACATGCTTTTGGTTGCTTCCTGCCACCACGTATGCCACCGTGACGTCCCTATTCGCAGCGGGGGTGTGATGTTCGCCAGAATTTTTCTCGCCATATGCATTGTTCAATTGGGCTTTCCTGCATCGTCAGCCAAGGCAGAGCCATGGTCGGAAGCGATAGCGACTGCGCCGAATCCTTCTGAATTTGAACAACTGGCTAAGGAGTTCGACGCTGCCGTGCGGAGTCAAGATCAAGCTCGAGCGCTGGAGCTCTTCCACAAGATTCGTCAGCACGAGTACCCAATGATGCAACTCTTTAGGCATCAAGGTGGGCTATCCCGCTACCTGGACGAAGCTCACAAGTACTTACAAACGACCAACGACGAGACCAATGTCCCACGGGCCCAGAGGATGGTTGAACTGGTGACACTACTTCTTGATGAAGACATGCGATTGGCGAGAAAAGAATCTGTCGATCCTGTCTTTGTTTCGAACTGGGAAAGTGGATCGATTTGGCGATTGCTAATGCTGAATGATAAAGAGGGGCTTGTTCAGGAACTGGAGTACCTTGAACAGAACAATCTGAAGCCAAAAAAGAACATGACCTTTCTGTGGGCATATCAATATGGCAGAGGTGAGTTGGTTCCAATTATGCTGCAGTACGGACTAAGGCCCCATGCAAGTGAAATCTATGTGCTAACGAATAGCTTTGACTTTCCTGCAATAAAACACTTGTTTGGATTGTTATCCCAACACCAGATATCAGAATTGTTAGCTTCGAATCCTCGTAAGATACATACTCACGGTGTTATTTTGCTTGCGATTGCGGCTGCGGACTATGAATTCTTGACCTTTCTGATGGAGGCAGGTTTCGACCCGAGTTTTTCCGATAAAGACCTGACACCCTTAATACTTGCTCAGAAACGCAATGACGAAAGGGCCATCTCGATTTTACGTTCTTACGGGGTAGAGTAGGACTGTTGCTACCAAGGTGTTAGTGGCGATTTGGGTGGTCTAGCCTTCACAAATTCTATTGTCATACCCGGGCTTGACCCGGGTATCCAGTGCGCCACTTTCTGGATTACCGGGTCAAGCCCGGTAATGACAGATGTGAGTTAGTGTTTGAAGGCTTTCCTGAATATCTTGACCAACATTCTCTGTACCTCCTGCGCCTTCATCTCATCCCACTCAAAACTCTCCTGGTCCATGTAGCACGCCTGCGCCATTTCAAGCTGGATGGCGTTAATGCCTTCCGATAGCTGACCATAGCTGCGCGTTATGACGCCGCCCTTGAAGCGGCCATTGAGGGCAGTTGAGTAGCGGATGTCGGCCCCGGCAATGGCAAGGATGTCGTTCGCGAGGTCTGCCTCACACGCCTTGCCGTCATTGGTGCCGAAGTTGAGGTCGGGGAGCTGGCCGTCGAAGAGGCGGGGCAGGCGGTTGTTGATACTGTGGGCGTCCCAGAGGATGGCTTGCCCGTGTTTTTCCTTCAGAGCGCTCAGGGTCTCGCGAAGTTTTTGATGGTAGGGCTGCCAGTAATTTGTTGTGCGCTCGGCGATTTCGTCGGGGCCTGGCTCCTCGCCGTCCTGATAGATTTTCAGACCCTCAAAGGTCTCGGTCGGACACAGCGGCGTCACGGTCTGGCCGGGATAAAGGCTTGAGCCGTCGCGCGGGCGGTTGAGGTCGATGACGTAGCGCGAGTTTGTGGCGACCAGCATGGAGACGCCGAGGGTTTTCAAGGGGGCGTAGAGGCGGTCAACGTGCCAGTCGGTGTCGGTCAGCCTGAGGCCTTCATCGGAGAGGTGCGCCTTGATGTCTTCGGGCACTTCAAGGCCGGCATGGGGCACAGAGATGAGGATCGGCGTGTGTCCCTCATGAAAGGTGTAGACCATCTAGAGGGCCTCCCAGTCCGTTGTGGAAACGCCGATAATATCGTCGATGACGTCAGATCTCAGGATCTCCCGTGCGGCTTTAATATCGGGGGCGAAAAAGCGATCCTCCGTGTAGGGTGGGACGTTTTCCCTGAGGGCGCTGATGAAATTCTCCAGTGTGTCGCTTGATTTGAGGGGACGCAGGAAATCGATACCGGCTGCGGCGGCGAGATATTCGATGGCGAGAATGCCCTCGACGTTTTCCAGGATGGGCGTGAGTTTGCGGGCGGCGAAAGTTGCCATCGAGACGTGGTCTTCCTGGTTGGCGGAGGTTGGCAGACTGTCGACGCTGGCCGGGTGGGCGAAGGTCTTGTTTTCAGACGCCAGGGCGGCGGCGGTGACCTGGGCGATCATGAAGCCGGAGTTGAGACCGCCATCTTTTACGAGGAAAGGCGGCAAGTTGGAGAGATGCCCGTCGATGAGGAGTGCGATCCGGCGTTCGGCGAGGGCGCCGACTTCCGATGCGGCAATGGCCAGAAGGTCGGCGGCAATGGCGACCGGTTCGGCGTGGAAATTGCCGCCGGACAGGACCTCATTGGTATCTGCGAAAACTAACGGATTGTCCGAGACCGCATTGGCTTCTGTTCGCAAGTGGCGCGCCGCGTCTTTTGCGGCGTCAAGGGCGGCGCCCATAACCTGAGGCTGGCAGCGGATCGAGTAAGGGTCCTGCACCCGGTCGCAGTCGATGTGGGAGCGGCGGATTTCACTGCCGGTGTGGATCGTGCGAAACAGCTTTGCAATGGCGATCTGGCCCTGTTGACCGCGGATTTCGTGGATGCGCGGGTCGAACGGCGTGTCGCTGCCCTTGACGGCATCGGTCGACAGGGCACCGGTCAGGACGGCGGCGCGGAACAGGCGGCGCAGCCGGAACAGATTGCGAATGGCGATGGCCGTCGAGACCTGCGTGCCATTGAGGAGGGCGAGCCCTTCCTTGGGGCCGAGAATGATGGGCTCAAGACCCTTGGCTGCCAGAGCATCCGTCGCGGCTATTTCCTCGCCATCCAGAAAAACCGTTCCGACACCGATCATTGCTGCACTCATGTGGGCGAGGGGGGCCAGATCGCCCGAGGCGCCAACAGAGCCCTGAACCGGAATATTGGGAACGATGCCGCACTCGAGCATCGCCTGAAGCAGGGCAATGACCTCGCGCCGCACGCCGGAATATCCGCGTGCCAGGCTTGCGGCCTTCAGGAGCAGAATGAGGCGGACGGTCGGCGCGTCAAGCGGTTCGCCGGTCCCGGCGGCATGGGACAGGACGAGGTTTCTTTGGAGCTTGGCAAGGTCCCCGGTCGAGATCTTTTGTGAGGCCAGCAGGCCAAAGCCGGTGTTGACGCCGTAGACCGTCTCGCCTGCCGCGATGATATTTGCAATAACTGCGGCTGAGGCATCGACTGATTTCAACGCTTCTTCAGGGAAGGTGATGGCCAGCGGCCCCTTGAGCGCTGCCAGCATATCTTCGAAGGAGAGGCCTCCGGGGATGATTTTGAGTGAGGTCATCGGGGGCGGCTCCCTAATTTATTTTCACCGTCACCCCGGATGCTTTGCGGCACGAAGTGCTGCAATGCTGGTCCGGGGCCTACATCCCTCTTTTGGGTCCCGGACCAGCGGGGCAACATTTCATGTTGCACCGCATCCGGGATGACGGATTCTTCATTCCTTTTCGCCATCTCTCACTCTCCAATCATCGGCATGTTGAGACCCTTTTCTCGGGCGCATTCGATAGCCTCGTCGTAACCCGCATCGGCGTGGCGCACGACGCCCAGCGCCGGGTCGTTCCACAGCACGCGGGCGATGCGCTTTGCCGCGGCCTCAGTCCCATCACACAGGATGACGAGCCCGGCGTGCTGCGAGAAGCCCATGCCGACACCGCCGCCGTGGTGCAGCGACACCCAGGTGGCGCCGCCGGCGCAGGCGGTCAGGGCATTGAGCAGCGGCCAGTCGGACACCGCGTCCGAGCCATCTTTCATGGCTTCGGTCTCGCGGTTGGGGCTGGCGACAGAACCTGTGTCGAGGTGGTCGCGGCCGATGACGACAGGGGCTTTCAGCTCGCCTGATTTGACCATTTCGTTAAAGGCGAGGCCGAGCCGGTCGCGGTCGCCGAGACCAACCCAGCAGATGCGTGATGGCAGGCCCTGGAAGGCGATATGTTCGCGGGCCATGTCGAGCCAGTTGTGAAGGTGGGGATCATCGGGGATGAGTTCCTTCACTTTCGCGTCGGTCTTGTAGATGTCTTCGGGATCGCCCGAGAGCGCGGCCCAGCGGAACGGGCCCTTGCCGCGGCAGAAAAGAGGCCGGATGCATTCAGGCACAAAGCCGGGGAAGGCAAAGGCCCTCTCAAGGCCTTCTTCAAAGGCGACCTGACGAATGTTATTGCCATAGTCGATGGTGGGGACGCCGAGATCTGAAAAGGCGACCATGGCGGCGACGTGCTTCTTGATCGAGATGCGGGCCTCGCGTTCGGTGGTTGCGGGATCGCGTTCACGCATCTCTTCCCATTTGGCGACGGTCCAGCCTTCGGGGCAATAGCCGTTTCTGGGGTCGTGGGCGGAGGTTTGATCGGTGAGGGCATCGGGCCTGATATCGCGGGCGAGCATGTCGGGCACGATTTCGGCGGCATTGCCGAGGAGACCGACGGTGACCGTCTCACCTTTGGTGTGGGCGGCTTCGACAAGTGCGAGGGCCTCATCCAGAGTGTCTGCGCGCTTGTCGATGTAGCGGGTTTCAAGGCGGCGCTCGATGCGGCTGGGCTGGACCTCGATGGCAATCATCGACGCGCCGGCCATTTTCGCGGCCAGAGGCTGTGCGCCGCCCATGCCGCCGAGGCCTGCGGTGAGGAACCATTTTCCCTTGAGACTGCCGCCATAATGTTTGCGGCCCAGCTCGACAAAAGTCTCATAGGTGCCCTGGACGATGCCCTGAGAGCCGATATAGATCCATGATCCGGCGGTCATCTGGCCGTACATCATCAGGCCTTTGCGGTCGAGTTCGTTGAAATGGTCCCAATTGGCCCAGTGGGGGACGAGGTTTGAATTGGCGATCAGGACGCGCGGGGCATCTTCATGGGTGCGGAAGACGGCGACGGGTTTGCCGGACTGGACGAGGAGAGTTTCATCCACCTCCATTGTCCGCAGCGTCGAGACGATCTTGTCGTAGCATTCCCAGTTGCGCGCCGCACGCCCAATGCCGCCGTAGACGACGAGCTCCTCGGGGCGCTCGGCGACATCGGGATCGAGATTGTTCATCAGCATACGAAGCGGTGCTTCTGTGGCCCAGGATTTGGCGGTGAGCTCGGTGCCATGGGCGGCGCGGACAACGCGTGAATTGTCTTTTCGTGTGAAGGTGTTCATTTCAGATCCCTTGCTTGTAGACGTGTTTGGGTTCACCGAGACGGTAGGTTGACCCGGGATAGTAGAGGCGCGCGCCGGAGGCAGTTTTTCCGCTTGCCCAGGTGCGGCGGGAGATGACCAGGCAGGGCTCATTGTCAGCCATGTTCAGCATGCGTGCTATCTGGGCCCCGGGCATCAGGGCCTCGACATAGTGTTCAACTTCCTGAATGGGGGCAACGGCCATGAGATAAGCTGCCGGGGTGGTTGTCATGAAGTCCTGAGCGAGATAGTCCGGTGCAATCTCGGGGTTCACATAGCGATCCTCAAGCTGCACCGGTTCACCGTTCTCGAGATGGAGAATTGTTGAGTGAAAGACTGCGCTGCCTTCCTTGAGACCCAGATCACTGGCGAGCCTGGCGGATGGTCGCTCTTCGGCAAGGCGTTCCACGCTGGCAGAGTGGGTGTGGCCACGCTCGGCGATTTCGTCGGCAATATTGCGCACTTCGAGGGGGTGGATGTCGATTTTGGTTTCCGCAACAAAGGAGCCGACACCGACGAGGCGGACCAGGGTTCCGTCTTCGGCCAGTTCGCGCAGCGCCCGGTTGACGGTCATCTTGGAGACGCCAAGGCTTTCGATCAGTTCGTTTTCGGATGGCACGCGTTCCGCCGCGCCCCAGACTCCCTTCTTGATCTGTTCTTCGATGTGGTGTTTGACCTGCAGATAGAGCGGGTCGGGTTTTATCTGTGCTTCATTCATCGCCGAACTCCATATTGGTATATGGTAGTATATACCAATATATCATGATTTGATCAAGGCCTTGACGGTTTCCCTGTAGCGCGCGGAAATCTGCTCTTCGTGGCCGTGCCTGCCGTCTTCAATGACGCGAAGTCCTCCGACATAAACGTCCCGGATTGCACCCTGCGAGGGAGCAAAAACCAGGGCGTTCAGGATATTGTCTGAATCAGCGCCGCACAGGGCCGGGTGAGCGCTGTCGAGACCCAGGACGTCTGCCTTGTTGCCTACCGCGATGGTGCCGGCCTTGCGCCCCAGCGCCCTGGCGCCGCCTCTTGCTGCCGCTGACCAGAGAAAAGCGCCGGTGCCTCGGTGTTCGGGGGATGTGGAGACCAGGCGACGACGCTCGCGCAGGCGGCTGCCATATTCAAGCAGGCGCAATTCCTCGATTGGAGAGGTGCAGACATTGGAGTCCGAACCGACCCCGAGGGCCCCCTTTGCCTCAAGCCATGCGGGAAGCTCAAAGAATCCGTCGCCCAGGTTGGCTTCCGTGGAGGGGGCAAGGCCGACCACAGCGCCGGAACTGGCGGCACCCTTGATTTCCTTTGCGATCATGTGAGTGGCGTGGATCAGGCACCAGTTTTCACTAACAGGAGCGTTGTTCAGCAGCCATTCGACAGGTCTTGCCCCATAAAACTTGAGGCAGTCGCGAACTTCCAGCTCCTGTTCGGCTATATGGATGTGGATCGGGCGGTCCGGCATCGCGTGGCCAGCCCAGGTTGAGATCTCCGCAAGCGATTGAGAGGTCACGGCGCGCAGGGAATGAAACCCGATGCCCAGATTGATATCGGGTTCGGTTTTGACGCGGGTCTCCAGCATTTCGACCAGATCAACGAAGGCCTCCGGCGTGTGCAGGAAGGTGCGTTGTTGAAGAACCGGGTCCGCGGCGCCGAACCCCGAGACTTCATAGAGGACTGGTAGATGCGTGAGGCCGATGCCGGTTTGTTTCGCGGCTTCGAAGATGGCGAGGCTCATTTCCCTGTTGAGCGGCGCGTTTTTGTCGACCATGCCGTGGGTATAATGGAACTCGGCCACCGATGTGTAACCGGATTTCATCAATTCCATATACAACTGAGCGGCGATAGCGGCAATATCATCGGGCGAAACCTTGTTGGCCAGGTCATACATCAGGCTTCGCCACGTCCAGAAGGTATCGGAGCCACCGGATGTATATTCGGTCAGGCCGGCGATGGCTCTTTGAAAGGCATGGGAATGCACATTGGACATGCCAGGGACAAGAACGTCCGCGATCATCTCGCCGGGTCCGGGTTTTGTTGCGGTTTCGATGCCCGTGATATGCCCTGTTGCATCGATGTCGAGGCGTATATTATCCTCGAAACCTTGAGGCAGCAGGGCTTTTTTTGCGAAAAGAGCTGTCATGGTTCTTGTCACTCCAGGTTATATATACAACATGATAGACAAGATTCATGTTAAGGTCAAAGTGAGACCGGGTGCTCAATTCAAACACTGGCCTCATCCTGAGGTGCGAGTGTCAACGAGCCTCGAAGGAGGTTGGCAGGCACCGTGCCTCGCGCCCTTCGAGACGACGCTGTCGCGTCTCCTCAGGGTGAGGTTTGATTTGGGAGAGGGATGTGTCAGAGGCTAGATCAATCGAGTGGGATACGCTCTGGCTCGGTGCTGACATCGCGACGATGTGCGGTGAGGGTTACGGGCTCATTGAGGATGGCGCGCTCGGGGTTAAAGATGGCCGCCTTGCTTTTGTCGGTGTCCGCGCCGATGTGCCGGCAAGTATTCTGGCGGAGTTTTCCGGCGAGGTGCATGAGCTGGATGGCGGCGTTTTGCTGCCAGGCCTGATTGACTGTCACACGCATCTTGTTTTTGGCGGCGACCGGTCGCACGAATTCGAGATGCGTCTCAATGGCGCCAGCTATGAAGAGATCGCCGCGGCAGGCGGCGGTATCCGCTCCACTGTGGCGGCGACCCGGGCGGCGAGCCTTGAGGATCTAGTCGCAGTCTCACACCCTCGTCTCGCGGCGTTGATGGCAGAAGGCGTCACGACGATCGAGATTAAATCCGGTTACGGTCTTGATCTTGAGGCCGAGCGCCGCATGCTCAAGACCGCACGACAGCTCGGCGAGACGCCGGGGGTTGATGTGGTCACGAGTTTTCTGGGCGCGCATGCCCTGCCGCCTGAATATGATGATCGCCCTGATATCTACATAGACCATATTGTTGAGGATATGCTTCCGACCCTCGTAGCAGAAGGGCTCGTCGATGCCGTCGACGCTTTTTGTGAAAGGATTGCCTTTTCAAAGGCGCAGGTCGAACGGGTTTTTGACAAGGCGCTCGCGCTTGGCCTGCCGTTCAAGATCCATGCGGAGCAGCTCAGCCATCTTGGCGGTGCTGATATGGCGGCCGCAAAAGGGGCTCTTTCCGCTGATCACCTGGAATACTTGCACGGGCACGGCATCAAGACCATGGCCGCAGTCGGCACCGTTGCTGTACTGTTGCCCGGCGCGTTTTATACCCTGCGCGAGACCAAATATCCGCCAATCCACGGGCTGCGCAAGGCGGGCGTACCGATGGCACTGGCAAGTGATCTCAATCCGGGCTCCTCACCAATTGCCTCGCTGCTTGCCATCCTCAATATGGCCTGCACGCTCTTCCTGATGACCCCGCAGGAAGCGGTTGCGGGCGTGACACGCAATGCGGCCAAAGCCCTCGGGCTCGGGGATGATCGCGGTACGCTCGAAGTTGGCAAGCGCGCCGACTTCACTCACTGGGACATCGCCTCGCCGACAGAGCTTTGTTATTGGATGGGTCTGAAGAAGCCGGGGGCTGTTGTTAAGAACGGTGAAATGGTCAAGCAATTGTGGCGCAATGAAGGCCGGTGATAATTGTTCGCGGCAAGACGGATTTCCGGTTTTCATTTATACAAATAACATCAGAGTCTTACGGCAAGTGACCGAAAGTTAAGCAAGTTTTGCTGGCATTCGAGCTTGCCTGGCCTCACACTTCAGCCAAGTGATTCGTTTGTGATGCAAAGGAGAAGAACCTTGTTTTCCATGAGAGCAAAATTGGGCGGGGCAATGGTTGCGGCAGTGATGGTCCTGACGGGGTGCACGACACCTGGAGTTGCTACCACCAAAACTGAAATTGACGCTAACATAAGGTCAACTTTGGCGACTTTTGACCGCACTGTCGGGGGCGGAAACGAGCTTAGAAACAAGGCTGCCGGGGTTCTGGTTTTTCCCGATGTTATCAAGGGTGGTATCGGCATTGGCGGTGAATTCGGGCAGGGCGCCTTGATGGTCGGTGGTCAGATCGTCGATTATTATGACGTTTATGCCGGGTCTGTCGGATTTCAGCTTGGCGGTCAGGTGCGATCGCAAGTGATCCTCTTTATGGACCGGGCTTCACTCAACAATTTCCGGTCAAGCGAAGGCTGGGAGGTTGGCGTTGATGGCTCGGTGGCAGTTGTCACCATCGGAGTTGGCGGCGCGGTGGATTCAAATTCCCTGAAGCAGCCTGTGCTGGGGTTTGTCTTCTCCAACAAGGGGCTGATGTATAATCTGACCCTTGAAGGTTCAAAGATCCATAAGGTCAATCGCTAGGGCAATAGAGGCACTTTAGCTTATGGCCTCTTATATTGCGCGCCGTCTCCTGCTCATGATCCCGACCCTGTTCGGGATTATGCTTGTCAGCTTTGTGATTATTCAGTTTGCGCCGGGTGGACCCGTAGAGCGCATGATCGCCAAACTATCCGGTATGGAGGCAGGCGCAACCGATACTGTCAGCGGGGCCGGGGACCAGGCTTTCGCGGAGGCCGGCGATGCGGATGCGACGCGCTATCGCGGTGCCCAGGGGCTGGATCCGGAATTCATTGCCGAGCTTGAAAAAATGTACGGGTTTGACCAGCCCGCGCCTGTTCGTTTTTTCCGGATGGTGAAAAACTACATCACGTTTGATTTTGGCGAGAGCTACTACAAGGACGTGGCGGTCATTGATTTGATTGCAAGCAAACTGCCGGTCTCGATCTCGCTGGGTCTCTGGTCAACGCTGCTGGCCTATCTGATTTCCATTCCGCTGGGCGTGCGCAAGGCAGTGCGGGACGGGTCGAGCTTCGATGTCTGGACCAGCGCTGTGGTCATCGTCGGCTATGCGGTTCCCGGGTTTCTGTTCGGGGTTCTGTTGATCGTCCTGTTTGCCGGCGGGACGTTCCTTGATATTTTTCCGCTGCGGGGGCTGACCTCGGACAACTGGGCGGAGCTGGGATTTTTTGCACGCATCGGGGATTATTTCTGGCATCTGGTTCTGCCGCTGGCGGCGCTCGGGATCAGCTCCTTCGCGACGCTGACGCTGCTGACCAAGAATTCCTTTCTCGATGAAATTGGCAAGCAATATGTAGTGACGGCGCGGGCCAAAGGGCTGACCGAGGCCCGTGTGCTCTATGGTCATGTCTTTCGCAATGCCATGCTGATTGTTGTCGCGGGGTTTCCGGCGGCGTTCATGCACGTGTTTTTTACCGGATCACTCCTGATCGAGACGATCTTCTCGCTGGATGGCCTTGGGCTCTTGTCCTTCGAGTCGATTGTCAACCGCGACTACCCGGTTGTCTTTGCGTCGCTGTTCATTTTCTCGCTTCTGGGGCTCGTTGTGACACTTGTCGCGGATCTGATCTATACCCTCGTCGATCCCCGGATTGATTTCGAAGCGCGGGGGGCTTGATCGATGAGCGAAGCAATTCTGCCAAAGAAAGAGAAACGCAAGCGCAGTGATATTCAGCGCCGGCGCCTGCAGAACTTTCGCGCCAACAGGCGCGGGTTCTGGTCGCTGTGGATCTTCCTCGGTATTTTCACGTTGACGCTCTTCTCGGAACTGATTGCCAATGACAAGCCAATCCTGATCTCGTTTGATGGCGGGCTCTATATGCCCGTCTTCAAGACCTATACGGAAATGGAGTTCGGCGGTGACTTTCCGACAGAAGCTGACTACCGCGACCCTTATGTCTCCGAGCTTATTGATGACAAGGGCTGGATCCTCTGGCCGCTGGTGCCGTTCAGTTTTAACACCATTGATACAGACGCCGGGGTTCCGGCTCCTGCGCCGCCATCGGCGCGTCACTGGCTGGGAACCGACGACCAGCACAGGGATGTCTTCGCGCGTGTGCTCTATGGGTTCAGGCTCTCGGTCGTGTTTGGTCTGACGCTGACCCTTGCCTCTTGTTTTGTTGGTGTGGCGGCGGGTGCCGTTCAGGGGTATTTTGGCGGGATGACGGATCTCATTTTTCAACGGTTCATCGAGATCTGGACGTCGATTCCCTCGCTTTATGTTCTCATCATTGTTGCCGCGATGATCAAGCCGACGTTCACGATCCTGCTCGGCATCCTGTTATTGTTTAGCTGGATTGCTTTGGTCGGGGTCGTGCGGGCCGAGTTCCTGCGCGGGCGGAATTTTGACTATGTGATGGCGGCACGGGCCCTCGGGGTTTCCAATGTGACCATCATGGTAAAACACATCCTGCCCAATGCCATGGTCGCGACCATTACCTTCATGCCGTTTTTGCTCAACGGGTCAATATCAACACTGACCTCGCTTGACTTCCTGGGCTTCGGGCTGCCGCCGGATTATCCGTCTCTCGGCGAGCTTTTGCGCCAGGGCAAGAATAACCTTCAGGCGCCGTGGCTCGGTATCTCATCGTTCCTGACCATTGCTCTGCTGCTCAGTCTGTTGATTTTTGTTGGTGAAGCGGTGCGCGACGCGTTTGATCCACGCAAGGCGGTAGCATGACCGACGCACCTTCCAAACCTTTGCTTGAGGTCAAGGATCTTCAGGTTGCCTTCAAGGTCGAAAAGGAGATCAAACCTGCGGTTCACGGCGTGTCGTTCTCGATCGCGCGGGGCGAGACGCTGGCGCTGGTCGGGGAGAGCGGGTCGGGCAAGTCTGTGTCGGCGCTGTCGATCCTCAAGCTCCTGCCCTATCCGGCGGCGTCGCACCCGGGCGGATCCATTCTCTTTCATGGTGACGTTGGGGGTGACGAAGATGAATTGAATTTGCTTGAGGCGTCCGAGGCACAGCTGACAAAAATTCGCGGCTCTCGCATTTCGATGATTTTTCAGGAGCCGATGACCTCGCTCAATCCGCTGCACACGGTCGAGAAGCAGATATCCGAAGTCCTTCAGGTTCACCAGGGGCTACGGCGTGAGGCCGCGCGCGGGCGCACTGTTGAGTTGCTTGAGAAAGTCGGAATTCCTGATGCCGCCGCACGGATGAAATCATGGCCGCATCAATTGTCCGGGGGGCAGCGGCAAAGGGTTATGATTGCCATTGCGCTGGCCAATAATCCGGACCTGCTCATTGCGGATGAGCCGACGACGGCGCTGGATGTAACAGTGCAGGCGCAAATCCTGAAGCTCCTGAAGGATCTGCAGGACGAAATGGGCATGGCGCTGTTACTCATTACCCACGATCTTGGTGTCGTGCGCCATGTCGCGGACCGGGTCTGCGTTATGACGGAAGGGCGGATCGTCGAGCGCGGCGAGACCGCGGAAATTTTTGACAATCCGAGCCACGCGTATACGAAAAGATTGCTGGCGGCGGAGCCCAAAGGCGAGCCCTTGCGGCCCAATGAAAGCGCACCCGTTGTTATGCAGGCGCAGGATGTGAAAGTCTGGTTTCCGGTCAAGCACGGCTTCCTGCGACGCACCAGGGACCATGTCAAAGCGGTTGACGGGATTTCCTTTACTGCGCGCGAAGGCGAGACCATTGGCATTGTCGGTGAAAGCGGGTCGGGCAAGACGACGCTGGGGCGGGCCTTGCTCCGGCTGATTTCCTCGGAGGGGGCAATTTCCTTCCGGGGTGCGAGTATTGAAGATCAATCCTGGAAGGACTTGCGTCCGTTGCGCAAGGAAATGCAGATCGTGTTCCAGGATCCCTTTGGCAGTCTGTCGCCGCGCTTGACGGCGGGGCAGATCATCGAAGAGGGGCTGCTCATTCATGACGAGGTCGCCGGGATTGATGCGAGTGATCCAGCCGCCCGGCGCGCTCTGGTGGACGCCATGATTGCCGAGGTTGGCCTGCCGCCGGATACTGCGGCACGATACCCGCACGAGTTTTCAGGCGGGCAGCGCCAGCGTATTGCGATTGCCCGGGCCATGGTTCTGCGGCCAAAGTTTGTCATGCTGGACGAGCCGACCAGCGCGCTCGACATGTCGGTGCAGGCGCAGATTGTCGACCTGCTACGCGATCTTCAGGCGCGCTACGGCCTTGCCTATATGTTTATCTCCCATGATCTGAAAGTGGTGCGCGCTCTTGCGTCAGAGGTTATTGTGATGAAAGATGGCCGTGTGGTCGAGCAGGGTCCGGCGGAGCAGATCTTCGAAAATCCGCAAACAGATTACACACGTGCCTTGATTTCGGCGGCCTTTGATCTTTCAGTTGCGTAAGATTTTGTCTGTTTTTGCCTTTCGAGGAGAAGAGAATGCCGGATAGTGTGACCAACGGTGATGCCGGGCCCAATGTCGAGCTTGCCAGTTTTGACATTCAGACGATCCTTGATCAGTTTCAGGTCGCGCGTACCTGGGTCGTCGAGGAACTCTTCACGGTTGGGAGCTTGCTTGAGCTCGGGGTCATTGGCCTGGCCTTTTTGTTGGCCATGGCGACCGACGGATGGTGCAGCCGGCTCATCGCGGTGTTTCACAAGCAGCTCCTGAAAGGGGTCTCTGAAGAGAAACTCAAAGCCACGATCCTGCCTGTCCTGTTTGCCTTCATGTGGCTGGTCTGGGCCGGGTTGGGACGTTATGCGCTGGGCACTTTTGGGCAACCTGTTGCGCTGACCACCATTGCCGTCAATTTGCTTGCCGCCTGGGTTGTCATTCGTCTGTTTTCGAATGTCATTGGCGAGCCCTTTTGGGCGCGGACGATTGCTGCGGCGGCCTGGACGGTTGCGGCGCTCAATATTTTTGAGTTGCTTGAACCGGTCATGACGTTCCTCAACAGCTTCGCCTTTTATGCTGGAGATACGCGAGTATCGATCCTTCTGGTCCTGAAGGCGATCGGGCTTGTTGTTCTGCTTCTGTGGGGGGCATCCATTCTGTCCGCTTTCATGCAGCGCCGGATCAATTCACTGCCCGCCTTGACGCCGTCGGTGCAAATTCTCATGGGCAAGGTGACCCGCATCGCCCTTGTCGCACTGGCTTTCTTTGTCGCCTTGACGAGCCTGGGGATTGATCTTTCGATATTCGCGGTGCTCGGCGGTGCTATCGGTATCGGCGTCGGTTTTGGTTTGCAGAAGATCGTCGGGAATTTTATCAGCGGGGTCATTCTCCTGATGGATCGCTCGATCAAGCCGGGCGACGTTATTGAAGTTGCCGGAACTTACGGCTGGGTGCGATCGCTCGGCGCGCGGTTTACCTCTGTGGTTACCCGCGATGGCCATGAGCATCTTATTCCCAATGAGGAATTTATCATCAATACGGTGACCAACTGGTCGTTTTCTGACCGCAATGTGCGGATCAAGAAGGCCATCGGCATTGCCTATGACACCGATGTTCGCAAGGCTCAGGCGCTTGTCATTGAAGCGGCGCTTGATGTGGACAGGGTCCTTAAACACCCGGCGCCGCAGTGTCATCTTAAGGAGTTCGGCGACAATTCGATTAACCTCGAAGTGCGGTTCTGGCTCGGGGATCCGGAGAACGGCACGGCCAATGTCTCGAGCATGGTGCTGCTTGGCATCTGGGACAGGTTCCGGGACAACAACATCGAAATCCCCTTTCCGCAGCGTGATATCCATATCAAGGAAATGCCTTCGCGCTGACCCCGGCCGGAATTTCTCAAAAGAAGATTTGAATCAGGGTTTCTTTCGCCCAAAATGGGGCGAGAGGCGATTTTCTTATGAACGATGATGTTACATCCCCACTTGGTGAGGGCGAAGACCGGGCGCTGCTAGCGCGTGGTCCGATTGGCCAACACATGGTCACGCAGGCGATCCCCATGGCCTGGGGATTTCTGGCGACCTTTGGTTTTGGCATTGCTGATGGATTATTCGTGGCCCGCCTGGGGACCGAGCCTCTGGCTGCGGTCACCCTGACCGGCCCGGTTATCGGCCTGGTCTACGGCCTGACCTTTGGCATTGGCATCGGGGTTGCCTCGGTTGTCTCCAGAGGAATTGGCGGCGGCGATTTTCACAAGGTCCAGCGTGCTGTCGTTGACAGTTTGTTGCTTGGTGTCGTCATGGTCCTGCTGTTGATGGTGGTAGGGCTCATGACCATTGAGCCCCTGTTTCGCGCTATTGGCGGCAACGATAACACCATGCCTTTCGTTTATGACTATATGGAGGTCTGGTACTGGGGCGTCTTCACCGTTGTTGTGCCCTTCATGAGCATGAATGCCATTCGGGCGACTGGCGATATGAAGGCGGCAAGTCGGATCCTGACCTGGCCTGCCGTTGCCAATGTTGCTCTTGATCCGTTGTTCATATTCGGGTGGGGTCCGGTTCCGAGAATGGAGGTTCAGGGCGCGGCTATTGCGACCGTGCTGGCGCAGGTTTTGGCATTTGGAATTGCAGTATTTACCTTGTACCGGAAAGATCTGATCACCTTTCTTCGGCCTCGGGTCGAAGAGATCCTCGATAGCTGGAAGCGGGTTCTTCATGTTGGTGCGCCGGCCTGTGCGACGGAGCTTGCCTTTCCAGTGGTCTTTTCTGTGATTATGGTCTTTCTCGCCAGCTTCGGGGATGAAGTTCTGGCGGGCTTTGGCGTCGCCAGCCGTATCGAGATGATTGCCTTCATTCCAATTATCGCTGTCAACACCACCATGGGGCCTTTTGCCGGGCAGAATTTTGGTGCGGGCCGGATGGACCGTGTCCACCAGGCCGTGTCCATGAGCTTGCGCTTCGTTTTTCTCTACGGTCTCGCGGTCGCAGTTCTGCTGGCTGTATTATCGAGTTGGCTGCCGTCTTTCTTTGATCCCAATCCGGAGGTGATCAGGGCGGCACGCAACTACCTTCTTATTGTGCCGTGTTCCTATGCGGTGATTGGCGCGAGTTTTACCATGATTGCGACGCTCAATGCGCTCGGATTTCCGAAACCGTCGATGTATCTCAATATCATCCGTATGATTTTTCTGTATCTGCCACTTGCCTGGCTTCTGATGAAATACTGGGGTCCGTCAGGCATTTTCGCCGCGACGCCGCTGGGGTTTGTTCCGATGTTTGTCGCAACAGCGATTTGGTACAAGCGCATCGTTGACCGGCTCGATGAGCAGGAAATGCGCAGAATCGAGAAGACCCTTGGCGTCAGTGCAAGTCCGGACGGGACTGTCGTGGTACAAGACGCTGACTAGGCATTCTCCGTAAACAGAGAGAGCGTCCGCTCCAGCGCCAGGGTCGCTGCTGCCTCATCATAGTTCACCCGGCGATCAGAGTTGAAGCCGTGGTCGGCGTCGTAGATGTAGATGGGAAGGCCTGGATAGGCGGCTTCCATCTTGTGAACTTCTTCCATGGGAATGGATTTGTCCTGTTCGCCGAAGTGCAGGATGACGGCGCATTTTGGGGTTTCTTCAAGGAAACTTACCGCATGTCGGCCATAGTAGCTTGAGGCAGCATTGAGCCGCTCGCAACGACAGGCGGCAAGCCAGACAACCGAGCCGCCGTAGCAATAGCCAGTGATGTTAACCGGGCCTTTGTCTGCCAGACGGTCGATGCAGAGCTGGACATCATCCAGAACGTCGACAATGGGAAATTCTCCGGCGAGGCGGATCGAGGCCTGGATGTCTTCTTCGGAGTAAGTTGCCTGAAAGCCGGGTTCGGAGCGGTCGTAGAGGGAGGGGGCGATAACGTCGAAACCGCGCTCTGCATAACCATCGCACAAATCCTTGATATGATCGGTGACGCCAAAGATTTCCTGGATCAGCACAAGGCCGCCCTTGCGTGCGCCTTCTGCCGCGACTTCGTAAGCCGTGAAGTCAAAGCTGTCCTTGCCGGTGATGGTGATCATTTCGCCTTTATGAGACATGTGCTTCCTCCTCCTTTAGAATTTGGAGCACATCTAATCTCATTTGGGCCGTCTTGGATAGAGCCCCTGGCCGATGAAGGAAAAGACCAGTTCCCCCTTCTGGTTCACGCCCTTTGATCGGGACTGAATGATGCCGAGGTCGGTGCGTGATCCGAGTTCGACGCGGCGCCAGGTGGTGTTGGAAAAACTGATGGTATCGCCGGGTCTGACCGGGCCGTGCCAGCGCATCTTGAGGAAGCCCGGGGAGGCGCCTCCGGTGCGCACATTGGGGTCTTCGCCGCGCGCTTTGGCCTCTTCCAGCATCTTGCTGCGCCAGGCGATCATCAGGCGCATCCACGTCGCGCCGGTGTGAAAGCCGGATGCGACCACGCCGCCGAACTCATGAGATTTTGCGGCTTCGGGATCGACATGAAAAGGCTGTGGGTCATACTTTTTGGCGAAGGTAATGATCTCTTCTTCGGTGAACGTGTGGGAGCCGACCTCGATGGTCTCGCCCAGGATGACATCTTCAAAGAACATGGTTCACACCTCCCCGAGCGGCTCGCGCCGCCGATAGAGGGCGAAGCAATCCATGGTCATGAGTGGCTTGCCATCCTGGTTCTTTACATCAAAGAAGACCTGAACCATGCCGCGGTCACCCTGGCCGGGAACACCTTTTGCGGCCTTGACCGTGCGCGTCACGTGAAAGATATCGCCGGGCACAATGGGCTTGCGCCATCTGACTTCGTTGACGCCCGGGGAACCAATATGCTCGGCCTCATTGAGATAGGTGTCGCAGATCAGGCGCATCAGCATGGCGCAGGAGTGCCAGCCGCTGGCGCAAAAGGTTCCCAAAATGGATTCCTTTGCGGCCTCTTCGTCCAGATGGTGGGGCTGCGGGTCGTAGAGTTCGGCAAACTCGATGATCTCTTCTTTGGTGACAGGGGTGCCTTTGAACTCAAAGACGTCGCCGACCTTGAAATCTTCAAAGTATTTGCATCCATCACTCATGAGACCATTGCCCCCGTATTAGTTGGCAAAGCGGAAGTACATGACGTCGCCGTCCTTGACAATATAGTCCTTGCCTTCGAGACGCATCTTGCCCTTGTCCTTGGCACCCTGTTCGCCACCAAATTCGATAAAATCTTCATAGGCAATCGTTTCTGCCCGGATGAAGCCTTTTTCAAAGTCTGTGTGGATGACACCGGCGGCCTTTGGTGCGCTATAGCCCGCCTTGATCGTCCAGGCCCGCGCTTCCTTGGGGCCGGTGGTGAAATAGGTCTGGAGCCCGAGGAGGCTGTAGCCGACATGGATCAGACGATTGAGCCCGGGCTCTTCAAGGCCAAGTTCTTCAAGGAATTCCGATTGTTCCTCATCGTCGAGGGTGGCGAGTTCAGACTCGATCTTTGCGGAAATGATCACAAAGGCCGCACCTTCCTGTTGCGCTCGCTCTTCGACTATTCTCGAATACTCGTTGCCGGTCGCGGCTGATCCTTCATCGACGTTTGCGACATAGAGGACGGGCTTTGCTGTGAGAAGGTTGAGCTGGCGGTATTCGCGCTTGTGATCATCGGAAATGTCTGCGGCACGGGCAGGGCGGCCCTCGCGAAGTTCGGCCAGCGCCAGGTCGATCAATTGCTTCTGCAGGATCGCTTCCTTGTCGTTGCCGCGGATGCGCCGTTCAATGTTGTGCATACGGCCTTCAAGGCTTTCCATGTCGGCGAGCATCAGCTCGGTCTCGACGGTCTCGGCATCAGACAGCGGGTCTATTTTGCCATCGACGTGGGTGACATCATCATCCTCAAAACAGCGCAGGACATAGGCGATGGCATCGACCTCGCGAATATTGGCGAGGAACTGGTTGCCAAGACCTTCGCCTTTTGAAGCCCCTTTAACCAGACCTGCAATGTCAACGAAGGTGAGGCGCGACGGGATCACTTCTTTGGAACCGGAAATTTCGGCCAGTTTGAAGAGGCGCGGCTCGGGCACAGCCACTTCACCGACATTGGGCTCAATGGTGCAGAACGGATAGTTCTCGGCTTGCGCAGCCGCCGTTTTGGTGAGCGCATTGAAGAGCGTTGATTTGCCGACATTGGGAAGACCAACGATACCGCACTTGAAACCCATTTTACTCGTCTCCGCTCTCTTTGATCTTCTTTTTATCTTTAGGGGGTTTGGGTGGCGCAATGTCGAGGGCCACCTGGTTCATGAAGTTGGCATCGTCGCGCGCGGCCAAAAGTCCGGCATGGCGCGCGATGGCATCAAGCAGCGGATCAACCCATTTGCGGTCCGCCTTTGAGAAATCACCAAGGACGTGATTGGTGACGCGGGCCTTTTCTCCCGGGTGGCCGATGCCGAGGCGAATGCGCCGAAAGTCGGTGCCGACATGATTTGCGATGCTCTTCAGACCATTGTGACCGGCAAGACCGCCGCCCTGTTTGGCGCGCACTTTTTGTGCTGCAAGGTCAAGTTCATCGTGGAAGATGATAATGTCTTTGGGGTCGATTTTGTAGAAGCGCGCCGCCTCGCCAACAGAGCGCCCGGATTCGTTCATATAGGTTGTCGGGCGCAGAATGAGGACCTTCTCGCGGCCTTTTGGACCCTCAAGAAAGCCTTCGCGTGTCATGCCCTGAAAGCGGGCGCGTTCCGGTTCAAAATTATTGACTTCGGCAATATGCTCCACCGCCATAAAACCAATGTTATGGCGGTGGTTTGCATATTGTTTGCCCGGGTTTCCCAGGCCGACCAGAAGGATCATGGTTCAGCGTTCCCGGATGGTTCAGCTAACGAAGCGTCGGCAGGAAGAGGGCGACTATTCGCCGCCTTCTTCAGTTGCTTCTTCTGCGCCTTCTTCACCAGGAGCAGCTGCTTCGCCTTCAGCACCTTCTTCAGCTTCGCCTTCGACCAGCTCTTCGATGGCGAGCGTTGGCGAGGCTATTGTGACGATGGTGAAGTCACGATCCGTGATGGTTGGTTTACAGTCGACCGGAAGCTTGACGTCGGAAATGTGAGCGGAATCGCCTATGTTCATCTCGGACAGATCAATCTCAAGGGCTTCGGGAATAGCATCAACAGAGACATTGAGTTCAACCGTGTGACGAACAATGTTCAAGGCTCCGCCCTGCTTCAGGCCCGGGCTCTCTTCTTCGCCGAGGAAGTGCACCTCAACTTCAATGTTGAGACGGGCGCCTTTACCCAGACGCAGGAAGTCGACGTGCAGAGGCTGGTCGGTGACCGGGTGGATCTGGACCTCACGGGGGATGACCCGTGTTGCCTTGCCGTCGATTTCGACCTGGCACAGCTCACGAAGGAATGTCCCTGTGTGCCACGCCTTGCGAATGACAATCTGGTCAAAGGCTACCAGTTCGGGGTCTTGCTTACCGCCATAGACGACGCCAGGGACCTTGCCCTCGCGACGGACGGCCCGGGCGGCCCCCTTGCCGGCCCGATCGCGCTTTTCAGCAACGAGAACGATTTGTTCGCTCATATCAAATTCTCCTAAAATTACCGGCGCTCCCTCCAAGGGTGTGGGCACCGTCAAGGCGCGCCTTGTAACGCAGGCGAGGGGAAAGGGCAAGCCTGAAGGCAGGTCTGGCGGCAGGGGCCAAAAACGGCCTAATTGAAGAGGCTGGAAACTGACTCATTGTGACTGATCCGGCGGATTGCCTCGCCGATGAGATCGCCGACACCCATAATCCTGATGTTTTTCGTGGCCAGAACGGCCTCGGTTGGCTGGATTGAGTTGGTGATGACCAGCTCTTTCAGCTTGGACTTGCCGATCCTCTCCGCCGCATTGCCCGACAGGACGCCGTGGGTGATATAGGCGGAAACCTCGGTTGCGCCCTGGTCGAGGAGGGCTTCGGCTGCATTGCACAGCGTGCCACCGGAATCGACCATGTCATCGACAAGGATGCAGCGGCGCCCGGTGACATCGCCGATAATGTGCATGACTTCGGAAACACCGGCTTTTTCGCGGCGTTTGTCGACAATGGCCAGATCAACACCGAAGCGTTTGGCCATGGCGCGGGTTCTGACAACGCCGCCGACGTCAGGCGAGACCATCATCAAATCTGACGTGTCGTATTTTAGCTCAATGTCGCGGGACATTTTTGGCCCGGCAAAAAGATTGTCGGTCGGGATATCAAAGAAGCCCTGGATTTGTCCGGCGTGAAGGTCAAGGGTGAGGACCCGGTCAGCACCGGCTGCGGTGATCAGATTGGCGACCAGCTTGGCGGAGATCGGCGAGCGCGGAGCGGGCTTCCTGTCCTGGCGGGCATAACCGAAATAGGGGATGACGGCAGTAATGCTTTTTGCCGACGCGCGCCTCAGCGCATCGATGCAGATCAGAAGCTCCATCAAATTGTCATTGGCGGGGTAAGAGGTTGACTGGAGGAGATAGACGTCCTTGCCGCGGACATTTTCCTCGATCTCAACGAAGACCTCCATGTCGGCAAAGCGCTGTATCGAGGCTTTGGTGAGTGCGGTGCCAAGATATTTGGCGGTTTCTTCGGCGAGGACAGGATTGGAATTTCCGGCAATCAGGATCATGGACGGGGTCTCTTCTTCTCAAGCCGCTTGTCTGGATGTTTGATCCGTTCGGGGCTCGTGATGGCTGGCCTTCAAAACCAGGATTGTCGCGGCGGTTTTAACAAAGGGTCACAGGACTGTAAACAGGCTGACGCATTCAGAACGCTTTATTGGCTCCCTGTCTTCATGATCCTCCGGCTCGATTTTGGAAGAAATCGGCAATACCCGTTGCTGCACCTTGGGTTACAAGGGGCGCAAGATCCTCCCAGCCGCTCTCCAGGGTTGCCGAAGGGATTTCGTTTGACTGATCAATGGTGGCCAGAACGACATCTCGAGGTGACTTTAATTCCCATGTCAGCGCAAGGCGGGCGAAACCGGGCCGTGATTCGGTAATGCCAACCGTGCACTGGAGGCGAAAGGTTTTTTCGTCGGGGCGAGCTGTGACGTCAAAACCGGCCTGGCGCAGCGCGGCATTTATCTCTCGTCGGAGCGGGCGTTCGCCGTCTTGAGGAACATCGAAGAGAGCCGTTACAATGATTTTCTCACCGGTGCCTGTCGGTTGACCTTGTTCCCCGCGTTGGCCGATCTTTGCTGGCTCAAGCCGCGGATCTGGTTCGCTCCGGAGTAACCCCAGAACCCTGGTGGTGACGGCGCCCGCCATATCTTTGACCAGCATCCGTGTGGCCAGGGAATCAGGATCAAGCCCGGTCAGGTTTGTCGCTATCGGGATCTCAAAATCATCAAGGGTGGCGCCATAAGGATCGCGAAACGTCCAGCGGAACGCTGTGGTTCCACCGGCTTTTTTGGTGAACTCACCGTAGAGGCTCGATGTTCGTCCTGCCGGCCGTGATCGTGTGGCGATGGTTTCCTTCTGCAGAAAATCATTAATAACGGCACGGGTCACGAGGGTGGCGGTTGTCTCATCAAGTCCGCGTACCTGCGGAACAACGATGTGATCAGGCAGGATCATCTGCGCCACGCGGTTCTGCCCCTTGTCGCCGGGTTTATAGGGCATGGGCAAAAAGGCAGTCGGGTCGGCGCAGGCGGTGAGCATGAATGTGGCGAGCAAGGTGAGGGGCCATGATCCGGGGGCATGCATCATGATTTGTTCACCTTAAGCATGATGACGGAGATGTTCCGGCCGTAGTCTGCCTCCTTGCGATGGGTGGCGCGGCGATAGGAGAAATAGTCCTCCTCGCGGGTGCAGGTGCACAGATCAAGATTTTCTACCTCGCCAATGGCAAGATCATCGAGGCGGGCGACAATGAAAGCCGGTAGATCGAAGGTGTGATGGCCGCTGCGCCCGGAAGGCTGGAAGAACTCCTCGTAACCAGCGGATTTCTCGAGGAACCGCTCGATGAACTCGGGGCCAACTTCATAGGCCTTGCCGGAAATGGTCGGCCCGAGGCTGGCGCGAATGCGGGCGCGGTCAGCGCCGAGGCCAATCATCTCGTCAACCGTTGCATCGAGAACGCCGCTGAAAGCACCTTTCCATCCGGCATGGGCAGCGCCGATGACACCAGCCTCCGGGTCTGCGAGGAGTACCGGTCCGCAATCAGCCGTCAGTATACTGAGGGCAAGGTCGGGTTCGCGTGTCACGACAGCATCGGCTTCCGGCCTTGCTGCGGCCGTCCAGGGCGCGCGCACCTCGACGACCCGAGGCGAATGAATTTGGTGGAGAGAAAGAAGATGGGAGGACGTGACGCCGAAATACCTGGCGACGCGGGCGCGATTTTCAACGACACTTAGTTTGTTATCACTGGAGCCTTGTCCGCAATTGAGGTCGGCGAACAGGCCTCGGGATACACCGCCGCGCCGTCCGAAAAACCCGTGCGCAATGCGTTCGCTCTCCAGTAACTCGCTCTTGATCGGCTCAACTTTGTCCATGCTCTACAAATTCTCGTGCTCAATTTCAAACCCGGGGGGGGCCGGAAGCCGTGGAGTATAAACCGAAAGAGCCTTGAAGAGGGACCCCATGTGCTGTGGTCCGGTGAGACGAGCCAGAGCGCTCTTGATGTCACTGGACTGGGCGGTGCTGGCGTTTTCCATCAGCTTTTCGGCGCGCACCTCGATGCCAAGGGCCTTGAGGAAGTCACCCTGGGTCACGACTTTCGATGTTTCAAGGCCCGCTGAAGAAGCTGCCTTTTTCAGGGCCGCGAAATCTACATGGGCGGTGAGGTCTGCTTCACCTGTATTGAAGAGGACATGCTGCGGCAGGTGGTTTTTGACCGCCTGAAAGGTGTCACCAAACCCACTTTTTGCATGGCCGTAGTCGATGATCAGGGCGGCACCCTTGTGGGCACCAAGTTTATCGCCGAGGGCCTGCATCAGAGCATCTGCCTCAGGCCTTGCTTCGGCAATGGTTTCGACCTCGATCCGCGAATTTATGTCCTGCGGCAGCACGTCCGGATCGGTGATCGACGTTTCGGCCAGGCAGAAGCCGAAGGCAGCGCCGTCGCCAATACCGAGCCCGACCAGCCGCTCGTGCCAACCCGACCCCGATTTGACATATTGATGGACAGGCAGGGCATCGAAAAACTCATTGGCGATGATGATCATGGGCGTATCGGGAAGGGTGTCGATGCTGTCGTGCCAGATCGGCGGGTTTGCGGTTTTTCTTTCCAGCGCCTTTGCCTGTTCTTTGCGCAGGCGCGGACTCATCTCAACGAGGTGTATGTCTGCTGCATCATGCAAGGCCGGAACGGCTTTTGCGAGGGTGCGCATGATGTCTGCCATCAAAGTGCCACGACCAGGGCCGAGCTCGACGAGCGAGATATACTCAGGGCTGTCCATGTCCAGCCAGACCTGCGCCGCCCACAGGCCGATGAGTTCTCCAAACGTTTGTGAGATTTCCGGAGCTGTTATGAAATCGCCACCCCGGCCGAAGGGCTCGCGGCTCAAGTAGTAGCCAAAGTCAGGATCGCCGAGCGCTGCGTTCATATAGTCTGCGACGCTGATCGGGCCGTTTTTTTCTATGTGGCTTGTGAGCTTTTCTGTCAGTGTTCGCGGCGCAGTCACGATCCGGTCTTGCCTTCTCTGGAAGCGGTGTTTTCGGAGCGAAAGGCGCGCATGAAGAACCAGCCGCCGATCAGGATCATGATGGAGGAGAGCAGCATGCCCTGGGTCAGCCAATGGTCCGGGCCAAAGGGCCGGGTGTCTGAATCGCGGAAAAACTCGACAAATATACGGGCGGCTCCGTAGCCAGTGAAGAAGATGCCGGTGAGGAACCCGCTCTTTGACAGCGCTTTGAACCGATATGTGAGGATGGCGATAACGAGGAAGAGGAGGACCCCTTCAAGGAAGGCCTCGTAAAGCTGGCTCGGGTGGCGCGGCAATGGCCCGCCATAGGGAAAGACCATGGCCCACGGTACGTCAGAGACACGGCCCCAAAGTTCGCCGTTAATGAAATTGGCCATCCGTCCGAAGAATAGACCGATCGGCGCAGCACCTGCGAGCAGATCACCCATCACGAACATATCGATATCGCGTTTGCGGCAGAACGCGATCGTGGCGACCACAACACCGGCAAAGCCGCCATGAAACGACATACCACCGTTCCAGACCTTCAGGATTTCCAGCGGGTGGTCGAGGTAGATTTCGGGCTGGTAGGGAATGCCGTAGAAGAAGATGTAACCGATCCGCCCGCCCAGGATGACGCCGATGGCGGCCCAGAACACAAAGTCTTCCAGCAGGGCTTTGTCAAATGGTGGCTTGCCCTTCTTGTAGCCCTGCCACAGGGGTGCGTGATCCATCAGGCGGCGGACGTAGACCCAGGCAAGGGCTATGCCGGCAATATAGGCGAGCGAATACCAGCGCAGGGCCACAGGGCCAATGCGGATGATTTCCGGGTCGATATCGGGGAATGGCAGGATGAATGACAGCATGGCCCGGACCTTGTCGCGCGGCTTGGCTCGTGTCAAGAATTCCGTTTCAGGTCACGTTGTCGCCATTCGCCACAAACTCTTGAATGTCTTTGTCAATCTGGCGTATGAGTGAAGTCCATGACGTTTCAGCCCGATCAGGAGTTAATTGCCATGCAGACCAGCAACAAGGTTCTCGATGACATTGCCAAAGTCATGACCGGGGCTGCCGGAGCGGCGCAGGGGGTCCGCGAAGAGGTCGATGGACATGTGCGGAACCTGATGGAGCGTTTGCTGCGAGATATGGATCTGGTGACTCGGGACGAATTTGAAGCCGTCAAGGAAATGGCGCGCTTCGCCCGGGAAGAAAATGACGCGCTGTCGGCCCGGATTGCCGAACTTGAGGGATCAGGCGAAACTTCTGCGCAATAATATTTCAAAGTTATCAACAGGGACGACCATTCTGTTCTTGCAGAAGGCGGAATCCTTCGGCACATATTAGACACGATTGCTTCGTGGCTCCCTGAAATCGCGGGCGTGCCTCACGTCGGTAGCGTTGCGTTCCTCCTGAAAATCAATTCCTGATGAAAGAGGGCAACCCGCATGGTTCTTGTCGAAAGTGACGGCTTTTTTGCGCCACACAACCCGGTCGACACCTTTGAAGATGTGGTTGGCGGCTTTGACTGGCCGTATGAGCGACCGACCGAAGAGCAATTGACGATCACCATTAAAGGCAGCTGGTGCGACTATCATGTGTCTGTCTTATGGGTTCCGGACCATGAGGCGGTTCATATGTCGGCGACCCTTGATGTCAAGGTGCCCGGCGCGAAGCGCGGCGAGGTCCACACGCTGCTTGCGTTTATCAATGAACAGCAATGGTTTGGCCACTTCGATCTTTGGTCGGAAGAATCCGCGCTGATGTTTCGGCTTGCCCTGCCGCTGGGCGGGGTCGGCGATGCAACGCCTGAACAGTGCGAAACGCTGATGCAGGTTGTTGTCGAGGCCTGTGAGCGCTACTATCCTGCCTTTCAGTTTGTACTTTGGGCTGGCAAGACCGCACAAGAAGCCATCGACGCTTCGATGTTTGATACGGTCGGCACCGCCTGAACAGAGGCGGTTTTACTATGGCAGATCAGGGATTCGGCAAGCTGGTGCTTATTGGCGCTGGCAAGATGGGCGGCGCGATGCTGCACGGCTGGCTCGACAAGGGCTGCGGCGCGAGGGGCATCGAGGTTGTCGATCCAGGGGCTTCGGATCCTCTCAGGGCCCTGGCCAATGAGGGCCGCATCGTACTATCAGATGCGATCAGCGCCGAGGGGGTCGGAGCTGGCGATGTGCTGGTCCTTGCGGTCAAGCCGCAGATCATGGCTGCGGCGCTTGAGCCCGTCACCAAAGCCGCCCGCCCCGGGGTTCTGGTTCTGTCCATCGCTGCCGGGATCTCGCTCGGATCGTTTGAAGAGACTTTCGGCAAGGATGCCGCCATTATCCGCGCCATGCCCAATTTGCCCGCCTCCATTGGTCTGGGCATGAGTGTCGCCGTCGGCAACGCTGGTGTCGGCGAAGCGGAAAGGGCGCTCGCGACCGGCCTGCTCGAGGCTGTCGGCAAGGTCGCCTGGATTGACGATGAGGCGCAGATGGATGCGGTCACCGCACTGTCCGGCAGCGGCCCGGCCTATGTCTTCCACATGATCGAGGCGATGGCAAAAGCCGGTGTTGCAGAAGGTCTCGCCCCCGATCTTGCCCTGACCCTGGCAACCGAAACCGTCCGCGGCGCTGGTGTCCTGGCCGCCACATCAGACCTTGCCCCCGGCGCCTTGCGCGAAAACGTCACCAGCCCCGGCGGCACAACGCAAGCGGCGCTCGACGTGCTGATGGGCGAGGGGCGGCTTGAGAAACTGATGGCGGAGGCTGTGAAAGCTGCGGCGAAGAGATCGCGGGAGCTGGGGGAGTAGGATCTTCCCATGACGGCGGAGACTGGCTCCATCGGCAAAGAGGAGGTCCGCCCCTGGAGGTACTGCGGACCTTCGGAGCATCCTGACGGAACGTCTGCTTTTAACCAACGGCGGATATCTTCGATCTGCCTTAAAACGGACTCCATTGGGTATTTTCTTACCTGACTTGTCGCGGTTCGCTTTCTTCACTACTCTTTTGTCGGGAATAATTGTATTGGGAGTCGACTAATGAGGGAAAAAATGACTGGACGCATTCGGCAAAAATCACTCCCGTGCTTCGTGCAGAGGTATCATAGATATTGGCAGGCTCTTATTATCTGCTGTTTTTTACTGGGGTCCGCGAGCTCTTCGTATTCGCAGTCCCCATTTCCGAACTCGATGGTACTGCCATGGGAACCCCAATTCTTATCCTCGAGCATTAGCGCAGAGAATCTGCAGGTATGTACAGATCACCTTTCGGTTGCCCGGGCGGCGTTTCGCAGATCTGATTGGGACTTAATACTCGATTGGAGTGCCGGCGAAGGATCATTAAAGCCTTTGCCGTCTCGTGCATTTGAAGACGCTAAGGGTAAGTCAGAAAACATCCAGATTTTTGATTTAGATGCTTCGCTGGAGGGAGCCGCGACTTCAAGCCTGGTGCGCATCGGAACCACGGATCAGTATGATAGGCAAAGCGAAGCATACTTTTTCACCGCTGACACTCGGGCATTTGAGACCTATGTTTCGGACCTCCCTGCAGCAGAACGTCCTCATTTACAGTTTGGTCCACTAATTGAGAGCGGAGTTGTTAAACGTAGCGCCACAACCGCATTGGGCATCCGGGAGATCCTGAACAGCAGCGGCAGGAATTATTTGGCGAGTCAGCCGAGACCGGGGGACAACAATCGCACAAATCTCTATGAGTTGTTTGACGATGGCTCCGTAAGTCGAATTTGTCAGGTTTCAATGTATCCTGAGAGCCACCACGAATTAACGAAGGAGGCTGCCAAGCGAGCGAGCGAATTGGCCAAGGCAAATAGACTGCGGGTCTCTCCGGCGGTGGTGATGCTTCCCGAATTTGCGAAATTCTATGTGCTGCTCTCAGATGTGTTGGGCTCTGCCGGTGATCATGGCGGCGGAAGCATGTGTGTTTGGTGCTACAGGGAAGGTTATATTCGGGAGACATCTTACACCGTCATGATGCGCCCTTGGGTATCTTTACCTGAAGAACCAGTCGGCCGCCCCTGGCTCTTCACCCATAGCTATGAAGATACTTTGGCGTTCCTGAAAGTTTGGTCGCTCCGCGGACCGTGGGAAAAACGCCGGGCCAATTCATTGTCGAAACAAATTCCCGTCGCAGAGCAGGAGTTTGAATCATACTACCAGAATGCATTTGGATATACGCCAGAAGAGGCAAGTTTCAAGGCCAAAGTCGCCGTGTCTTCGATCGTACGTACATTCTTCTCTGGGGCCACTACTTTCAACAATTTTGTAGCGAAAAAGAGTAGTGTCGATGTGATTTTGGCGTTCAACAAAAGTGAAGATGCAAAAAGAGCATCCAAGATATGCAAAACGGGCCAGCTAAAGGTGCTACTGATTGCGGATGTCGCAATGAATGAGTTTGAACCGCTGATGCTGAGCCTCAAGTCAGAAAAAGAATCAAGCGATCCGCTCCCCAGTTACAAATGTCCCGGAACCCAGGTGTTCGACCCTACATTGAGCTATGCACTGCATCGACCCTACGATCTTGGGCAGCTAATAGATTGGGGGGCCGACCCGAATGAGCAAAATGCTTTCGGAAAAACACCCCTCATGCATGCCGCACATCTGGACTATCTGGAGGCTGCAAGAATTCTAATTAGTCGCGGAGCCGACGTTAATGCAGTCACACACAACATTCGCACCCCTTATAGCACAACCTCTTATGCAATAACCTACAAACTCCGAACTGCTCTGATGTACGCGGCGGAAAATGGGTCACTGGGCATGATTGAACTCTTATTGTCAAATGACGCTAACGCGACGGCCACAGATAGCGAGGGCCGTAGTGTACTGGACTATCTCTCCCGGAATGTTTCTCTTGATGCAGAGCAGATGGAGGCGGCAAGGGTACTGTTGGAGGATGCGGGAGCGACACCATGAATTGGACTTACCCTCACAATTAATTTCTATCCAGTCGGAATGCGAAAGAGTTTGCTTTGGGTCAACTGCGGAAGTATCGGGCCCTGTCGAATTGAGTCCGCTCCTGGGGGATAGTGTTATACTGACACGAGACGACCTGGTTTAGGCCCCGAGAGGAATGAAGAACCATGAAAGCGATTGTCTTCACAAAATACGGACCGCCGGATGTGCTTCAGCTCGAAGTGATGGACAAGCCTCAGCCCGGCGACGGCGAAGTCCTGGTCAAGGTTCTTGCGACATCCATAAATTCCTGGGATCAGGATCTTCTGAGAGGCACGCCTCTCGTGAACCGCTTTATGGCGGGGCTCTTGAAACCGAGAAGAATAAAGATACTCGGATGCGATATAGCCGGGCGCGTTGAAGCGGTTGGCAAAAACGTAAAACGGTTTCAGCCAGGTGATGAGGTGTTCGGGGACCTGTCGAGGTGTGGGTGGGGCGGTTTTGCCGAATATGTCTGCGTTCGCGAAAAAGACCTGGCGGTGAAACCGGCCTGTTTGTCCTTCACACAAGCCGCGGCCGTACCGCAGGCGGGGCTTCTCGCCCTGCAGGGGCTTTGCGACAAGGGAAAGCTGCAGTCTGGACAGAGGGTTTTGATTAACGGCGCCGGCGGCGGCGTCGGTACGTTTGCCATTCAGATTGCCAAATCCTTCGGGGCTGATGTGACGGGCGTCGATCACACGGTAAAACTGGAGATGATGCGTTCACTGGGCGCAGATCATGTCATTGATTACACGCAGGAAGATTTTACCAGGAGCGGGCAGCAGTATGATCTCATTCTTGATGTTCAGGGGTGTCATTCGCTTTTCGACTACAGGCGTGCGCTGAGCCCTGGCGGAATTTATGTTATGGTTGGAGGGTCTTCGGCTCTTGCAAACCAGGTTATTTTTCTGGGTCCATGGATCTCAATGATCGGCGGTAAAAAAACGGGTCTTCTGCTGCACAAGGCAAACAAGGGATTGGCTCTTTTGACGGAGCTTCTCGAAGCCGGCACAGTCGTCCCTGTTATTGACAGGTGTTACCCGCTGGAGGAGACAGCCGAAGCTTTCCGGTATTTTGGCGAGGGACATGTCAAAGGAAAAGTGGTGATAACCCTGGAACACAATAACGGAACCTGAAAACAGGGTGCTGCCGACCGCTGTCCCGCCACGCCTCATGATTACAGCCGACGCTGGTCGCTGACGTCCGTCTGCGGCGCCGGATCATCCCGGCAAACTCAGCCTGGCAGGCTCACCACTGCCTTGAGCCCGCCGAGATCCGACGTCCCCAGTTCAATGTCCCCGCCGTGCGCCCGGGCGACATCGCGTGCGATGGCGAGGCCGAGGCCGGAGCCGCCGTTGTCCAGGTTGCGGCCTTCGTCGAGGCGGTGAAAGGGGCGGAAGGCTTCCTCGCGGCGGTCTGGCGGGATGCCGGGGCCGTTGTCCTCGACGGCGATGGTGATGCCGCTGTCATCCCTGGTCGCGGTGATGGTGACCTGTGTGCCGAAATTGCAGGCATTGTTGACGAGATTGGTGACGCAGCGCTTGAAAGCTGTGCGGCGCAGCGGTAATTCGAGGGCACCGGGCGCTTCGATCTGGATCTCGCGGCCGCGCACCGAGGCACTTGCCTTTATTTCTTTCAGAACATCCGAGACGTTTGTCAGTGCCGTGTTCTCGCTGGCCTGGCCGCGGGCGAAGTCGAGATATTCCTGCAGCATGAATTCCATCTCGACAAGATCAGCCTTCATGTCCTCGATGTCGGGTGTGTCGTCCAGCATGGCGAGTTGCAATTTCATCCGGGTGATGGGGGTGCGCAGGTCGTGGCTGACACCGGCGAGCATTTCGGTGCGCTGCATGACGTGGGCATTGACGCGGTCACGCATTTCGATGACGGCCTTCGCAGCGCTGCGCACCTCGCGGGCTCCTGCGGGTTTGAAATCGGGCACGTCACGGCCCTTGCCGAAGTTTTCAGCCGCAAGGCCAAGCCGCAGGATGGCGCGAACCTGGTTGCGCAGGAACAGGAGCGCAATGGTCAGGAAGAGTGCCGTGGCAATGACCATCCAGACGAGGAAATTGTGCCAGTTGGTGGCGATGATCTGGCTGCGGCGCAGTTCGACATACATGACGGCACCGTCGAGCTGGACCTGGATCTCCACCATGGACGGGCGTTTCTCAAGGTCAAACCATATGGGGCGCTGGATTTTTGCCTCGAGTTGCTGACTCATGATTGCAGGAATGAACTTGAAGAAGACAGTGGGCTGATAGGTCGGAATCGTCGCATCTTTTTCAATTCGTATTGTCAGGTTTTTGTGGATAGCCGCGAGGCGAAAAAGTTCCCTCTGATCTTTGCCGCCGAACTTCTCGGTTTCAGCAATGATGAAGGCGATTTCACCGGCGACTGCGGTCGACAGACGTTGCGTGACCTGTTGAGAGTAGCGCTCCATATAAAGCCAGGTTGAGACAATCTGTATCAGGAGGATTGGTGTTACAATGATGAGGACAAAGCGCCCGTAAAGGCTGCGCGGCATCAGAGGTTTCAGCAGTGCACCGGCGGCACGCAGGATGTGACCTGGAATGTTCAGTCCCGGCGTTTGGCGTATGAAAGTCTGGATTCGGTGTATCATAGCTCTTTCTGCGGCAATCAGTCAGGTATCAGCGTGTAGCCGACACCGCGAATGGTCTGGAGATAGATCGGCATTTTGGGGTCGGCTTCAATCTTGCGCCTGAGCCGGGTGATCTGGACGTCGATCGAGCGTTCCTGACCAACGCCGGTGCGCTGGCACAGGTCTGCCCGTGAAAAAGTTTCACGCGGGTTTTCTGCGAAGAACCTCATCAAGGTGCCTTCACCGGTGGTCAGTTTAACGAGCTTGTCGCCGCGCCACAGCTCGCCGCGATCCAGCGTGTAGCGATTGGGCCCCATATTAATCTCGGTTTTGATTTCCGGCAGTGGTTTCTGCGCCCGCCGCAAGATTGACGACAGTCGCAGGACCAGCTCGCGCGGTTCAAAGGGTTTTTGCAAGTAGTCGTCGGCGCCGGCCTCAAGCCCCATGATCCGGTCGGCGGCTTCGCTGCGCGCTGTGAGGAGCAAAATAGGCACCCGGGAGATTTCGCGCAGGCTTTTTGTCAGCGCCAGACCATCCTCGCCGGGCATCATGATGTCGAGCACAAGGATGTCGAATTCCAGGCCGCGCAGGTAATCCCGCGCCGCCGCTGCATCGCTGGCAGCGGTGACCTTGTAGCCGTTTTCGACAAGAAATTTTTGCAGCAAAGTGCGAATGCGCCGATCATCGTCGACGACCAGGACGTGGGGCGCCTCGTCCGGGTTATCTGGTGATTTTCCCGGCGATTTTTCCGGAGATTTTGATGATGCGGCAGAGTGGTCGGGCACAAAGAGGTCCTTGTTCGAGGGGCCTTGTTCGGCTCAGGTTCAGGTGAGCCGATTTGGGTGCAGCCTACCTCTTTTTGATAGTCTTTAAAATCTCTTCGCGTTCCGGGGCATTGATGAGGTTTTCGAGGATTTGTCGATAGCCTTTAATGGCGTCAGGGCCGGCCAGACCATAGGCATCGCGAACCCGCTTGCGCTGCAGGTCCGAGAGGCTCTGTTCGAGCTCACGGCCCTTGTCAGTCAGGCTGAGCAGTCGCTGGCGCCGGTCCGAAGCGCCGCTGGCCTGCAGGATGAAGCCTTGTTCAACAAGCTGCTTGAGAACCCTGCCGAGGCTCTGTTTGGTGATCCGCAGAATGGCAAGGAGTTCACTGACCGTCATGCCCGGATTGCGTCCGACAAAGTGGACAACACGGTGGTGCGCCCGACCGAATCCGTATTCTTTTAACATTTCGTCGGGATCTGATATGAAGTCGCGATAGGCATAAAACAGCAGTTCGATTCCCTCGCGAATTTCTTCGTCGGAGAAACCATCGGGGCTCTTGTCGGGCCCCGCCGTCGCCATATGATCTGGCGGGCGATCTGGATTTTTTATGTCAGACATGTTGACATATAATACTCATAATGTTACAAAATGCAAGCTCTATGAGAAATAAAATTACAGTAAGGTCTATTTTTTCACCCAGAACTCGGCATTCTGATGATTGGGCTGATGACGCGGCTGATGACCGTGTTTTTACGGTCGTAAATCGGTGGCAGGACTGACAGTGGTAACGGCAACAGCCATGATAATAGCAAGGTTTGGAAGATGAGCACACAGCCTTTTGATGATCGCCCCGGATTTATCTGGATGAATGGAGAAATGGTCCCCTGGAAAGAGGCGACCCTTCATGTCCTCAGCCACGCGCTGCATTACGCCAGCTCGGTCTTTGAGGGCCAGCGCGCCTATAGCGGGACGGTGTTCAAGCTGCAGGAGCACACCGAGCGGCTGCACTTTTCAGCAGGTCAGCTCGGCTTTGAAATCCCTTATTCGGTGGAAGAGATCAACCAGGCCTGCCGCGATATCCTGGACAAACAGGGCCTTGTCGATGCCTATATGCGTCCCGTGGCGTGGCGTGGGTCGGAGATGATGGGCGTCTCGGCGCAGACTTCAAAGATCAATCTGGCCATCGCGGTCTGGGAGTGGCCGAGCTACTTCGCGCCGGAAGAGCGCCTCAAGGGCATCAGACTGAATATTTCAAAGTGGAAGCGTCCCTCGCCGGAGACAATCCCGTGCAAGGCCAAGGCAGCCGGTCTTTACATGATTTGTACGCTGTCGAAGCATGACGCGGAGCGAGAGGGATATGCGGACTCGCTGATGATGGATTATCGTGGCCGCATTGCCGAAGCTACCGGCGCCAATGTCTTCTTCCGCCGCGGCGATGAGCTGCATACGCCAACCCCGGACTGCTTCCTCGACGGGATTACCCGGCAGACGGTGATCGAACTGGCAAAGGCGCGCGGTGTCGAGATTATCGAACGCGCCATCATGCCCGATGAGATGGAAAGTTTTGACGAGTGCTTTATTACCGGTACTGCGGCGGAAGTAACGCCGGTCTCTGAAATCGGATCATACCGTTTCACGCCTGGCGAACTCAGCATGAACCTGATGGAAGATTATACAAAGCTGGTGAATGCTTCTGTATAGTTTGCAAGGGGCGCATCAGCAGTCAAACGTTTAACATGATGTTTGCAAGTTGTCGGAACGACGTCGCATTTGGAGAGTGGTGGGGATCCATTGAACCGCCACGCCGTTCCGACCGGTTGTATTCTAAAAGCCGTATTGCAGGGCGGCGATCATGCTGACAAATGAGGTGTCGTCACCCGCGCCGGATTCCGTGCCCCCCCGGAGCGAGATCTGAAATTTGAGATCACGTTTCTCTCCGAAAAATTGATTGAAGCCAATCTCGCCGGCGATCTCTTCATTGTCTGACAGGCCAAATCCCTCGTAATAGTCGATACGACCTACAATTTGCCTGTCGTTCGGCAGGTTGTGGCCGTACTGCAGGTAACCGCCGAACTCATCTGTGAGATACTCACGATTTCCGTATTCAGCCTGGAACGTGCCCTTTTCAAGCTTCCATATGATGTCGCCGCCCCATGATGTCCTTTCGGGCAACAGATTTGTGTCGGATACTCGATCCGCCCACAGAGACACGGTTACATCAGGTGCCGGCTGAAAGCCAACGCGACCGGCAATCTCTCTGACTTCACCAGAGTTGGACGTATTGGGTCCGTTTCCGTTGAGGACAGCAACTTCATAGTTGAGGGGACCGCCCTGGCCGGAGACAGATATTCCGATGTCTCGAAAATCAGCCATGCGCCATCCGACCCAGGCCCGTTCCGGAAGCCACAGGTCTCCCGCTGGCCACAGTCCCTGAAGTCCGGTTGGTACCAGAAACTGTCCGACTTTCAGATTAACAGCATCAGAGAACTTGTACGTGATGAAGAGATCGTTGAGGACCTTGTCGTTCTTGCTCACATCAATCATGAGTGTGAACCCGAGGGGGTCGTCAGTGTCACGCTTGACAGCAAGTTCAGCACGGCGGACCGAAAAACCGCTCTCTTCTTCCCTTACTGCGCCCGGAGCCTGTGCACTGCCGGCATCATCCTGGTACGTGTACCAGGTCTGCAGGAGCCCGTGAATTTCGAACTCGGGTGCTTCAGCCAGGGCAGGCGACGTCGTCATGCACAAGCCAAGCAATGTGGCGGATTGGAAGGTCTTTTTTATATGAAACATTATGAAGCCCTCACATTTGCAATAAAGTTCTCAACTTCTGTTTTGAGAGTTGCCGAGTCCTCGTTGAGCTGATTGGAGGCATCGACCACTTGGGTTGAGGCTTTACCCGTCTCGCTGGCTGCACTTGCAACCATTCCAATCGTATCCGTCACGGCCTGCGTCCCTCTGGCTGCTTCCTGCACGCTGTTCGAGATTTCACTTGTCGTTGCGTTTTGCTCTTCAACGGCTGCGGCAATCGCGGCGGCCACGTTATTCACATTGCTGACGGACTCGTTGATTGCCTCGATAGCGGAGGCACTTTCGCCGGTTGCTGATTGCATCTCACCAATCAGCTGCCCGATTTCGTCGGTTGCCCGATTGGTCTGGTTGGCAAGAGATTTGACCTCGCTGGCAACGACGGCAAAGCCCTTTCCGGCGTCCCCGGCGCGGGCGGCCTCAATTGTTGCATTGAGTGCGAGCAAATTGGTCTGGTCCGCGATATCGGATATCAGACTGACAACATCACCAACCTTTTCGGCAGTGGTCACCAGTGACTTGATCTGAGTGTTGGTCGCGCTCGCCTGATTGGAAGCCTCTGATGTCAGTTGAGTTGCTGTCGTGACCTGTTGACTTACTTCTGAAAGCGCTACCGTCATCTCCTCAACAGCGGCAGCCATCGCCTGTACATTGGCCGACGTCTGTTGCGCATTTGCAGCAACCTCGGATGCCTTGCCTTCGGACTCGACCGCAGTACCTGATACCTGTGTGGCAACAGTCTGCATGTCTTTCGCAGATGAAGCGACACGTTCGACAACCCCGAAAACGGCTTCTTCAAATGAGCTGGCCAGGTTATCCATGGCAGTCTTCTTGTCTTGTTCGGCTCTTAGCTCTGCCTGTTCCTGTTGGGTCTTGAGGCGTTCTACTTCCTGAGCATTGTCTCTGAAGATCAACACGGTCTTTGCCATATCACCAATTTCATCGGCGCGGTCGCTGCCTTCAATGTCAACATCCAGCTCGCCGCCTGCGAGGCGGCCCATGACGTCGGTCATTTTGATCAGCGGGTTGGCAATGCTTCTGCCTGTAAACCATGCCATACCCAATCCAAGCACGCCGCCGATGGCCAGACAAATGCCAATGAGTGCAAAGGTCGTCTCGCTGCTTTTCTGATTGTCCGCTTTGCGGGCTTCCATCAAAGCGGCCTCTTCAGCCTTAAAGTCGCTCATGAGGCCACGAAACTTGTCGAAGTAAACTTTGCCTCGAGCCTCGGCGACCAGACTGGCGACGCTGTCCATTGTTGTTGATTTGCCGACCTCTCTGCGCATTGCGATCATGGGCTCGGTTATGTTGGCCTGCCACTCCCTCAGGGTCTCTTCGACAGCCTGGAGTCTTGCGACCTGTTTCGGGTTGTCGCTGACGGTTTCCTGCAGAGCGGCAATGTGCTGGTAGGCATAGACCTCTCCATTCTTGTAAGGATCGAGAAACGCCTCTTCACCGGCCAGGAGAAAACCGCGCATGCCTGTTTCCATGTCGACAGCCGAACCAACAATTGAGGACGCCTCGGCCAGTACATCATAGGTGTGTTGCACCCAGCGGTTTGATTCCATTGAGCGGCTGATGCTCAAGAAGCTGACAGCCCCGAGGACTGCAAGAAATACAAGTGGTGTACAGACACCGACGACCACTTTGGTCCGGGTTTTTGCATTTGCAACTACATTTAGTGATGAAAAGGTCATAATTTGTGTCTCTTGTGTTACTGGATTGTTCCCAAAGAGGTGTGGGTGCGCCGCCGCGTGTTTGACCCGCGGTAAACTTCAAGGGTCTGGTTAATAACTCAATGTCTTGGGAGATCGTCTGAACGTGTGATTCAAATGCTCCCTTCGATAGTCAGGAATTGATAGCTAACTAAACTAAAAAATTGTTTAATTGACCGGAGATCTTTTTCCGTCGAATAGAAAATATCTGTCTTTACAAATGGCACGTGTAGTTACGCAATCAGGAAGAGTGTGTGACTCGAGACCAATTAGATTGAATAGTTGTTTTTATTGCAATCGGAAGGCCCCGTCCGAAGCGAGCTAAGGGCAACGCAAAGGTCATATTGGTGTTTCGGCGCAGGAGACAAAAACCAATCTGGCTATCGCGGTTTGTCTCATGTTTCGATGGGGTACAGATCACCTGAAGCCCGGCTGTCTTGGCCCTGCAGGGAATGGTTTCCGGCGAGGGGCGCTTCCATTTCGATATATTGAGCCTGATGGAAGACTACACGAAGCTGATGAACAGCGAGGCTGGGTCTTTGTATAACCGCAAATGTGGGGGTAGATTCTTTTGAGAAGAATGCTATCGTCATGATGCTTTGGTGAAGCTGACGATTGCACCAGTGTGCATATCTGAAACTAAATACTCCTGTCGGTGCGGGTTTGCGCCGTGAAGATCAATAGGAGTCGTCATGAAATCACCATCGATCAAACAAGAAATTCTTGATTGCCAATCTGCCTACGACCGGTGGGCCCCTGAATACGACGCTCACTCGAACCCGACTGTCGCAATGGCACGCATAGCGCTTGAGAGCGATGTGGTAGATGTGCGGGGCCTGAGTGTCTTTGAATTCGGGTGCGGCACCGGCGAAAATCTCTACAATCTTGGGAATAAAGAGGCAGGCACGCTCAGTGGGGCGGATGTGTCTGAAGGAATGTTGTCCATTGCGCGTGCCAGGCTAAGCGGATTTGAGCCGGATTTGGTCCGGATTACGGAGAGGGAACCAGACTTTGGCACCGATCGGAAATTCGATTTGATACTGGCTGTCCTTGTCCTTGAACATGTAGGAGATATCGATCATTTCTTTCGGGTGGCAAAGGATCATATGTCCCAAAGAGGTTCGTTCTATGTTTCCGAACTGCATCCCGTTCAATCTTTCAAAGGAGTGCGGGCGCATTTTCAGGATGGGGATGTGGAAATTTCCACGCAGAGCTTTTGCAGAACCGAAGAAGAATTCACCGCGGCAGCCGGGCGAGCCGGACTAAGAACTGATTTCGTCAGAAGCTGGGTACCGGGTGCTGAGGTGGTAAGACGTGAATCCAAAGCACAAAAGTATAGGGATCAGCCACTTCTGCTCACGATGGGATTTGTGCAGTGAAAGGGAGATACATCCGTATACATAATTAGAGCCTGTCATTGCCGGGCTTGACATGGGGGTAGTCTGTAGTTGCCAAAATTTCCTGGCAAAAGCTCTGGAAGATGACCGTTCTACTGCTCTGCCGTCGGTAGGTCGCCCGGCACCTGTCTGAAAGCCGGCCTCCGGGCGCAGTCCTGGGCGTATTTGATGAGCCTGTCGTGGCCTTCGAGCAATCCCTGATCAAAGAACCACATCATCTGTGAGCCAATGAGGCAATCGGCGGCGGTGAATTTCTGTCCGAAGAGCCAGGATCCGCCGGAGTTTTCGACGAGGCTGTTCTCAAGGACAGTGATGATCTCATCGAAGCGGGCGCGGGCAGCATCCTTTTGTTGGTCCGTCGCGGTGAGCAGGGCGACGGCTGCCGGTTCGAGAGTGGCGACACTATAGACCATAAACTGGTAAAACCCCGCGCGCTGCGGCCCGCCGGGGGGCGGGGCGAGGTTTCGGGCGCGAAAGCGGTCGACCAGATGCATCATGATGGCGGCGCGCTCGATGATAATGTTGCCTTCGTCCTCAAGAGCGGGCAACTGGCCGAGCGGATGAATGGTTTTGTAGAAGTCCGACTTGTGTTCATCGTTTTCGAAGTCAACGACCACGACGTCGTAATCAGCCATTAGTTCGTCAAGCAGCCAGCGGACGCATTCGGCGCGGGTATGGGGCGCATAGAAAAGTCTCATTAGTCCACCTCAGCGGTTCGGTCCGATTTAGCACGGTTCATCCCATCCTGGTTCAGGGCGGCGCGGGCTTCTTCATACTCTTCCGTCGCCTTGAGCCAGTCTTCCTCGATCTCCTCAATCAGGGCGACAACCTGCGACCGCTTCCTGGCAAACAGTCCCGCCTTTTGCGGGTTGCTCTGGTAAAATCCCGGAAGGGCAAGCGCGCGCTCAAGTTTCTCAAGGTCGCTCTGCCTGGCATTCAGGGTTTTCTCAAGCTCCTTGATGGACTTCTTCAGCGGTTCGATGGACTTGCGCCGCTCGGCGGCATCGCGCCTCGTGTCCTGGCGGGTTGGTGTCTCGGAAACGGCTTTGGCCTCGCCTCTGGGGCGCCGCCCGAGAAGAAGGTCCTGATAGTCATCAAGATCACCTTCATAGGGTTTTACAGTCCCGTCGGCCACCAGCCACAATCGATCCGCAGACGTCTCAATGAGATGACGATCATGGGAAATCAGAATAACACAGCCCTCGAATTCATTGAGGGCATGAACCAGCGCCTCGCGGCTGTCGACGTCGAGGTGATTGGTCGGCTCATCGAGGAGTAGAATGTGGGGCCCGTGGTAGGTGGCAACAGCGAGCAAGAGCCTCGCTTTTTCGCCGCCCGAGAGAACCTTGATTTGGGTGTCTGCCTTCTCATAGCCAAAGCCATAGGAGCCGAGCCGGGCGCGTATTTGCGCGATAGTGGCCTCGGGCCCCATGAGCGTGCGGAACGTATCGAAGGGGGTTTCCTCGGCGTTCAGCTCGTCAAGCTGATGCTGGGCGAAATAGGCGATCTTGAGCTTTTTGTGGCGGTAGAGATTGCCGGCCATGGTTTCAAGGCGTCCGGCGAGCACTTTGGCAAAAGTCGACTTGCCGTTGCCGTTGGCGCCCAGAAGCGCGATCCGGTCCTCAAGATCAATACGCAGATCCAGGTCCTTGAGGATCGGTTTGCCTGGTTCATACCCGGCCGACACGTCCTCGAGGCGGATGATCGGTGAACGCATCGGCTCCGGATTGGGAAAGCGAAACGCCAGGGTGTGGTTCTCCGCCATCGAGGCAATGGGCTGCATTTTTTCCAGCATCTTGACGCGCGACTGGGCCTGCTTCGCCTTCGAGGCCTTGTAGCGGAAGCGCTCGACAAAGCTTTCGAGGTGTTTGCGGTGCAAATCCTGTTTCTTTTTCATGGCGAGTTGCAGCTCGAGCTGTTCGCGCCTTGTGCGCTCGAAGCGATCATAACCACCGGCGTAAATCGAAAGGCGGTGCTCGTTTAGATGCAAAATGTGACTGACGGCCTTGTTGAGAAGGTCGCGGTCATGGCTGACCAGAAGAACCGTATGCGGATAGGTCTTCAGATAATTTTCAAGCCAGATGGTGCCTTCCAGATCGAGATAGTTGGTTGGCTCATCAAGCAGGAGGAGATCGGGCTCGGCAAACAGCACAGCGGCAAGCGCCACGCGCATGCGCCAGCCGCCGGAAAACTCCGAACAGGGGCGTTTCTGTTCTACCGCACTGAACCCGAGACCTGAGAGAATTGCACCGGCACGCGCTTCTGCGGAATGAGCGCCAATGTCGGTGAGGCGAAGCTGGATTTCGGCAATCCGGTTTGGATCTTCGGCGGTCTCGGCCTCGGCGAGAAGCTGCGCGCGCTCCTTGTCGGCGGCGAGCACGGTATCGAGCAGGCTGATCGCACCCGCCGGGGCTTCCTGGGCAACAGAGCCGATTTTGCGTCTGCTGGGGATCTTGATCGTGCCATCGTCGGGCATGATCTCGCCGAGGATCAGGCGCAGAAGCGTGGACTTTCCGGTGCCATTGCGCCCGACAAAGCCCACCTTGTGGCCAGCCGGGATGGCGACCGTGGCGTTTTCAATGAGCGGGCGCCCGTCAATGAGATATGTGAGGTTATTGATATGTAACATGGCTCGCGCCCCCTAATCCCTGGATTAGCGGACTTCTCCTCGGTTCTGGTTGTCAGGCATTTTATCACAAAACCGGTTCGCGCTTCTGTGAATGCTCCGGGGACCCATAACACGGGTTGCCCGCTTGCCAAAGCCCGGTTATAAACCGCCGAAATTCATATTCTGATCCACATTAAGGAAATCCTGGCATGGCCATTCAACGTACGTTTTCGATTATCAAACCAGACGCAACAGCCCGCAACCAAACTGGTGTTATCGCCGCCAAGCTGGAAGAAGCCGGTCTGCGTATCATCGCATCAAAGCGCATCCGGATGAGCCGGGAACAGGCTGAGGGCTTCTACGGCGTCCACAAGGAACGCCCGTTCTTTGGGGATCTTGTCGCTTTCATGACCTCGGGCCCGGTTGTTGTTCAGGTTCTGGAGGGCGAGGACGCCGTCGCAAAGAACCGCGAAGTGATGGGCGCGACCAACCCCGAAGAAGCCGCCGAAGGCACAATCCGCAAACTCTTTGCCGAAAACATCGAGCGTAACTCGGTGCACGGGTCAGACGCGCCCGAGACCGCAGCTGAAGAAATCAAGTTCTTCTTCACCGATGCCGAGCTTGTTGGTTAATCCAACAAACAGAGAATTGAAAAGGCCGGGCGGCGCGTGCCCGGCCTTTTTTGTTCTGGATGAAAGGTCATTCAACATCCGATTTGGGGTTGGAGCGCGAAGGGTGCCTGCCTATAGGATCAATTACTCCATTTGAAAACCTTCATATTCCCAACAAAAAAATCTTTGAAGTTTCCATTGGCCCTCTATCTGGGTCGAAGCATTACATTTCCTTACAATAGACTCCAGGGCATTATAGATCTTGGGCCAGTCAAACTCCTTTACAATTAGAGTGGCTCTGTCGCTCACAACAAAATTGCTAGTGTCTCTCCTCACCAAAAGCGCTTCCGGTGTGGCGATAAGACAATCGTATATGTCCGCAGCTTCTTCGCCAACCACGCCAATATCAAGTTGCAGCGGCAGATAGATTTCTTCATGACATGCTGGCGTCCAAGCCTCCAGAGGTTCATTCACATCCGAACAATGGATGAACTTTATCTCCAATTCTTGTTGACCCATCACCAACCCTTTCTCAAATAGTTTATTTGTCATCAAATATGGCGTCGTAGCGAGCGGGTGCACGAAGTGTGCCTGTGCTCTGAGTATTCGCAGAGTAGTTGCGTGTGGAGCTACATTCAATCACTATACTCTCGCTTGGGGGGGCATTTGATCCGGAGGGAGAGATCCATGTTTTTCAAATCAAAAGTGCTGGCTGTGTTTTTCTTGGGGTTTGTCGTATCGGGAACGGCTTTTTCCGGGTCTGTCGAGGACGAGCTCATGGCCGTTGACCGGGCGTTTAATGCGATGGCGCAGGAAGACGGCGTCGGCAAAGCCTTTGCTTACTATATGTCTGAGGATGCCCGAATGCTGTCCGGAGGATCGCAACCGTTCCTTGGGCATGAGGCTGTTGCGGCTGCCATGGCGGGCTATCCCGCAGATGCCACCCTGGTTTGGGACCCTGAAGAGGCGGTCGCGGCAGCAAGCGGCGATATGGGGTTTACCTGGGGGCGCTATGCTTCGACCTTCACGGACGCCGAGGGTGAGGTTCACACTGGCCACGGTAAATATGTTTCCATCTGGCAGAAGCAGAGTGATGGCAGCTGGAAGGCCTCGGTCGATATAGGTAATACCAATCCGGATCCAGCAGAGAGTTTACCCGAATAGTCAGCCGTATTTGTCATCCTGATCGACATCGATCGAGCGCCCTGCGCCGAAGATCATCAGGACGTAAATCACCACCAGCATGGTGAGACCGGCAGCAGAGGCCAGCGCCATACGAATGGCTTCGTGTGTGAGCAGTGTTGTCGTCAAAATACCAATGCCAACAGCCAGTGCGAGGATGAAGATGAGTTTGTTGCGGCGGCGGGCAGCGCGCGCTTCCTCGCGCGGATTTGAATCCCGCGGACCGAAGAGCAATTTGCCGGTGACGGGGAAGGCGGCGAGCAGTACGAAGAAGACATTGCTGGTCACGAATGACAGAAGCAGGCTGAAGGCGATGGACATCAGCACAAAGCCCCAGGTAAAAAGGCGTGCATTCACGTCTGATCCTTTCTGAACTGCCATTAAAGCTGTTCAAAACCTCCCTTGCCCGGGACAAAGCATAGCCTACTTTAGTAGGATTGGCAAAGCTTGCGCGTGATCACGTTTTTGTGTCTTCGTTGGTCGCTGCTTTTACCTCTTTACTTCCCTCAGAGGACGGATCAAAGCGCCCGACGATCCAGGCCAGAGCCATGGAGATCAGGGCGACGCAGCCGATGACCAGGATGAGGATGCCGAGTCGTTCGGCAGAGGGATCCTTGAGGTAGGATGACAAATTTACCCCGAGGAAGATCAGTGCCCCGGCCTTCGGGATGATGCCGATGGCGGCGCCCAGAAGGAAATTATAGCCGCGCATGCCAGAGGCGCCGCACACGACATTGACGAAAATGAACGGTCCGGCCGGAACGTTCCTGACGACCGCGGAAGCGACAAGGCCGTTACGGGCGATGAGAGTTTTCAGCTTGCTGACCCTGGTGCCGGAAGCCGCTTCAATCCAGCCGGAAAACTGTCGGCCCATATAAAAATGCAGCGTTGCGGAAATCAGCGTCGCGATCCAGGCATAGCCAAAGGCCATCGCCGGCGGCAGGACGGCGCCGGTCACCGTGATGAGGAGAAATTGCGGCGTGCCGATGAGGCCAAAGCCGATAAAGACGGCGACCACGATCAAGAGCGAGAGCGGACTTGTGGCGGCCCAGGCCATGAAACCTTGCACCGCCGCGCTATCAAGATCGAAGACCGCGCCGATAACGAAGAAGCTGGCCAGCGACAACAGGACGAGCGCCGGCAGAAGTACGCGCCCGATCCTCTTCGGGCCGTCGTCACCGGATGCCCAGGTATTCAATCGTTGCTTGAGACTCATATGCAAAGCTTCCGGAGAACTCCCCAGTTTCAACAGTTTCACTTACCGCCTGAACGCACCAGGTGACAAGTCTCAGGCCGGTTATCACACATCAGGGATTAACGCCAGATTTGCGGGCATCGGACGCGGTGCCACGATCTGAGTTGTTGGCCGCTTGAAGCCTGCCTCCGCAAGCAGCGCGTCGGTTTGTTGTTCAATGCGGGCCTCGAGCTCTGCCATGAAAGGCTCGCGGGCCATGCCCGGCTTAACGGGGGCGAGGAATTCGACGACGGCATGACCCCGGGTTTTAACCCATTTGTTCTGGCTCCAGCGCAGGCCAATGTTGGTTGCGACCGGCACGACGGCCAGGCCGCTGGTCTGTTGCAGATGCCAGACGCCCTTCTTGAAGGGCACGCGGGCGCCGACCTCGGGGATGTGGCCTTCGGGGTAGATCAGGATCGGGCGGCGCTCCTTGATGGCTCTGCCGGCGCCTGACGCCAGATGATGCGCGCCCTTGCCACCGGAGCGGTCGATCATGATCATGCCGAGCTTTTTGAAGACGAGGCCGACAAATGGCACGTCCGCAAGCTCGGCCATGGCGACGGCGGCAATATCGGGCATTTCTGAATAGAGAAGGACCGCATCGACGTATGAATGATGTTTTGATGCGATGATCGCGGTTTCATTTTTTGGCATAAACTCCCGGCCCCGGATCTCGAGTGTGATCCCGGCAATGTGCTTCATGCCAAAGCGCACACTGCGCGACCACGCGAAGATCCAGCGCCGCAACGGCATGGGTGACCGCAGCAGCGCCAGCGGCGCGCCGACAAGGGCGAAAAAGGCGGTGAGAGCGTAAAAGTAGAGATTGAACAGAAGCGATGTCATGGCTGATCCCTCAATGTGAGTGTTTGCTCGCATCAAGAGATAAGTGAGTATATGCTCACATTCAAGGGGCTGTTTGTAGAGCGGCGCTCACAAAGCCCTGATTACTGGCAGGTAACTACTGGTTTAGGGCCCAGAAAACCCCCGTTATCAGGACTATAATCCCGGCGACGAGGGCGCTGGAGAGGTCCCAGGGGGTGATGCCCCAGCCGTTGGCGGCTTGATTGAAGCTCGAGGTCAAGCCGAGGCTCTGGACGATATCGCCGAATTTCATGGTCGGGAAGACGAAGCCGACATAGCCAACGGCGGTCAGGATCAGGGTTCCGCGATGAAAGATCCGCCCGGCGAAAAAGCCAAACAGAATGGCGCCGGCGAGCCAAAAATAGTTCAGCGTGAAGAGATGGGTCTGGAAGTCCTGGAGCATGGTGGTCTCCTTTAGTGCCCCAGTGAAGCGCAAAACCATGAAAGTCCGGTTACTATCTTACTAACTAGTTGATTTAACTATCAATTTGTCATCCCGGATGCGGTGCAGCATGGAATGATGCTCCGCTGGTCCGGGACCCATCTGTCGGATTTAGGCCCCGTACCAGCATTGCAGCACTTCGTGCCGCAAAGCATACGGGGTGACGATTTGTGGGTATGTTTACCTCAGAAGCTGCGCGATGGCGGCGTCCAGCTCATCGAAGTGGTCGATCACCAGGTCGCCGCCGAGGCTGGTCACGGGCTCGACCGTGTAGCCGAAGCTGACCAGGATGCAGGGGACACCCGCAGCCTTTGCGGTTGTCACATCAGTGATGCTGTCGCCGAGGAAGACGCTGCGCTGCGGTGTGCCGCCGGCGCGTTCGATGGTTTGCCACAGGGTCTTCGGGTCGGGCTTCGACGTGGCAAGAGTATCGCGGCCGACGATGGTGTGGAAATGGTCATGGACGCCAAGCTCGCGCAGCAGTTTGCGCGACGGCTTTTCCAGCTTGTTGGTGCAGACGCCGAGCCGCACGCCGGCGGTTTTGTAACGCGGTAGCAGGGCGCCCAGGCCGGGAAACAGGGCGGAGTGCACGGCCACATTGTCGTAGTAAAAACTCAGGAAAGTTTCCAGAAGTCTGTCGACATCGACGTCGCTCTCGGGCACCTCGAGATGCTGCAGCCCCGCCTGGATGAGCGCCAGCGCGCCCTGACCGACCATATTGCGGGCGTGATCGAGGGTCAGGAATTCGCCGGAAAGGTCGCTCAGGACGTGGTTGAGCGCGGCGAGGAGATCGGGCGCGGTATCGGCCAGAGTGCCATCCAGATCGAAGATCACGGTGAGGTCGGAGCCCAAAGGCGCTGATGGCGGCGGGGAAGTAGTCATAATAAGATCGTAATTCCTTGATTCTATACTGGAAACCAGTATGCCTCTAAACGATTACTATGGTCAAAGGATGAGGGCTTGTGATGGCAAAATCCGAAACGAACAGACCCTTCGCGGTCGTCATTCTGGCGGCTGGCAAAAGCACGCGCATGAAATCGGCACGCTCCAAAGTGTTGCATGAAGTCGGCGGGCGCAGCCTTATTGGCCATGTGATTGGCGTGGCTGAAGCGGCAGGGGCCGTCTTGAGCGTCGTTGTCACCGGCCATGACGGCGACGCTGTGGCCGCCGAGGCAAGCGTCCATGCGGTGAATTTTGCCCATGCGGTTCAGGATCCGCCAATGGGGACCGGACATGCGGTGGCTGCTGCGCTTGCGGCGGTTGATGCGCTGGCCACCTTTGACGGCGACGTGATTGTTGTCTTTGGCGATACGCCGCTGCTCCGGACCGAGAACTTCGCGGCGCTGCAAGGGGCCCGCGCGGCCGGTGCCTGCGTCGCCGTGCTTGGCTTTGTGCCGGATGATCCAGCGGCCTATGGCCGTCTTGTTGTATCGGGGGAGCTGGCGCCTGGCGTTCGCAGTCTTGAGGCGATTGTTGAATTCAAGGAGGCCAGCGAAAAGCAGAGGGCGATTGATTTTTGTAACGGCGGGGCGATGCTGATCGAGGGCAAGCACCTGGCGGCGCTGGTGGCGGCGATCGGAAATGACAATGCCAAGGGCGAATATTACCTGACCGATGCCGTGGCGCTCGCCGTCGGGAAAGGTCTCAAGGCAGCCGCTGTGGAGGCCGCCGAAGACGATGTCATGGGCGTTGATTCCCGCATCGGTCTGGCGAGGGCAGAAGCCATCTTTCAGAGGCGCGCGCGCGCGGCCCATATGGCAGTGGGCGTCACCCTGCGCGACCCGGAAACAGTTTACTTCTCGTTTGATACGAAAATCGGTCGCGACGTTGTGGTGGGCCAGAATGTTGTCTTTGCACCCGGCGTCGAGATCGCCGACAATGTGACGATCAAACCGTTTTCCCATCTGGAAGGCGCGCGCGTCGAGGAGGCCGCCCAGGTCGGTCCCTTCGCGAGGCTGCGCCCGGCGGCGGTGATTGGCAAGCACGTTAAAATCGGAAACTTTGTCGAGGTTAAAAAGGCGACCATAGAAGAGGGCGCAAAAGTCAGTCATCTGACCTATATCGGCGACGCGCGGGTCGGGGCGGGGAGTAACATCGGCGCCGGGGTTATCACCTGCAATTATGATGGCTACAACAAATATTTCACCGACATCGGCGCCGATGTCTTTGTCGGGGTGAATGCGGCGCTCGTCGCCCCGGTCACAATAGGTGACGGGGCCAATGTTGCCGCAGGCAGCACGGTTACAACGGATGTTCCGTCAGACGCGCTCGGCGTCGCGCGCGGCAAACAGCGCAACATCGACGGCTGGGCTCCTAAATACCGCGCACGCAAAAAGGCGGAGAAGGACGCGAAGTCCTGAGGACTTCCCGGGCGCGACATCCCTGATATTTGCTCTTGTCTCGAAGCTGAAAATGTAAAACTGTGGGACAACGAAAATAATAACAGGGAGACGGCCATGCCGCTCAAGATAACAAAAGACTCGATTGATCTGGGGATCATTACCAAAGACGCCGATGCAGCGCTGAAATTCTATCGTGATACACTGGGCCTTGCGCCGGACGGTGAAATGGACATGCCTGGTGGTGGTCACATGACTCGGTTGGCATGCGGCACGACGACGATCAAGATTGTCGTCAACGCCAAGGAACCGCGCGCCACGTCGGCGCCGGGCGGCATCGGCGGCTCGACGGGGTATCGCTACTTCACGATTTCAGTCAGCAATCTGGAAGCGGCAACGCAGGAATGTTCTGACGCCGGCTACACTGTTGTCGTCAAGCCGACGGAGATTCGCGCCGGGATCACCATATCCATCATTGAAGATCCGGATGGCAACTGGGTCGAGCTCCTGCAAATGGATGCCGGCTGAACCTGAAGGGGAGAAGGACGGCCCCCTCTGCTGGTCCGGGACCCACATTTCAGAATTAGGCCCCGGACCAGCAGAGCGGCACTTCGCGCCGCACCGCATCCGGGGTGACATGAGATTTTTTGGAACCGCGTTTTAAGTCTCGATCGTTGCGACGACCTGACCTTCGTCGACGGGATCGCCTTCCTTGACGAATATCTCTTTTACTTTTCCGTCTGACGGGGCGACCACGGGGATTTCCATTTTCATGCTTTCAAGCACGATTACAGGATCATCTTCATCGACACTGTCGCCGACCTTGGCCTCGATCTGCCAGACCTTGCCTTTAACTTCTGAAATTACATCCTCGATCGCCATTGCGCTTCCTCATTTTTGTTTTGTTGTTGATATCAGGATTCCAGAGACGGGGGAACAGGCTCTGTTGTGCCCCGCGCCACGGCGACGGATTTGACCAGCGCCCAGATGTCGTGGCCGGTGGTGAGATCGAGTTTCATGGCGGACTTTTGCGTGACCCGGGCCCAGAGCGTGGCGCCGGTTGCCATGCGGATTTCGACGTCGGCGAAGCCGGCACGGGAGGTGTCGAGGGTCTCGATGGTGCCGTGAAAATGATTGAGAATGCTGGTGTTTTGCGGCTCGTCCGTGGAGAGGGTGACATCGGTGGCGCGAACTTGCAGGCGCAGGCGCGAGCCGATGGGACGTTCCAGCCGCGGGACCCAGAACGACAGGCCGTTGCCATGCAGCCGCGTGAGCTCAAAGGCGCGGTCATGTTCGGCAACCTTGCAAGTGAGGATGGTTTGCGGTGCGCTGAGGCCGCGCGAGGGGTCTGCCAGACCAAAGATTGGTTGGAGATCATGGCGGTTCCAGATGTCTTCGGCTTGCCCGTGTGCGATCACCTTGCCGTCCTGCAGGAGCACCGCTGTGTCGGCGAGCCGGATTACTTCATCAAGAGAGTGACTGACATAGATAATGGGAATGTCGAAGGCGTCGCGCAGCCGCTCGATGAAGGGTAGAATTTCAAGGCGGCGCGCAAGGTCAAGGCTGGCGAGGGGCTCGTCCATCAGCAGTAGTTCCGGGCTGGTCATGAGAGCGCGGCCAATGGCGACGCGCTGTCCTTCACCGCCGGACAGGTCGTGAGTGCGGCGCCCGAGGAGAGGTCTGATGCCAAGGACATCGACGACCTCGTTAAAATTAATCTGCGGCGCATCATCGGGCACAAAGCGAACGCCGTAAAGCAGATTGGCTTCCACGTCTAAGTGCGGGAAGAGACGGCCGTGTTGAAAGACGTAGCCGATGCGTCTTTTGTTCGGCGCGAGATTGATCTTGTTTTCAGAATCAAACAGCGTTCTTCCGTTGAGGGTGATGCGTCCTCTGGCCGGCGTTGCAAGGCCTGCGATGGTATTGAGCACCATGGTTTTTCCGGCGCCCGAGGGACCAAAGAGTGCGCTGATGCCGGGGCCCAGATCAAACGCTGCGCCGAGCTGAAAGTCACCGGTTTGCTGCTGGATATCTGTGCTGAGGACTGTGGTCATGTGTCCCCGCCATAGATTGTCCGCCTCGCGTGGCGGGCGAGGATTTCTGATCCGACGAGGGCGAACATCGCGATGATGATGGACAGGACCGCGATGCGCAGGGCGGCGAACTCACCGCCTGGCATCTGCTGGGCGGTATAGAGCGCCGAGGGCAGCGTTTGCGTGACCCCTGGAATATTACCGGCAAAGGTAATGGTCGCGCCGAATTCGCCGAGGGCGCGGGCAAAGCCGAGCACCGATCCGCCGATTAGTCCGGGCATCATCAGGGGCAGCGTAATGGTTCGAAAGACGTGGGATCGCGGTGCGCCAAGGGTGCGGGCGGCGCGTTCGAGGCGCGGGTCGATGGCTTCAATGGACAGCCGGATGGCGCGCACCATGAGCGGAAATCCCATGATCGCGGCGGCGATCCCGGCGCCGACCCATGTGAAGGCCAGCGAGATGCCGAAGGTCTGGTCCAGCCATGCGCCGATGATGCCGTTGCGCCCGAGGCCGAGCAGAAGCAGATAGCCAACGGCAACAGGCGGCAGGACGAGGGGCAGGTGAACAAGGCTGTCGACGAGAACCTTGCCGGGGAACGACTTGCGCGCCAGAACCCAGGCGACAGCGATGGCGACGGGCAGGCTGATCATGGTGCTGAGAAGCGCGACTTTCAAAGAAAGCAAAAGCGCGCTGATTTCAACAGGGGTTAGCATCATGGTGTGTTTTGAAACCCGTGAGAGGCAAAGAGGGTCTTGGCTTCAGATGAAAACAGATGATCGAACACAGCCCGCGCGGCGGGAGTGTTTTTCCCCTTGACGATGGCGGCGGTGTAAAAGACCGGCGTGAGGCCACTTGTTTTGCCGGGCCTGAAGATACTGCGTATGGTGACTTTTCCCGAGGCGAGGGCGTCGGACTGATAAACGAAGGCAAGATCTGCCTCGCCGCGCTCCACCCAGGTCAGCACATTTCTGACGTTGTCGGCGGGCAGAAGCTTTGGTTTGACAATCACCCAGAGCCCCATTTGCTGCAACGCCTCGCGGCCATAGATACCGGCGGGAACAGAGCTTGTTTCGCCGATGGCGATACGGCGCACGGCCCCGAGTTGAAGCAGGTGCCAGGGCGACAGCTCCGGCAGGGTCGAGGTCTTTGGGCTGACGAGAACAAGATGGTTTGCGGCGACCGCGCGCCGGGTGCCTGGCTCCAGCAACCCGCGCTCGCCCAGCTGATCGGCCCATTGCTCATTGGCTGAAATGAAAATATCGGCGGGCGCTCCGGCCTCGATCTGACGGGCGAGGGTCGCGGTCCCGGCAAAGGATGTTTTCATTTCAGAAGCCTGCGGGCCGGATGCCAGAATTGCCTCGATGACGTTTGTCAGGCTTGAGGCCGCAAAGACAGTGACCCGGTCTTCTTCTGCAGCGGCTGTGCCGCTCATGAAGAAAAAGAAAGCGAGAATTGATGCGGCCAATTTTTCTGAAATCACTCCATCGCCCCCCGGAAGACTTCGAAGGCCTGGTCGAGATCGGTGATGAGATCGCTGGCATCCTCGAGCCCGGCGTGGCAGCGGAACGAGAGGCCCTCGGGTTTCCACGCGGTCGCGGTGCGCTTGACCTTTGAGTTGGGGATCATCAGGCTTTCAAATCCGCCCCATGAGAAGCCCATGCCGAAGTGCTCAAGCGCATCGAGGAAGGCGTCGGATTGACGGGTAACCCCACCTTTCAGAACAAAGCCAAAGAGGCCGGTGGCGCCCAAATAATCGCGCTTCCACAGGGAATAACCGGGATCCTGCGGCCAGGCGGGATAAAGGATGCGGCTGACTTCCGGCTGGGCATCGAGCCATTTGCATAGCGTCATGGCGGTTTCCTGATGCTGTTTGAGACGCACACTGAGCGTCCTGAAACCGCGCAGGCCAAGGAAGGCATCGTCCGGCGCCACCGCCATGCCGATGGTCCTGTTGCAATCGAGCAGGCGCTGCCAATGGCTTTCGCGGGCGGTTATCACGCCAAGCATGGCGTCAGAATGGCCAACAATATATTTGGTCGCCGCATGGATCGAGATATCGACACCCTTGTCAAAGGCCTTGAAATAGAGCGGCGTGCCCCAGGTGTTGTCGGTCATGATTGTGATGTCGCCTGCAGCTTTTGCAGCCGCTGAAATGCCGGGGATATCCTGGGTTTCGAAAGTGCGCGAGCCGGGGCTTTCGGTGAAGACGACCTTTGTATTCGGTTTAATCAATGCGCCAATGCCGGCGCCGATCAGCGGATCATAGTAGGTTGTCTCGACGCCGAAGCGTGCCAGGTGTTTGTCACAGAAGTTGCGGGTTGGTTCATAGACCGTATCGACCATCAACAGATGGTCGCCTGCGCTCAGGAAGGCCTGAAGCGCTGTCGTAACGGCGGCAAGACCGGATGGGGACAGGACGGCCTTGTAGCCGCCTTCGAGCTCGGCCATGGCATCCATCAGCGCGTGCTGGGTGGGCATGCCGTGGCGGCCATAGCGGTATTTCATGCTGTCATAGTCACGCAACTCTTTGGTCGACGGCATGAGGATGGTGGAGGCATGCACCACCGGCGGGTTGACCGCGCCGAATTGCTCGGAGGCTGTGCGACCGGAGGTCACGAGTATGGTTTGATCTTTCATGAGGGCTGCCGATAATCCTTTGCGGGGGCGCTACTACACGGTTCTATGATTACCTCGTGATCGGCTCCTGCGCAATGCGCTGAAATGGCCAATTATTGGCGGCGTTTGACCTGTTAGCCGCTTTGCGGTTTTGGTCAGACTTGAGTTTGGCGCATTTCCCCGGCATGGTGCTTTGAGAAACAGGCGTCCAGCTGAATGGACGCAAAAACAAGACAGATTTGGGGATTTTCATGCGGATCGGAATTATTGGTAAGGCAGGCCTCGCGTCGCTGTTGGCACTGGGTATATGGGCGAGCATTTGGGGTTCTGCCAGCGCAGGCACCCTCGATGATATCAAGGCGCGCGGCGTGCTGCACTGCGGTACGGGGCCAGGGCTCGCGGGCTTTTCGTTGCCCTCGTCGTCGGGCGAGTGGATCGGCTTTGACGTCGACTTTTGCCGGGCGATTGCAGCCGCGATCTTTGGTGACCCGAAAGCTGTCAAGTTCACACCGCTGACCTCTCAGGAGCGCTTTACGGCGCTGCAGTCCGGCGAGGTCGACGTTCTGTCCCGCAATACGACCTGGACGTTTTCGCGCGACGTTAATCTCGGGCTCGAATTTGCCGGTGTGACCTATTATGACGGGCAGGGTTTTCTCGTGCGCAAGGATCTTGGCGTTAAAACGGCCGGCGACCTTGATGGCGCGCGCATCTGTATCGATAGCGGGACGACGACAGAACTTAATCTGGCGGATTATTTTCGGACCCATGGACTTGAGTTTGATTCCGTTATCGTGAAGGGCGCTGATGATGCGCGCTCGAACTACGATGCTGAATCCTGCGACAGTTATACGACGGATGTCTCGGGTCTCGCCTCAATCCGCGCCTCGCTGCCTGATCCTGAAAACC
>CBFDBJ010000011.1:0-62214 GCA_965603015.1 uncultured Alphaproteobacteria bacterium
CCCCTTTCAAGAACAAGTGCTGCCAGGGAAAGAGCTCGCCCGGATCCTGTTTGCGGGTCGGGGCAACATCGGAGTGACCGATAACGCGGGCCGCCGGAATGGAATAACGGGAAAGAATATCGCGCGAGAGTTCGATCACCGCATCAATCTGTTCTTTGGGAAACTCACGGTAGCCAAATTCGTGGCCGGGATTAACGATCTCGATGCCAATGGATCTGGCATTGATGTTTTCGTCGCCTGCCCACCAGGAGACCCCGGCGTGCCAGGCGCGCTCGGCTTCCTCGACCAGATGAAAAATTCGGCCATCTTCCTCGACCACGTAATGAGAACTGACGCCGGCCTCTTCGCTGCACAGGCGCTCGATGGCTTCCGCACCGGTTTTCATGCCGGTGTAGTGCATCAGGAGAATATCAATGTCGGCGCCGCCGCGGGTATCAAAGTTTGGTGACGGACGTTGGTGTATTTTCAGCATCAGACTTTGTCTCAGTGTTTGGGTCTTCAGTCAAACGGTTCGCAGACAAGGGCTCCATTTCCGGCAGGATACCGGGCGCCGGCTGAACCCTGGTGTCTTTTGACTGCGCCGTCCTGATCGATATGATGAGCACACCGGTCAGGCAAATGACAGAACCAAGTCCCATGCGGAAGGTGATCACATCGCCCAAAAACAGCACGCCAATGCCAACGGTGAAAAGTGTCCCCATCATGCCAAAGGGCGCGATGAAGCTGGCTTCATATTTCTGCAACAGCCAGTACATACCCGCATGGGCAATCAAATTGGAGCCGAACACGGTGAAGGCAATGGCGATCCAGGCGCGCCAGTCGGCATTCAGAATGAGCGGCACCGGATTACCTTCGAGCGGCAACGAGGCCAACATCAGGACGGGCCAGGAGAACATGGCAATCCAGGCCTGCATCTGGAAGACGTCAATGTCTTTTGACTTGCGCATCAGGATGGTCGATGTGGAGCCGACGAGCGCGCCGAGGAGCCCGATCATGATGCCGCTGACATAGGTGAACACACGCGGGTCGAAGCTGATGACCATGACGCCGCCAAAGGCCATCGCCATGCCGAGCCAGCGCCGCCAGTGTATTTCCTCACCGAGAAAGATCATGGCGAATATGGTGGTGAACGGAAGACCGAGCTGCAATGTCACCACAATGGACGACAGGTCGCCGACGATACTGACGCCGATATAGATCAGCCCGAAGCTGACGGCGCCGGTCGTCATGGCGATGGCAAACAGCATGGGCATGCGCCCTTCGTGCCATTTCAGGAACGGCACAAGGATCATGGCGTAGAAGAAGAAGCGCACGCCGGTGAAAAGCAGCGGCGGCATATAGTCCATGCCAAACTTGGTCATGCCCATGGACCCGGCGAAGACCAGGTTGAAGAACACCAGTGCTGCGAAATGCTGTTTCTTCATTGTGTTTCTTCCGGCTCGGGAGCGCTCTTGTCTGTCGGCTTCATGGCAATGACGGCGACGCCTATGAGCGTGATGAAAGCCCCGATGGCAATGCGCAGGGTCATCGGCTCACCAAGCAAGAAGACACCGCTCAGGATCCCGATGCAAGGCGCAAGCAGCAACATGGTGGATATGCGTGACACATCATAACGCTGAAGCAGATAATAGACGCCGCCATGGCCGATAAAATTGGCGCCAAAAACCATGAAGAGAATTGCCGCCCAGGGGATCCATGAAGACGAGCGGATCGCCTCGATCTGGCCTGACTCGAAGAGAAGTGAAGCCAGCAGAAGACAAGGACAACTGACAATCGCGATCCAGACCTGAAGATCCATGACACCGATGCCCTTGAGCTTTTTCATCAGCACATTGGATGTGGCAACAAAGAAGGCGCAGGTCGTCACAACGATCAAACCGCCGATGTATTGAAATATGCCCGGGTCAAAGGACAGTACCATGACCCCGCCAAACGCCAGCACCAGCCCGGCAAGATAATGCCGCGACAGACGCTCACCAAGAAAGGCAATGGAGAGGATGACTGCAAAGGGCGCGTTGAGCTGAATGAAAACGGCTGCGGCGGATGCGGGCGCGAATTTCAATCCAAGAAAAAACAGGCCAAAATTCAGAGCGCCGCCGGTCAACCCGACAAGCAGGACCAGCCGCATCTGACCTGGATGGCGTTTGATGAAAGGAAACAGGATCGCAATGACAAATGCAAACCGCAAGCCGGTCAGCAGGAAAGGCGGCATTTCCATGAGGGCGAATTTTGCCACAGCGAAATTCGTCCCCCAAAACAGGGAGATTGCCAACAGCAGCCCGATATGACGCAACGGCATCAGCGCGCCCTTTCCCGAACAGTCCCTGATTTATTGAGAGTCACCCCGGGCTTTACGACAAAGTGCAGGATTTGGCAATAAAGGTGGTCACACAATGGCCCGAGGGGAAGCTAGAGTCCGCGTTGATCGGCGATCCGGTCCCAGGCAGCATTTATGGTCGCAAGGCGCTCATTGGCCAGGGCAACCATTTCTTCCGGGACGCCGCGGGCGATGGCCCGGTCGGGGTGATTTTCGACGACCAGCTTGCGGTAGGCTGACTTAAGGTCACCGTCAGAGATCGTGCGTTCGACGCCCAGGATGACGTAGGGGTCGGCCTTGTCCTTGCCCATGTGGCGCTCGCGGATATGCGCGAAATCCAGCTCGTTGAAGCCGAAGATTGAGGCTACATGCTGGAGATAGCTCATCTCATCGGGATGCATAACCCCGTCCGCCATGGCGATGTAGAAGAGACCATCAAGGACATCCTCGAGGCTTTGGGCTCGCTCGCCAAAAATTCTTGTCAATTGGGCGGCATAAAGCTCATAGCCGGCGACATCCTGGTGAGCCAGTTGAAAGATTTTTTGAACATTGGCATGTTCGTCCCGGCTGACGTCGAAGACTTTGTTGAAAGCCCGAACCTCATCCTGAGTCACGATGCCGTCGGCCTTGGCCATCTTGGCCGAAAGGGCAATGACACCCATTGTAAAGGCGATTTGCTGTGTTTGCGCCGAGGCCCGTTCGCGAATGCTCAGGATATCCTCGTCATAGCCGTAGTGTCCGGCGACTGCGCCAAGCAACGCTCCGATGGGACCGCCAATCGCAAGCCCGATGCCCGCCCCGGCAATTTTTCCAAATATAGACATAGCCGTCAGTCCGCCGCGAAAACTTGACCAAAATGAGGCACAAGGCCCCTTCGAGCCCCCCTCGCAGAACAAGTCACTTCAATTGTGCACTCGTCACACCCGGAATGACGTAAGGCTCCATGTGTGTTCTTGCAAGGTGCGAGTCAAAAAATAATACAAAAGCTGCGCAATGCGAGCCACACGTCTGAACCACTTTCCTGCGCGCCGAATGCAAACTCCCGGCGGGATATCATGGATACAACCTTTGCGCCATGGCAACCAGCGCCTTGTTGTGGTCAAATTCGGCTGGTCAAGTGGCGTTGACGAGTGATGATCGAGAATAACGCGGGTTGAGGGGGGAAACTGGGATGAGGTGGCGACGCCCGCATTTTATGTCCACCCTACAAGGCCTTGCTCTTGCCCTGACAGTGTGGATCGGCCTGTCCTTTTGCGGCGTCAGGGGGCTGGTCACTGCGCTGCGTCCTGACATGGGGGGATGGTACTTACTCTCCGTTGTCATTTGGCTGGCCTTCCCCATCATCTATATACTCGATTTCATACGTTTTCGTTATGTGAAGTGGGTTGCCCTTGTTGTTGGACTTGTGACATTGGGGATCGAATATTCAGCTCACTGGCATGGACTGATATTCCCGGGCTCTGAAACTGAAATCGCAAATTATTACGCCTGGTACAACAAGCTGTACTTCTTCGGGCCGTTTGAAGACCGCATTGCACCGGATCTCTACTATGTCATTCTCGATTTCATGATCTTCACTTTGGTCTGGATCGCTATCAAGCGGATCGCGCTAAGGGCGTATCACTGATCACTGGTCACTGGTCACTGGCGGTGCGGACTGCCTTACGCACTATCTCGTCAAGCGTTGACAGGAAGCGTGACCGGTCCTTTTTGTCGAAGGGCTTGTTGGTGCCCTTGATGGTTCCCATGTCCCGGAGATCCTGATTGAGCGTGCGCATGGCCATGGACATGCCAATGTTGTCATCGGAAAAGGACTTGCCGTTATGACCCAGAACGCTTGCTCCCTTTTCAAGGCATCGAGCGGCGAGCGGTATGTCGGCAGTTATCACAACATCATGTTTATCCGCGCGTTCGACGATCCAGTCGTCAGCCGCGTCAAAGCCGTCTGATACGACGATCTTGTGGACCTTAGGACCCACATCCAGCCGCAGCCATTGATTGGAAACAAGATAGGTCTCGAGATCGTATCTTTCTGCAACTCTGAAAACTTCTTCCTTCACCGGGCATGCATCAGCATCGATTAAAATACTTACCATAACATCTCCAGACGGCCGCTCATTTGGTACCGCCAACACCTTTGTTAACCATCCTTGTTTACCATAACATCCGCCTACACCCTATCAAAGTGTCAGAATTCTTTACACCTCAATTGTGGTTAATGCAAAAGCTCTTGATTTTCCGCCATAATTTCTATGGCATCAAAATTGCTTCGTTTGGATGAGTCAAATTACACGAGTAGGGTATCGATTATGCGTATTTCATCATTTGGTCAAACGGCTGCCGGAGCGGCGCTTGCGATTATCCTTTTGGGTTCCGGACCCTCCCACGCGGTTACTTCGGGTTGCGAATCAGAGGGCCAGACCTTGCAGGAAGTTGGACGCACCGGGGCAGATGGTTGCAGCTCCGTGCCAGAGCCTGGTATTCTCGGTCTACTCGGCCTGGGTCTTGCGGGGATCTACCTGGCAGGACGGCGCAGGAAGCCCTGATCTGAAATTCTGACAAATTGAGTTTGCGACGAGGGTGGCCCAGGCCACCCTTTTTTGTTGCACCGATCGGCCCTCACCCGCTTGTGCTTGATCGCCTGTTCAGGAGAAGTGACAGCTGTCAGATCTACTACCCTGGGCGCCATGTGGAATAACCGCACGGCTTCCTTTCCCGGTAATCCCCGGGACATCTTCCCGACATAAGTTACACAGCCAGCCATAGGGGTTTGCCATTCTCCCTATGCGCGTCTTGATTGCCTGCCATCGGTTTACACAAAGGGTTTCACTACGCCTCACATTGACGCACTCTAATTTGCTGTTAACTTCAGACGCCTAGACTTGATACGGGCGGCGTGAATGAAGGGTCCACGCCGATACACTCATCCAATGGTCGCGCAGAATTCTATGGCAAACGAACAGAGTCAAGACTACCTGATCCGGGCGCTGGATATCGTCGGTGATGGCATTGTTGTTCTCGACAGTGTCGGCAAGATATTGGCACTCAACAGCGCCGCGCAGCGCATCTATGACCAAACCGAGGAAGATCTTCTCGGCGAACCAATTACCAGGCTTGTCGATCCACCGGAGAGAGGCGCGGAACTCCAGAATCTCATTGAGGAATTCGGTGTATCCGGGGCAGGTCCCTATGAGCGCGGCGAAGCCATCAGAGACACGATCATGCGGCCGGACGGAACCAAAGTCCCTGTGGAATCGGTTACCCAGATGCAGCAATGCGACGGCGAGACGATCTTTGTGATCGCAGTGCGCGATATTACACGGCGTGTGGAAGCAGAAGATGAACTTGCAAGAGAGCGGCGGCGCTGGGACAAATTGATTGAAAGCGGACTGGAGACCTCAACCGTTGTTTCGGAAGATGGCACAATTCTGTTTGAAAGTTCGTCGACCAAAGGCTTTCTGGGGTATTCGTCCGATGATCTGGAGACCAAAAACGCACTCGATTTTTCCGATCCGGCGGACCTTGAGCGGCTTATCTCCGAACTTGGCGTATTGCTTGAGGATCCTTCCCATGTTGGCGAATATACCGGTCGATTTCTGCATGCGGACGGATCCTGGCGGATCCTGGAACTGACGGGAAGAAACATGCTTACCGACCCCGACGTCGCTGGTATTGTCATTCATGCCCGCGACGTCACAGATAACGCGCTCGCACTTGAACGCATCAGGGAGAGCAAGGAAGAGCTCAGGCGAGCCCAGGAAGTCGGTTCGATCGGTATCTGGCACGTCAAGTTTGGCGACAACAAAATTCATTGGTCGGGACCTTTCGAAGAAATTTTTGGTTATACGCTGGACTCCATCGACCATTCGCTGGAGACATTTTATAATCACATTCATCCCGACGACGTTCTTTTGACGTTTGAGACCATCGACAGGGCGACAAAGGAAAAGTCGGAGTACGAAACTCTCAACTATCGAACGGTTCGCCCGGATGGAGAGATCGGCTATATCCATACTGAATTGTCTGCGACCCTGGATGAGAAAGGCGATGTCATCGGCTTTCACGGAATTTCGAGGGACAATACAAATGCCGGTCGGGCCCTGAGCGACCTGGCACAGAGCGAACAAAGGCTTATATCAGCACAGCATATAGCGCGATGCGGCTACTGGTCACTCGACCTTAAAGACAACAGGATCTTCTACTCAGATGAATTAAAGGCTCTGTGGAAGTTTGACGAGAATGGCGCGCCCACGGCTCTGGCCGACAGTATTGAACGCCTTATTCCTGCTGACAGAGGCCCCGTCCAACAAGCACTGGAGCACGCTGTTGAAACCGGAGAGCCTTTCTTTTTCGAGCACCGCATGCAGCTGGGAGATGGCAGTTGGCTGTGGTTTCAGGAGCGCGGCGAAGTCATTTGCAATGCCAGCGGAGAGTCAATTCGAATTGATGGTGTCGCGCTGGAAATTCAGGCGGCAAAGGAGGCTGAAACTGCCCTTCAAATGGCGCGCCTTGATGCAGAGAACGCGAGTCAGGTGAAATCGAATTTTCTGGCCAATATGAGCCACGAACTGCGCACACCTCTCAATGCGGTTATTGGTTTTTCAGATCTCCTGCTTGGCCTGCCCGAGTCACGCAGAACCATTGAAAAAACCGATGAATATCTCGGTCACATAAATTCCAGCGGGCTTCACCTTCTCGCGCTCGTCAATGACATCCTGGACATTTCAAGGATTGAAGCAGGCAAGGCACAGCCCGAGCCCGAGTGGGTTGATCTTGATGAAATATTGCATCAGAGCGTGACTCTTACGGGCCAATCGCAAACCGATGCTCGATCTCGTGTTGCAATAAAGTCGAGTGACAGACCCGTGAACCTCTGGATTGACTCCAGACACATACAACAGGTTCTGACGAACCTGATTAGCAATGCCCTCAAATTCTCTCCGGAAGACGAGAAGGTGGCGGTCTCTGCTTTTCTAGATGAGGATGAAGGTCTGACGCTCGAAGTCCACGACGAAGGCACAGGCATGTCTGATGCTGATCTCGAAATTGCGACAAAACCCTTTGGACAAATTGATAATGCTTTCAGCCGGAAAGTTGGTGGCACCGGTCTCGGGCTTCCACTCGCCATACAATTGACCGAGCTCAATGGTGGCAAGCTGATCATAAAGAGTGAACCGATCAAGGGAACAATTATTCATCTCCAGTTTCCGAACACTCTTGTTGCTCTTGCACCTGACTATGCAGAGGCTCGGAAAGTTGACACACAGGCGAGGCCTTCTGGATCCGGCACACCTGCAGCCCCCCAACCTGCCAGGTCCCACCACACCACACTCGAAGAGCCGGAAAATTTGGCACCTGCAGATTTTAGAAGACTTGACGGTCCGAGTATTCTTAAATGTCCCCGGGGCCATCCGGAGTGGCGAGCTTTTCGTCAGACGATTGCCACGGATGCACAACAGAGGTTACTGGATTATTGGCTGGAAAAGACTGGCCGCGGAGAGGTCCCGCTTCGCACGTCAATCGACCCGATGGCGTTGCCGGATCTGCTGCCCAACTTTTTTATCCTTGAGGCAGGAGACAAGGGCTTGCGGGTCAGACTTGCAGGTACGAATTTTAACTCAGTTTTTGGGCTTGATCCCACCCATCTCGACGTCTGCGAACTTGTTAATGGGAAGGAGCTGGAAGATATTTCCATTATTGCCGGGAAAGTCCTTGATGAAGGGCGGCCGGTGTTCGATCCGGCAAGATTTCCGACAGGTCCGATCGCAGGGTCACGCGTTGATTTTCTCTATCTTCCGTGCCGGAGCTGCGAGGACGGTGACGCTGATTTGATAATCGGGATCGGGGAAATTGCCTGACTGCAAAAGACCGAAGCCCCCCTTCAACAGGTTCAACTCAGCCCCTGCCCTTGCCCAGAAACTCTCTCACCAGCCGTTTGGTGTTCCACTCATCTCTCACCAGCGCATCGGGAATCTTCGCGCGAATTTTTTCGTGAAACTCCGGCAGGCTGGTCCAGTGCAGTCCGGGGCGCAGGTGGTGAGCCGTGTGAAATCCCAGGTTCCAGGAGAAGAGATTATATAGCGGATCGAGAATATTGTGGGTCGCCTCGTAGGGGTTATCGGTGTCGAGGCCGGCATGATGCCCATAGGTCGTATCCACCAGGAAGAACAGCGCTATCGTCATTGGCAGGACAAAGATCAAGCAGGCTTTCAGTGGTGAGCCGAGAATAAAGGCTGTCAACAAGAGACTTGAGACGCCAAGAAAAGCCAGAAATCGATAGAAGATCGGCCTGTGCGTAAGGCCGACCCGGAACGCTTCGGGATAGATCATTACCGTATTGCGCAGGCAATACCAGGTGCGGCCCATGACGTCACCATTGCGCTTCTTCCACGGTGAGGTGTCAGTAGATTGATCAAGAAACCGTTCATGATGCCCGATATTGTGATGCAAGGTCCAGGTGAAAGGCGTCGTGCCGGTTTGCAGGAACAGGACACACTCATAGATCCGATTGAGCCAGGGGCTGCGAAAGGTCATGCAATGATGGTGGTTGTGATTGAGAGCACTGGCGGAGAATTGAAACGGGACAAGGGCAGCAACCGCGACAATGACTATGAAGAGGTTCTCAACCAGAAAAAACAAACTCATCTGGATCGTTGCAATGATGAGGGTGAAAACCACCCCTTTCCAGTCTCTAATATTTCGTAGCATCTAAATTTGTCCTTTCACGCTTCCTCGCCTCTGCAAGGCCGTTCCGACTCAGGCAAAGTTATACCCGCAATTGTGCTCAAAAGGTTAATCAGGATTAATTATCTTTCCAGAATCCAGGTTGAATTACCTTACCCCACACCCGTCTCCAGAAAGGCCCGGTTCAACGTCCCCGATCTGCTGTCGCGAGCGCGCTGAGCCGTTCAATATCTGATGCCTCCACGATCATCCGGGCGAGTTGATAGCTGAACCCCGCTCTCGCAAATGAAGCCAGTTCCCGCCTCACCTTGTCCTCACCGGGCTTTGCCGTTCTGTAGGGGCCAAAGCGGCGGCGACGGGCATAGGCAATCGCCGCCTCGATTTCCAGGCTGTCGCCTTTTTCTTCCCGCAGCGCGTCAAGCGCCGCATTGATATCGCTCTCTCCAACCCCCTTTTGTTTCAGGGTGCCGCGAATCACGCGCTCGGATTTTCCGGACCTGTGCAGCGAGAACGTTCGCGTCAGGGCGTATTCCGTATCATTGACGAGCCCGAGGCGGACGAATTTTGCGACCGTTGCCTCGATCCAGTCTGTCTGCTCCGCAGAAGGGGCGGAATGCCCCTCATTGCGCCGACGGACCTTGCGCTCGAGAACGCGTGCCAGATTTTCGGCGCAGGACGCATAACGGCCGAGATAATAGGTGGCGGCGTTCTCAAGATAGCGCGCGGTGACGGGGCGCTGGCGAGGCTCTTTCTCCCTATCGACATTTTTCCCGAAATCGTTCATCGGTGAACCTTACACGGGCTCCACACGGCATGTCACCAATGTCATTGCACCCCGCGTCACTGCCCGATAAGACTCTGAAATGTTTCAGGGAAATAACAAGTATCAGTTCTGGATCGACCGTGGCGGCACCTTTACCGATGTCGTGGTGCGTGGGCCTGACGGATCGATTGAAGCCCTGAAGCTACTTTCTGAGAATCCGGCGCACTACGGTGACGCGGCGATTGAAGGGATCAGGCGGGGCATGGCGCTTGTGCCCGGGGACCCGATCCCGACTAACCGGATCCATTCGGTCAAAATGGGGACGACCGTCGCGACGAATGCGCTGCTGGAGCGCAAGGGCGCGCCGACGGTTCTGGTGACGACACGGGGTTTTCGCGATGCGCTGGCCATCGGCTATCAGCACCGTACTCACCTTTTCAAGCTGAAGATCGAAAAGCCGGAACTTCTTGCGTCACACATCATCGAGGTTGATGAACGCGTCTCGGCGCGCGGCGAGGTGCTTGAACCTCTCGGACTTGAAGGTGCCAGGGCGGAGCTCACGGCAGCCTTTGAGTCCGGCTACCGCGCCATCGCCATTGTCCTGATGCACGGCTATCGCTACACCGCCCACGAAGAAGACCTTGCGACGCTGGCGCGCGACATCGGTTATACTCAGGTCTCAACTTCGCATGAGGTCAGCCCCCTGATGAAGTTCGTCTCACGCGGCGATACAACAGTGGTTGACGCCTATCTGTCACCCATCCTGCGTGCCTATGTGGCCCGGGTCGATGATAGCCTTGAACGCGACGGGACCGACTGTTCGCTGATGTTCATGCGCTCCAATGGCGGGCTGACGGCGGCAGAGCTTTTGCAAGGCAAGGATGCCATCCTCTCCGGCCCCGCGGGCGGTGTCGTTGGCATGGTCAAGACATCGGAACTTGCCGGATTTTCACGCGTCATCGGCTTTGATATGGGCGGCACATCGACTGACGTCTCGCACTTCGCCGGTGAGTTCGAAAGGGCTTTCGAAACCGAGGTCGCCGGGGTGCGGATGCGCGCGCCGATGATGCAGATCAATACAGTCGCAGCTGGCGGCGGATCGATCCTGTCGTGGGACGGAGCGCGTCTGCGCGTCGGGCCGCAGAGCGCGGGCGCAGACCCCGGGCCCGCCTGCTATCGCAAGGGTGGGCCGCTCACGGTTACCGACGCCAATGTCATGCTGGGCAAACTTGCGCCGGACTTCTTCCCGCATGTCTTCGGACCTGACGCCAATGAGACCATCGACCGGGCCGTGGTCGAGAAGAAGTTCGCGGAGCTCGCGGGCGAGATTGGCGGTCTGTCGCCGGAAGAACTCGCAGAAGGTTTCATCAAGATTGCCGTCGAAAACATGGCGCAGGCGATCAAGAAAATCTCGGTGGCGCGCGGCTATGATGTGACGAGTTACGTGTTGACGAGCTTCGGCGGGGCCGGTGGACAGCATGCCTGCCTCGTGGCGGACAGCCTGGGCATGGAGAAGGTTTTGCTGCATCCTCTGGCGGGGGTTCTTTCTGCCTACGGGATGGGGCTTGCCGAAATCCGTGCGACGCGCGAGCGCGCCATTGAGGCAAGCCTTGATGAAGGCGCGCTTGAGCAAAGCGGGCGGATCTTCGAGGCTCTCGAACGCGAGACGGCGGGCGAGCTTGCGGGCCAAAAGGTTGAAACCAGCGATATTGGCCATCATCGCCGCCTGCACATACGCTTTGAGGGAACCGATACGTCCCTCCCCGCCGCGTTCGGCACGTTGGCATCCGTGCAGGCGGATTTCCGCGCAGCTCATCAAGCCCGGTTCGGGTTTGTGCCCGATGGCAAGGCCATGATCCTTGAAGCCATTGAGCTCGAAAGCGTTGGGCCGGGCGCCGATCCCGAAGAAGCCGAACACGTGCTCGTGAGCGGCGCGCCCGAGCCCCGGGGGCGCACCCGGATGTTCGTATCAGGCGCATGGGCCGATGCGCCCATTTTCGACCGTCAGGACTTGAAACCTGGTCACAAGGTCGTCGGCCCGGCGATTATCACCGAACCCAACTCGACAATCGCTCTGGAGCCTGGCTGGACCCTTGAAGTGACCAGACTTGATCACCTGCTTTTGACCCGAGCCGAAAAACTTGCACGGGTGAAGGCCATCGGCACCGAGGCTGACCCGATCATGCTGGAGATCTTCAACAATCTCTTCATGAGCATTGCCGAGCAAATGGGCTTCACCCTCGAAAAGACGGCGAGTTCGGTCAATATCAAGGAGCGGCTCGACTTTTCCTGCGCGGTTTTCAATACAGAAGGCGCGCTTGTCGCCAACGCGCCCCACATGCCGGTGCATCTTGGCTCCATGGGGGCCAGCGTTGCGGCGGTGATCGAGCAAAATGCGGGCGCTATTTCGAAGGGCGATGTTTTCGTTCTCAACGCGCCCTATAACGGCGGGACACATCTGCCTGATATCACGGTTGTCACACCTGTTTTCAATGAAGCGGGTACGGATCTTCTGTTTTTCACGGCCTCGCGCGGGCACCATGCCGACATCGGCGGTATCTCGCCGGGTTCCATGCCAGCCCACTCGAAAACCGTGGGTGAAGAAGGCGTGCTCATTGATAATTTCAGACTTGTTGCGTCAGGTCACTTCCGCGAGGATGAAATCCGGGCGCTGCTGACACGTGGTGCCTGGCCAGCGCGCAATCCGGAGCAGAACATTGCCGACCTAAAGGCTCAAATTGCCGCCTGCGAAAAAGGCGCGCAGGAACTTCTGAAAATGGTGGATCAGTTTGGACTTGATGTGGTCCGCGCCTATATGCGCCATGTGCAGGACAATGCCGAAGAAGCGGTGCGCCGGGTCATTGATGTGCTGGAGCCTGTGAGTACCGTCCACCGGATGGACGGCGGCATGGAAATCCATATCGATATTCGCGTTGACCGGGAGGCGCGCGAGGCGACCATCGACTTTACCGGGACCTCGCCGCAACAGGCGAACAATTTCAATGCGCCGTCAGCCATTGCCCGCGCTGCAGTGCTCTACGTCTTCCGCTGCCTTGTTGACGATGATATTCCGCTCAACGCAGGGTGTCTCAAGCCGCTTCACATTATTCTGCCGGAAGGGTCTCTGGTTTGCCCCGCCTTCCCCGCCGCCGTCGTGGCCGGAAACGTCGAGACCAGCCAGGCCATGGTCGATGCGCTCTTCCACGGCGTCGGCGCGCTGGCCGGGGCGCAAGGCACGATGAACAATCTCACCTTTGGCAATGAACGCACCCAATACTATGAGACCATCTGTGGCGGCGCTGGTGCCGGCAGCGGATTTGACGGGGCGGACGCGATCCACACCCACATGACCAACTCGCGCCTGACGGATCCCGAAGTGCTTGAATGGCGCTTCCCTGTTTTGCTGGAGGATTTCCACATTCGCCGGGGCTCGGGCGGCGCGGGCCACTATCGCGGCGGCGACGGGACGGTGCGGCGGATGAAGTTTTTGGAGGCGATGGACCTGTCCATCCTGTCGATCAACCGCGAACACGGGCCGAGCGGGCTTGCCGGTGGCGGCGATGGTGCGGCTGGGATTAACAAGGTCATTCGAGCAGATGGTTCTATAGAGGCTTTGAAGGGTTCGGATGCAACGCATATGAACAAGGGTGATGCCATTGAAATATCAACGCCTGGCGGCGGCGGCTATGGACCAGAAAGACGCTAACCTGGATTGTCACCCCGGATGCAATGCGGTGCGCAGTACCGCTTTGCTGGTCCGGGGCCTACATTTCCAGATTGGGTCCCGGACCAGCAGTGCATCATTCCATGCTGCACAGCATCCGAGATGACATCGTAAATAAAGGAGCAAAACACCATGACAACGATCCTCATCACCGGAGCCAATCGCGGTATTGGCCTTGAACTGGTGCGCCAATATGCGAGCGATGGCGACACAGTTCTCGCCTGTTGCAGAAACCCGCAAGAGGCCTCGAACCTCAAGGCTATCGACGGCATCAAAGTCTTCCAGCTTGATGTCACCGACGGTGCTTCGGCCAAAGCCCTCAAGGCAGCTCTCGGCGATACGCCCGTCGATGTCCTGATCAACAATGCCGGCATCAACCTCGAGCCGCAAAGCTTTGAAGAGATGGATTTTGACAAGTGGGAAGAAACTTTCCGGGTCAATTCCATCGGCCCCTTCCGCATGGTTCAGGCGCTGATCGACAATGTGAAGGCGGGCAAGGACAAGAAGATCGTCACGATCTCGAGCAAGATGGGTTCGGTCGGCAATGTCTACTACGGTGGCTCGATCGCCTATTCGTCATCCAAGTCGGCGGTCAACATGGTCACCAAAATCCTCGCCAACCGGTTCCGCGACGACGGCATCATCGCCGTGCCGCTGCATCCCGAATGGGTGCGCACTGATATGGGTGGACCGAGTGCGCGGATCTCGACAGAAGAAAGCGCGAGCGGTCTACGCAAGGTGATTGCCGGACTGACCTTGGCAGAGAGTGGGCGATTCTTTCAGTATGATGGTGAAGAACTGCCGTGGTAGTGCTCCCCCATGGCTTGTCGTCCTCGGGCCACGCAACGCGTGGAACCGGGGACCTTCTGTGAGAGCCGTGAGATCCTGAGAGAAAATCCCCGATCAGCGCTTCGCGCCGTCGAGGATGACAATTTCTTTTAAGACCGGAGTTCTCACGCCATATTCGGTGCGAGCCACCTTTTCGCCTCGCGTTCATCCCAGCCCTTGCGCCTGGCATAGTCGTCGACCTGATCCTGCTGGATTTTTCCGAGACCAAAATACTGGCTATCCGGGTGGGAGAAATAGAAGCCCGAGACACTGGCGGCTGGCCACATAGCGCAGCTTTCGGTGAGCGAAACGCCGGTGCGAGCCTCGGCTTCGAGGGCGGTAAAGAGAGTGCGCTTTTCGGTGTGGTCGGGGCATGCGGGATAGCCGGGCGCGGGGCGGATGCCCCGGTATTTTTCCTTGATGAGGGCTTCATTTTCCAGCGTCTCGTCCGAGGCATAGGCCCAGAATTCCTTGCGCACCCGCTCGTGCATGCGTTCGGCGAAGGCTTCGGCCAGCCGGTCGGCGAGCGCCTGAACCATGATGGCGGAATAATCGTCGTGCGCGTCCTTGAAGGCTTTGGCGCGCGCATCGACGCCCTCCCCTGCCGTGACGACGAAGCCGCCGAGGTAATCTGCGGCGCCGGTTTCTTTTGGTGCCACAAAGTCTGCGAGGGCGAAGTTGGCGCGGTCACCCTGACGCGCCATTTGCTGACGCAGGGTGTGGAAAGTCGCTCCGACTTCGGAGCGATCATCGACCGTATAAGTTTCGATGTCATCCGTCTTGCTATTGGCTGGCCAGAACCCGATCACGGCTTTGGGCGCAAACCACTTCTCGGAAATTATCTTCTTCAACATGGCCTGCGCGTCGCTGAAGAGATTTGTTGCCGCCTCGCCCACCTTTTCATCGGTCAGAATTTTTGGATACTTTCCGGTGAGCTCCCAGGTCTGAAAGAATGGCGACCAGTCGATGTACTCAGCCAATTCCGCAAGGTCGTAAGTCTCGAACGTCTTGAGGCCAGTGAAGGTTGGTTTTGGCGGTGTGTAACCCTGCCACTCATTCGCGAACCTGTTGGCGCGGGCATCCTTGATGGTCAAGCTCTTGCGCGCCGTCTGGCCTGCAGCGTGGCGTTGCTGAACTTCAGCGTATTCTATGCGGGTTTTCTCGATCAGATCGCCGCGCAGTTCTTTGGAAATCAAACTCGAGGCAATGCCGACAGCGCGCGAGGCATCGGTGACATAGATCGCCTGATTTTTGAGGTAGTTCGGCGCGATCTTGACCGCCGTGTGAACCTTTGACGTGGTGGCGCCGCCGATGAGGAGCGGCAGATCGAAACCCTCGCGCTCCATTTCGCTCGCCACATAGGTCATCTCATCAAGGCTCGGGGTGATGAGCCCGGAGAGCCCGATAATATCGACGTTGTGCTCCTTCGCGGCCTTGAGGATATCCTCGGCCGGCACCATGACACCGAGATCGACGATCTCATAATTGTTACACTGAAGAACAACGCCGACAATATTTTTGCCGATGTCATGCACGTCCCCCTTGACGGTTGCCATGAGGATCTTGCCCTGAGCACTGCCGCCACTTTTGGCTTTTTCGGCTTCAATGAAAGGATTGAGATGGGCAACAGCCGCCTTCATGACGCGGGCGGACTTAACAACCTGCGGCAGGAACATTTTCCCCGAGCCAAAGAGATCACCGACAACGTTCATACCGTCCATCAACGGCCCCTCGATCACATCAAGCGGCTTTGTCGCTTCAAGGCGCGCTTCTTCGGTATCTTCAACGATGAATTCAGTGATGCCATTGACCAGCGCATGTTCAAGTCGCTTTGAAACGGGAGCCTCACGCCAGGACAGGTCGGCCTTGCGCTCAGTGGCCTTTATACCCTTGAACCCTTCAGCAACATCGAGAAGCCGGTCGGTGGCATCCGCGCGGCGATTGAGAATGACGTCCTCGACGGCCTCGAGCAGGCCTTTTGGAATATCATCATAGACCGCGAGCTGGCCCGCATTGACGATCGCCATGTCGAGCCCGGCCTTGATGGCGTGAAACAAAAAGACCGAATGCATCGCTTCGCGAACAATGTCGTTACCGCGAAAGGAGAAGGAAACATTCGACAGACCGCCGGAGATGGAGGCGTACGGCAAGGTCGCCTTGATCCGCTTGCTGGCATTGATGAAGTCGACAGCGTAATTGTTGTGCTCTTCGATGCCGGTTGCGACGGCGAAGATATTGGGATCAAAGATGATGTCCTGCGGGGCAAAACCAACTTTTTCGGTCAGCACCTTGTAAGACTTCGTGCAAATCTCGACCTTGCGATCCTCGGTGTCAGCCTGGCCCTTTTCATCAAATGCCATGACCACCGCGGCCGCGCCATATCGGCGGATGGTCCGGGCTTGTTCGATGAACTTTTCCTCGCCTTCCTTCATGCTGATGGAATTGACGATGGCCTTGCCCTGAACATTCTTGAGGCCCTCTTCGATGACCTCCCATTTGGACGAGTCGATCATCACCGGCACGCGAGAGATATCCGGCTCCGAAGCGATCAGACGCAGGAAGGTCCCCATGGCCGCTTTGGAATCCAGCATGGCCTCATCCATGTTGACGTCAATAATCTGCGCGCCGCTTTCAACTTGCTGGCGCGCGACAGCCAATGCCGCGTCGTAATCATCAGCCAGAATGAGTTTCTTGAATTTTGCCGAACCGGTGACATTGGTCCGTTCACCGATATTGATGAAGGTTGCTATAGAGGTCATACTATTTTTTTCTCGTTCAGGCTACATTGAGGACTTCAAGTCCTGAAAGGCGCATGGCGCGTTCTATTTCCGGACCCTTACGGGGAGCCATTCCCGACATTGCATCGGCAATCGCCTTGATGTGATCCGGCGACGAGCCACAGCATCCGCCTACAAGATTGACAAGGCCCGCGGTCGCCCATCCCTTGAGCTGCGCCGCCATGATCTCCGGCGTTTCGTCGTATTCGCCAAATTCATTGGGAAGACCGGCATTGGGGTAGGCACTGACAGGGACGCCCGCGACTTTGGCAAGCTGGGCAATATGAGGGCGCATCAGCTCCGCACCCAGTGCGCAATTGAGGCCCACACTAAAGGGCTCCGCATGGGCGACTGAATTCCAGAATGCCTCCACCGTTTGGCCCGAGAGTGTCCGACCGGATCGATCTGTGATCGTGCCGGAGATCATGATGGGTATGTTGATGCCCGTCTCGTCGCGCAATTCGGCGAGGGCAACAAGCGCAGCCTTCGAATTCAACGTATCAAAGATAGTTTCCACGGCCAGAATATCCGCCCCGCCATCGACAAGACCGCGAGCAGCAGCCTTATAGGATTCCTTTACCTCGTCAAAGGTGACGGCGCGGAAGCCCGGGTCGTTGACATCCGGTGACAGAGACAGCGTCTTGTTCATCGGCCCAAGGGCGCCGACGACAAAGCGCGGACGGTCCGGCGTCTTGGCAGTCATTTTGTCAGCAGCGACCCGCGCCAGCCTGGCGCCTTCAAAATTGAAATCGCGGGCGAGATCCTCCATTTCATAGTCGGCCTGGCTGATCGATGTACCATTGAACGTATTGGTGCCGATCAGGTCGGCACCGGCTTCAAGGTACTGCGTGTGGATCGCCTCGATGATATCGGGTCGGGTGAGGTTGAGCACTTCATTGTTGCCCTTGATCAAAAGATGATAATCGCTGAATTTTTCGCCGCGAAAATCCTCTTCGCTCAACTCACGCCGCTGGATCATTGTTCCCATGGCGCCGTCGATGATCAAGATCCGTTTTTTCAACTCGGCGTTCAGATATTTGAGATTGGCTGCATGATCAGGCATGAGGCTCTCCTTTGGTAGCTTTGGGTCGCACGCCCAGAATATGACATATGGCGTAAGCGAGATCAGCGCGGTTAAGCGTATAGAAGTGGAACATATCGATGCCGCGTTGGTAGAGCGCGGCGCACTGGTCAGCGGCAATGGTAGCGCCCACAAGCTGGCGGGTACGCAGATCATCGCCAATGCCTTCAAATCGGTATTGAAGCCAGTCCGGAATATCGGCGCCGCAGCCTGCTGCCATGCGCTTGTAACCCTCAAAATTCGTCACAGGCATAATGCCAGGTTCGACAGGAATTGTGATGCCAGCTGCTCTCACGCGGTCGAGATAACGCAGGAAGTTTTCCGGATCGACGAAGAACTGGGAGATAGCGCGCGTTGCCCCGTTGTCAATTTTTCGCCGCAGATTATCGATATCGTCTTCCACATCGCGGCTGTCGGGGTGCTTTTCCGGATAGGCAGAAACCATCACCCCAAAATCGGCGATATCCCTGATGCCGCGCGCCAGTTCAGCCGCATTGGCGTAGCCGCCGGGATGGGCCTCATATTTCTGGTCGAGACCGCCGGGAGGATCGCCGCGCAGGGCCACAATGTCGCGAATGCCGGCGTCCCAATAAGAGCGGATAACCTCATCCACCTCTTCCTTTGTCGCGCCGACACAGGTCAGGTGAGCTGCCGGTTTGATATTGGTTTCGTCGTGGATACGCTTGACGGTTGCGTGCGTGCGGTCGCGGGTCGAGCCCCCTGCCCCATAGGTCACCGACATGAACTCAGGCGCGAGCGGCTCGAGACGCTTGATTGCCTCCCACAGTTTGGTCTCGCTCTCAGGCGTCTTGGGTGGAGAGAATTCAAACGAGACAGAAATGTCCCGATGATCGCGCTCAATCCAGTTCAATGGGCTCATGGGTCTATACCTGCTGTCCGGGTTGAGCACTGGCTTGGGCAAGCCAGAGCGTTACTGTGAGTTTCCGACCGTTTTCGTCCGGAGGCGGAAGATGTGAAATCTTGATGTGATCGAGACCAGCTGCTTTACACCAGCCAGCCACTTCAGTATCGGAAAATCCGAGGCGGCGGTGAGAGTGTTCCTCGCGCAGTTCCTCCAGATTATGTGGCGCAAAATCGGCGATGAGAAGTTTTCCGGTCGGCTTCAGGGCTCTGACTGCCTCCGCAACAGCTGCAGCCGGGTCGGTCAGGTAATGCAGAACCAGATGAAGCGTGATGAGGTCCGCATTGTCCATATGGCCATTGGTGGCTCCAGATCCATTGGCAAAATCGAGGGCGAACAGGTCGCCCTGCCTGACCTGACAATGATCAAGGCCAGCGGCTTCAATTCTGCTGCGGGCAATTACCAGCATTTCATGGCTCAGATCGACACCGATCCCCTTTTCCGCTTGCGGTCCAAAAACTTCCAGCATCCGTCCGGTGCCGGTTCCTATATCAAGATAGTTCACAACCCTGTCGTCGCCCACAAGCTGAAGCATTGTTTCTTCAACTTGCTGATCAGAGGTGTGCAGTGATCTTAGTTTTTCCCAGGCTCCGGCGGCATTTGCGAAGTAATTTGCCGCCTCCTCACGCCTGACTTCTTTTACGCTTTCAAGCCTTTCGAGGTCTCTGGCCATGGCCGGATCGTTGGCGTCAATGAAGGACAGGACGGCTTCGGCAATATTGGGTGCACCGTCACGCGAGCGGGTCAGCCGATAGAAAACCCATGCCCCCTCCTGAAACCGTTCCAGCAAATCAGCATCGCAAAGCAGCTTCAGATGCCTTGATATGCGCGGCTGGCTTTGTCCGAGAACCCGTGTCAGTTCACTCACCGTGAGCTCGGTATGAGCCAGAACGACCAGCAATCTGAGCCGCGTGGGCTCTCCTGCCGCCTTCAAACCAGCTACGATGTGTTCCGAATTCACTGAAAGCTCCCGTTTCTTCAGCAATAGATTCTGCTAATCATATAAACATATCTTTATGTAGTTATTCAACGATTAAGATGAGAATCTCGGGATTGTGGGAAAACTGGCGTTTTGAGCCAAATCGGCAACAATCCCCAGGTTTTTTGCCGGCTGTCCTTTTATCCAGCGATCAAATTCTGGTTGAGCAAGATCAGCTATGATATTGGTCTGTTCGCGCGTTAACCTGTGAACAAGAGTCACGATGTTAGAGGTTGCAGCGCGCACGAGCAGCGAGGCAATTGGGAAAAAAGTGGGGGTCTGCGAAAATATGAAGAAGATCCTCGACCATTACAATGTGGTTCTGCGGCACTGTGCTCTTGTCAGTGTCATCTTTTCACTTGGGGCCTGCGCCAGCATGAACGATCCGGATGACCCGGCGGCGCTTGCCCGTTATGAGGTCAACGACCCGTTTGAAGAATGGAACCGGCCCCTCTTTGCTCTGAACATGCTCGCCGATGAGGTCGTCGTCAAACCGGTGGCCGTTGGCTACACCGCTGTTTTTCCAAAGCCTGTCAGGCGCTCCATTTCCAACTTCATGGACAATCTCACGTCCCCGACGACTTTTGCGAACGACCTGCTGCAGTTTGAGCTCGGCAGAGCGTCCGCGACGTTCACCCGCCTTTTGATCAATACAACCATTGGCGTGGGCGGCCTGTTCGACCCCGCGCGGCATATGGGGATTGAGGGACACAAGGAAGACTTCGGGCAGACGCTGGCTGTTTATGGTTTTGGCGAGGGGTTTTATTTCATGGCGCCCTTGCTCGGCCCCGCCCCGCCGCGCGACCTGTTCGGTCAACTTGTCGATGCTGCGATTAATCCTCTGAACTATATAAAAGACGAAGATACCTGGATCATACGCACGAGCCTTTCCGCGTTTGACATGGTCAACGACCGCGCCGAGAACATAGAAACGATAGAAAATCTTGAGCGAACTTCGCTGGACTACTATGCGACGGTGCGCAGTATTTATCGGCAAGATCGGAATTCAGAAATCGCCAATGGGCGCGATTTTGACGATATGCCGGACTTTGAATTCGAGCTCGATGACGACTTCGATCTGGAAGAGGATTTCGACGCTGAGGAAGATGCGTTCAGTCTTGGAGAGGACGAGACAATGTTCGAACCAGAAGCCGACGAAGGCATGTTTGAACTGGGTGATGATGAATTTATGTTTAATACTGACCAGGAAGACACACCCTCAAGCCCTTGATTTTTAAGCCCTTTGTTGCATCTCCAACAATGTGCTTCAGATACCCTCAATCCTAGCAGAATTATTAACCCGACATTGAGATACCGCCAATAAGCTCGCGGTAAATCGAATTGTGATGTCGGGATTGTTCTGTCTGTAACGTGGAACAACCCGCTCCTTGTACCCGGGACGCGTGAGGCCAGCTATGTTAATTCAAGCACTGAGGAACCCTTTTCCCTCAATCCTGAAGACTGTATTTTCCAAGACATTCCTTTGCGGAATAATGGCGCTGGCGATCACCACGACGGCACAAGCCGCCGATGGCGACGCTGCTGCAATGGCCTACGTGCAACAAATGTCCGATAAGGGGTTTGAAATTCTCAATCAAGAGGACCTCGACGCCGGCCAAAAGGCCGAAGCCTTTCGCGGTCTGGTAAAAGCCTCCTTCGACTTTGAACGCATCGGCATGTTTGCGCTCTCAAAACACCGCCGCCGGGCAAGCCATGACGAGGTTACAGCCTTTCTCCGCGTCTTTGAGAACTATGCCATTAACATCTATCAATCGCGGCTCGGAGAGTATTCCGGTGAACAGCTCGTTGTCACTGGCTCCACACTTCGCCGGGAATCAGAAAAAGCCAGGGAAGTGATTGTCCACAGCGAGGTTGCCTTCGCAGACGGGTCCGCACCCTGGGAAGTCAACTGGCGGGTCTTTGCCAGAGATGGCCACTATCAGGTTGTGGATGTTCAGGTTGTTGGCATCTGGATGGCTATGGAGCAGCGCGCCCAGTTTTCCTCGATCATTGCGCAGCAAAAAGGAAGTGTTGCTGCGCTTACGGAAATCCTGCAAAAGCATAGTGGTGCGACGGCTGATCTCTAGCTAGCCGGAGAATGCTCCGGCGGAGATATCTGACCCTCGCGACAATGAGCGAGGGAGCGACCAATGGCCATACTCAGCCGCGACGGCATTTCAATCTACTACGAAGTTCACGGGTCAGGTCAAACGGTCCTGCTTTCCAACGGTTTTTCCGGCTCGACCCAAACGTGGGCGGGACAGATTGGACCTCTGTCGGAAAAGTACCAGGTGATCGTCTGGGACATGCGCGGCCACGGGCAAAGTGATGCCCCGGATGACGCAAGCCTCTATACCCGCGACGCCACGATTGGCGACATTCTTGCCCTGCTTGAAGAGGTCAGCGCCAGCGAGGCTCATATCGGCGGGCATTCTCTTGGCGGCTATCTTTCTATTGAGGCCTACCGGCGTCATCCAGAGATCTTCAAATCCCTGCTGCTTCTCAATACCGGTCCTGGTTTCAGAAAGGACGAGGCCCGCGCCGGATGGAATGCGCAGTGCGAAAAGGATGCCGAGAAATTTGAAAAGCGACATGCGGAGCAAATGGCCCTGCCGGAAAACGAACGCCGCAAGGGCAATCACCGCTCGCTTATGGGGGTGGCCCGTGCGGCGCGCGGCATTCTTCCCCAGGATGACGCGAAGGTCATCGAAACTTTGCCCAACATTGCGGTCCCAGCTCTCGTCCTTGTCGGCGACCAGGATCACGCCTTCAAGAATGCCGCAGAATATATGAGCATCAAGATCCCCAAGGCGACAAGCGTTGTTATCAAGGACGCCGGCCACAACGCATCCATGGATCAACCGAATGTTGTCACCGATGCGGTGCTGGAGTTTCTGGGCACGGTCTGATCAGGATTTGCCTGATCAGCGCGTGAACTTCTTGAACTTGATCCGGTGCGGAATTTCGGCGGCGGGGCCGAGGCGGCGTTTCTTGTCTTCCTCATAGTCCTCGAAGTTGCCCTCGAACCACTCGACGTGGCTGTCGCCTTCAAAGGCCAGCATATGCGTGGCGATACGGTCGAGGAACCAGCGGTCGTGAGAGATGACGATGGCACATCCGGCAAAATCACACAGGCCATCCTCGAGCGCGCGCAGTGTGTCCACGTCGAGGTCATTGGTCGGTTCATCCAGCAGCAGCAGGTTGGCGCCGGACTTCAGCATCTTGGCCAGATGCACTCGGTTGCGCTCGCCGCCGGAGAGCTGCTCCATCTTCTTTTGCTGATCGCCACCCTTGAAGTTGAAGTTCCCGACATAGGCGCGACTTGAAACCTCGCGGTTGCCCAGCTTTACGACATCCAGACCATCTGAAATTTCTTCCCAAACGGTCTTCTTGTCATCAAGGTCGTCACGGCTCTGGTCGACATATCCCATGACCACAGTGTCACCGATTTTCAGCTCTCCTTCATCCGGCTTATCCTGTCCGGTCAGCATGCGGAACAGGGTGGTCTTGCCTGCACCGTTGGGGCCGATAACGCCCACAATACCGCCGGGTGGCAGTGTGAAATTGAGATCATCGATGAGCAGCGCATCGCCGAAGCCCTTCTTCAACCCGTTGGCCTCAACGACATTACCGCCGAGGCGAGGCCCGGCCGGGATAACAATCTGGGCGTTCTTGATTTTTTCGCCCACGTCCTGATTAAGCAAGTCATCATAGGCGCTGATCCGCGCTTTGGACTTTGCCTGCCGGGCGCGCGGGCTTGCCTTGATCCACTCCACCTCGCGGTCGAGGGTTTTCTTACGTCCCTGATCGTCCCTGGCTTCCTGCTCCAGACGATTGGCCTTTTGGTCGAGCCAGCTGGAATAGTTTCCCTCCCAGGGAATTCCCTGCCCGCGATCAAGTTCCAGCACCCAGCCGGTGATGTTATCCAAAAAATAGCGGTCATGGGTAACGATGATGACGGCGCCCTGATAGTCCTTCAGATAATGTTCAAGCCACGCAATGGACTCAGCGTCGAGATGGTTGGTTGGCTCATCGAGCAGGAGAAGGTCAGGAGCCTGAAGCAGAAGCTTGCACAAGGCTACTCGACGAGCTTCGCCCCCTGAAAGCTTGGTGACATCGGCGTCGCCTGGAGGACAGCGCAAGGCGTCCATGGCCATTTCAATTTTTGATTCCAGATCCCAGCCGTCGGCCGCATCAATCTTCTCCTGGATTTCAGCCTGTTCCGTAATGACGGCATTCATCTCGTCGTCGTCCATGGGCTCGGCAAACTTGAGCGAGATCTCCTCGAACCGGTCGAGCCACTCCTTCACCTCGCCGGCACCATCCAGCACATTGCCGAGCACATCCTTGTTCGGGTCAAGCTGAGGTTCCTGAGCGAGATATCCGACTTTCGCCCCCTCAGCGGGCCAGGCCTCGCCTTGAAACTCCGCATCAAGCCCCGCCATGATCTTCAGCAGCGTCGATTTACCAGACCCGTTCACACCTACGACACCGATCTTGGCATCGGGAAAGAAACTGAGGTTGATGTCCTTCAGGATCTGCTTGCCCCCTGTGAAGGTCTTCGAGAGGTGCTGCATATGATAAATGTACTGGGGAGCCATGGGGGCTTGTTCTCCTTGAGGCAATTGAACGCGCACTTCTATCGAATGTGCGGACACGATGCAAACGGCAACTAAACTGCCTGATTCTCCGGGACTTGCGACGGTATTAACCAAATTGAGAGCCCCTGTCAGATAGACTTGGCATCAGGTAAGTCCTTGCAAGGAAACACGTATTTTGAACCCCGCAGAAACCCACTTTGAACTGATTGTGATCGGCAGCGGTCCTGCGGGTCGCCGCGCGGCCGTGCAGGCTGCCAAGGCGCGCAAATCCGTGTTGGTGGTGGAGAAGGGCCAAAGGGTTGGCGGCGTCTCGGTTCACACCGGGACAATCCCCTCCAAGACGCTGCGCGAGACAGTTCTCAATCTGTCCGGCTGGCGCGAGCGCGGGTTTTACGGTCAATCGTGGCGCGCCAAGAATAATATCACGGCTGATGATCTTTTGGACCGTCTCCATAAGACTTTGAACCACGAAGTTGAAATTCTCGAACACCAATTCGCACGCAATCAGGTCAAGACGTTCTGCGGTCAGGCGGCCTTTATCTCGCCGAACGCTATCGAAGTCGTTGATGAGCACTTGAATATCACGCATTTTACTGCGGACCGTTTCATCATTTGCGTCGGGACACGGCCCTGGCGGCCGGACTATATCCCGTTTGACGGGACCCGCGTTCTCGACAGCGACGAGATTCTCGGTTTGAAAACCTTGCCGCACTCTCTGACCGTTATCGGCGCCGGTGTCATCGGAACAGAATATGCGACGATCTTCAGTGCACTGGATGTGACTGTCACGCTTGTCGATCCGGGCCGCGAAATCCTGCCCTTTGTTGATCGTGAGCTTATTGACGAGTTTGTCCATGAACTGCGGGACCGGGGCATTCAGATGCGTTTGGGCTGCGCGGTTGACAAGGTAGAAGTCACCCAGGGTGGCCAGGTCGTCACAACGCTTGCAAACAAGCGCTCAATCCGAACCGACATGGCGCTCTACGCGGCGGGTCGCACGGGATCGACCGCTGACCTCGGCCTGGAGAATTGCGGACTTGAAGCCATTGAACGCGGCAAGATTTCGGTTGACCCCATGACCTTTCAGACCAGCATCCCGCACATCTATGCGGTCGGCGATGTGATCGGCTTTCCAAGTCTTGCCTCGACCTCCATGGAACAGGGCCGGATTGCAGCCTGTCACGCCTTCGGGATTGAAGCGCACGAGCCACCGGCGTTTTTCCCTTACGGCATCTATGCCGTTCCGGAAATCTCGACCATCGGCATGACAGAAGAAGAAGTGGTGGAGCGGAATATCCCTTATGAATGCGGCATTGCCCGGTTTCGCGAGACCTCTCGGGGCCACATCATGGGGCTCAAGTCCGGTTTCCTGAAAATGATCTTCTCACTGGAATCGCGGCGCCTTCTCGGCGTGCACATCGTCGGCGAGGGAGCCACCGAGCTCATCCATATTGGTCAGGCGGTGCTTAATCTCAAAGGTACTCTTGAGTATTTTGTTGAGAACACGTTCAATTATCCCACTCTGGCCGAGGGTTACAAGATCGCCGCGCTTGATGCCTGGAACCGGATGCCCAGGGAACAACCGAGCGCCGCGCCCCTGAAAAAACTTCAGGGCGAGCTTGAGGGCAAGAAATCCGCCGGCTAGTTTGCATCCTTTCCCGAGCGAAAAAGAAAAGAGCCCCGAAGTTTCCTTCGAGGCTCCAATAATACCAGTCGTGTCGGAATTTACATCCGCTCAATGATGATTGCCGGGGCCATACCGCCGGCTGCGCACATGGTGACGAGACCAAACTGCTTGTCAGCACGTTCCAGTTCATCGACCATTGTCCCGATGAGGATAGCGCCGGTTGCCCCGATGGGGTGACCCAGAGCCATGGCGCCGCCATTGACATTGACCTTTTCGCGATCGAGGTCGAGATCGCGGATGAACTTCTCGGCGACAACAGAGAAGGCCTCGTTGATTTCGAAGAGATCGATCTGGTCGATGGTCATGCCGGCTTTGGCGAGAACCTTTTTGGCGGCCGGAACCGGTGCGTTAAGCATCAGTGTCGGACTGTCACCCATATTCGCCATGGCGACAACACGGGCGCGCGGCTTGTAACCGTGGGCCTTTGCGTAATCCGGCGATGTCATCAAAATGGCGGCTGCACCATCGACAACACCGGACGAGTTACCGGCGTGGTGAACGTGGTTGATTTGCAGATCCGGATAGACTTGAGCCACCAGCTTGCGGAACGTCGTGCCCTTCTCATCGAGCTCGAAATCTGCAACGGCGGCAAAGGAGGCGTTCAGCGCCGCAAGGCCTTCGCGCGTGGTTTGCGGACGCGGGAACTCTTCGTGATCCAGCGCCAGAGTACCGTCGTCGTGATAGACGGGGACAAGAGACTTGTCGAAGTGACCGCCCTTGATGGCCGCATCGGCGCGTTGCTGGCTGACATAGGCCAGGTCATCAAGCGCTTCACGCGGGATGTTCTCCAGCGTGGCGATGGCATCGCCGCATACGCCCTGGTGGGGCTGGGGATGCAGATCGCGCAAGTGCTCGTTACCATTGTCCATGAACGGCGAACCGCCCTGGCCCATCTTGCCATATTGCGACATCATTTCGGTGCCGCCGGCGATGACCATGTCTTCCATACCGGACATGATGTTAGCGGCTGCGATATTTGCGGTGGTGATGCCCGATCCGCAGAACCGGTCGAGGGTCATGCCGCTGGAGCGTACATCGTACCCCGCATCAAGTGCTGCCATGCGGCCCAAATCGCCGCCTTGCTGACCGCGCTGGGAACTGGTGCCCCAAACGATATCGTCAACTTCTGCGGTGTTAATGTCATTGCGCTTTTGGAGCGCAGCCAAAACGGTTGAGCCGAGACGCTGAGGATGAATTTCCGCCAGCGAGCCCTTGCCAATCTTGCCGATGCCGCGCGGTGTGCGGCAGACATCAATAATCCATGCTTCTGTCATGTTGTTTCCTCTTTTTGTTTTTCTTACTTCGGCTGCATACGAATGCCACCGTCCATGCGGATGCACTCGCCGTTGATATAATCGTTCGAAACAATGTGCTCGGCGAGGCTGGTAATCTCTTCAGCAAGGCCAAGGCGCTGCGGATAAAGGACCTGGCTTGCCAGTGGCTTCAGGAAGCCTTCAATTTCCGGGGTCATTTCTTCTGCACCGCCCATCAGAAGCGGTGTTGCGATGAGACCCGGAACGATTGTGTTACAGCGAATGCCGAGAACCGCGAGGTCACGGGCAATTGGAAGGGTCATGCCGACGACACCGCCCTTTGAGGCGGAATAGGCTGCCTGGCCGATCTGACCTTCATAGGCTGCAACGGAAGCTGTATTGATGATCACACCGCGCCCGCCGTAATTATCATAGGGCTCGTTTTTCGACATTTGCTCGGCACAAAGGCGAGCCACATCAAAAGTACCGATCAGGTTGATGTCGATGATCCGTTTGAAGCTATCAAGCGGGAACGGCCCCTTCTTACCCATGGTCCGGGCGGCATTACCGGTTCCGGCGTAGTTGCAACAAACATGAATGGCACCAAAGGCTTCCATGGTCGCGGCAATGCCGGCGGCAACGGTTTCAGTTTTGGTGACGTCAACGTTGCAGAAAATGGCGTTTTCGCTGCCGACTTCGGCGATGACCTTGTTGGCCTTTTCCTCGTTGAAGTCAAAAATCGCGCATTTTGCGCCTTTTTCAACGAAACGGCGGACCGTGGCCCGGCCCATTCCTGATGCACCACCAGTAATAACGGCGACTTTTCCAGCTAAATCCATTTGTTCCCTCCTCAAGGACTTTAATTTTGTTCTTATTGAAACGGAAAGTATGGGGCACCCTAATCGCCCTGTGAGCGAGGATCAATTGCTGATTTTGCCTGCCTGGAGGCCGTACTTTTGCTCAAAGCGCACACTTGGCGACGGAATCGCGATTCCGGGCTGGCCAGCCCGGCTTTTGGTCGATAATCTGCCCTCGTGAAATCAGGAACCAAAAAACAATAATTCAATAACCTTCCAGAGAGGGACCATTATGAGAGAAGCAGTCATCGTTTCAACCGCCCGTACCGCGCTTACCAAAGCGGCCCGCGGCGCCTTTAATAACACCCACGGTATCAAGCTTGCCGCCCACCCGATCAAACACGCCATCGAACGTGCCAAAATCGATCCGGCAGAAGTCGATGACGTCATCCTGGGCAATGCCGCCTCGGCTGGCACCACCGGCATGAACGTTGCGCGCAACGCAGCGCTTTCGGCGGGCTGCCCCGTTTCAACCTCCGGCACGACCATCAACCGGTTTTGTTCTTCAGGTCTTCAGGCCATTGCCATGGCGGCAGGCCGTGTTGTCGTAGAAGGCGTCGACATCATGGTTGCCGGCGGCGTGGAAAGCATTTCGCTTCCGGCCAAGGGCGATCCGGCCCAGTCCGTCGAAGCGGAGCTCTTTGCCAAATATCCTGGTCTGTGGTTCCCGATGATTAAAACAGCTGACATCGTTGCCGAGCGCTACAATGTCTCGCGCGAGGCTCAGGACGAATATTCGCTGATGTCACAACAGCGTACCCATGCGGCTCAACAAGCCGGTTATTTCGACGACGAAATTGTTGCCATGAAGACCACTATGGTCATGAAGAACAAGGAAACCGGCGAAGTTACCGAGCATGCCGCCGTCGCTGAAAAAGACGACTGTAATCGTCCGGGCACGACCCTTGAAGGTCTTGCCGGTCTGAAACCAATCATGGGCGAAGACAAGTGGATCACCGCCGGTAACGCTTCCCAGCTTTCTGACGGGGCCTCCGCACAGGTTGTCATGGAACGCAAGGAAGCCGAAAAGCGCGGCCTTGATATCCTCGGCACCTTCCGCGGCTTTGCCGTTGGCGGCTGTGAGCCTGATGAAATGGGCATTGGTCCGGTTTATGCCGTGCCGAAGCTGCTCAAGGCAAATGGCCTCACCATTGATGACATTGATCTGTGGGAACTGAATGAAGCCTTTGCTTCACAGGTTCTTTACTCGCGCGATCAACTGGGCATCGACCAGGAAAAACTCAACGTCAACGGCGGCTCGATCTCCATTGGTCACCCGTTCGGCATGTCCGGCTCACGCATGACCGGCCACCTGCTCATCGAAGGGCGTCGCCGCAAGGCAAAATACGGCGTCGTGACGATGTGCATCGGCGGCGGCATGGGCGCGGCTGGTCTCTTCGAGATCAACAGCTAGGGCGAGCAACCCATTCAAACCTCATCCTGAGGTGCGAACGGAGTGAGCCTCGAAGGAGGCCTGGCAAATTGGGGGCCTCCATCCTTCGAGACGATTGCTCCGCAATCCCTCAGGATGAGAGGGTAATTTGAAGCGGCCGGTGAAAAATCACCGGCCGTTTTTCTTTTTACTCAAGCTGTGCGCCCTGCCCCTTCGAGGATTTCGTTGGCGGCTTCGAACAGGGCGGCGTCGATGCCCAGGTCCGAGGCGGCGGCGTTTTCGTCGACCTGAGCCGGGCGGCTGGCGCCGATGATGGCGGAGGCGACGTTGGGTTCGCGCAGGACCCAGGCGAGGGCGAACTGGGTCAGGGTGCAATTGGCCTCGGCGGCCAGCGGCTTCAATTTCTCGACCGCCTCAAGGATTTCAGGTTTGAGCCAGTTTTGCATGGTGCCGGACATCTCGTCCGAGGTGGCGCGCGTGTCTGCCGGGAGCGGTGCGCCCGGCGCATATTTCCCGGTGAGGACGCCCTGGGCGAGCGGTGACCAGACGATCTGGCTGACGCCGTTGGCAGCGCTGAGCGGAATGACCTTGGCTTCGGGGCGGCGCCAGAGCATGGAATATTGCGGCTGGCTGGAGACAAATTTCTCGACGCCCTCAAGCGCCATCACATCTTCGATGTTTTGCGGCGACCATTCGGAAAACCCGAGGTAACGAGCCTTGCCCTGTTTGACCACTTCACTGAGCGCGTCCATGGTTTCTTCCAGCGGCGTCTCCGGGTCAAAGCGGTGACACTGATAAAGATCGACATAATCGACCTTGAGACGGGTGAGCGAGGCATCGATTTGCTTGAAAACCTGCGCGCGCGACAAGCCCTTGTCCCCGCCTCCCATATCGCCGAAGAGCTTGGTTGCCAGGATATAGCTGTCACGCGGCACATCGGTGAGCGCCTCTCCGAGCAGGGTTTCCGCCGCGCCCTTGCCATAGACATTAGCTGTATCGATGAAATTGATCCCAACCTCGAAAGCACGTTTGACGCAGGCCATGGCCTCGTCATGTTTGACGCCAACGCCGTAGGTCAGCCAGGAGCCGAGAGAAATTTCGGAGACTTCAAGATCGCTGGAGCCGAGTTTGCGGTATTTCATATTGGTGGGCCCTTTTGTCATATTCGCGTTTCATCAGCTTTATTACGCTTCGCGTTCCCTGACATCAAGTCCGGCTTTCCTGCTTCAAGTGCGGGCCAATCCTGTCAACCTCCAGCACTGAGCGAGGGCTATTGATTAATGTCTACCCGCGCTAACGTTATGTTGATCCTACCCTGTGCAACGACAGATATGCTGATCCGTGGCGCAACCTCTTAACACATCGGGAGCAACGTTTACGGCGGAAGTTAAGCCGATTCCTTAACACTTCTCCTAAAAATAGTTTTACTTCTGTCTCACTCTATTCGACCTAATGTGCTGTTTTTGCTATGATTATAGGAGTTAACCTTATCCGTCAGCATGCGGAAATTAACCACACAACTTAACAGGACGTTAATTCGTAGTGCCGTAATTTAGGCGTCGATGTAACAGTACATGAGTACGGAGTAATTTATGCGACGCTTTACTTGCATGACAAGTGTCCTGGCCCTCTCAGCCGCATTTCTTTCACCAGTCAGAGCCGTTGCCGAAGATGCAGTCGCTGCTGGTGAAACATACCAGCTGAGCCGACTGTCCCAACATTCCGGAACAATCGATCCCTTTTATGGAGACATTGATCCGTTCTATGGTGATATTGATCCATTCTATGGCGATATCGATCCGTTTTGGGGCGACATTGATCCGTTCTGGGGTGACATCGATCCGTTCTTTGGCGATATCGATGCCTTCTGGGGCGACATTGATCCGTTCTCTGGAACCATTGATCCATTCTGGGGCGAGGTTGGCACCTACTGGGGAGCCGTTGGCCCGCTCTGGGGTGATATCAATGCCTTGTGGGGCGATATTGATCCTTTCGCTGCGAACTCCCAGACCGCCTACGATCAGGTCACCGTCATGCTGCAAGATCTGGTGACCAGATCTGAAGCCGTTTGGGGTGAAGCTGTCCTTGCGAAGACCGGGCAGTCATTCTCGGCTGGATTTTCAGATGGTGTTTTTGACAAATACGGGATTGACCTCAACGACCCCGCAAGTATCTCAAATCTCACCGCCGCCGACCGGTCGCTGTTCTTCCTCGACTGGTATGACGGATTGATGAATTTCTCCGGCGTCGATCATGTCGATCACTGGATGCCATTAATCAACTGGACGCCGAGCCTGACACAGGACCAGGGTGGCGGCAAAGATGCCATTGTTGGCCTGCTCGACGTAAAGATTCAAAGCAACGATGTGCTGGGCACACCTGTTGTTTTTGTCGGCGGCTATGACTACTCCGTTAACAGTCACGGCATATCCGTCGCTGGTTTGATTGCCGGTAAACATGATGGGGAAAGCATCATGGGCATCGCGCCTGATGTTAAACTGTTAAACTACAATCCCTTTGATGCAACCGGCACGGCGAGCTGGGCCGATGTCACATCCGGAATCAAAACGCTGCGCGAAAAAGGTGCTACGGTCATCAACATGTCTCTTGGTATGGCCGGATGGACCCTTCACAGCGATTGGGAAAACGTCTTTGCCGACTCTGCTGTTTCTTCAATGACGGATACGATCTTCGTCAAGGCAGCAGGCAATGAAGGCGTCTCTCAGACGGCAGATATCTACGCCAGTGACGATAACATCTACGACAATCTGGTCATCGTCGGATCGGTTGATCCGACGGGCACTATCTCGCATTTCTCAAACACGCCGGGTGAAGCCTGCATTGTCGACTCCTGGACTTGTGACGAAGGAGACAAGCTCAAATATAAATTCATTGTGGCACCTGGCGAGTTGATCCTGGTTACCGACAATGACGGCAATCTGAGCCGGGTATCGGGAACATCGTTTGCGGCCCCGCTGGTTACCGGCGCCATAACGCTCTTGCAGGATCGCTGGCCGTGGCTGCAGGAACATGCCGAGGAGAGCATCGACATTCTCCTGCAATCTGCACAGGATCTTGGCGATCCAGGTGTCGATGCGGTCTATGGCTGGGGCCTGCTGGATGTTGAAGCGTCCCAGTCACCGCTTAATTTTGATGATGTTTACTTCTATGTGCCCGATCGCAAGGCGGGTCTCTCATACAGCCGAAAGCATTTTGATGGCTGGTCAAGTGCCTCCATTAAGGATGCGCTATTGGCTCCGGGAGCCCTTTCTCTCTTTGAAGATCATAGCGTTTATCTTTACGGACTGGAGAATATCGGCGATACCTTCCGGGACTTCACCATTCCTCTGAGCACCAAACTTTACGGTAAGAATTTTGACGGTTATGGCAGCGCCCAACGCTTCCAGCGTCATCTCTATCAACGTCTTGTCGACTGGTCCGGCGGATCCGGTTTCACCGATATCGAAACCTGGACTGCACCGTTTGCTGCGGTGGATGGCTTCAGCTTCAATATGACTGCAACACCGCTCAACCAGGAGGAAAGGTCCGTTGCGCCTGACGGGAAACCGTTCCACTCCGAGGTTGGTGTCGTCCATACAAAAACCGGATTTTCTTTCCGCATGGGTAGCGGTACCGGCGCTACAAGCCTCTATCAACAAGAAGGATTTGGCTTCAAGTCCGACTATGACATTGAGACTGGCGGCGTGAATCCGATGCTCGGGTTTGCCTCCGGCGACGCCTATGCCAGCGCCTCTCTTAAAGTCCTTCGACGCACATCCCTGACCGTCGGTTTCACGAACAAGGATGACAATCACGTCATGCAGGATCAGGTAACCGGTCAGGATATCGACCTGCTCGACGGCTTCGATAACTATCGAGCTTCTGCCTATACGGCCGGATTTGATCACATGGTATCTGACAAGCTGACCGTTTCGGGCTCGTATGCCTTGCTGAACGAAGAAACCGGCCTGCTCGGCTCGCAGGGCAAGGGCGCTCTTTCGCTCAGCGGCGGGACAATCACCGACAGTATGACGCTGGGTGTAACAGCGAAACCGGTCGAGGACTTTACTCTTTCGGCTTCGGCGACCGTTGGTCACACCAGAGGGACAAGGTATGAGAACTCTCTGCTCGGCGTCTCTGATGATGGCTTGCAGAGCACGGCCTTTGCCCTCTCGGCCTACAAGCAAGGTCTACTTGGCAAAGAAGACGGTTTGCGTGTGACCTTCATGCAGCCACTTCACATTGAAAGTGGTGACATGGAATACCAATCCATGCAGGTCGTGGATCGACAGACCGGCGAGCTCGGCGCTGTGACCGAGACGTGGGGACTGAATACGTCCAAGAGAAAGCTGGTTACAGAAGTCCTCTACTCGACGCCTGTCATGAACAACAAACTTGAGCTCAACCTTTTTGGTGAAGCCAGGTTCAATGATGACGAAGCGGAGGACGACGGTACCGGATGGATGCTTGGCTTTGGTTTAGGGGGGAGGTTCTAATATGACACATTTTGATCAAAAATCATCTGAACCGACGATCCTGACTGGATCACTCGCCTCGCAACCTCATCACGGGAATAAAATTGTGAACGATTTGCCAACCGCTTCATCCAAAGTGCCCGCAAGAACAGGTGCCACCAGGATGATCCTCAAGACAGGCCTGGTTGCCCTTGCCCTGCAGCTTTCCCCGGCAGGCATGAGTGAGCAAGTCCTTGCCGCGACCACCAGCACTCTGGCGCTGACCGGAGCACAAGGTCAAAACTGGCAGAACTTCCAGGGTGAAGTTGACAAGGCTCGGCAGTACATGATGTCCGATCCCGCTACGGCACTGGACTATGCTCAAAAAGCCCAGGACCTTTCGGTTTACTTTGATACCGCTGATCGAAGACGCGAAAGTCTTGCGACGAGCCTTTGGCTCCAGTCAGAAGCTCTGCTTCGCGTCAACCGTATCTCCGAGGTTCGCCCTCTTCTGGACCGAGCTCTGGAGCTGGTTGGTCAAACCGGGGCAGAAACAAAACTGGTTGGTGATCTCAATCTTGCTCTTGCAAGGGTCTCCAGACAAAACGGTGACGTTGATGTCGCGCTGAACAGTTTGAACCGGGCGCATGAAATCTTCGCTCTTCTGGGTGAAGCGCGCAGTCAGGCAATCGTCCTGCAATGTATCGGGTCAATCTACAAAGAAGCGCGATCCTATGAGCAGGCACTGGAGTACTACGCGCGCGCCAGCAAGGTCTATCCTTCAGACCCATCGCTGGAGCTCTCCGTAGCAAACAATTCAGGGAACGCCCTTAAGGAACTTCACGACTACAAGGCGTCTCTTGCGAGCTTCAACAAGGCTCTCAAAATCAGCGAAAAGATGGGAAGTCCTCTTCTGCAAGGCCGCATCCTGACAAATATTGCATCTGTGCAAGTTATGGATGGTGATCTTGATGCCGCAGACGCAAGTGTAACTCGCGCCTTGCAAATGTTGAAAGAGGCAGACGATACCAACTGGACGAAGTTCGTCTGGGGTGTCAAAGCCGACATTGCCCTGGCCAGAGCGAAAACCGACAAGGCTGTTGAATATATCGCCATGACCTTTGCAGGCAGCGATGTTGAAAGAACAACGGCATCTTATCGGGACATGCATGAAATCGCCCACAGGGTGTATCAATCCGCAGGCAGCAATGCACAGTCGCGAAATCACCTCAGGTCATTTACCCGATTGGACGACAAGGGCCGTGAAACCGGTAAAACAGTGAGCCTGGCTCTTGCAAGTGCGAAGTTCGACTTCACCAGCCGGTAGGTGCAGTCAACTAAAAGCAACGGGTCGCCTGAAATAGTGCTCCCGAGATCACAAACATTGAGCCACTCTCCGGAGTGGCTCTTCGTTATGGAAATCCACCCCCCGCTAATAGTCTTTCAATCTAATTCAACTACTTTTAGACCGATTAGGAGAGAAACAAGCGCGAGAAGCCTCGAAGTGTTAAGATCTGTTTACCTGTTGACTGTTGTGAGCCTCAGCCTGGTGTGTTTCAGCCATGCGCCGAGTGCACAAGCACAGATGAATGGTTCATCGGATATTGCGCAGGACGGGCAATGGGAAGAGTTCGATCAGCTTATCGGTCAGTCTGAGTCTTCAATGATGGCTAACCCGGCAGAAGCGCTTGAACTTGCTCGTGGAGCCGAGATGATTGCCCTTTCCCTGTCGACCTCCACGAAATCAGCTGAAGCCGTGGCTACTAGCCTGTGGCTGCAATCCGAAGCCATGATCAGGCTCAATCAGACTGGTGATGTACTGCCGCTTCTTAATCGTGCTCTTGAAACCATTGGCGAACAAACCGTCAAAAGCAAACTTGGCGGAGATCTTCTTCTGGCTCGCGGGCGTGTGAGCAGACTGAGTGGGCATGTGGAAACTGCTCTCGAAAGCTTTCACGAGGCCTATGAAATCTTCGCCGATCTCAATATCGCCCGCAGCCAATCGATTGCGCTACAAAGTGTTGGATCGATTTACAACGATGCACGATCCTTCGAAAGGGCTCTTGAGTACTACGAAAGGGCTGACGAAATATATTCCGACGATCCCTCTCTGGACATATCCTCGGCCAACAATCGTGCCAATACTCTTAAGGAATTGGGTCGCTTCGGTGAAGCTCTTGAGCAATTTTATCGCGCCCTGACGATCAGCTCGAAAATAGACAGCTCTCTCCTCGAAGCTCGCATTCTGACGAATCTGGCATCCCTGCAAATTGTGATGGGAAACCTTGAGGCCGCAGAGATGAGCGCCGATGACGCGCTGGAATTGCTCCGAGGAAGCGATGATAACAACTGGTCCAGGTTCGTCTCGGGAATCAAGGCACAGGTCGCCTATCAGCGGGGCCATATAACTGAAGCCGAGGGCTACCTCTCAACCGTTTTCGCAGATATGGACTTGACGCAGACGTCAGTCCCCTTTCGCGATATGCATGAGATCGCGTATAAAATCTTTGGCACTGCCGGAGAAAGCGGTCCTGCACTGCAGCACCTTGAGGCATTCAAACGACTTGACGATCATGGCCGTGACATTTCGGCTTCTGCAAATATGGCGCTCATGGGAGCGCAATTCGATTTCGCAAATCAGGAGCTGGAGATTCAGCAGCTCAAAACCGGACAGCTGGAAAGAGATATCCATCTGGCTGAAGCGCGGGCCAGACAGCAGAGGCTAGTGCTTTACGCTGTTCTTGTGCTGAGCCTTGTCGTCACCAGCTCGATAACAATCGGCTATGTTTCGCTCAGACGCCACCGTAACGAAATCCGGGCAACAAATATCAACCTGCAGGAAATGGTTGGCCTTCTGAATATCGAGATAGAACGGCGCCACGAGACCGAGGCCGACTTGCGCAAAGCCAAGGAACAAGCCGAAAGCGCCAATCATGCCAAATCCCAGTTTCTGGCCAATATGAGCCATGAACTAAGGACACCCCTAAATGCAATTATCGGATTCGCCGAAATTATCGCAAAGGAGATCCTTGGTTCCAACGGCAAGCCCGAATACAAGGACTACGCCAATGATATTCATATCAGTGGCAAACACTTGCTATCCATGTTGAACGATGTGCTCGACATGTCCAGAATTGACGCCGGCAGCGTGGATATAGACGAATGTGATCTTGACCTTCACAGTTTGGTTGCAGAATCGCTTCGTGCATTCGAAGAAGAGGCGAGCCTCTCGAACAAAGTCTTGTCTCTTTCATCAGACGACCCGGATCTTGTTGTTAAAGCCGATGAAAGAATGGTGCGCCAGGTTCTTACCAATCTCCTCTCAAACGCAATGAAATTTACCAACCCGAATGGCACAATAGGTGTTCACGTAGAGATCATTCATGATGGCGGAGTAGCAATTGTCGTGCAGGATGACGGAGTGGGAATTCCGGCTGACAAACTCAGCACAATTTTGGAACCGTTCAGCCAGGCTGAAGACTCATATTCTCGCTCACAGGGCGGCATTGGTCTTGGACTACCTATTGCTCGATCACTGGTTGAAATTCACGGTGGTAGCCTGAAAATCGAAAGCGTTTTTGGTGAAGGTACGCAAGCGCGCATCCTGTTCCCCAGGTCGCGGGTCGTCCAAAAGGCCGCTTGATCCCCCCCCCGACCACTACCTCCCCAAAATAGTAGTCCACTAAACAAACCTCATCGTATACACAAGGCGAGGCTGCTGAACACTTTGGTCCCTTGTATATGACATATGATCAGTTCAATAAATTCTGCAGAACTCTGCTGGCGACCACCTATGTTGTCCAGTGGGGCGGGTCGCATGTCTGGAAGGTTGGCGGCAAAGTTTTCGCAATTGGAGGCTGGAACAATGATCAAGCCGGAATTACGTTCAAGACAAGCGACATCGCCTTTGAAATGCTGCAGGACCAGCCAGGCCTGCGCCCGGCGCCCTATCTTGCGTCACGCGGCATGAAGTGGATCCAGCACTACGCCAAACCAGGACTTTCCGACAAGGATTTGAAAGACTACATCCGCCAGTCACATCGTATTGTTTCGTCCGGTCTGTCGAAAAAGAAGCAACGCGAGCTGGGGCTCCTGCAACCATAAAGGTCCGCAACGCCTGCTTTAGCCATGCGATACCAGTTGCTTGTTATTCTCATTCTTCTCTATAGGGATATTGTGACCACACTCCCTTCCGATCCATTTTGCAGAGAAAATGAAATGGTATTGGGTTAGTCTGACCCATAAATGTAACACTCAATAGCATTGTGTTCAGGGAGTGTCGTCGTGAATGTCAAACTGCACCATGAGACGCTGGTGGACGAGAGCGAATGGGAACCATCTGCTCTGGTCATGAAGCTGGCGTCGGATCACACCAGCGCCGTGCCATCGCTGGGCGCTGAACGAGCGACCCACTATACGGAATTCTATAAGCGTCATACCGACGCCTCAGCGGCAATGACGAAGGCCGGGGCGCTGGCCTGGCATTTACAACACCGAACCCTGAACATTCATGAAGATGAGTTGATTGTCGGCAGCCATACCGAGCATCGTATCGGGGCGATTTGCCATGTCGAGCTGACAGGCTGTGCGATGCTGGAGGATCTGTTTCGATTTGAGAAGAGAAAGGTCAATCCCCTACATGTTGATCCGGCGGCCAAGCGCAAGCTGATACGCTCGGTCATCCCTTATTGGTTGACGCGCAATCTCGCGATGAAGGCTTTTCCGCTGCGTGAACGCATGAAATATCTGGCCAGTCAATCCAAAGCCAAAGAGTTCACCATCAATGAAGCAGGCGGCATCGCCCACTTCCTTCCGGACTACGGCACGATCATCACTTTGGGAACACTGGGCCTGCACGCGCAGATCGATAAGCGGTTATCCGACCCTGATCTGTCCGAAAGCCAGCGCGAACAACTGGCCGCCAACCTGATTGCTTTGGAAGCATTGGAGACCTTCGCTGATCGCTACCGGGACCTGGCGCAGAAACTCGGGCGCACTGACGTCGTCGACCTGCTGACCAATGTCCCGCGCCAGCCAGCCTCTTCGCTGCATGAGGCCGTGCAGATGATCTGGTTCTTCCAAATGGTGATCCAGATCGAATCCATTGACCAGGGCATCAGCCTTGGGAGAGTGGATCAATATCTCTATCCGCTCTATCTTCGCGAGAAGGCGAGTGGCCGCTTCGATGAAAAATACTTCAAGGATGTCTTTTGTGCCTTTTGCCTGAAATTATCAGAAGTCATTCCGCTGTTCTCAGAGCGCCTCACGCCGATGTTTTCCGGACTGCCAAACGGGCAGGCCATCACTATCGGTGGATCAGATGACGCAGGCAATGATGCGTCCAATGACTTGACCTTCATGCTGCTTGACGTACTCGACAAGTTCAAGACACGGCAACCAAACTGGCACGCGCGCCTGAGCAGCAAGTCGAGGGAAGATTACAGCCAGCGCGTCTTTGAAGTGATCGCTGGCGGCGGCGGCTCTCCGGCCCTCTATAATGATGATGTCATCATGCCTTCGCTGGCCGACCGGTTTGATGCGGAGCAACATCTGTGGAACTACGCCACGGTAGGATGCGTGGAACCTGCCCTTTCCGGCATCAGCTTTTCATCCACGGATGCCGCCATATTCAACTACGCTCTGGTGCTGGAAACCGTTTTGCTACGTGATGTTCTCAAACCGCGCAGCAAAAATTCCACTCCAGTTCGCACGATGGATGAGCTCTTAGAAGCCATTGAAAGAGAATTACGGTGCCAGGTCGGGCGCCTGAAGGTCTGGCTGGATGGCATAGAACGCGCGAACAAGGACCATCATCCCGTGCCGTTTTCATCCATGACCGTGAAAGGCTGTATTGAGCGCGCCGCAGACCTGACCGATGGCGGCGCGGACTATAATGCCAGCGGCATCCAGGCCGTTGGCCTCGCCGATCTGGGTAATTCTCTTGCGGCAATTGATACGCTGGTCTTCGACAGGCAGGAAATGACGCTGGAGGCGCTCGCGCGGGCCTGCAAAAACAATTTCGCGCGACAACCGTCCTTGAAATCAAGACTGACGGCGATGGCCAAGTTCGGCAACGATGACGCCCGCGTCGACGACTACACTCGAAAAATGGTGACCCTTTTTGACAAGGTCATATCAGAGCAGGTCAACACGCGCGGCGGCCGCTGGATGCCGGGGGTTTACTCCATGACCTGTCACCAGACCATGGGTAAACAAATGTCAGCGCTTCCCTCCGGACGCTCCAAAGGTGAACCGCTGGCCGACGGCATCGCCCCCACTGATGGCAGTGATTGTCTGGGCCCGACGGCCTCGCTGAATTCTGTTGTCAGGCTGGATCATTCGAGGCTTGCCAACGGCATCAATCTCAATCTGAAATTCGATGCCAATACTGTAAAAGGGATAAAGGGCCCTCTTCTTCTGGGCGGTCTCACCAAAGGGTACTTTGCTCAAGGCGGCATGCAGGTCCAGATCAATGTGCTGGATCCGGCCGTTTTAATGGCCGCCAGGATGACGCCGGAGAAATACCGCAATCTTCTGGTGCGCGTATCGGGATACAGCGCCTATTTCGTTGATCTGACCCCGGAAATGCAAGACGAGATCATCGCCCGGACACGCCAGGGAGCGGGATAGTCAATGAGCAATAGTCAATGAAACAGTTGAGCGCGCCGATCTTCGACATCCAGAGATTTTCCATTCATGACGGACCCGGGATAAGAACCCTGGTTTTTTTCAAGGGATGCAATCTCCATTGTTCCTGGTGCCAAAACCCGGAGTCGCAGGATGTAGAGCCTCTTGTTGCCTTCTATGCGGACAGGTGCAACCAGTCCTTCGATTGCCTGAAGGCTTGTCCGCAGGATGCCATCAACCGTGATGGATTTCGCATAGATTATACAAAGTGTGATAATTGCCTGGCCTGTGTCGAGGCCTGCCCGCACAGCGCCTTGCGGCCCATTGGCGAACACATGACGCCGGAGGGATTGTTCGACACCCTGATGGCGGACCTGCCTTACTATCGCAGTAGCGGCGGCGGCGTAACCTTCTCGGGCGGGGAACCAACACTCTATCCCAAATTCATCAATCAAATGCTTGACCTGTGCAAGGGCGAGAGCATTCACACAGCCATGGAAACCTGCGGCACATATTCACCTGACCGTTGGGCGACAATTCTGAAAAAACTGGATCTTGTCTACTTCGATCTGAAGATCATCGACAGTGAGCGGCATAAAGAGGCGACCGGCCGCGACAACAGCCAAATCCTTGCCAATGCCCGCTTGCTCGTCGAAACCGGAATACCTGTCGAGTTTCGTCTGCCCCTGGTTGAAGGTTACACGGATGCACTGGAAAACCTGCAAGACACGGCAGATATCCTGAAGGCGCTGAACCAAAACCGGCTTCATCTTCTGAGCTATCACAACATGGGGGAAACCAAGATTGATATTATCAACGGCAGCCAGAACAAACTGGGCCTGAAGACCTACGATGCCGCCCGGTTTGGGCAGGTCAAGGAATGGTTCACCGAGCGCAATATCGAAATTTGTGACGAATGAAGCGACCCACCAAAGATTTCACTTAATCTCATAAATCGACATGCCGACCATGCCGGGCTGATACCAGCCAGTGCCAACGGCAACGATGGAATTGAGCCAGCCGTATTTTTCAGAACCGGTTTCAAAGACGGTTCGCTCGCGAAAATAGTAGTCGGAGGGATCTGCGGTGCCCGATAAAACTGCCTTGGCCATCTCGCGGCTGTATTTCAGGAAGCCTTCGCTCCTCATATAGATCAGTTCATCATCGCTGGTGCGCAGCACAACACGCACATCAAGTTCACCGATACCATCGGGCCGCACCAGGAACCAGTCGGCTCCGTTTGGCAGGATCACGCCCTCAAGGCGCTCACCCCGGAATACGCCGCGATCACCGATCAGAATCTGGCGACTGCCCTTCGGCGTCGCTCCAACATCAAGCGGATCTTGCAGGTGAACCATCATGTCAAACAGGTGCACCGTCTCAAGATCGAGAGTCTTGAGATAATTCAGGGACTCATTACTGATCTTGTTCATACTCTCGCCTTTCGCCCGCGCATCTTCTAGTCGGGAAGAATGTAGATCATGCCATTGGCATCGGATGAGGCGATGACGCCGGTTCTGAACCGCCCGTCGATGAACCGCCCCTCGCAATCCTCACCTTCATACCCGCACATCAGAGCCGGGCCCTTGACCGTGACTTCCGCTGACTCGACAAGTTCCCAAAGCGCCTGAATCGGCTCGCCGTTGCGCGGGTCGGACGGCACGACATGGGCGTTGGTCATGGGAATGCCAACCGCTTCATCGAGATACCATTGTGGATGAGAGACAAAGATTGCACCGGTTTCGGCAAGACCAAACATGGTCAGTGCTGCCGCGCCGAAAGACTTGCCAACCCGTTGGCGATCCCCGGGACTGAAGAGCCCTTCAGTGCTCAGAACCACGGCATCCAGGACACCTCTGGCCTTTTTCACCGCCCGTTTGGCATCGCGTGTTGCCGCAACCGCTGGCGCCAGATCCATGACGGCTGTCCCGGGTTGGTACTTGACAATCGTCTCCGCAATCGCCTCGCCCGATGCATCCGAAGCAACAACCACCGGCACTCCAACAAAAAGCGGCGCCAGAACCGAAATCAGGCCTTCCCAGCGATCAAGCGGCAGAACCGCCAGCCATGATCTGTCCGGCTGCGGCCTCAGAAAACTGACAAGCGAGATACTGGCTGCCAGAAGAGATCGATGGCTATGATTGACCAGCGCGCTCCTGCCAGGGATCGTCACCGCGGCCTTCTTCAAATCGTCCGGCTTTGGAAGGGCAGCACCGGTGCCGTTTGACGACGCGACAATCTCAAGTTCAGCGAGATTATATTCGCTTTTGAAGGCGGTTGCGACCGCTTCCAGATCCTCGTCAGCACCGACAATGCGTGTCTGCACGCCAAGCGACAGCGCGGCCAGCAGACGGATGACTGCATCGACACTGAGCGCGCCCGGTAAGACTGCCCGGCTTGCCCCGGTCTTGCTCAAGGCTTCGGCTGTGCCCACAACTTGTCTTTGGAGTTCGGCGAAGCTGATCTCGCCTGCGTCGCTCACCAGCGCTGCCCTATCGGGTTTGTCCCGGGCGTGGGCATCGACACACAGCTCGGTAACGCTATAGGGCGGGATGCCCGCAACCCGGTCGATAGACTCAGGCCAGTACCATGAAGGCGTAATCGCAATTGTCTTTGGCATGCCTCAATACCTCATTACAAATGTAGTCCTGCACCAAGCAGGACCGCAAACATCGAAAGTGCAAGCTCTATACGGACGGTAATATCCATACGCACAATTGCGCGCCCGACCCGCTGTCTTTCTCGGCCGACCTCTTCCTCTGTCATCGAGGATGATACCCTGATATGCATTTCCGGATGGATATAGAATGACAACAGAGCAAGGATCAAAACCAGGGCCAACCATACACCGCCCAGAACGAAGAGAACAATTGCCTCGGGACTGCCTGATACGATTGGTCGCGCCAGCGCAAGTCCCGTGAGCAAGAGAAGCGTCAGACAAAGGCATGACCACCAGCGATAGCGATGCCCGGCCTTCTGGCACACCACGGCTACCTGCGACGGGCGCATCGAGGCTTGCGCATGTCTAAGCACAAGTTCCATGATGATCGCTCCGCCTACATAGATGGACCACGCCAGAGCATGAACTGTCGCCAGAATTGTTGCTGTCAATTGGCTGTCCATTGGCCCTGCCCTCACCCCTCGTCATAACAGCCCTCCCCGGACAAGAGAAGCGCCAAGCAGCGTCACAATAACGGCAAGCACAAGGTCTGCACGGGTCAGATGCTGAATCCAGGTCGCCGCCTTCATCTTGGCATCCCGGTCCTGAGTGACGAGAGCCTGATTGCTGCCCGGCTGCAATTTTCCTTGCAACGTAGGCCGGAAAATGAAACTGATGAGGCCGCCATTGATGACCAGAAGGACCCAGATGCCAAACATCACCCACAGAGTCCGCCCGTAACTGTCAGCCATGGACAGACCGTCCGAATTCAACATGCCGTTCATTTGCAGGCGCAGCACTCCGGTGATTAATATGAGCGCCAGGGAGACCCAGACCAGAACCAGAAATCTGTTGGAGGTCTTCTCTCCCATGATCTGCGCCTGGGCCGGGGGAATTGAGGCCTGCGCCGGAGCCAGAACAAACTCCATGGCAACAGCGCCTCCGACATAAACAGCAACGGACAGGTCATGGACAAAGGCCATCGTCAGAACAATCCAGTCGTACCCAGTCATAGTGTCAACTCCTGCACTCTTTACTCGGCACCCTTCCAATCAATCCCCGTTTGATCAATCCTTGTGCCAGTCATCAAAGTGATTTCTGATTTGGTCGGTGATGAGGAACGGCTTGTCATCACCGGCGTGGAATTTCTTGTAATAGTCCTCGTCTACATGATGGACCTGCAGGGAGAACTTGGCTCTGACCGGAGAGATATAGGCCGGCGCGCACCCGTAATGCTCGGCGATGTAGGCAATCGTGTCTGTCGCCGCATCGACGACCCAGTCAGGAATATGCGCCTTGGGATGCTCCATGATGCGGGCGAGCGTTTCTTCCTTGAACGGCCCGCCGCTTGTCTCGGCCTGGTTGTCGTCCCTTGTGAGAACGCCGTGCGATCCATAGCGCGCGGCCATCACATGGTCGACCGCCGATCTTGCCGTTGGAAACCAGGGTGAGGGAACGCAGACCGCCTCCATCACATCCTTCAGGCCAATACAGCTGGCTGCTCTTGAGGGGTTGCGGTCAAGATCGCGCTCAACGAAGGAGAACCCGAGCCCGGCGGCGACGTCCGGATAGGCGCCGAGCAACATATCGTCGGAATAATTGCCGAGTGTCCAACCACCCAGACCGAGCGCTTCGCAGGCCAAGCGCATATTCTGGACAACGGCGCCCGCCTGACTGGTGTGCAGCATCAAAACCAGCTCGTCAAACACCGGCATCGGAAAACCAACCTCAAGGAAGCCAGGCCGGATCCATTGATCACAGCCGGCAGGCTTGTTGCCGTTTACATCTTCCAGATAAAAGCCCGAGAAATGATATGACGACAGTAGCAGGTTGACCCATTCCCGCCCGAGATCACCGACGGGAAGGAACCAGGTGCTGCCTGGACGATTGAGATTATATTGCAGTGCGCCCATGGGCCGAACGTTATGTGTTCCGGGCGGCGCTGTGCTCCAGTCGACGTCCGGTCTGGCGTCCGATACATGAATGAGCCCGGTGCGATACCAGTTCAGCACCTTCCAGTAATCATCCGGGCCTTCGATCTCGACCGGTTTGGACCGGGCGAGGCCGGGGCGATAAAGATCGACCCCCCGATCACTGATAATCAACAGATCGACTGAGTGATCGTTGCTTGATCCCGGCGCCGTGCGTCCGGCCCAATAGATCAGACTGGAAAGATCTCCGTTGACCGGAATATCCGCCGCGACCATTCCGTTGGGGCCAAGGCCCGCCCAGGCAATGATCGCCTCCTCAACTTCTGTGAGGGGAACCGGTTCTTTTTCTGACGCGAAAGAAAGCGGGCCTTCCTTCTGGTGTGCCGTCCCGCCGCTGGACCAATCGAAAGTCTCGTCGGTTCCGGTTTCGCTTTTGTAACCGAGCCCGACACGGCGCGTTCTCAGCGTCGACAGCAAATTGAAAACACTGGGGGTTGCTTCAAAGGCGCGGGCCAGAGCGGCCTGTTCCTGCGGCGTAATTTCAATGGGCTTTTCATCGCTCATGACGACAGCCTTTCCACTTCAACATAAACAGCACGGTCAGCCGGCACCGGCTGCCAGCCAAACGGCAGATACCTCAAATGGCCATAGCGACTGACGAGGTGCAGCCACTTGACCATGCCGGGCTCAACTGAATTTGGACCTTTCCAGCCCTCGAACATGTGGGGTTCCCATCCATTGTAGATGACAATCTGCCCCGGCATGATTCGTCCGGCTATCTTGGCCCTTATTTTTGCGGATCCTCGATCGTTCCTGATTTCAATCAGGTCCCCATCCTCAATGCCATATTTCTTCGCGTCAACTCGCGAAAGTGTCGCAAGCGGTTCAGCCCGGTGCGTTCCCGCCAGCACCTTGTTGCCCATGCCCGAGGCATGGATGGTCCAGCGCGAATGGCCCGAGGTCAGGAGAAGCGGATAGTCACCGCCCATTTGCGGCGGGTTCTTGTGCTTGACGAGATCCTCGTCGGCTTCAGCAAACCATGGATGGTCAATGAGGAACTGGGCCCGGCGTGTCAGCGTTGGAAACGGAACAAAGTTTTCCGTATGCCATGTGAAGGCTGTCACCGGTTCATCCTTCTTTACATCCGTTGCAAGCGAAAGCCCCGGTGCAAACATGCCGAGACCGGTAAAGCGGATCTGACCCTTTTCCCTGAGTTCCGCCAGGCTCGCATTGCGCGGCAAGGTGCCCGCTTCAATCGAGTCCTGCAGCCATTCGTTGATGATATCTTCTTCATTCGACCAGGTACCATTTGCCGTGAAGGTCTCACCAAGCCCGCGAAGGGTCTTTGGCTGGCGGCGCCCGTCCTGATAGTCGAGACAGCCCTGCTCCTTGCCCTGCTCCTCGACCTTTTGTGAGAGCAGCGAGAAGATTTCCCATTCGGTTTTCGCCTCGCCCTGCGGTGGCACCGCCTGATCCGAAAATCCCAGGGAAAAACTGTGCGTGATCGCATATTGCAAATTGGGCCGCTCATATTGCATTGCTGCCGGAAGCACAATATCGGCCTGCATCGCTGTTGCACTCATCCGGTTGTCAACAACGACGATCTTGTCAAGGGTCGGCCACAGCGTATCCAGCAGCCCTGAGGCTCCGCCGCGCTGCCTTCGGATCGGGTTGGTCGCCACGCAGAACAAAACAGAAGGGTCGGTGCCGGAGCCCGGTTTGACGAGGCCGCCCCACCAGCCACGGCGCACAGCATCGTCGAGGTATTCCTCGAACGAGCGCTTCATTTCCGGGTCGGACCAGGCCGCGTTATTCCAGGTCTCGTCATACCCGCAGTGATAATAGTGGAAGAAGGCGGGCGGCGAAGCTGTGCCGGAAACCAGACCGCGCTGCAGCAGTTCATAGCCCAGAATTTCATCCGTCGCATCAGGGCTTTGTTCTTTTAGCTTGGCCATCGCATCATCAATCCCGTCCATCACGCGGATGGTTTCCATGACGCCCTTTTTCTGCTTCATGCCCCAGAGTTGATAGCCATCAAGTCCGGCCAGTGCGAGCCCCTGGATGCCGGTCCCCTTGCGGCCCCAATTGCCCGACAGCGCCAGCACAAGACACATGGCGCGTTCCATCAGATCGCCGTGGTAATATTTCGCGGTGTTAAAGCCTTCGAGGATCTTGGTGCGTTTGGAGGCAATCGTGCGCGCCAGCTCGCGAATGACATCCGGATGGACGCCGCAAATCTCTGAGGCCAGTTCCGGCGTATAATCCTGAAGTCGTTCACGCATCAGTTCCCAGACCGTCGTGACCGCAATCGTTGTTCCGTCCAGCGCTGTCAGCTCCCAGGTGCCTTCAAGCGCCGGTTTGATGGCGCCAGGATCAAGTGTGTCTCTGGGCGCAAGGACCAGCGCATCGGTTTTGGTATCCCACCAGTAGAACTGATCTTCCGGGGCATGGCTGTCGATATCATTGCCGCGAATAAACCGGCGCGTCTTCGCGTTGACGAGAAGCGGAAGGTCGGTCTGGGCAAGGACAAAATCCTCATGATAGAGATTTTCATCGATCATGACCTTGCACATGCCCAGCGCGAAGGCAGCATCGGTCCCGGCCTTGACCGGAACGTATTTGTCGGAGATGACTGCCGAGGCGCTGTAGTCAGGCGCAATGGTTACGACTTCCGACCCGTTGTAGCGCGCCTCGGTTATGAAGTGGGCATAGGGGATGGAGGTGTAGACCGGATTGGAATGCCAGATCAGCAGACATTCACCATTGAAGGTATCATCCTGGCTGGAGGCGCAAGAAAACTTGCCGAAGGTGATGTGATGACCGGCGGGGAAATCATGGATGAGGCCGTTCGCATCGAGTGTCACTGCGCCAATGAGACCGGCGAACCGCAGATAGGCGGCTTGCGTCAGCAGTCCGCCTTCCACAGTCTCCTCAAAGACGACCGACTCTGGACCTTCCAGGTCAATGGCCTCGACGACCGCTTCGGCAACCTCTGTCAGCGCCTCATCCCAGGAGATCTGCTCCCACTTTCCCTCGCCGCGCTCACCGGCCCGCCTTAAGGGATAAAGCAGACGGTCAGGACCTTCGATCTGCTGGCTCCAGGCGCTGCCTTTCTGGCAGGCCATCGGGTTCATGTCGGGAACATCGGGATTAATCTGTTCGAAAAGCGCAGACGGCTCCTCAAACAGCACCTTGCCATCCGCGCTATAGACCCGATAGGAACAGGTCGCCAGACAGTTCAGGCAATGGGTGCCGAAAGTGACGTTGTCCCAGGACCAACGATCCCGGTACTGACTTCCACTTGTGCGTTTGTCCGGGGGAGATGCCACATGTTTCTCCCTCAAGACCGAAGATGTTGCATATCTGCTTTTGCGAAACCGGCGGTTGTTTTAGCGGCCCATACCCAGAACGGCATGGTCTCCGCAGCTTCCACCTTCGCAGCAAACTCCTGCAACCAATCGACAAACTGGCGCTCAAGAAAGTCATCCTGAGCGCGGTGGAACGAAACACCAAGACGCGGCGACGGAGACGCTGCCTCCTTGAAAGCGAGATACTGCATAAATTCACATTCCGTCGCCAGATGGTCGGGCGGCCGTGGATCGTCAGGCGTTGTTGTCAGCCCGAAGTATTCAAAAAACCGGGCGACTTCTTCCATCTTCTTGCGCCGATCAACGCCGCCATAGGCGCCGCCAACAATAGGTGCCGGGGGACCATCGCCGCTGCCGACATCAAACAGCCTGATATACTCAGCCTGAAAATCCTCAGCGCTGACAGAGCCATCAAGGGAGGCCTCACCAAAATCGAAATCATAGGCGAGCAACTCTGCGGCCTCGCGCAGCTTTTCCGGCCACTTGCCGTCCACCGCCAGCTGATGCGCATCGGCATCCGGAGCAATAAACAGCTTGCCCAGGGTCTGATAGACCCCCGAGCGTGCCGTGATCTCGTTGTCCTCGATTTCAACATCTTTGGCCAGATCACCATCGATCTTCAACCCATCAAGTGAATATACAAACATCGTTACTCAAGCTCCCGTTTAACCAATTAAATCAGTCAGCCGCATTGATCAGAGCCGGATCCGCTGTAAAGGGGCCGAGCAATTCTTCCCACTTGTAGGCGATCAGGGTTTTCATCAGATCGGACTCCTTGCCTTCACGCCTCTTGTCCATTTCGCTCTGAAGAGTCTTCAGGGCACCATGAACGTCCGGCCCAAAGAGACCTTCAAGATATTCCGGAGGAATGCGTGACTTGTCGGTATTGATGGACATGTCCTCATTGAGCGGATGCGGCGACAGCGGCGGAATGTAATAGACATTCGGCCGTGTGCCATATTCAGGATGAAGCGGCAGGGCAATCTTGTGTTCATGGACCAGCCGGTTCACCGGACTGCCGACTTCATCAAGCCAGCCGACAAAGACCGCGCGGCCTGGACACTGCCGCACGCAGGCAGGAGCAACCCCGGCTTCGATCCGCGGGAAGCAGCCGATGCAATGTTGCGCGACATTTTTCTCCTCGTTGAAGTAGATCTTCTTGTAGGGACACGCTGCCATGCAGTCCTTGCTGCCCTTGCAGACATCCTCGTCTCGTAGCACCAGGCCGTCATCGCGCTTGTACATCGCCTTGGACGGACAGGCCTCGACACAGGCAGGCTTGGTGCAGTGATTGCAGAGACGCGGCATGTAGAAATAGTAGGAGTTCGGCCATTCGCCGGCGCCCTGATCCTCGTCCCAGTTCATCGCCCAGCGCCCTTCCCGCGGTGCCTGAGGTTCAAGATGTTTCTTGCCGGCCGAACCGCCGTAGAACACTTCCTCGTGGTTGAAATCGAAACCGCCGCCAAAATCCGCCGGAGTCGGTGTTTTACCCGGGGAAAGTTTGCCGTCGGCGTCATAGCCGCCGCCCATATCTTCCCAACCGCGCGGCGTGCCTTCGCCTGGCTGCGTGTTCACCGAACACCACCACTGAGCCTTTTCGCTGTCGTCACGGGTCCACAGAACCTTGCACGCCACAGAACAGGTCTGACAGCCGATGCATTTATTCAAATCAACCACCCAGGCGATTTGATGTTTTTCTGATGCTGCGTTCATGACGCTTCCTCCACTTTCTCATAATCACACCTGGTCCAGCGCGATACGGGCACTGGCTGCCATTCAATCGGGAAGTAATTCAGATGGCCGTAGCCACCGGCGAACCCGATCCACTTCACCATCCCTGGTTCGGTCTCGTTTTCACCACTCCACTCCGTATACTGGAAGCCTGCCCAGCCGTTGTAGGATATGAGCTGGCCTGGTTTCACATTCGGCGCGATTTTGGTCCGAACCTTGAAATCACCAACGTCGTTGAAGACGCGAATAAGCTCGTCGTCCCCGATACCGCGGGCTTTGGCGTCATCGGGATTGATCATGACATTCGGTTCGCCGCGGTGGGTCCCGAGGATCACCTCATTGGCCTGGTTCATGGCATGAATGGACCAACGGTTATGTCCCGAAGTAATCCCGATGGGATAATCTCCGCCCGCCATCGGATTAGGCTTGTGCGTCGGCAGATGCTCTTCGGCTTCAAGGAACCACTCGTGATCAATGTAGAACTGGGCCCGCCGCGCATAGGTGGGGAACGGGTCCCCGCCTTCGGTATGATTGCGGAACGGCACATGGGTCTTGTCCTTTTCAATCGGTGAGGCCTGGGCCGAACCCATGCCGGTCACACCAAAGTCGACAAATCTCGCCGGGCCGTTTTCCCGCAGGCTTTCAAGGTTGGTACCCATTGGCAGTGTGCCGCAAAGAACCGAGTCCCGAACGCCTTCGTCGTTGATTTTCTCCTCATCCATATTACCATCTTCGTCTTCATAATATCCGCCCATGGTGAAGCGGCTGAGCAACTCGCCGATAACCCGCTTGTCGCCGGTATGAAGATCGTATTCCTCAATGCCCCGCTCTTTGGCCTTTTTGACGAACTTCTTAAGCAGGTGATAGTAGATATTCCATTCAGACCTTGCCTCGCCTGGGGAATCTGCAGCCTTGTCGGACAGGTTGAGATTTAGGACGTGCGGTGTCGGAATACTGAACCCGATCTTCTCATAGTGTTGAGCGGCAGGCAGTACATAATCTGCATACAGAGCGGTCTGACTGACGCGGAAGTCAATCGTGACAATCTTTTTCAGTTTTGGCCACAGGGTCTCGAGCAGTGCCTTCTTGCCGCCGCGGGTCCGGCGCAGCATATTGCCGCCGCACTCAATCAAAACCCGGGGCGGGTCAACCGGCGGCCTTTTCCACCAGCCCGCCTCCATGGCTTCATCCATATACTCCTGGAAACCGCGCGGCAGGCTGTCATCGCCCCAACCTTTCGTATTCCAACGCTCACCATAACCGCAATGATTATACCAGAAGAGAGCCGGAATGGCCGCAAGCGGTTGCTCAGCCCCTTCGCCGAGACGCTGGGAATCGCGGATGGCAATCTCAAGCGTTGCCGATGGATCTTTGTCCATAAATTCCTGGAACTGTGCTTCACGAGCCGCGATCACCATTGAGGCGGCCTGCGCCCCGGGCGCCGGTTTTTCGATAGCGATGAACTGCCCTTCATGCATGCCAGAGGCCCAGCACCGGATGCCAGTGCCTTGCTTGCCCCAGTTGCCGGTCACACCAAGCAGCAGACACATGGCGCGTTCGATCAAGTCGCCGTGGTAAAACTTGCAGGCATTGTATCCGAGCATGATGTTCGTGCGCTTCGCCGCAACCATGCGAGCAATCAGACGGATCGTATCCGGGTGAACGCCGGTAATCTCTTGCTGCTGCTCAGGGGTATATTTTGCATCGAGATGTTCCTTCAGCGCAACAAGAGCAGGGCGCACCTGAACCGTGGAACCGTCGGCAAGCTTGACATCAAAGGTGCCTTCAAGGGCGATCTGCAATCCGTTGAGGCGCATATCGCCGCGATCAGCCAGCTTTAGTCCGCTCGCCGGATCCCATTGATACATCTGATCCTCGCGGCCTGCGCCGGTGACATCCGTTTCGCGAAGGTAGCGCCGTGTATCGGTGCGAACCAGATAGCCAAGGTCGGTTTGCTCTCGCATGAAGTCGTAGTCGGCAATGCCCTCTTCCAGAATGACCTGTACCATCGAGATGCCAAAGGCCGGATCTGTCGCGCCATTGATGGGAACCTGAATATCGGCATGGAGGTGCGACGGATTAATGTCCGGTGAAATATTGATCACCTGGCACCCGTTGTAACGAGCCTCGGCGATGAAGTGATAGAACGGTATTCGGGTGAAGACCGGGTTCATGTGCCAGATCAGAATGACCTCTGAATGGAACCAGTCATCAGCCGAAGAAACCGGCGAGAACTTGCCAAAGGTTTCATAAAGGCCAATGGAAAAATCATTGATGGAGCCGTTCAGATCAATGTCGCCGCCGCCAATGGTACCGAAAAACTTGTTGGTGGGATGAACAGTCGCGTATTCCGGCGTGCCCTCATGGATCACCGTGTGGGGGCCGAACTCCTCAATGGCATCCAGCATGGACTCAGCGATATCATCCAGGGCGTCGTCCCAGCTGACGCGGTTCCATTTACCCTCGCCGCGCTCGCCGACTCTTTTGAGTGGATACAGAAGCCGGTCCGGACCATAGAGCGACTGGCTCCACGAGGCGCCCTTTTGGCAACCCATGGGATTAAAGTCTGGCACGCCCTCTTCAATGGTGTTGAAACTGCCCGCCTGTTCCTCACGCCAGACGATACCGTCCTTGACATAGACACGCATCGGGCAGCTGCCCGGGTAACAGTCGACGCAATGGGAGCCCCAATAAACCTCGTCCCACTGCCACTTGTCCCGATAAAGATCTTCCCAGCCTGAATAGATGGGATCCTTGTCTACTTTGGCATCCATTTTAAAATATCCTCCACCGCAAATTTTCACGCAGGAACTTCTCACGCCTGATAGCACGCTAGCAGAGTATGGCATTTCGAAATTGACATCGGTCAACGCCAACCGTGTATGCGCCTTACACCACGCACCTGAATCACTTTTTTGTGATCCATGAACATGAAACAGGCGTGTCTTACTGGCCTTCAGGTGTTAGGTCGTATGCTGATTGTTGTTTGTTATAATGTTAACTCACAGTACGGACAAATGCATCGATAATCTGGTCTCAGATGCAATCGATACTAAGATGCGGAAACATTGTCACGCACCCGAATGACCTCGCTGGTTGCGCGGTCCAGGTGCCTCAGCGTCGGAACAAGAAGAACGGTCGCAGCAACCAGAACTGTACAGACAAGCGTTGTCCCGATGAGCAAGGTTTCTATACCTAAAACATCCGCACCAAACCCGAGCAAAAGCGCATTCACCTGGGCAATGGCCCCACTCAACATAAAGAGCGACATGACCCGCCCGCGCACTTCATTCGGAACAATCTTCTGCACCAATGCGACGCCGCTTATGCTGGCGGCAGTCCAGGCCGCACCATTGACCAGATAGGCAAGTCCGGCCAGAGGAATGGATCGCGCGAGCCCGAAAGCAAGGTACGAAAGACCAAACAGAAAGGAGCCGATAACAAAGATCCGCCCGTGCCGGCGAATGTCGCCCTTCCACGACATGAACCAGGACGCCCCCAGTGTCCCTACCCCCCAGGTCGCAGCAAGCAATCCGTATTGACCCGGTGCCAGACCCAGAACATCTCCGGCCCATTTTGCAATGAGCCCGTGGAAAAGTGCAAATCCGAAAGCGCCGGTGATAAATCCGAGCAGAATAATCCAGAGAATAACACTCTGCCCCCGCACATAGGAAATACCAGAGTGGATTGTCACCCAGACGGGTTCATGTCTAGCGGCGCGCGGCGCACCGCGATAGCGCAGCATCATCAAGGCCACGAGAATGCCGACATTCCCCAGTGTGCTGACCAGGTAGGCGCCCCCGGGGCCGATGCCATCAATCACAAAACCGGCAAGGATCGGAGTCACAGCAAAACTTCCCATCATGGCTGCGGTTGTCAGGGCAACCGCATTGGGAATATGGCGTTCGGGAACCAGTTCCGGAATGAGGGCCTGACGGATTGGCGCATCGATTGACCCGGCGGCCGCGCCGATAAAGATCAGGAGGAAGATCACCGGCAAAGACGTGAACCCCATGACCACCATCAGTCCAAGGGTTGCCGCAACGACAAGGGCGACGATTTCGGTTACAAAGAGAAGTTTGCGCCTGTCCATCCGGTCAGCGAGTGCGCCGCCGTAGAGCCCGAAGAGAAGCGTCGCCAGACCGCGAACGGCCCCGAGGCCGCCCAGGATCCACGCCGATCCGGTGATCGAATAGATCAGCCACATCTGCGCGTAGTACTGAAAAGCAAGCGTGCCTGAGGCGAACACCATCCCGATCCACAGGACCCGAAAGTCGCGATGATAGAGCGCCGGAAAGCGCACGCGTTCGGGACCTGCCGGCTCGGGACTACTCATAAACCAGGTTACTCCGCAGCGACACGCTCGGCAGCGGCCAGTTCGAAGTCGCACCTGACCCATCGATCAATCGGGACCGGCTGCCACCCGAGGAAGGAAAAATTGAGATGACCATAGCCACCGGAAAAGCCGCTCCACTTGACCATGCCAGGTTCTATCTCGTTGGCCCCGCTCCAGTCCTTGTACTGTAGCGGCTCCCAGCCATTATATGAAATGATCTGGCCCGGCTTGACGTTGGGCGCGATCTTTGCCCGGGAGGAGAACTCGCTGACATCGTTGAAGATCCGGATCAGATCATCATCCTTTACGCCTCTTGCCTTCGCGTCATCAGGATTGATCATCACATTCGGTGACCCGCGGTGTGTCCCGAGCACCGTCTTGTTCATATGGTTCATGGAATGGACCGACCAGCGATTGTGACCAGAGGTGAGCCCCATGGGATAGTCTCCGCCCATCGACGGGTTTGGTTTGTGGGTTGGCAACTGCTCGCCGGCTTCAAGAAACCATTCATGGTCGATGTAGAACTGGGCGCGTCTCGCGTAGGCCGGATAGGGATCGCCATTTTCCACATGATTGCGGAACGGGGTATGCGGCTTGTTGGTTTCAAAGGGCGATGCCTGGGTCAAGGCCCCCGGCATCATGCCCCAGTCAATAAAGCGAACGAATCCGGTCTCGCGAAGGGTCTCAAGTGTCGTCCCTTCCGGCAAGGTTCCGGCAAGTACTGAGTCGCGAACCTGCTCATCTGCAACAATTTCCTCATTGGCGTAATAGCCGTTCATTGTGAACTTGCCGACGAGTTCATCATACGCATGCATCTTGCCTTCCGGATCTTCAAACCTCTCCAGCCCCCTTTCCTTCGCACGCTCTTCAATAGCGCCAAGAAGTTCCGAAAAGATCAGCCATTCGCTCTTGGCTTCCCCGGCTGGCTCAACAACCTTGTCGGCAAGCGTAAGGTTCATCACCTGGGGACCGGTAATGGCGAAGTTGACCTTTTCATAGTGCTGTGCCGCAGGAAGGAAGTAATCGGAGTACATCGCCGTGGTCGACAGTCTGAAATCAATATCGACAATGGTCTTCAGTTTGGGCCAGAGGGTTTCCATGAGAACCTTTTTGCCACCTCTGGAGCGCCGGACCATATTGCCGCCGCACTCAATCAGGACCTGGGGAACCTCATCCTGGCGCGGATGATCAAGACCGGCCCACCACCCCTTCTTGAGGGCTTCATTAAAATAGTCATCAAAGGATCTTGGCAAAGACGTGTCGCCCCACTCACGGGTGTTCCACCGTTCGGCATATTCCGACTGATAGTACCACCAGAAGGCCGGGACCGAATTTGCCGCCATTGGCGCTTCTTCATTTGACGGTGGTACAAAATCACCAAGCAGGCCGCGCGTTCCCTTGGTCAGTTCGAGCATGGCCAGTTCCGTTGTCATGGTCGGGTCAAGTTGCTTGATAAAGTCAACCGCCTCTTCGCGCGAATTCAGAACCTGTTCAGCGGCCATCAAACCGGGCTTGTTCTTGCCCATGGCGAGCTGCGATCCGTCCATCAGCGCTGCCGCCCAGCACCGAATTCCGGTGCCCTCTCGGCCCCAGTTTCCGGTCACACCGATGACCAGGCACATGGCGCGTTCGATAAGGTCGCCGTGATAAATCTTGCAGGCGTTCATGCCGTGCATGATCGTGGTACGCTTGGCCGCCATCTTGCGCGCCAGCAACCGAACGGTATCCGGGTGGACGCCGGTAATCTCCTGCTGCAGCTCCGGTGTGTAGTTCTTGTCGACGTGCTCGCGCAGAAGATCGCAGACCGGCCTTACCAGCACTGCTTTTCCATCGGCCAGCGAGACGTTGTAGGCACCGGAGAGTGCGGCCTTCATGCCGTTCAGTTTGAGATTGCCGCGACTGGCCCGCACCGGGCCCTCTGCAGGATCCCATTGGTATAACTGATCCTCGCGGCCCTCAGGGGCCATGTCAATTTCACGCAGGTAACGCCCGGTATCGGTGCGCACCAGAAGAGAAAGGTCGGTTTGCTCCCTGATGAATTCCCAGTCGGCAATATCCTCTTCCAATACGACCTGAACAATCGAAAGCGCAAACGCTGCATCGGTCGTGCCGTTGATTGTTATCTGATAATCCGCATGGGTGTGCGATGGATTGATGTCGGGAGAGATATTGAAGATTTCAGCACCGTTGTACCGGGCTTCAGAAACGAAATGATAGAACGGTATGCGTGTGAAAACCGGATTGGAATGCCAGAACAGGATGACCTCCGCCAGGAACCAATCATCCGCAGAGCTCTCGATCTGCATCTTGCCGTAAGTCAGATAAACACCGGGATTGAAATCTCCAATGGAGCCGTTGAGATCCATGGAGAAGCCGCCAAGCGCATCGAAAAAACGCGAGGTCGGGCCTACGACTGCCGTTTCCGGTGTCCCATCGCGCACAACAGAGCGCGGCCCATGAACTTCGATGGCATCAAGAATATCATCCGCTATTTCGCCAAGAGCCTGATCCCATGTGATGCGCTCCCACTCGCCCGCACCGCGCTCGCCAACCCGCTTGAGCGGATACATGGCCCGGTCCGGGCCATTGAGCGACTGGTTCCAACACGTACCCTGCATGCACCCCATTGGATTGTAATCAGGGATATCTGGATTGATGTTCGGCAGCGTGCCTGAAGGTTCTTCACGCACGATCTTGCCGTCCTTGACAAAGACGCGCATCGGGCAGTTTCCAGGATAACAGTCTGCGCAGTGCGTCCCCCACTTGACTTCATCAAATGTGATATTTTCTCTGTATCTGTCGTTTGAAGGAGAGGAGGCTGTGCGATCTTTTCTGATTGTTGACATGGTCAATCTCGATCCCTGGCTGAAAAACGGTGTTGTCATGCAAAACTTTGAATCACCGTCAGTCTAGGCCTCTCCTGCGATCCAGGGGAAGAACCAATTCGGCAAAAGTCTGACCTTTAAGTCCCTAATGCCTCATTCGTCACATCTGTCTGTACTCGGCCTTTCAGTTCATTGTAATAAGAAAAGAAAGCATTTGAATTCGAACGGAATCAGCTACTCAGTAGCAAGATTGTTTGCATGGCGATAAAACTTCGATACTGTTATGGACGACCTTGAGGGTCCGCAGATCCTCTCGAGGTGAACCGGACGCAAGAAGTTGCATTCACAGGCCGCCGTTCAATGGAGTTCAGTCAATGCTTGCCAGGGAACAATCGAACAGTCCACGTGCAGTGATGTACCAGCTGCTGGAGCAACCTTTTATATTCCCGGGTGCCGGACTTACAGAAACCTTCATCTCAGGTGAATGGCAAGACAAACTGGGGCATTGCGCAGCACAGACAGGGTTTGATCTACCACCCGAATCAAGCCTTCGACTAACAACCGGAACCAGGGAATACGAGGTTGAATTTATCAGTCTCTTTGAAGTTGGGATGGGCGGTGCGCCCTGCCCGCTCCACAGCGGCCACTATGTTCGGGACCGCATGAAGACGATGGAAGAAACCCTGCGGTTCTATCGGTTTTTCAATTATCAACCGGACCGATCGGCTGATCGGTTCCCTGATCACATCAATTTTGAACTGCAGTTCATGGCTCTTTTGGCTGATACCGGCGACAGAGCCGCGTTGTCGGGGGGCGACATGATGTCGCCGCTGCTGGCACAGAGGGACTTCATCGTTCGGCATCTGGTCTCCTGGCTACCTGAGATGAGCCGGTTGATTGATGAACGAACGAATATTGATTTCTTCAAACAGGCAGGTCGCGTGTTGAAAGATTTTGTGGTTCAGGACAGCGAAAAACTGGAATTCCAGACGAGTGAAATGGAACCAGCCTGACTTAAACTATAATCCAGGGAGACAACCCAATGAGCAAGAACGCAGAAACGGGTACCTATCGCGGTATTGATGACATCTATCGCGAAAACTGGAAATGGGACAAGGTCACCTGGGCGTCCCACTGTATTGATTGCTATCCGGGCAATTGCCCCATGCGGGTTTATGTCAAGGACGGCATCGCCTGGCGCGAGGAACCTGCTGCGGTTTTTCCTCAGATTGAAAAGGGCGTACCCGACCTCAATCCCATGGGTTGTCAGAAAGGGGCCGGCTGGACCCGCACCCTCTATGGCAAGGAACGGGTGCTTTACCCTCTGAAGCGCGTTGGCGAACGAGGCGAAGGCAAGTGGGAACGGGTCACCTGGGATCAGGCAGCGACCGAGATTGCCGACGCTGTCCTTGATGCCGTTGAGGAAAAAGGACCTGAGTCGGTGATCGCTCCGTCTGGGTGCAATATGCACACCTGGGGCCTGTTGGGTCGACCACTCTACATGGGGGGTATTGGCGGACTGACGATGGATGTCAACGCCGAGATGAACGACTTTGCGCCAGGTCACTATCTGACTTACGGAGCATTTGATCCGGTCTCGAGCATCGACGACTGGTTCCATGCCGGCGTGATCCTGATCTGGCATGCCAATCCGGTCTATACCCGCATCCCGCATTATCACTTCATTGCCGAAGCCCGCTACAAGGGCGCGGAAGTCTACACAATCGCTCCGGATGCCTCCCCATCGGCGGTGCATGCTGATTATCACTACGGGCTGGTCCCCGGCAGCGATGCGGCGTTTTCGCTGTCCATGGCACAGGTTGTCGTCGAGGAAGGTCTGGTCGATGAAAAGTTTGCGCGCGAACAAACCGATCTGCCTCTCCTGATGAATCCTGAAACCAAATTCTATCTCAGGGAATCCGAGATGGTCGATGGCGGTTCAGACGAACAATTTTATGTTTGGGATCTGAAAACCAAGGCTGCGGTCAAGGCACCGAGGGGAACGCTCTTTTGGGGCGATGTGGAACCTGCGCTCACCGGGAACTTTTCTGTCACCACCAGCGCCGGGGCAGTGGAATTGCAAACGGTGCTGACCGCGATGCTGCCCAGGCTGGATGACTACAAGCCGGAGCTGGCGACGAAGATTTGCAATATTCACCCCGACGCCATTCGAGACCTTGCGCGCAAGATTGCCTCCCGGCGCACCAAAGTCATCTGTTCGCTTTCAAATGCAGGGAAGCACTATCACGGCGACCTCATGGAACGCGCCCAGCTCCTGCTCTTCGGTCTGACGGGAAACTGGGGCAAGCAGGGCACCGGCGTGCAAGCCTGGACGGGCGCGTTTTTTGACGGCGCGATGACCCTTGTCGCCAAACAGTCGAAGGGGCCTGCCGAGCTTGCCATGATGCTCGACATGATTGACGCCGGTAACGCGGCGGCCCGTGAGAAGGACCCAACCCTGACCGAAGCGATGATCAAGATTGAAGCGGCCAAGAACTCAGACAATGGCGGAATGGTACCGCCTGTCTTCTTCTGGTATCGCCATGCCGGGTGCAAGGACAGCTGGCAGAAGAAGGAATGGCACGACCCTTCGATGGAGCGTCCCTTTGATGAGTACTTCCAGGAAGCGGTGGAAAAAGACTGGTGGGCTGGTCAAGACTTTCCACGTGAAGAACAAACGCCGCGCGTCCTGATCGAATGCGGCGGCAATGTCCTGAGGCGCACCAGAGGTGGCAGCAAGATGCTGTTCGAACACTTGTGGCCGGAACTCAACATGATTGTATCACTCGATATCCGCATGAGTGCGACCGGGCTGCATTCCGACTTTGTCCTGCCGATCGCCAATCAGTATGAAAAAATCGGTTTTGGCATCCCCAGCACCCATACGATGAACCTGACCTTTTGTGATCGGGCGATCGAGCCGCCGGGCGAAGCGGTCAACGAGTATGAAGCCTTCAGGCGACTGTCGGAGAAGCTGGAGGAAAGAGCAAAGGCGAGGAATTTCCAGCCCTATACGGACGCCCGGGGCGGAGAACATGATCTCACCGAGTGCCACACGAAATTCACCCGGAACGGACAGTTTCTGGACGAGGACATGATGGCTGATGAAATGATCCGGGATACAGCATTCCTGGGAGCCATTCCGTCCAACGCCAGTCTCGATGACCTCAGAGAGAAAGGATATTATCGCTGGGAAGGCCTCGGCATTGCGGTTCGGGCTCATTCACAGGCGACAGACCCTGCCCCGGACGAGACTTTCGCACCTTTCCGTAAGCATGTGGAAGGCGGAGAGCCCTGGCCAACCCTGTCGCGTCGGGCGCAGTTCCTGATCGAGCATCCGTGGTTCATTGAGGCGGACGAGCATCTGCCCATCCACAAGGATCCTCCGCAAATCGGCGGCGACTACCCGTTCCAGGTGGCAAGCGGGCATAACCGCTGGAGCATCCACTCGCTCAACACCGCGAACCATCTGATGTTGGAGACTCACAGAGGCGCACCGCACGTCGTGATAAATGATGAAGACGCTACACGCCTCGGCATTGAAGACAATGAAGAGATCAGGATCTTCAATGATCAGGGAGAGTATTTTGTTCCCGCCCTGATTTCACCCAGCGCACAGCCTGGTCAGGTTGTCATGTACAACGGCTTTGACAATTATCAGTTCAAGGACTGGAAAGGCCCCAACGATGCCGAGCCGGGGATGGTCAAGTGGCTGCACATGGCAGGCGGCTATGGTCACCTTAAATACTATTCGATGAACTGGCAGCCCTGCGCAATTATGAGAAACACTCATGTTGGCATTGAAAAGATCAGCTAGCTAAAAGGAGTAAACGATTATGGCCTCGCAAAATCGTCAGATAGCAATGGTCTTTGACCTGAATAAATGTATTGGCTGCCAGACCTGCTCTGTTGCCTGCAAGGTACTTTGGACCCGCAATGAAGGCACCGACTATCAGTGGTGGTGCACAGTCAATACCGTCCCCGGCCAGGGCAGTCCAAAGGGATGGGAAGCCATGGGCGGCGGCTACAAGGATGACAAGCTCATGCTCGGCAAGTTGCCGGAGCGCTCCGAATTTGGCGGTGGCTGGGACTTCAATTACGACGAGGTCTTCTACGGCAAGGGCAAAGGCGCAGGGGGGAGCCAGGTGCCGCTGCGGGTCAAAGGCGAACAACCGACCTGGGGCCCCAACTGGGACGAGGACCAGGGCGGCGGCGAATATCCCAACAGCTATTATTATTATCTGCCCCGGCTTTGTAATCACTGCACGCGCCCGGCCTGTGTCGAGGCCTGCCCCTCAAAGGCCATGTACAAGCGCCCCGAGGATGGCATTGTGCTGAGAGACGAGGCGAAGTGCGGGGGAGCGCAGGATTGTGCCAAGGCCTGCCCCTACAAGAAGATCTTCTTCAACCACGAACG
>CBFDBJ010000012.1:0-60947 GCA_965603015.1 uncultured Alphaproteobacteria bacterium
GCTGCTTGGTTATCCGTGATGGCGTAATTCCACAACGCAGCTAGTCTTCAGTGCCGGGACCCTGTTGGGTGCGAATTGCTAATCAAGCCGCTTCCGGCAGTTGATACAAACCGTGACAGTGCTGTTTCCGGAGACAGGCGTTTAGATGGGCTACCCGATCCGTGTCTTCGGACACTGCAACTCTGAGAGTGAAATCAGTAGACATATCATCCCTTTCCAAAGCCCTTTATGTGCCAATTGGTAACCAATTCCAATGTCTCTTCATGGCTGAGGCTGTTGAAGAACTCTCGCGGTGAACCCGGCAGCGCAACATCATCCACGAATCATTGTTGCGCGGCCGACTCGCTGCAAGAGCCATTGTTGCGTTTCGCATGCCGCAAAATAGTTCTTCAACAGCCTCGGCTAAAGGCAGCCTCAAGACCACACGGTCCAGCATGTCCGGTTTTGCTCCAGGAGCGGACGCGGCGGTCACTTCCAAACTCGCCTCGTGTTCAAAGCGCAGTACTCTCCTACTTTGCCGCGCCTTTGACATCCTGTTTCAGATAGATCTCGCCGCCGCGCTCGATAAATTCCTGCGCCTTGGACTTCATGCCCGCCTCGGCGCCGGTCACATCATTTTGCACCGCGGCAGCCGCGCGGACCTCGTGCGAAATTTTCATGGAGCAGAATTTCGGGCCGCACATGGAACAGAAATGTGCGATCTTGGCACCTTCTGCGGGGAGCGTTTCATCGTGGAAGTCGATGGCGGTTTCCGGATCGAGCGCCAGGTTAAACTGGTCACGCCAGCGGAACTCGAACCGCGCCCTTGAAATCGCATCGTCGCGCTCGCACGCCGTGGGATGTCCCTTGGCCAGATCCGCCGCATGAGCGGCAATCTTGTAGGTCACAACGCCGACCTTCACATCATCGCGGTTCGGCAACCCGAGGTGCTCTTTCGGCGTCACATAGCAAAGCATGGCCGTGCCATACCAGCCGATCATCGCCGCGCCAATGCCTGACGTAATATGGTCATAGCCTGGAGCAATATCGGTAACGAGGGGCCCGAGTGTGTAGAACGGTGCCTCGTTGCAGACCTCAAGCTGCTTTTCCATATTCTCCTTGATCTTGTGCATCGGCACATGGCCCGGGCCTTCGATCATGGTTTGAATATTGTGTCGGTCGGCGATTTTGTGGAGCTCGCCAAGCGTCTCAAGTTCAGCAAATTGCGCTGCATCGTTCGCATCAGCCGTTGAGCCGGGACGCAGACCATCACCCAGCGAGAAGGCAACATCATATTGCCCCATGATCTCGCAGATATCCTCAAAGTGGGTGTGGAGGAAATTTTCCTTGTGATGAGCCAGACACCATTTGGCCAGGATCGCCCCGCCGCGCGAGACAATGCCGGTGACACGGGAGACGGTGAGCGGAATATGTGCAAGCCGCAGGCCCGCATGAATGGTGAAATAGTCAACGCCCTGCTCGCATTGTTCGATCAGCGTATCGCGGTAAATCTCCCAGGTCAGATCCTCGGCAATACCGTTCACTTTTTCCAAAGCCTGATAGATCGGCACCGTTCCGATCGGAACCGGTGAATTGCGGATGATCCATTCACGAATAGTGTGGATGTGCTGCCCGGTGGACAGGTCCATCACATTGTCGGCGCCCCAGCGGGTCGCCCAAACCAGCTTGTCGACTTCTTCGGCAGCCGATGACGTCACCGCCGAATTACCGATATTAGCATTGATCTTGACCAAAAAGTTTCGCCCGATGATCATCGGCTCGGCTTCGGGGTGGTTGATGTTGGCAGGAATAATCGCCCGCCCTGCCGCAACTTCACTGCGCACAAATTCGCCGGTGATGAAATCGGGAATGTTGGCGCCAAAACCCTCGCCCTTGTCACGGGTCGGCCCGGCTTCGCGCAGCGCCGCCTCACGCCCGTTGTTTTCGCGCACCGCGATGTATTCCATTTCCGGCGTCACGATCCCGTCGCGCGCATATTGCAGCTGGGTGACGTTCTTTCCAGGCTTGCCGCGCAAGACCTTGCGACCCCCGCGATCAAACACAGGCACCGTCAGCTCTTCGCCTTCTTTGAGACCATTGTCTTCGGGGCGAATATCACGCCCGACATAGTCCTCAACATCACCGCGCTCGCGGATCCACTCGCCGCGCACCGACGGCAGACCCACCGCAATATCGATGGTCGCAGCGCTATCTGTATAGGGCCCTGACGTATCATAGACACGGATCGGAGCCTCGCCCGACGTCGGCTCAAGGTCAATCTCGCGCATGGCAACGCTGACGCGGGCATCGTGATCGCTCGCCACAAACACCTTGCGCGATGAAGGCAGCGGACCTGTGGTAATGCTTCCCGGCGTTTGACCTGAAGGGTTGGCGGAAGATTTGTCCTGAATATTCATTTCGCTCTCCGTGCGCTCTTGAGGGCCGGATCCGATCAGCGGCTTTCGGAGAAAATTGCGGGACCTGTCTCGCCCAACATCCCTCCCTACGCCGGGATCAACCGGATCAGGTTCGAGGGGTTTTCTGCGCTGTCTGGCCCTCACATAGAGCAAGACCGGCGAGATCTCAGCCTCCTGTCGAGGCACCCCCGGGTTGGAGGTATCCTATGCTGAAGTGACTTGAAGTCAAGGCAGGTATTTATGGAAATTTCGCTGCTTTTGGCTCTTAGATTTTCCGCGCAAGGAAGCGCCTGAGCTGGAGATCCCCGGACGCCAGGTTCATGGAAATATGGGTCCATTGCTCGGCTGAAATCCCCACCATCTTGAGCAGGGCCGCTTTCTCCAGGTCCGTTTCGTCGCCTTCTTTGATCTGATCGACGATAGAGCGGTACTGGCTCCAGGCTCCATTGATGAACTCGACGTATTTGTCAGACAATTCTTCGTTTATGTGGATATCCAGCCCGGAACTCTCAAGACAGTCGACATATTGCTTGTCCGTCCACAGGCTCGGTGTGCCCAGCATGTCGCCGAACATCTCTTTCGTCTTCGCGGCATCCACATCCGGCGAGTTGGCTGTGTAAACGGTGAACATGAACATGCCGGACTTTTTCATACCATTGGAGATTGCCTCAATGACGCCTTGCTTGTTCTCAATAGTGGTGAACTCTTCTTTGGCGATGACCGCATTGAATTTTTCGGCTTCAAGTTCAAGCTTTTCCGGATCGTAGATCTCCGATGTCACTTTCTTGGCAAGACCAGCCATCATTGCTTCATCCGAAGCCACCGCGACCATTTCCGGGTGCCTCTCATAGCAGGTGACCCACGATCCCGTCGAAAGATTAAGCTCCCTGGCCTGTCCGCCAAGCCCTGCCCCCAGATAGGCCGTGCTCTTTTCCTTGTTCAGGGAAAGTTGCTGTCCCCAAAGGTCGATGAAGCTCTTTCCACCAGGGGTTACATACCCCTGCCCCCAGAGCATCTCACTCACCTTGATGAAGTGGCTCAGTTCAACAGAAATTTCGATCTTCTCGGGGGGAGCTTCAACGGCACCCTCTGCCGCCGGCGCGTCCTCATCCTCTTCGACCGCTTCCGGCCAGTTCAGATCGTCCACACCGACGCCCTGCCACCACGCCGCGACCTTTTTCTTCAGGTCAGGCGTAACGACACCGTCGATCTTTTCTTTTACGTTTAATCCCATCAAGTCGAACCTGGGCATCTTTCCTTCATAGAGACTCGCAGAAAACCTGGCACTTATTGATTAAATTCAGATTAAGGCTGTTGCGTCCCCGAACCGGGCCTTGCGGCAAAGGATTACAATATTTATATTTAATATCAGTCAGTTATGACGGATTTTTGAATCTGAAAGTTACTATGCATATCGACAAATTCACTGCCCTATGAAGCCTGGCGCACTGCGTCGATCGAATACAGGATCAGGCCGAGCCAGATGCAGCCAAAGGCAACGATGTGGCCAGTGCTGAAATTTTCGCCATAAACCAGAACAGCCAGCAAAAACTGAATGGTCGGGGAGAGATATTGCAGAAAACCAACGGTAATCAGGCGCACCCGCCGAACACTTTCACCAAAAAACGCGAGCGGCAGAAAGGTAACGGCCCCGCCGCCAATGAGAAGCAGCGACATCAACGGGTCTGAAGGGCCAAACACCGGCTCGCCGTTCACAGTGAGCCAATAGAGCGCTACCAGGGCGATAGGAACGAACAGCGTCATTTCAATAAACAGCGCATCCATCGCAACCACATTGGACACCTTCCGCAGATAGCCGTAGATGGCGAACGTGACCGCGAGGGTCAGGGCCGGCCAGGGCAGGCTGCCGCCGATAACCAGCATCGCAAGCACACCAAGACCGGCCAGCGCCACGGCAGAGGTCTGCAGGCGGCTCATTTTCTCGGACAGTAGAAACGTGCCAATCAGCACATTAACCAGGGGATTGATATAATAGCCCAGGCTCGCCTGCAGGATCTGATCGGTCAGAACCGCCCAGACAAAAATCGACCAGTTGATCGCCAGCAGCGTCCCGGTGATCAACAGCATTCGCAGAAGTCGCCAATCTCGCACCATTGCGAGGACGTAGGGCAGGCGTTTTCGCAGAACCAGGACGCCCCCGATGATGACCGACGCCCACAACACCCGGTGGGCCAGGACCTCGATTGCCCCGGCAGCAAACAGCCACTTCCAGTAGATCGCCGAAAAACCCCAAACCGAGTAGGCAGCCACCCCGTAGAGAACACCCAACTTGGCTTCAGGTGAACTTTGGATTTTCGAATCCATAAAATATCAATCTAATCAACTTGTTGGAGAGGCATTCTCAGAGAAGAGTTTATATACGATGGAATCGTTGAGCGCCTGAAACGAAGCATCCACAATGTTGGCGGAAACACCCACCGTCACCCAGGTATTGCCCTTGCTGTCCGAGCTCTCGATCAGCACACGAGTGACAGCCTCGGTCCCTGAATTCAAAATCCGCACCTTGTAGTCGATCAGATTGAGATCCGCGATAGTGCTGGAATAGACCCCCAGATCCTTCCTGAGCGCCATATCTAGCGCGTTCACAGGACCGTTCCCCTCGCCCAGAGAAATAACCCGCTCGCCATGAACCAGCAATTTTACCGTCGCCTCGGAAACGGTTACCAGCCGCCCCCGCGCGTCGAACCGTCGTTCAACCAGCACCCGGAAGCTCTCGACCTTGAAATACTCCGGCACCTCTCCCAGCGCCCGGCGCGCCAGCATCTCAAAAGACGCATCGGCGCCATCAAAGGAATAGCCATCAAATTCGCGTGTCTTGACCTCTTCCAGAATACGCCCGATGCGCGCGTCATCCGGCTCAAGTTCAATGCCGACGCTGTGCAGCCGGGCCAGGATGTTCGCCCTGCCTGCCTGATTTGACACCAGCACCTGACGGGTATTGCCGACGCTTTCAGGCGGCACATGCTCGTAGGTTTTCGGGTCCTTTTGCACCGCCGAGACGTGCAAGCCCCCCTTGTGGGCAAAGGCCGCCGCCCCGACATAGGGCGCATGGGGATTGGCGGGCCGGTTGAGAATATCGTCCAGCAGCCTCGAGACATGAGTGAGTTGCTGAAGCCCCGACTGCGGGATCGCAACCTCGACCAGAGCCTTGTAAGTCTCCTTCAGCATAATCGAGGCCATGAGTGTGACCAGATTGGCATTGCCGCACCGCTCCCCGACGCCGTTGATGGTCCCCTGGATCATCCGCGCCCCGGCCCTGACCGCAGCCAGAGAATTTGCCACCGCATTGCCTGTGTCGTCGTGACAGTGAATACCGAGCCGGGTGCCGGGAACATGTTGCGTGACCTTGCCGACAATCTCCTCGATCTCCTCCGGCATGGTCCCGCCATTGGTGTCACACAGCACGATCCATCTGGCACCGGCCTCATCCGCCGCCTTGATGGTTGCCAGCGCATAATCCGGATTGGCCTTGAAACCGTCGAAAAAATGCTCGGCATCGAAAAGCGGCTCTCTTCCCTTTTCACCCACCAGATCAAGCGAACTGCGGATCGATTCCAGATTATCATCAAGAGATACTTCCAAAGCAATATCAACATGATAGTCCCATGTCTTACCAACAAGGGTGATGCCAAATGTCTCCGCATTGAGAAGCGCAGCAAGCCCCGGGTCGTTCTCGGCGCTACGCCCGGCCCGCTTCGTCATGCCAAAAGCACAGAACTTTGAGCGCGCCAATTTTGGCGGATCGCGGAAGAATTCGGTGTCGGTCGGGTTGGCCCCGGGCCACCCGCCCTCAATGTAATCCATGCCGAGCTCATCGAGCTTCTCGCAGATCAGCTTCTTGTCCGCGACCGAGAAGTCGACCCCTTGCGTCTGGGCACCATCACGCAGTGTGGTGTCGTAAAAATACAGACGTTCCCTCTTTTGGGTTTTCGGGCTCATGATATCAACTCCCAGGTCGTGCCCTCTGGCCCATCCTTGATGGCAATGCCCATAGCCTTCAGCTCATCCCGGATCCGATCCGACTCGGCGAAGTCTTTTCCTGCCCTCGCCGCATTTCGCGCCTCGATCAGATCTGCGATCTTCGTCTCGTCCAGGTCCAGCCCCTCCGGCCGCCAGGCCTCCCACGCGCCCGTCTCAAGCTGCAACAGGCCCAAAAGGTTGGCCGAGGCCTTGAGGCTCCGGGCAGCTTCGATATCGCCCTTGCCGGCTTCACCGGCGAGCCGGTGCAATTCCGCCAGACCGCCCGGCACATTGATGTCATCAAGCAGACTGGCCAGAAAGGCTTCATCGACTGCCCCGGCTTCGACACCGGCAGTGACCCGGTACCACCGATCAAGGGTCGCCCTGGCCTCACGGATGCCGTCTGCGGAGAAATTCATACCCTGGCGATAATGCGAGGTCATGATGTGGAGCCGCATGGCCTCCCCCGGCCATTCCTTGACCAGTTCATGGACCGTCTTGAAATTGCCCAGGGATTTGGACATCTTCTCGCCTTCAACCTGCAGAAAACCGCCGTGGATCCAGTAATTGGCCATGGGCGCGCCGTCGTGGGAGCAGGTGCTTTGCGCCACCTCGTTTTCATGGTGCGGGAAAATCAGATCAACCCCGCCCGCGTGGATATCAAAGGTCTCACCCAAAAATGCTTCGCTCATCACCGAACATTCCAGATGCCAGCCCGGCCGCCCCCGCCCCCACGGGCTGTCCCACCCTGGCTGATCATCCGCAGAAGGCTTCCACAGCACAAAGTCCATCGGATCGCGTTTATAGGGCGCAACCTCGACCCGGGCGCCTGCAACCATGTCATCAAGCGAGCGGTTGGAGAGCTTGCCATAATTCTTGTCGGTCTTGACCTCAAAGAGCACGTGGCCCTCGGCCAGGTAGGCATTGCCTTTTTCGACCAGCCCCCCGATCATCTCGATCATGCCATCAACATAATCTGTCGCGCGCGGCTGATGGGTTGGCTCGAGCAGGCCAAGCGTTGCCATATCTGCAAAGAACGCCTTTGTGGTTTCTTCAGTCACCTCGGCGATGGTCGCGCCGCGCTGCTGGGCCCGGTCCATAATCTTGTCGTCAATATCGGTAATATTGCGCACATAGGTGACGTGGTCCTCGCCATAGACATGGCGCAGCAGCCGGAACAGCAGATCGAACGTCAGAAAGCTTCGACCGTTGCCAATATGGGCATAGTCATAAACCGTCGGCCCGCAGGCATAGACCCGCACATTCGTCGGGTCGATCGGCCTGAAGACCTCCTTCTTCCGGGAGGCAGTGTTGTGGAGTTGAATTTCCATATCTCTTTCCTGCGGGGTCTTGCGCCCCAAAAGCGCATCAGTTTTCAATCGGTCGCACTTGGCGGTAACCACCGGCATCAACTGAGTCTTATCGCATTATAAGGAAATTCTCGGCGGAGCGGCAGCTGTGTGGTTCAGGCACAAATCTTTGGCCGGCAACAACAGGTGTCGCCAGCGGTGATAATGATTTGTGCAATCCGAGCCGACATCGTGTCTGCTTTCTTTACGCGTTTTCGCCACCAAGACGGGCTCTTGCCCGCGTCTCTCCGATCAGCACTAGCAGGTTTTGCATCGAAGGTCCACGGTCCAGACCCGTCAGGGCTTTACGCAAGGGCATGAACAGGCTCTTGCCCTTGGCCCCGGTCGCCTCCTTGATCGCCGCTGCCCAGACGCCCCAGGTCTCTTCCGTAGGCTCTCCGGCGGGCAAAAGCGCCAGTGCCTTGGCGATAAACTCGGCATCTTCGATCACCGGAGCTATGGGCCCTTCGACCACTTTAATCCAGTCCGCAATATCACCGATGGTCTCAAGATTTTCCCGAACAGTGGCCCAGAGAAGCTCGGAAACCGCCAGTCCGCGGTGCTCTAGGCGTGCGGTGACTTCATCAAACGGCATTTCGTGCAGGAGCCGCGCATTCATGTGTTTCAGCTCGGCCTCATCGAATTTCGCCGGCGAGCGTGAAATCTTTGCAAGCTCACATTCTGCAACCAGATCGGCCAGCTTGTAGCGCGGCTCAACCGGGTCCGACGTGCCGATTTTGGCCAATACGGAGTTAATCGCCATAGCCTCATAACCGTCTTCGCGCAGTTGCTTGATCGACAAAGACCCCAGACGCTTGGAAAGCCCCTTGCCATCCGCCCCGACCAGAAACGGGAAATGCCCCATCTTCGGCACAGGACCGCCGAGCGCCTCGAAGATCTCGATCTGCGCGCCGGAATTGGTGACATGGTCCTCGCCGCGTATAACGTGGGAAATCTCAAAGTCGATGTCATCGACCACACTCGGCAGCGTATAGAGATAACTCCCGTCACCGCGAATAAGGATGGGGTCAGACAGGCTCTTGGTCTCCACGGAGCTCTCGCCGCGAATGACGTCATCCCAGGTAATGGTCTTGCCGGACAGCTTGAACCGCCAGTGGGCCTTGCGCCCTTCAGCTTCAAATTTCGCGATATCGTCTTCAGTGAGTTCCAGCCCACTGCGATCATAGACCGGTGGCAACCCGCGCAGCCGCTGGCGCTTGCGCTTCATATCGAGCTCATCCGGTGTCTCGTAACAGGGATAGAGCAAGCCGGCCGCCTTCAGTTTTTCAACCGCCTTGTCATACTCACCAAATCGATCCGATTGCTTTGCGGTGAAGTCATGTTCGATCCCCAGCCACGCCAGGTCCTCGAAGATACCATCGGCAAATTCCTGCGTCGAGCGCTCAAGGTCCGTATCATCGAGCCGCAGCATGAACTTGCCGCCCTCGCGGCGGGCAAACAGATAGTTCACCAGCGCAGCGCGGATGTTCCCAATATGAAGGCGCCCGGTCGGGCTCGGCGCCAGTCGTACAATGATACTCATGTGGCTCTTCGCTTTTCTTTCATCAGAACCAACCGGTTTCTGAAACTCTCTACCCTCTCATTGTCATACCCGGGCTTGACCCGGGTATCCAGTGCGTGGCTCTCTGGATTACCGGGTCAAGCCCGGTAATGACAACGAGTGAGATCGAAGCCACGTCTTTCATCTACATCACTGCATTTCTTCTAAGTGTCGCGAAAACCATTGGTGATCGGGTAACGCCGGTCGCGGCCAAAGTTTCTCAGGCCGATCTTGACCCCCGGAGCCGCCTGACGGCGCTTGTATTCCGCAATATAGAGCAAATGCTCGATCCGTTTCACAAGGGCAAGCTCATGGCCCCTTTCCACGACGGCGTCAACGCTCAATTCGCCTTCAACCAGACACTCCAGAATATCATCAAGCTGGTCATAGGGCGGCAGGCTGTCCTCATCCTTCTGATCTTCGCGAAGCTCGGCCGTCGGCGGCTTGTCGATGACATTTTGCGGCATCACCGGCCCCTCTGGCCCCAGCGCTCCTGCCGGGAAGTGTGCGTTGCGCCAGCGGCACAGATCAAAGACCTGGGTCTTGTAGAGATCCTTGATGGCGTTATAGCCGCCGCACATATCGCCATAGAGCGTTGCATAGCCAACCGAGACCTCTGATTTGTTGCCGGTAGTGAGCACCATTTTGCCGTGCTTGTTGGACAGCGCCATTAAAATGAGCCCGCGCGACCGGGACTGCATATTCTCTTCGGTAATATCCGGCGCCTTGCCTTCAAACGATGGCGCAAGAGCACTCTCCAGCGCATCAACCGTATCGCCGATGGAAATCGTGTCGAGCTTGACGCCAAGCAAAGCGGCACACTCGCGCGCATCATCAAGACTTTCATCTGAGGTAAACTTCGAAGGCATCATGACACAATGAACTTTCTCGGGGCCCAAAGCATCAACCGCAATGGCCGCTGAAAGCGCACTGTCGACCCCGCCGGACAGACCCAGGATCACGCCCGGGAAGAAATTCTTGCCAATGTAATCTTTCAGACCCAGCACCACCGCCTGATAGATGGCCTCCATGTCATCGGGGAACAGCGCGCGCGCGCCTTCGGCGCAGATCCACCCGTCTTTACCGCGCGTCCATTCCGTCATAACGACGCCATCCGCGAAAGCCGGCAGTTGAACCGCAACAGAAAGATCCGTATTCAGAACAAAGCTTGCTCCGTCAAAAACAAGTTCGTCCTGACCGCCAACCTGATTGAGATAGACCAGCGGCAGATTATTTTCTTTCACCCGTGCCACAACATGATTGATCCGCTCGTCATGTTTTTTGGCCTCGAACGGCGAGCCGTTGGGAACAAGCAGAATTTCAGCCCCTGTCTCGGCAACGCATTCGGCAACCTCGGGAAACCAGATGTCCTCGCAGATCGGAACTCCTAGACGCACACCCCTGAAATTAATCGGCCCGGGCAAGGGACCTGGCTCAAAAACCCGCTGCTCATCAAACACGCCGTAGTTCGGCAGGACGTGCTTGCACCGCACGGCCTCGACCTTGCCCTCGTTGAGGAGCAGGGCAGCGTTATAAAGTTTGCCCTCAAGCATCCAGGGCGTGCCCACAAGCACGGCCGGACCGCCGTCAGCGGTCTCCAGCGCCAGCGCTTCAATCGCCTTGTGCGCGGCCTCCTGAAAAGCCGGCTTCAGAACCAGATCCTCCGGCGGATAGCCAACCAGAAAGAGCTCCGAAAAAACCACCAGGTCCGCGCCCTCGCCCGCCGCAACGGCGCGCGCCTCGCGAACAAGTCCCGCATTTCCGGCAATATCCCCGACCTTGGGGTTAAGCTGCGCAAGCGCTATTTTGAACGTATCTGTCATGAGGTGGATGTTTAAACGGCTGCAGGAATTTTCACAAGAGCCGCAATGACCTCAAATATCCGCCTGGTCAGTCACCCGGCCCTCACGCCCCCGGTATCGGCAACCGCACCCAGATCGGGTGATGATCAGACACATCGTGCTCGAAGCGTCTCACAAAGTCGACCCTCCCCGGAAAATTGAGAAAACCGTCAGCATCATGGAGCGCCCGGGCGAAAAGATCAGCAAAGGCAAAAACGCCGTAATCATAGGCATCATCCCCACCGGCACCGGCTGCATCATTTGCATCATGAACGGGCAATGCCCCGTTGTGACCGAAGAACCCGATCTGATCGTAGGTCTGGGTCATGCGTGCCGTCGACCTGTAACGTCCCTTGCCGTCGCCAGTGGCCACGCTGCGCTTGGCCGGGGTATCAAGGAAGGGGAAGTTGACCTTGAAGCCCGCGCCTATATCCTTGTTCATATCCTTGATGGCCAGGTCGGCATCGTCCTCGTCGGTGAACCGTTTCTCAAATTCAAGGTTCATGTCACCAAAGGCGATGATATTCTTGTGATAGAGTTTGTCTTCGGCCTTGGTACGCCAGCGCAGCCAGTTGACCAGTGCATCGAACTCCATCTTGCGTTCTTCGGCCGACTTCGATCCGTCACCAAAGAGAAGATGCGCATTCACCGCATGGAAGGGCAATGGCTCCGCCCCGTTTTCTTCACGGATCTGGAACGAAGCCACATGAGGCGTGCGAATGAACGTGAGGAAGTTTGACAGGATAACGGGTGGTACATCGGGCCTTCGGCTACGCAGTCCATCCTCATGTTCCTGCAGCTTTATTTCGTAGACCCGCATCGCTGCATCATGGGCTTCGAAATCCGCCATAAAGGCATTCCACTTGGTGAGAATGGTATCAAGTATCGAACGCCGGTCGAAGGTTATGTCAGAAGCCAGTTCCGTGCGACGTATCTTGTCCCAACGATAGAGAAAGGCAAGTCTTTCCTGGCTCGCATCAATACCTGGTCGCGCGCCCGTCACGTCAGAAACAACAAGGGCATATTTATCTGGTTCATCGAGGCTCTCCTTCAGGCGGCGCAAACCGGAAAGGTCATCCTTCACCTCCTGAATGGCGACGAAGTCACACTGGCTGACATAACGCGCCAGCAAGTCCCACGCACCCTGCGTCCGGCCTTTCTCGTGGGTGGGCGTACGCGTGTCGGGATTACCCAACGCTCGGATGTTAAAAGAAGACATGATGACAGAACCATCCCGCCTCTGCGGCAATCCATAGGGCTGTGTCGCCACAGTATGAGAATTGAGTTCGGCAAAAATATCCTGCCATTCCTGATCTGAAAATCTGGCCATCACGTCCTCCATGGTCCGGGTTGAAACCTACCAAAAGTAACGGACCGGATCATCATTCCCGTCCAGGATGAAGTCAAATGTTTAATATGAACGGACAAAGAGACTGAGCCGCGAGACGAGCCCTCACGCCGCATCCAACCGCTTGTTTTCCTACACTGACCTTTTTGAATTCGCGCTACCCGGCCCATTCGCCGCCCACGTCTTGCGTCTCAAGTCCCGCATCAGGAAGCGCGCCGGATGCATGGTCTCTCGGACAGCTTTGGGCACCGGACCCGGCAGACCGAGGATCTCGGCCACAAGCACTTCGGCAGCAAGCGGCGCGTATTGAAAACCGCGCGAGCCAAATCCGGCCATCACATAGAGCCCGTTATGATAATCACCGTTGAAATAGTCCTTGTCGCGGCCGTGATGAACATCGTGATAGAGCTTGGCGTAAGTCTCCGCCACGGGCACACCGCCGACCAGCGGCAAGCGATCCGTCGTCGTGCACCGCACCGCGGCGCGGCCACGAAAATTGCCGGGATTACCCGCCACAAAGTCATCGCCGAGCGCCCTGTGCAGGGCCGTCAGATTGCGCTCATGATCCGCCGTCCTGATCTCGGTCGCCTTTGTCTCGTCAAACCGGTCCGGCCTGTCGTAGGTCGCGCCCACAAGATGACAGGTCAGCCCCTCCTCCACTTCAAAGGCGGGAGAAATATAGCCGCCATAGGATATCGCCGCCTTGATCCCTTTGGTTTCCTCACCCACAGGAACAAGCGTCAATTGCCCGCGATTGGCAACAAACGGAAAATGATCTGATTGCGGATAATCTTTGGCACCCATCGCATTGGCAAAGACCACACAGTCGGCGACAAACAGAAGATTATCATCGGACCACAGTCGCCATCCCTCGGCCACATGTTCAAGCCGCGTGATCTCGGCGCCATAGTGGAGCTGCGCATCCTTGAGCAACGCGCCGCATAACCGATCCGGATCAAGAAATCCGCCTTCGGGAAAAAACAACCCGCCCCTGGACAGCCGCGCGCCCGTGAGGTCGCTCGCCTCTTCCGCACTGACCTGCCGCGCCCATCCTTCGGGCATCCCGCCCTCCGCGATAAACCTCGCCTGATAGGCCTCGTCCTTGTCATCGGTGGCCATCTGAAAGGCGCCCGACCGGGTTTTCCAGATCCCGGCCCCGGCGGTCTCAAGCCGGTCATAGAACGCCGCCGCATGGGCATAGGCCTGCGCCCGGAAGGCCGCATCGGCGTCATGGCCAAGCGACTGGGGCGGGTTCATCATGGCGGCCGGATTGCCCGAACCTTCCTGGGCATGTCCATCCCATTTCTCAAACACATGGGCCTCAACGCCTTGCTTGGCGAAACTGCTGGCCAGCGTCGCACCGGCAATCCCGGCGCCAATAATGGCGACCCTCCGGGCGCCGGTTCTTTCGACACCGGCAGCCTTGCCAGTGCCCCCGACAGACAATCACGCTTGCGCCCGAAGCCCTCGCGCTTTGCCACCCTGAAGCCTGCCTTCTCAAGGCCCCGGCGCACTGTGCCCGCCACCGTGAACGTGGCGATCCTGGCGCCTGGCGCCGAGTGGCGTGCAACAGCGTCAAACACATCCTCGGACCACATATCCTTGTTGCGGCTCGGCGCGAAGCCATCAAGGAACCACGCGTCCGCCTTGCAGTCTGCCTGCGGCAGGATGTGCGATATCTCGCCATAGAGCAGCGTCAGCGTCACCCTGCCTCCAGCCAGCGACCGGCGATGAAATCCCGCCTGGCGCGGCGGATAGACATCAAGGAGTTCGCGGGCCTTTTCGCCCAGCGCCGGAAACGCCTCAAGCGCGCGGGCAAGATCCGCCTTGTCGAGCGGAAAACCCTCGACGCTGACAAAATGAAGCCGCGCATCCGGACCAGCGGTCTTTTCAAAAAGATCCCAGGTCACAAGGAAGTTGAGACCCGTCCCAAATCCCGTTTCGCCAATAACGAACAGATCCCGGTCCGCCCAAACCTCCGGCGCGCCAATACCGCCGAGGAAAACATGAGCTGTCTCAGCCATGCCATCTTCCGGCGAAAAATAGATATCACCAAAGGCTGTCGCCTCCGGCGTCTTGCCATCTTTCCAAATGAGGTCCGGTTTACCGACCATCTCAACTCCCGAATTAGACCTTTCAGCCCATGCAATCTTTCACCTCACCCTGAGGGACCGCGGAGCGGTCGTCTCGAAGGGTCGAGCCCCAAAGGCCCCTCGTGTCTGCCATGCCTCCTTCGAGGCTCACTCTGTTCGCACCTCAGGATGAGGACGGAAGGGCCGCCCCTGTTCTATCCCCCTTGCCTTCGCCCGACAACGTCGGATAGCGTAAATTAAAACAAACAAAATGAGGAAGCCCCATGGACCGGATCGAAAAGCTTGTCGCCGAGATGACCCTGGAAGAAAAGGTCTCCATGCTCTCCGGCGCTGATATGTGGCGCACGGTCCCGGTTGAGCGCCTCGGTATCCCGGACTTCAAGATGACCGACGGCCCCAATGGCGCGCGCGGTGATGCGGTCTCGGGTGCAACCGCGGTCTCCATGCCCGTCGGAGCTGCCCTCGCATCGACCTGGAATGTGGATCTCATTGAAAAGGTCGGCGCGGTCCTCGGCGAGGAGGTTAAATCCAAGGCTGCGGAAATTCTCCTCGGCCCCACGATCAACATCCACCGCACCCCGCTCGGCGGGCGCAACTTCGAATGCTACTCCGAAGATCCTTACCTGACGGGCCGCATGGCGGTTGCCTTCACGCGCGGCGTGCAGAGCCAGGGCGTCGGCGCCTGTCTCAAGCATTTCATTTGTAATGACAGCGAATTTGAACGCCACACCATGAGCTCCGAAGTTGACGAGCGCAGCTTGCGCGAGATTTACCTCGCGCCGTTTGAAGCCGGTGTGAATGAGGCCGACGCCTGGTCGGTCATGTCATCCTACAACCGCGTCAACGGCACCTATGCGGCGTCTCACACCGAACTCCTCACAGACGTCTTAAAAACTGAATGGGGCTTTGACGGCTTTGTCGTGAGTGACTGGGGCGGCTCGCTCGAAACCGTTGGCAATGCAACAGGCGGTCTCGACCTTGAAATGCCCGGCCCCGCCCGCACCTTTGGCGGCAAACTCATCGACGCTGTCAAATCCGGCGAGGTCGACGAAGCCATCATCGACGACAAGGTCAAACGCCTCCTCGGCGTGCTGGTCAAATCCGGCCGCCTCGACAATCCGGGTACCGACCGCACCGAACACTCCATCGACAAACCCGAACACCGCGCCATTGCACGGCAAGCAGCCCAGGAAAGCATGGTCCTGATGAGGAATGACGGCACGCTGCCTCTGAAGCGTGACGCGATCAAAACCCTTGCCGTCATTGGTCCCAACGCCGAACACGGCCAGATCCAGGGCGGCGGCTCGTCAGGCGTCCGGCCGCACTATCAGATCCATCCCTTGCAGGGTCTTCGCGAGGTTGCCGGTGACGGCATCAAAATCACCTACGAGAAAGGCTGCTTTACCCACAAATTCGCGCCCCCTTTCCCGCGCGATAGCATCAATGCGCCTGACCTCGGCGGCCCCGGCTTCAAAATGGAGATGTTCTCCAACGCTGAATTTGCAGGAACCCCCGATGACGTAAAACTGGAGAAGCAAAACAAGATTAATTTCTTCGGCGCTTTTGCCAACGTCTCACGCGGCGGGGAATTCTGTGTACGACTGACATCAACTTTCACACCAAAGGAAACCGGCGCCTATACCTTCGGACTGCTTAGCGCCGGACTGGCGAGGATTTTCATCGACGACAAGGAACTCATCGACAACTGGACCCATCAGATCCCGGGCGACAGTTTCTATGCCCATGGATCCACCGAAAAACTTGAGACGACCTCCCTCGAGGCAGGCAAGTCTTACGAGATCCGCATCGATTACATGAAGACCGACAGAAACTTCTTCCCGGGCGTGCAGTTCGGTGTCGTACCGCCCATTCCGCAAGACGGCATTGAACGCGCCGCGAGGGCTGCGGCGGAGGCCGATGCAGCAGTACTCGTCATCGGCACCAATGCAGACTGGGAGACCGAAGGCAATGACCGCGACGACATGAGCCTGCCCGGTGACCAGCAGGACCTCGTCGCAGCGGTGCTGAAGGCCAACCCGAAGACTGTCGTGGTCGTCAATGCCGGCAGCCCGGTCGAAATGCCCTGGCTCGATAATGCGCCAGCGGTGCTCTATTCATGGTTCGGCGGTCAGGAATATGGCCACGCCATCGCCGATCTCATCTTCGGCGATGCTTGCCCCAGCGGCAAGCTGACCACGACTTTCCCCAAGCGCCTTGAGGATACGCCCGCCTTCACCAGCTACCCCGGCGAAAACGGCAAAGTGCAATATGGCGAAAACCTCTTCGTCGGCTATCGCTGGTATGACAAGCGCAAGATCGAGCCACTGCTGCCTTTCGGCCACGGGCTCTCCTACACGACGTTTGACTACTCAAACCTCGAAGTCAGTTCAACGCTGAAAAAGGGTGAACCGCTGATGGTCTCCTTTGATTTGACCAATTCAGGCACGCTCAGAGGCCAGGAAATCGCACAGATCTATGTGCACGATGTCGAGTCTCGCCTCGTGCGCCCGTTCAAGGAGCTGAAGGCCTTCGAAAAGGTCGCTCTCGCGCCGGGAGAAACAAAACGCGTGACCATCGCTCTTGACGAGCGCGCCCTGTCCTATTGGGATCCGGCAGTGAAGAGCTTTGTTGCCGAACCGGGAGAATTCAAAATTCTCATCGGCGCATCGTCGGCGGATATCCGACTGGAGGGCATAGCGATATTGCAGAGTTGACTATTTCTGTCATCCCGGGCTTGACCCGGGATCTCGGGGCAAGATGTTGCGAATAAGGCCTTTGGGAGTTGGCTCCCAAAACCGAACCTTGAGATCCCGGATCGCGCTTCGCTTGTCCGGGATGACAATCTTTTAGAGTAAATCCTGCTCGGCACCCTTCGCCGCAAGACGCACATTGCGCTTCGCTATCATTTCCCGAAGCCGCGCATGGCGCTCTGGGGTCAGGGGATAATGCCAAACGAGATAAAGCGCGGTTCCAAAGAAGAAGGCCGGCATAATGGCGTAATTGAAGGACAGCCACCGCAGCGTCTCGGCAGAGTTGGCATCGGCCGCTCCTGTGGCATTAAACCCGAGCCATGCGATGATGTAGAGCGGCAGCGAGGTGCCAAACGCTGTCGCCAGTTTGCCCGCCATACCGGAAATCGCAAAGAACGTTCCCGCCCGTTTGCCTCCCGACCGCGCCGTGTCAACATCAACTACATCGGCGAGCATGGAAGCCGGCAAGAGGGCCAGACCGCCAAAACAGGCACCCTTCAGCAGAAACAGGAATTTGAAGGCTGTGGTATCTCCATATCCAAGGAAAAACGTCAATATGGAAACCACACTCACAACCGCCATACACACAGCAAACGCCCTGTGTTTGCCCATCTTCTTGCCAAGCCTCACCCACAGCGGGATCGCCAGAAGCCCGGCGCTGAAATAGACAAGATAGAGTGCCCCGATCCCGTGAATGCCAATGACGTCGCGCATGAAAAACAGGGACAGCGCGTTACGGAAGGCTTCGCCAGCCACCACAATAATATGGATCAGAAGGATGCGGACCATTGGCCCGTTGCGAGCAACAAGCCTCAGCCCTTCCATCAAGGGAATATTTTGGCGCCCTGCATCAGGATTTTCTTTGACCCGCCACAATGCCAGGGCAACAATCGGCGGCGTGATCGCAACCACGACCAATGCCATAACGGCCAGAACATCAGCGGCGCTTACGCGGCCCGTGCCCTGAACGACGGCAGGAATAGCTGCCGCGAGGATCAATCCGCCAAGCGTAAAGAACTCTCGAATACCCATGATGCGTGATCGTTCATGGTAGTCCGGCGAAAGTTCTGCCCCCCATGCCCCGTAAGGCAGGAACATCAAGGTTACACCAAAATACATGACCATATACCAGACCAGTAGATACCACGCACCTGGCACACCGCCCCAGATGTAGCCCGGCATGAACAGCATAACGATCCCGATCAGCAAGATCGGCACACCAAGTGCGATGATCGGTTTGCGCCGCCCCCAGGGGCCCTTGAGATGATCGGAGATATAACCAACGATGGGATCTGTAACGATATCCGTCAGTCGCGCAATGAAGAGCATGGAAGCAATTGCAGCGAGAGAGATACCAAGTTCACCGGCATAGAACGGCGGCAACCAGATCGCGATGGGATAGCCAAACATCGCAGCCGGCACAGCAACAGCGCCGTATATTGCGATTTTTGAGGTTTTCAGTCGACCCGCCGCATCAACCTGACGGGTTTGATTTGCAGTATTTTGCATGCGCTCCAATTGCGTGCCGGTGCCCCGCTCCAGCGCGGACCCGAGACACCCTCCCTTAGATTTTTTCTTAAGGCTAGGCGCTCAAAGGCAGGCTGTCCATACAAAAAGAGCCGGGCTCAGAAAGCCCGGCTCGATTAGAATAGTCTTGTTCAACGTTAGCCTGCGTAGCCAACAATCGCCTTGATTTCGAGATATTCCTCGAAGCCCTCAACGCCCCATTCGCGGCCGTTGCCCGATTGCTTGTAGCCACCGAACGGAGACATCTGGTCTGCGCCCGCACCATTGATCATGATCTGACCGGCACGGATTTTTGAAGCAAATTCCCGAGCTCGCTCAATGTTGCCAGAGCTGACATAGCCAGCGAGACCATAAAGCGTATCATTGGCGGTTTGCAGAGCTTCTTCTTCATCCTTATAAGGAAGGATGGTCAGAACCGGACCAAAGACCTCTTCACGAGCGATTGTCATATCGTTTGTCACACCGCCAAAAATCGTCGGACGGACATAGTAACCGATATTCATGCCTTCCGGCAGGCCTGTGCCACCCGTTACAAGCTGGGCGCCCTCATCAATACCAGCCTGAATAAGACCCTGGATCTTGTCCCACTGAACCTTGGATATAACCGGACCAATTGTTACGCCTTCGGCTTTCGGATCACCGACGACGGTTGCTTCAGCGGCAGCCTTGGCAATGGCAAGCGCTTCATCATGACGACTGGCAGGAACCAGCATCCGGGTCGGCGCATTGCACGACTGGCCGGAGTTCATGAAGCAGTGCTGAACACCGCCGCCAACAGCTTTTTCGAAATCCGCATCATCAAGAATGATATTGGCAGACTTGCCGCCCAGTTCCTGCGTTACGCGTTTGACGGTTTCGGCAGCGGCTTTTGCCACCAGAATACCGGCACGTGTTGAACCGGTGAAGGACACCATCTCAACATCCGGGTGACGCGAGATCGCGTCGCCGACCGTCGGACCATCGCCATTGACGAGATTGAAGACGCCCTTGGGCAGACCCGCTTCATCAAGGATTTCAGCAAAGATGATCGCATCAACCGGAGCAATTTCCGATGGTTTGAGGACCATGGTACAGCCAGCAGCAAGTGCCGGACCAACCTTGCAGGTGATCTGGTTCATCGGCCAGTTCCACGGCGTAATGAAGCCACAAACGCCAATCGGCTCTTTGGTGATCCGGTTTTTGCCGCGATCTTCTTCAAAATCAAAGTTTTCAAGGATCTTGGCCGCGGTCATCATATGACCAAGCCCGGCAGGCGCCTGTGCCGCATTAGCAAGCCACATCGGTGCGCCCATTTCATCGGATATCGCTGCAGCAATATCCGGAAGCCGGCGCTGCATAACCTCGATAATCTTTGCAAAATAACCAAGCCGCTCTGCTTTTGATGTTTGGCTCCAGCTTTCAAACGCCTCATTGGCAGCCGCAACGGCCTTGTCCACATCGGCAGATGTGCCCAGAGCAATCTTGGCATAGGCTTCTTCATTGGCCGGGTTGATGACCTCAAGAAAGTCACCGCCTGATGCCTTGACCCACTCACCATTGATATAAAACTTGTCGTAAATTTCCATTTTCTTTCCTCCACTTCGGCGCTTGTCGCCCTTTTTGCGCCCGTTATCGGGCACTTGTCCCTTGTGTTGAGAAAGCCGGTCTCATGCCTCAGAGTATGAAGGGCTCCGGCAGCTCAAGCATCAGCCTCCGCCAATTATTAACAGATGCCGACCCGGCGAACAAATGGAAACGAACCGCACGCGCCCCGGGCAAACCCTTCAGATCCCCTCAAAACCCTCAGCTTGTGACGCTTTGATGATAAATTCCGGGCTCCGCTGCGCAGCCTTTACAGCCTTGCGAAATTGCGCGAGGGTCAGCCACAAATGTCAAACCGGGGAAATTGCCAAATGCCAACCATCAGATCTGCCGCCCTCACATCGGGCCTTGTCGCCCTCTGCCTGTCGATTGCGCCAGGCTGTGCCATGGACGGCAAAGGGGGAGCCAACGCCGGCGAAGCCTTTACCCTGCCTCAGGAAGGCGACCCCTGGTTTGCAGCAGCTGCAGAAAAATTCAAGACCATGCAAGCCATGCGGAAACCGGACGGCACGGCAAAGAACGTCATCCTGTTTATCGGCGACGGCATGAGCGTCGCGACAGTCACCGCAGCCCGCATTCTTGAGGGTCAACAGCGCGGCGACCCGGGCGAGTCCAATGCGCTCAGCTTTGAGAGCTTCCCCTATATCGCCCTGTCCAAGACCTACAACACAAATTTTCAAACCCCTGATTCCGCAGGGACCGCGACCGCAATGGTCTCCGGTGTCAAAACCAAAATCAGCATTATCAGTCTCGACGACACCGTCGAGATCAGCAACTGCGGCACCGGCGCGCCGGTCATGACCATGATGGAGCTGGCCGAGAAAGCCGGGCTTGCAACCGGCGTCGTCACAACAACGCGCCTGACCCACGCAACCCCGGCCACAAATTATGCCCATAGCCCTGATCGTGATTGGGAAAGCGATGGCCAGGTTTCAAGGGCAAAGGATGGCGGCGACTGCGCTGATATCGCCTCGCAGCTCATCGACTTTCCTTATGGCAATGGACCCGAGGTTGCCATGGGTGGCGGGCGGCGCATGTTCCTGCCCGAGACAATTGCCGATCCGGAAATGCCGACCATAAAGGGCTACCGCAAGGATGGCCGCGACCTGACCGCAGAATGGGTCGCCAGCAATGACAAGGCCGCTTATGTCTGGAACGCCAAAGGACTCCAGGACCTCGATTTGAAAGAGACCAGCCGCGTCCTCGGGCTCTTTCAACCCTCGCATATGAACTATGAACTCGACCGGACCAGCGACAAAGGCGGAGAACCATCCCTTGCTGAAATGACCGGCGCCGCCATCGACGTTCTGTCCAACAACAAGGACGGCTTCTATCTGATGGTTGAAGGCGGACGCATCGACCATGCCCATCACGCAACCAATGCCGCGCGGGCGCTCACCGACACCATCGCCTTCTCCGATGCGGTTCGAACGGCCCTGGAAAAGGTCGATCTTGATGAGACGCTCGTCATCGTCACCGCTGACCACGCCCACACCATCTCGATCTCCGGTTATTCAGCGCGCGGCAATCCCATCCTCGGCAAGGCAAGGATGATCCCGGGCGGAGACGACAAAAAGGGGACCGATGGCAAACCTTACACCACTCTCACCTATGCCAACGGGCCGTCGGCAAAAAAGGACGGTGCCAGGGATGATCTGACCGACGTTGACACAACGGCCCCCGACTTCCACCAGCCATCCCTTGTTCCACTGAATTCCGAAACCCACTCGGGCGAAGACGTCGCGATCTATTCCATCGGCCCCGGCTCAAACTGGCTCACCGGCGTCGTCGAACAGAACTACATCTTTCACGTCATGGAAGGCGCATTGCAGCTGAGAGAGAAAGCGGGAAAATAGAAAGAAAGTGTCGCCCCGGCCTTGAGCCGGGGTCTCAGGGCATGATGTCGGAGACAATTCAAACCCTCATTGGTAGCAAGATCGCGACCGGAGATCCCGGATCGCGCTTCGCTTGTCCGGGACGACAGTTTTCCGATTGAAACTCTTCACTCGCCGTCAAAATGGCACAGCGTGAGGACTTCCTTGCCGAGGGCTTCCAGTTTTGCGCGACCGCCAAGATCGGGTAGATCGACGACGAAAGAGCACGCGACCACTTCGGCCCCGGCCCGCTCAAGCAGCCGTATCGCCGCCTGCGCTGTCCCGCCGGTGGCCAGCAGATCATCGACCAGCAAAACCTTCTCGCCCGGCTCGATCGCGTCCACATGCAACTCGACCGTATCGGTGCCATATTCGAGCGCATAGTCCTCTTCAATGGTCTCGCCCGGCAGTTTGCCTTTCTTCCGAATAGGCACAAATCCCGCTGAAAGCTGATGCGCCATGGCGCCGCCCAGAATAAACCCCCGCGCCTCAATCCCGGCGACATGATCGATCTTGTCCGCATCGTGAACTTTCACCATCGCATCGACCGCTTCGCGAAACCCGACAGGATCATTCATCAGCGTCGTGATGTCGCGAAACTCGATGCCCGGCTTCGGGTAATCCGAAATCGTTCGAATATAGGCCTTGATATCAACTTCCATCTTACTGTCCTCTAACCTGTCGCCTTGAGATAGCGAGCCAATACTGCATCAAGCTTTGCCAGCCGCTCGGGATCGCGCGCGTCATGCGCTGTTATCACTGCCGTATCCAGAGCCGTTTCAATGCCCAGCGGCGACGGCGTCCGCTCAGACCCCAGAAGCGGCACCAGCGCCTTGATCAAGGCCCGGCCATTGTCCGCGTTTTGCGTAAGATATCCTACCACTGTGGCAACATCCACATTGTCGTGCCCCGGATGCCAACAATCAAAGTCCGTGACCATGGCAACGGTTGTGTAGGGAATCTCAGCCTCCCGGGCGAGTTTCGCCTCGGGCATATTGGTCATACCGATAACATCGCAACCCTGAGCCTGATAGAGCTTGCTCTCGGCAAGGGACGAGAACTGCGGCCCCTCCATGGCAAGATAGGTCCCGCCCAGATGACATGAAATCCGGGCTTTTTCCCCGGCTTCAAAGGCTAGGTGCTGAAGTCTTGAGCACACCGGATGCGCCATCGAAACATGGACCACGAGCCCCTCTCCAAAGAAGGAAGTCGCTCGCGCATGGGTCCGGTCAACAAACTGATCGACCATAACAAAGGTCCCCGGCGGCATATCCTCGCGAAAGCTGCCGCAGGCCGACAGCGAAAGAATGTCCGTCACTCCAGCCCGTTTCAGGGCATCAATATTGGCCCGGTAATTGATATCTGTGGGTGACAGGCGATGACCGCGACCGTGGCGTGGCAGGAAGACAAGCTCGACCCCGTCAAAGGTACCAAAGAACAACTCATCGGACGGTACGCCCCACGGCGAGACGACCTTCTCCCATCTGGTATTTTCCAGCCCGTCAATCTCATAGAGACCGCTGCCGCCAATTATGCCCAGTACCGTCTTTGCCATTGAAACACCTTCAACTTGCCAACTCACAGAAAGGCCAACAAAAAGGGCCGCAGTCGCATGGCGAATACGGCCCCTCTAATTGCTTCAGATCATCCTAATGATCCACATCGCTCCAGACCATGCGGTAGCAAAGGAACATGAGGCCGGACAGAATGATCAGGAAGAGCAGCGCCTTGCGACCGCCCGTCTTGCGCTCTTCCAGACGGGGCTCTGCAGCCCACATCAGGAAGTGTGCTACATCGCGCGCTTCCTGTTCAATCGTCGCTTCCGTTCCGTCAGCATATTCCACGTCGTCGCCGTAGAGCGGCTGCGCCATGGCTGTCTGACCACCTGGGAAATAAGGGTTGTAATTTAGGCCTTCGAGTACTTCGACGTCATGCGGCACGTCTTCCTCGTAACCGGAAAGCAGCGAGAAGATGTAATCAGGCCCATCGCGCCGGGCTTTCGCCATCAGCGAAAGATCAGGCGGTATCGCACCACCGTTCATCGCCTCGGCCTGGGTCTTGTTAGCGTAAGGTGAGGGGAAGTAATCCGGCGACGCCCCGGGACGCATAATCGGTTCACCTTCATCATCAATGTCAGGCACTTCATATTCAGCTGCAATCGCTTTCATCATCTTTTCGGGGAAGCTCGGGCCGCCCTCGTCAGAAAGGTTGCGGAAGGCAACATAGTCCAGCGAATGACAGGCCGAACAGACATCCCGGTAGACCTGGAGCCCACGGCGCAGTGCAGCCTGGTCATAGGAGCCCGTATAGCCATCAAACGACCAGTGCTCGTGTTTCAAATGCACTTCTCCGCCCGCCGCCAGAGCAGACCCCGCTCCGAGGGCAAGAGAGCCAACAAGGCCAAGTGCAGTGAGAATTTTTGCTTTTTTCATTTTCATGTCTTTCTCTCTGCCCCTCACGCGTCGCTATCGGCTTTCTTGCCGGATCTGGCAAGAACGCTTTCATGAATACCTTCCGGCAGCGGCTTTGGCGTTTCCGTCATCCCAACCACCGGCATGATGATCATAAAGAAGGCGAAGTAGTAAAAGGTGCTAAACAGCCCGATATCCTTGGCTTCAATACCGAGGACCGTCACGTCCGGAGAATTCGCTCCAACCCAGCCCAGGACGAAACAATCCAGGACAAACAGGATGAAGAAGAACCGCATCACCGGACGATAGCGCATCGAACGCACCTTGCTTCTGTCCAGCCAGGGCAGGAAAAACAGGATGACGATCGATCCAAACATCGCAATCACACCAAGCAACTGGGCCTTGAGGAAGAAGATGTCGAAGGTGATCGAGCGCAGGATCGCGTAGAACGGAAGGTAGTACCATTCAGGCACAATATGCGCCGGCGTCTGGAGCGGGTTAGCTTCGATGTAATTGTCCGGATGCCCCATCGCATTCGGCTGGAAATAAAGGAACCAGGCAAAAAACGTCCCAAAGACCGCAACAGCAAAGAGATCCTTGACCGTAAAATACGGATGGAACGGAAGCGTGTCCTGTGGACCCTTCTTTTCAATGCCGGTCGGATTTGCACTGCCGGGAATATGCAATGCCCAGATATGCAGGATGACCACGCCGACGATGATAAACGGCAGCAGATAATGCAGCGAGAAGAACCGATTGAGCGTTGGTTCGGCAACTGCCGGTCCACCAAGCAGCAAGGTCTTGATTGAACCGCCAACCCAGGGGATGGCGTCAAAGAAGTTGGTGATAACCGTCGCGGCCCAGAAGCTCATTTGCCCCCATGGCAGAACATAACCCAAAAATCCGGTCGCCATCATCAGGAAGTAAATCAGCATGCCGAGGATCCAGAGGACCTCGCGCGGCGCCTTATAGGAGCCGTAGTAAAGACCGCGGAACATGTGAATATAAACTGCAAGAAAGAACATCGCGCCGCCATTGGCGTGACCGTAGCGCAGGAACCAGCCATAGTTGACGTCGCGCATGATGTGTTCGATCGAGGCATAAGCGCCTGCGACTGTTGGCGTATAGTGCATCGCCAGAACAATCCCGGTCACGATTTGCCAGATAAGGGCAACGGCCAGAATGGCACCAAAGGTCCACCAATAGTTCAGGTTCCGCGGATTAGGAAACGCAACAAAACTGTCGTAGCCCAGCCGTATAATTGGCAGACGCTCGTCCATCCATTTGGAAAATCCGTTTGTCGGATTGTATTTGCTTTCGTGTGACATAAATATATCCGCCCCTAGCCGATCTTGATCTTGAATTCTTCGATGAATTCATATGGTGGAATGACAAGGTTTGTCGGAGCCGGCCCTTTGCGGATGCGCCCCGCCGTATCGTAGTGCGATCCATGACAGGGGCAGAACCAGCCGTCATAGTCGCCGCGATCGGCAAGTGGCACACAGCCAAGATGCGTACAAACCCCGAGGAGAACAAGAATTTCGGGACGCGAAGTCCCCCTGTCATCGACAACCCGTTCAGCATCGGTGGGTCGGTTCGCTGTATCTTTCAAATCCGCTGCAGTGTCATCGGCCTCAGCCTTTGCAATATCGCTTTCGGTTCTGTGCCGAATAAAAACCGCTTTGCCCTGCCACAAAATCTTGATCTGCTGACCCACGGGAATTTGGCTGATATCAACTTCGATAGACGCCAGCGCCTTGACGTTCTCTGCCGGGTTCATTTGATGGATGAGCGGCCAAACGACACCGCGCGCAAGCCCGACCGCAGCAAACGTCGCTGTGCCGATATAAAGAATGTCGCGCCTGGTTGTGTCGTCGCCTGCCTCAGTTGCGTGAGCGTGTGTCTCTGCCACCGGGAATCCTCTTTTTGTTATTTTATTTTAAGCTCGGCCTCGGCGACAATACGAACCGGAGGCACGAAATACAGATGGAACTCATAATACGTCGCCCCGGACAAACTCCCGAACCATAATTATTGTCGAACTTGACTGGGCCGGAAAGATAGGAGACGTATCAGCGTGTTTTGCACACAAGATACGCAAATGTCCAGCCCTTCTGCGGCCTGCACAGCGAAACACGGTCAAAGCTGCACCTGGCTTGCACATTCAACAGGAGACATTGAGCCTTGCCCCTGCGCCTTGCCCTCTTTGAGCCCGATATTCCGCAGAACACAGGCACTTTGATTCGCCTCGGTGCCTGCATGGGCGTAGCCGTCGATATCATTGAGCCCTGTGGATTCTCATTTTCGGACAAGAGCCTGAAGCGCGCGGGCATGGATTACCTCGAACGTGCGACCATTCACCGCCATGATTCCTGGGCAAAATTTCTCGAAAGCCGAAGCCCAGGCCGCATCGTCCTGCTCTCAACCAAAGCCGCCGAGCCCTATACCGGCTTCAACTTTGCTCCGGACGACACGCTCCTGCTCGGCCGCGAGTCAGCCGGTGTACCCGAGGACGTCCACACCCGCGCCGACGCCAGGGTCCTGATCCCCATGGCGGATGGCGCGCGAAGTCTCAATGTGGCACTGGCGGGGGCGATGGTGCTTGGGGAGGCGCTGCGGCAGGTGGGGTGAGGCCAGGTCTTACGCCTCACCATTCCCGCTCACGACCCATTCCGCCATTTCATCCCCGACAAGTTCCTTCAGCCTCACATCAAACTGCTCAACAAGCTCCGGCGGCAGGACGGCCTGCCACTGTCCGCTGGTTCCTTTCTTGAGAAACTCTTTGGGCTCGTTCCAGAAGCCACCCTTCGCACCGGGAACAAACTTTTCAAAGTTCGAACGCATATTCGAGAATGTCGCCGCCTCGGCAAGTTCGGACAGAAGCGCATCATCGACCTCCACATTGATGGCCTCTGCCACGCGCGCCATCTCCCCTTCCAGATCGCGCAGTAAATCCGAATAATGGAAAAGATGGATGTTCGGCAGGTGGCGCAAATCCCACAGACATTTCAGGTGGTGAAGGGGCGTCTTGATTGAATAATCATCATCGCCCGAGGTGTTATCGGCCTCCAGCCAGCTGCGGAACAGCTCAATCGCCTCCGGCTCCGCAGCACCGGTTTCCATTTTCATATTGTCCATATGACTGCGCATGGAAAAGAACGCGTCGCGTGGATCGCGGTAGACGCCGATGTAGGTTGCCGTCTCATAAAAAGGCACCCCGTCAAGCGCCGTGTGGGTCTTGATCACATTACGCCCGTCGTCGGCAAAAAGCCTGGCGACAGAATCTTCAACCGAAACAATGTTCATGTCGAACCAGGGCGAACGGTCCGCCGGAACAAAGTCGAGATCCGCAGACCGGAACAGCAAAAACGTGGCGATGGTCTGCATCCAGGTTGTGCCGTTTTTCGCCGGCGTGCAAATGAAGATATCGCCCGGGTTCGGCACAAAGTGATCCCACTTGTCCGTATCTGTTAGTCCGCGCTTGTAGGTCACGCGCTCATAGGGGTGTTTTGCCCAGATATTCATATTTGATGCCCTCCTCTTTGGACCGAAGCCTATAGTTAATCAAACCCTGACAAAAGTCCTAAGAACGGGGTCACCAGGAATCACATCTCCGCTGGAAAGAGGTTGTGGGTCCCATTATCAATAATAACAGGATGGCTAATCCGAGTGGGGAATTGAGAAAGACAAAAGGACTTTGTCATGCACCAGTTTGAAGACTTTGAGGCTGCTATGAACAAAATTGTGAAGCATCCTGAACATCATCGCCTGCGCCGCGAACAGTTCAAGGCGGAATACTTTGACCTCAATCGCGAACGATTTGGCTTTCGCACCACGTTTGGTTTGCGAACATCGCCGCCGCCAGCTCAGGTCCAGCCTGCAGTCGATTGATGTGGGCCAAAGCAGGCGAGGATCACCCCTTTCGCACCGGTGAGAGAAAAAACTTTTCAGCCGATTCAGGGGTGAAACCGGCTTTCCGTTAACGCTGTCCCGACACGTCCTCCACACCGTGTCGCAGACTCCTTCCGCCCCGCACAATTCCACATAAAGCGTGTGGTAAACGGCGCGCGCCTGAGAGCAAACATCCGTTTACGAATGAGTAACCACGGACTCATTTTCCTTTTGCAATCGGTAAAATTTTATTCAAAACTCCAGATGAAATTTGACACAGGGTGTCGAGTTCAACATCACAGCGCTGAACTGAAGGGGTCCAGAGTTGCAATTATCATCCGGCTTTAAAAACGCTCGCAGAAGCATTCTGCGCTCTCGACCAATCGTACTACATATGGAAAGAGGAGACCTGTACACGCCAACCGAACATTCCTGACTTAACGACTACAACACAATTTGCGTCACCGGGACAGCCTTCCCCCGAGGCACTTCCCCCCAGCACAGTCCCTGTCGACCGACGCAGGTGACGCAACAGGCGACCTGCACATCGCCGAACGGAAAAGAGCAAGCCCCGCCGCTTGCTCTTTTTCTGTTCAGGGTCCTGAGATTTCTTGCACGTCGCGATACCAGCCCTTCAGACATCGCAGAAACTCATCCGTCAAGGAAGTCGCAACTCTTTGCTCTCCCCAAAACGGGTTCATGAAGACGCAGCGCAAGAGGACAAGCTGATCATCATCGAGCCTGCCGCCATAACCTGACAGATGATGTTCAATCATTGCCGCATGGGTACTCGTCGAAAAGACTGTTTTGGACACAGAGAATTCCGCGCAATCATGGATGATATCAAAAAGCGCGAGCGTCTTGCCGTTGGTTTCTGACAGTGCCTCGCCGTCCTCAGCCATTGCGAAACAAAGAACATTTGTGTCAGTCGGCTCAAGCGGTCGGAAAGACGGCAATGCCCCCACCAGAACTGATTTAAAATGCCGAACGGCAACAATCGTCTCGGCAATGACAGCGCCAAGGCCGTCAGCATCAAAGCCAAGTGTTTTGCCCGTCAACCACGTCGCCGCCGCCCCCGTTGCCGGCCGCGATCCCTCAAGCGTCGCAGACCACTTATCTGCCCCGTGTTCGCGGTCCAGATAAGGCGCCTTGAACGTCGAGACAGTATAGGCCGCCTCATCCTTCGTCAAAATCGCGCCGCAAGCGTAGGGCACATACCCCAGTTTGTGAGGGTCGATCGTCACCGAATGGGCGCTTGCAATGGCGTCAAGCGCTTCCTCGCAGCCAGGATCAAGAACGGACTTGCCCTTGCCGCGCAACATCGAACACATGAAGCCGCCATAGGCCGCATCGACATGGTGCCAGATGTCCAGGTTTTGCTCTGATTGAAACTCAAACAAGAGATCGCGAACCTTGTGAATCGGATCAATTTCTGCCGTTTCCGTAGTCCCGGCTACGCTGACCACCATCAGGATCGGTCTTTGTTCGCTCTGTGATCTGATGATCTGGCGCTCGAGATCGTCAATATCCACCTTGCCGCCCTGGTCTAGCGCAACAGGCCGGAAGGCTCCCTCACCAAACCCGAATATGCTGACGCCTTTCTGCCAGGAAAAGTGTTTGTTTTGCGGTACCAGAATGACCGGACCGCGCCACGCAATACCGTAGGCCGCATTGATCCGCTCGGAAAACTCAAACGGATTACCCGCCACGCCGCTGCACTCACGCAAATCCTCTTCATCGATGCCGTGTTCTGCAGTCAAAGCAGAAAACCGGTCCCACCCCATGTGGGCTGCTTCAAACAGCGGTAACTTAATGTCCCGTGTTTCAGCCAGATGAAGCGCCAGCGCCAGCCAGTGATCGAGCCGAAACCGCGCCCGCCAAATGGCTTCGAAATTGGCAACCGTACCGCCGCCGGTGACGTGTCCCGCGACCTTTTCAGGATCAAAGCCAACCATCGTGCCCAGCATGATAATCAACTCGTCTTCAATATAGGACCCGACCCGCGAGACCTCACGGGTCGTATTGTTGGGATTGTGCAACAGCGTTGCCATATGGCCCAATATGGCAGGCAGTGCCAGCTCGGAGACCATATGGCCCATATAACGCGGCGAATATTTCGGCAGCTCGTCTTTCAACAGCAAATTGAGCTCGTCCAGCCCTTTCGTCAGGCGAGACCTGGCCTTGAGATAGTCAGGAGCATCACGCTCCTCCACCGGGATAGCATTGTCATCGCCGGTAAAAAGATCCTGCCGCCATCGGAACCAGTGCTCCAGAATGGATTGAAACTCGGCCCGTAGCCAGTCTTCATTCTCGGCTCTGGGCCCCGGAAAATAGGCTTTGTGCTCTGATCTCATGACATCCAAACCGCCAATCAGGAAAACTGCCGCAAGGCACCTCTTCCCTCTACCATTTCCCATAGGCCGGCAACAAGGGAATCAATCAGTCTGCAGTGTCGCACCCTCTTCAGGACTGGCCACCGCCCCAGCATCCGGTTCAGCCACAGCTTCCTCCGCAGGAAGATGTTCAGCCTTCCAGACCATTGCCATATGAATGCGGGCCCAGGGTGATGGGTGATGATTGAGATACTTTTCTTCCCATGCCGGGGGGTGGAGCTTTCTGTATTCCGCAGATAGCAGCGCCACCTCGGCCCAGGCATCCGGGTTTTGTGTTGCATTGATCGCAAACAGATCCGCTTCTGTTTCATGAACCCGCGTCAAGGAATTGAACACCGGCGTCGTGACGAAAAAGAACACGGCGGCGATAGCATAGAGTAGCGGGAACCCGGCATAATCCTCTACACCGCGAACGCCCCATTTGCGCCCACGCCTTCTTACAAGCGAATTAAAGGCACCGCTTGCCAATGCAAAACCAACCAGAAAGATGAGCACAAAATACGCCATCAGCTTCCAAATATGATTGAGCACGTAGTGGCCGATTTCATGCGCCATCACAGCTTCGACGCCGTCCGGGCTCGCGCGGGTTAGCAGATTGTCGTTGAGCGCGATCCGCGTCGTACCGAAGAGACCACTTACATTCGCGCTTATGCGGCTTGTCTGCTTCGAGGCATCGACCTGTTTGACATCATCGACCGACATGCCGTTCGCGCGCGCGATGGACAGGATCTGCTCCTTGAGGGGCCCCTCGTCCATCGGACGATACTCATTGAAGATCGGTTCGATAAAGACAGGCCCGGCCAGCATCAAGAGAGCCATGAAGCTGATGACCAGGCCAGACCCCCACATCCACCATCTTTGTGGTGACAACCGAATGATGAGATAGAGAAAGGCAACGAAAAGGCTGAAGACAATCATGCCAATTCCAAGCTCTTGCAACAGCTCAACAAACCAGCCGCCAAACTCCTGGGTCCCGAGACCAAACTTGCGTTCCACATAAAAGTCGCTGTACCACACGAACGGAAAGCCGATGATTGCGGAGATACCCAGATAGATCGGCGTATAGATAAAGGCCTGCAGGAACCGCCACTTCACCACACGCTCCGCAAGATCGCGCCACCGTGCAGACCAGCCAAACCAGAGAAACAAGCCTGCGACGATAATTTCCAGCACAACGCCTATCACCTTGATCTGATAACCGGCATCCACATAGGCATTGGTGTTGGCCTCATCTTCCGGCGACACTGTCGCCAGATACTGATTGGTCGCCTCAACCGGATCAAACCCCTCGGCCGAGGCGCCGCCGGTGACGCCCAACAAAAGTGCAATAAAGACCGCGCAAGCCAAAACCCGGTTTCCCGAATGCCCCCAAAGCATAGTCTTCTCCCTCGATTGGTTTGGTCCGTTGGATAAACATAACACAAGAGTCACGAGTTTAAAGGCAAACCGCTATATCCTTTGCATCCTGCCTTTCACAAAGAAATGGTTTCTTCAACACGCGCTTAATGAGCCGTACAATCCCCTGGTTTTCAGTTATAAGGTTGTCACAGATTCTAACGGAGAAAACGAGACGTGAACAATCCCTCTGATATCGAAGATAAAAAACAGCAGGCTGCAGACTGGTTCCGCCAGCTGCGCAACGAGATTTGCGCCGAGTTTGAAACTCTGGAGAATGAGCTCACAGGCCAACTCTCCGACCGCCCGGCCGGGCGCTTCGAGCGCACCCCGTGGAAGCGTGCCGAGGATGGATCAGACGCTCGCGGCGGCGGCGAGATGTCGATCATGAAGGGCCGCGTCTTTGAAAAGGTCGGCGTTCACATCTCGACGGTCTTTGGCGAATTTTCTGATGACTTCAAGGGCAATGTCGATGGCGCGGAAGAAGACCCGCGTTTCTGGGCCGGCGGCATCTCGCTCATCGCCCATATGCAAAACCCCCATGTGCCGGCCGTGCACATGAACACGCGCTTTATCGTCACCACAAAAAACTGGTTCGGCGGCGGCGCAGACCTGACACCGGTTCTGGCAAGGCGGCGGACCCAGGACGACGCTGATGCAAAAGACTTCCATGCGGCCATGGAAGCGGCTTGCGCCACTCACGCGCCGGGAGAGTACCAGCGCTTCAGGGAGTGGTGCGACGAATATTTCTATCTGCCCCATCGAAATGAAGCCCGCGGTATCGGCGGCATTTTCTATGATCGCCATAACACCGGCGACTGGGAGCAGGATCTGTCTTTGACAAAAGACGTCGGCACCGGGTTCAAGGATATCTATTGCCAGCTCGTGCGCCGCAACTTCAACACGCCCTGGACGGAGGAAGACCGCGAGGAACAGCTCGTACAGCGCGGCCGCTACGTGGAATTCAACCTGCTCTATGATCGCGGCACGACCTTTGGCCTCAAGACCGGCGGCAATGTCAACTCGATCCTCTCATCCATGCCGCCTGTAGTGAAATGGCCCTGACCAACCTGGAGGAACCCCGATGGATTACAAGACCCCAAACGAGGCGAAAGACCTTCCCGGCCTGCGCCTTGCGCTGACCACCGGCTTGCCCGCGCCGTGGAGCATGACCGCCCGCTTTATGTTCGACGTCAAGAAGATCCCTTATGTTCCCGTTGAACAACTGGGCGGGCAGGCCAATGAGGAGCTGATCGCCTGGACCGGCCACAGAAATGCACCGGTTGCCATGCTCAACGATGAGCCGGCACGCACAAATTGGGCCGACATCATCGATCTTGCTGAACGCCTTGAGCCCGAGCCGCGTCTTGTTCCCGAGGATACCGAAGAGCGCTTGCGCATGTTTGGCCTGGCTAACGAGATCGCAGGGGCCAGCGGCCTCACCTACTCCGCGCGTCACTCCATGACGGCCAATATGTTGAACTCCGGCGTCGAGGCCCTGCAGCCCATCGCCGAACGGTTTGCAAAATCCTATGGCTATTCAGAAGAAGCCGCCGCCAAAGCCGGGGCCCGCATGAAGCAGATCCTGACGGCCCTCGCCGATCAACTCGAAGCGCAGAAGGCAAAGGGTAGCCGCTACTTCATCGGTGACGGCCTGACAGCGCTTGACCTCATCTGGGCCAGCTTCTCAAACACCTTGCAGCCGCTGCCCGAAGAGCTCAATCCGATGCCCGCTCACATGCGCGCCATGTATGAAGGCATGGGCGCCAGCGTCAGTACGCCGGAAATCCTCTTCGAGCACCGCGACTATATCTACGACAGATACATCGACCTGCCGCTTGACTTTTGAGGGGAGGCGAATTCGAAGTACTCTGATAAACCCGAACCTTGTCGTCCCGGGCTTGACCCGGGATCTCAGGGCAGGATCGCGCTTCTCACGATGAAGTGAATTGATCCCGACATAGTGCCATGAGATCCCGGGTCTCGCTTCGCTCGCCCGGGACGACAATGTTGGTTTGTGCTTACGCTGCAACAAACACTCAGCGGCTTTTCAGATAGCCAAGCATCGTATCGGCGTCTGAAACCTCAAACGGATCGCCCGCGATATTGTCGTCGAGGCCGTCTTCGGCAAACATCTTCTTGATCTCGCCATCTTCCACATACATGGAATAGCGCCACGAGCGCATGCCAAAGCCGAGGTTTGCCTTTTCGACCAGCATGCCCATCTTGCGGCTGAACTCGCCATTGCCATCAGGCAAGAGGACAACATTCTTCGCGCCCTGATGAACGCCCCATTGGTACATGACAAAGGCATCATTGACCGAGAGACAAACGACTTCATCAACGCCTTGCGTCTTCAGCTCTTCATAAAGTTCTTCATAGCGCGGCAGGTGTGTCGTCGAGCAGGTCGGTGTGAAGGCTCCGGGCAACGCGAAGAGAACGACGTTCTTGCCCTTGAATATGTCTTCCGAGGTTTGGTCTTTCCACTCAAAGGGGTTTGGTCCTTCCAGTGCATCGTTGCGAACGCGGGTTTTAAAAGTGGCGTGCGGGGTCTTGTTCATTGTTGCATCTCCTGTTGCATGAATTCCTGAGCACGAAAATAGAGACTCGCGTATCATTTGTAAAATCAGTTATTTTCTTGTAATATATCGATTAAATCTATTACTGGAAATTCCCCATGGCCATCCACAAACGCCTGCCCACACTTATTCAGCTGCGCCACCTCGTGGCGATCGCCGATCATGGCCATTTCAACGCCGCCGCCGAGGCCACCCTGGTGACCCAGTCCACGGTCAGCGCCAGCATCAAGGAGCTTGAAGCCCTTTTAGGTGCCACGCTACTCGAGCGCACCAAACGCACCGTTCGCCTGACCGCCCTCGGTGAAGAAGTCACAACCCGCGCACGCGCCATCCTTCGCGATGCGGGCGATCTGGTTGATCTGGCCGAGGCAGCAGGCGAGCCGCTCACCGGAGCGCTGCGCCTCGGCGTCATCCCCACCATCGCGCCTTTTCTTCTGCCCCGCGTTCTACCCGCCGTGCGCCGCGCCTTTCCCGAGTTAAAACTTTATCTGCGCGAGGACAAGTCGGCGAACCTCGTCGAAAGCCTCACCGGCGGCGATCTTGATCTTCTGGTTCTCGCCTTCCCCTTCCCGACACCTCAGCTTGAAACCCACATCTTCGCAGAGGACCCCTTCTGGCTTGCCGCCCCCAGAGGCCACCGGCTTGGGCAGAAGGAGCGCATCTCGGCTCGCGATCTCAAAACGGAAAACCTCCTCCTCCTTGAAGAGGGCAATTGCCTGCGCGACCATATCCTGGCCGCGGGTGCTGCCGTTTCCGCCAGCGACTATGAAGTCACCAGCCTCCACACCATGATCCAGATGGCTGACAACGGTCTTGGCCTGACGATCCTGCCAAAAATGGCCATCGACGCAGGCCTCGTCAGGGGCACCCGGCTTGAGGTTCGCCCGCTTGATGGCCGACACGCCTCGCGGACCATTGGCTTTGCGTGGCGCAAATCCTCGCCGCGCACGGCGGATTTTGCGCTCCTGTCCGATTTCTTCCGCGACGAGCTGGCAACCCCCCTCCCCAGGCGCCGCCGCAAGTGATATGAAGGGCCTCCGAGAAAACCCGGGCCAAAACTAAGGAAAGATGCAGCATCATGAACATCGCGCAGCAGGAGTTCGGCGAGCCGAATGAATTCGTCAAGGGAAAGGTCCGCGACTTTATGTGCGAGGCGACGCAGGACTTTATTCGCGCCGCACCCTTCATGATCCTCGCCACCGCCGACAGCGACGGCAATTGCGACGCCTCACCCAAGGGCGGCAAGCCCGGCTTCGTCAAGGTGCTCGACGACAAGCGCCTCCTCATCCCCGACATCGCCGGCAACAGACTGTTTATGGGCTTTGCCAACATGGAGACCAATCCGAAGGCCGGCCTCATCTTCATGATCCCCGGCTGCGACGTCACCTTCCGCGTCAACGGCCGCGCCACCCGCATCACAAAGTCCGATGACGGATTAAAGGATCTCGATGCCGAGGCCTTCTTCGCCGACGAGCACACAAAGATCCTGCAAGGCACCCTCATCGAGGTCGACAACACCTTCATCCACTGCCCCCGCGCGTTTCTTTTCTCGGAGTTCTGGAATACAGACACCATCGCGGCGAATCAGGAAGCCAACATCACCGCCGACTGGGGCCTCCGCTGGCGCAAGACGTTTGGGTAACTGCGACTACGACCGAACAAAACCAACCTGTTGTCATACTTGGGCTTGTCCCGAGTATCCAGAGCAACGCTTTCTGGATTACCGGGTCAAGCCCGGTAATGACAAACATTTTGTTTTGAGCCACGCAAGGAAACAGGCAAAACACGGTATCAGGCTTAACAGTCTTCAAAGCCCCAGCACCGCTTTCGCCAGGATGTTCTTCTGCACTTCCGTCGTGCCGCCAGCGATCGAATAGCCGCGGTGATGCAGATAGTTTGATACCAGCGCCGAGGCGTAGTCCGGCCCGGCGGTTTCCATGTTTGCCCCTTCTCCCCAGCTCTCGCGATTGTCCGGTATGCCGTAATACCCGATAGCCTCAGTCATTGCCTCATCCATCGCCTGCACCAGCGGGCTCCCCAATGCCTTGAGGGCGGAGGGTTCAGCGCCGATCTGGCCGGTCTCCTCGGCTTTGGCGAGCAGGCGAAGCCCCATCATGTCGAGGGCCTGGAGGCGGACCGAAAGTTCGGTGAGTTTGGTTGCAAATTTCTTGTCGTCAATGAGACGCGCCCCGTCGGACCGTTCCTGCTTCGCGACATCCTTCACGCAGGCGAGCATCCGCGTACTTTCTGAAATCCGTGAGACGAAAATACGTTCGTCACCGAGCAGAGCCTTGGCGACGGTCCAGCCCTGGTTTTCCTCGCCGAGACGATTTTCCACCGGCACGCGGACATTTTCAAACACTACCTCGTTCCACAGGCGCGCACCATTGAGTGCGATGATCGGGTTAACAGTGACGCCAGGGTCGTCCATGTCAATCAGCAGGAAGGTGATGCCGCGTTGGGGCTGCACATCCGGGTCGGACCGCGTCAGGCAAAAAATCCAGTCCGCCTCCTCGGCTCCAGTCGTCCAGATCTTGGTGCCGTTGACAATGTAGGTATCGCCGTCGCGCTCCGCCCGTGTCGAGACATTGGCAAGATCGGATCCCGCGCCGGGCTCTGAATATCCCTGGCACCACTGGATCTCGCCGGAAAGCGTACGAGGCAGAAACCGCGCCTTCTGCTCGTCACTGCCAAACTTGATCAACGCCGGACCGATCATATTCATGTTAAACGCCGGCAATGGCGGACAATGAGCCCGGCGACATTCCATGTCAAAGATATGCCGGCGGGTCAGACCAAGACCCATACCGCCATATTCGGTGGGCCATGCAGGGGCTGCCTTCCCGTGTTCATGCAGGATCGACCACCAGTCCCGCATCCGGTCCCGCGGAACCGGGATGCCAAGCCTCACCAGATCCCGCGTATCCGGAGGCAGATGGTCCTGCAGGAACGCACGGACCTCGGCTTGAAAAGCCCGGTCCTCTGATGTCAGTGCAAGATCCATCGCCGCCTCCCTGCTTTTTCCAAAACTATAGGAGCAGAAGAAGCCGCTTACAATCACTCAATCGAAGCTTTTGGGCCTTGCTACAAGCCCCTTGGCCCAAACGGAATGACCTTTGATACCTTCGTCTTGTAGGCGCGATATTCGTCGCCAAAATATTCAATGAGGTCTCGTTCCTCATAGCGCAGGCCAACATAGATATAGATCGTGAAGACGACAGCCAGAAGCAGGCGCCCTTCGGTCAGGGTCGGTGCCGCCCAAAGAGAAATGAACACGCCAAGCTGAATGGGGTGTCTGACGACCTTGTAGAGCAGCGGCGTTACAAACTTGTGCTCCCCTGCGGTGCCGTCGCGGGCGCCGGAAAACGCCTGTTGCAATCCGAAGAGATGGAAGTGGTTGATCATGAAAGACGAAGCCAGCACAACCACCCAGCCAAGGAAATAGACACCAAGCAGGAGCGTCCCCAACGTCGTGCCACTGACATCCCACAGGACGCCAGGCATCGGCTGCCAGAAGGTGACCAGAATCCATGTCACCAGCGCAGTGGCGATACAGTAGACGGCCCGCTCGGAGGGTTCCGGAACGACCTTTGTCCAGGCCGCCTTGAACCCGGGCCTGGCCATCACAGAGTGCTGCAGACCCCAGATCACGATCAGGACTGTATTAATCAGCATAGCCGGACCAAGGTCTATCAGCGCAGGGGAATTGATTGTTTTGGGAACAAGAAAATCGCCAATAAAGAGAATGAGGTAGACGAGAGCTCCGACCGCAGCCGTATAACCAACCAGACCGGAGAGGACATAGAAGAGACGGGCCATTTCAGCCTCCTTGAAAATAATTCGAGTAAAACTGATGTATGACCAGAGTCTGCAACACCCGGTAGTGCTTAACAAGACTAATTCTCAAATCCTCGTATACTGAGGATTTTCCTCGTGATTCCGTCAGTATTATGAAAAACAGTGGGCGTACTATCGCTCTTTGACGATTCGTTTCTGTACCGCCTTTTCCGGATTATGCATCATCATGGCGAGCACAGCGCACAGAAGCGCGGCAGCGCCATATACAAGAAAGACAGGCGAGAAGGTGCCATAGCTGTCGCCAACGACACCGGTCACCACCGGCCCCAGCATGGCAGTCGTGGCGGCCATATTCATGAAGCCAATCATGGCAGCGCTCTTCTCCGGTCCGAAATACTCAATCTGCACCATTGTTGAAGCAAAGAGCACCATGCCGTAGGCGTACCCCTGCAAAAGGGCAAAGGCGATGATGAGCCAGGGCGCGTTGACGGTACCAAGAAGACCCATGGCAAGGGCTTCTGCCAGAAGGCCAGATATGAGCAAGTACCGCACACGGATTTTTAGAGCGACAAGACCACCGATGGCGCGCGATGCTGCATTGGCAGCAGCAAATGTACTGAGGGCTACAGCGGCAAATTTCTCCGGGTGGCCATTCCCCATGAGATGAATGGGCAGAAAACTGTTCACAGTCAATCCGCAGAAATAGATTACAGTCAGGGCGAGAATAATGACAAGAAACTGAGGCGTCACCATGGCTTGTCGCAGGGCGTTAAATCCGGACTCTGAAGGCGTCTTCAGGCCTTCGACAACAGGCGCAAGAGCCTCTCCTCGACTTGCCCGCCGGGCCACGGTCATAATTGCAAAACCACCAAGCGCCAATTGGGTCGCTGCCGCAAATTGCCAAAACAGACGCCAGGCCCCCTCATCGCCGATAAGCGCAATTGCCATGAAAGGTCCGGCAACACCGCCGAGAGCGCCAACTGTGAGATAGGCGCCAATGGCCACAGACCGCGCCCTGTCATTTGTCCATTCACTGAGGACAGCGACGCCAGGCACGTTAGCGAGCAGGGCGAACCCAACACCAACAAGAAGAGTCGCGGCCCAGAAGGACGCAAGTCCCGAGGTCATGGACAACAGCCCAAAACCTGTCGCCATGACTGCGGCCCCAAGACCATAATTGCCTCGCGCCCCAATCAGCTTGATAACAAGCGCAGGAAGCGGCGAACACAGGCCGCAGGCCAAAGCCAGAAGCGTAAAGCCGAGCCCTGCCTCGGCCCAGCTCCAGCCAAACTCGCCGATCATATGCGGCAAGACAACACCCAGTGAGGCAAAAGTCGTGGCAGAAATAAAGAAGAAATTCGCCGCGACTGCCGCAAAGATAAGTGCAAATCTTATGGGTGATGTAAGAATGGCCATGGATTGCCCTTTAAGTCTCCCTAAAACCGCGCCGTCACGGATAATTTGAACTCTCGGCCTTTGGCGGGCAAAACGCCCACATCCTCAAAGACATTCTGGACCGGAACAAAATACTCTTCATCAAGAACATTGGTCACCGTGGCATTGACCGACAGGGTGTCCCGTTCCCAGAACGCCGCAAGTCGCCCCATGAAATAGCTCGGCAGGCGGTGCGACCCGGCGGTCTTGCCGCCGGTTTCCGAGACCCACGTCCCGCCGAACGTATAACCGAAGGAGCCAAAGTCCGTCGGAGGCGAAGTATAGGTGAAGAAACCGGAGTAAACCTGCTCCGGTAGCGTATTACGCTCATAGCCCCTTTGCAGCTCATAGAGACAACTTGAATTGAGCGCCGATATTATTCCGCCATAGCCGTCAACGCCCGACACCCCGACCCGTGACGGGGGAAGAACGACATATTCTCCGTTTCCGCTGCCACAGGTACCCGGCGCACCGATGCGCGTCTGCTGGATCGTCGTCGCACCGGTGAAAGACCATTCATCCGAGATCAGCGCCTTGGCTTCAAGCTCGAAGCCTTCCATCTCTTCGGCGTCCAGGTTACCGAAGGGATCGACCCGCGTGCGCTCCTGCCGAAAGAGGGCCCCGGACCCGATCAGCCTGCCGGACAAAGCGTCAAACTTGATACCCACCTCTTCCAATGAGGACTCAGCAATAAAGTTTCCCTGCACGATCCGGGCTGCCGCAATGCCGCCCGCATCGTTGGTTTCCAGTGTCGAGTTTTCCGCATAAAGCGCATAGGGGGTGACCCCTTTGCCGGTGCGCCATGTCAGCGCCGTCTCAAAGGAAAAATCATCTGCATCATCGGAACCTTGCGCGACACCAAAGATCATCGAACCCGTGTCCGACGTTTCAGCATCGTAGAGGTCATAGCGAAGACCGACGAGGAGATCGAACTGATCCTGGTAGGACCAATCCGTGATCACAAAGAGCGCGGTATCGGACCAGCTGGATGCAAGATCTGTGTCCCAGCCGATTGACCCAACCTCCTGACTGAAGGGATCGTCAAAAATATCCGTCGCCGTCGGCCCGACAGAAAGGTCACGCCGGTCGGTGACAAGATAGCCCGACAGGAACGTCTGGCGGGTTTCGTTGTCGTAGTTGCGATAGCTCATGCCAAGAACGGCATTGACCCCAAGATCCGTGCCGAAATCGCGTTCGCCCACAAGGCTGGCCCGAAACTCAAAGACGTCGGCAATATATTCCGCCGCAAAGCCATAGCTTTGATAGAGCTGCGCATCCATTGCGTCATAAAAACCTTCAAGACGCAACATTCCGAAGGAAAGGTCATGTTCCAGGTCGACCCATGCGGTCTGCGTATCGGTCTCGGCAATGTCACGGTCTGAGATGAAGACCGTCCGGCGGTCGAGCGTCGTCGTACCAATTCCACTATCGAGTTGAAAGGCCGAATTCAGAGAGAAGCCAAAAATACCAAAATCAATGAACTGGCGAATATTGCTCGCACCCCACCAGTCCCCGACCACCGCATCCACTTCGCCCGGCTGCAATCGCCCGTCACCGTTAGTGTCCACAAGGTCTGTGTCCTGGCCGGTGATATAGGTGCCTGAGTCAATGAGATCCTGCGTCACGCGGTTCCACCCAATCGTCTGCAGATAGCCGCTGGAGGAATAGCTCATACCGCCCGCCTCGATGCGAGTCGTGTCAGACAATTCCTGCTCCCATGTCGCCTGAACCAGCGTGCGTTCCGGCTCAATACCGCGGTAAAAGCTCTCGGAGTCTTCATGTTCCGCGTAGACATAAAGGCCCGCGTTACGGTCGCCGAGTTCAAACGGCGCGCCAAAATCGCCCGAGAGAATACGCTTGTCGTAGGAACCATAAGTCGCCGTGAGAGAGCCGTTCATGCCCTCGCCCTGAGAGCGCCGCGCCGTTTTCTCCGTATGGGGCACAAAGTTGAGCAGCCCGCCAATCCGGCCCGCCCCATAGTTGACAGGTGTTGGCCCGCGCACCACTTCGATGCGCTCTGATGCACCGATCGGCATCGGGAACGTGCCGGGGTTTTCAACCCGTTTGAACCCCTTGAAGAACGTATCGGCCCGCCCGCCTCTGATGGTCGGACTGCCCGGCACGCCAAAGAAACTCCCCGTAAACGTCCCCGGTGTCGTGGTGATAAGGTCGTTCACCGTCTCGATGCTGTAACGATCGATCGTCGCATCGGACACAACGCTGACCGAGCGCGGCGTTTCCAGATAGGGCTTGGCCAGCCCGAACACCGTGTCGCTCGACTGCTTTTCAATCAGCTTGAGCGGATCACCCGTCACGACAATCTCGTCGATCCCCTGCACCGTTTCGTCTTGCGCAAGAGCGCCGGTGTTAACCCCCGCGGTGACAAGGGCCACCCCCGATAACAATAATCTCTTCATCACAAGCCAAACATCCTTCTCGTCCGCTGCCCTTTGTCGGGCAGTTCTCGTTTTCCGGGGGCCTGTGCAGCGCGCACAAAAAAACCCCGATCAAAAATCGGGGCTGGTGGCGGGAGAAAGGCGCTTCAACGCGGCCAGGATTCGGAGCGCAAAGCGCACCAAAGCTGCCACGAATCCCCGGCGTCCTTTCACGGAAACCGGCATCGCCTTGAACCTTCTCCCATCCGGACTATACCGTCGGCACCGGCTTCTCACCGGTTCAGTCCCCCGAAAAGTAACGAAGGAGTCGCGGGCTCCTCAACAAGACTTCAAACCTGAAATCCTTGAGATACCGCCGGTCGGGACTTTCACCCTACCCCGAAGATTCTATGTGTCAGGCCTCAAACGGGAAGCCTGCGAGAGAGGATTACGCAAAAAACTCCGGCGCGCAACACAAATTGACAAATTGTCGGTCGGGTCAAAGCCGATTGTATCAAAGGTGTGACAATGGCACGGTCCACCGTGGGTGCGAATTTGGTAGCACGCACCGAACCATCTTCCGGAAAGTTCACCAGATGCCCGAAACAGCAATTCAGGCGATCCCGCTGCAAAGCCTCGCCATCGCCTTCCTCCCCGCAGCGGCAGTCCTGATCCTGCTTTACCACTGGTCGCTGGGCATCAGGGAATCGCTTTACGGCCTGTCCCGCATGTTGTTGCAGCTTCTGATCATCGGCTATTTCCTCGTCTTCCTGTTTGGCGCTGAGAGCGGCTGGATCATTCTGGCTGTCCTGTCTGTGATGGTGCTGGCCTCAAGCTGGATCGCCCTGCGCACCACCGGAGGCAAGAGGATGAAGCTCTACGGCCTTGCGCTGGCGTCCATCGTACTTGGCGGCGGCGTCACATTCCTGGTCATCACCCAGGGCGTGCTGCGGCTCGACCCCTGGTATACGCCGCGCTATGTCGTGCCGCTCGCAGGCATGATCTTCGGCGGCGCGATGAACGCCGTCTCTCTTGCGGCGGAGCGTTTTGAAACTGAAATCAAGCACGGCGCAGGCTACGAGGAGGCGCGCAACACCGCCCTCAAGACCGCCGTCATCCCGATCACCAATTCGCTCTTCGCTGTCGGGCTGGTGTCGCTACCCGGCATGATGACCGGCCAAATCCTCTCCGGCACCTCGCCGCTGACCGCCGTGCGTTATCAGATCATGGTGATGTGCATGCTGTTCGGCTCGTCGGGACTGACAGCGGGGTGTTACTTATTCCTGCTGAAATCCCGAATGGGCGACATTGCCCGCGCCTGATACCCTCAGAAATCAAAAAAGTCCGACCCGACCGACTGCAAGAGATGCGTTCTGGTTGCCTCGATAAATCTGTCAGGCCACGTTCCGCCCGCATCTTTCATCAGACTTCTGGCCAGCGGGTAAAACACTGACGCGCAGGCCCGATGCGCCTCGATAATGGAGGGCCAGTCGGTGTGCGCCACCGGCAACTCAAGCACCGCGCGCTGATGCTCCTCCGAGAAGATTTTCGTCATATGCAAGGCGCCGCCTGTATCGACCATCGGCACTGCCTCCGTCATCAATCCTATGAGATTATTACGCAGGTGCCAGGTGCCGGTCATCGCCGTCGCAATTTCGTTGCGGCCATGGCCGACAGACAACAAGCCGAGAATACGCGTGAATTCTTTGACCAGGGCTTCTACGCGCTGAGGATTTGGACCTGACCACTCGATCGTTTCCGGAAGGCCGGACCAAAGGTCTTCGGGATCGATCAGTAATTTCAAGCCATCGCGGGCCTTGCCAGCAAGCGCCCTTTCATCGGTCAGCACGATATCGCTGCGCGTCCAGTCCTCCAAAACACTGTGAACCAGGATCGCTCCCATCTCCATAGTGTTGGAACTGATCAGCGGACCAACGCTTTCCAGTGCTGCAACAAATTCCGCTTTGACAGCCTGGCGATCGTCTTTCTCAGCGATAGCCAGAAAGTCAACGTCGCTCCAGGCATCACCTGTGCCGTTGCCATAACTTCCTGAAAGAAAAAGCGCACGAAGCCTTTCATCCCCCTGGAACCTCTTTGTCACTGCATCGATGATCTGGTTCTGTTTCACATTCAGCCCCTACTCTGCCAGCGGATTCACAATGCGCCGTTTTCTTTTGCCCTCGATATGCCCGCGGAGAAACTCGAAGGCAAAATCGATTTCCTCAGCCGGGATTTCCGGATGGAGGCCGGGATTTGAATGCATCCGCTTGTCGACAGAGGCAAAAGCATCGAACACTTCGATGCAGCCTTCGCGCGGAAAGAGCTCGTCCTCGAGCTGCATGATAAAGAAAAGCGGGATGTCGATCTGCCGCGCGTAGTCGAGCAGCTTGTCACCATGGGGAAAAGCCGGATTGATGCCGATAAGGCCAAGGGTCGCGACGCTCATATCCGCGCGCGAGGCGACAAGTGGAATGCCGTAGATTGAGCCCATGGAAAGCCCCATATAGGCGAGCTTCGTGGCGTTCACGTCTTCAAGGCCTTGCGTCAGATCGATCGCCTCATTCCAGTCGACCAGCATATCCTCGATGGTCGTCTCACGTGCAAATTCCTCAAAAAATGCACCGCGCGCGCCGTCGCCAACTGTTCTGGCGCCGTGGATCGGACCATCGATTGACAGAGATGCAATGCCAGCGCTCTGAAAACGCCCCGCCAGATGCGCAATCGGCTCCTGATATCGATCACCCGATGCGCCGTGACCAAACAGCATGAGCGTGTCCGAGATGTTGTTTTCCGGCAGCCACACCGAGCCGGTCAGAGCCCGAACATCGCCGCGCTCGACAATAAACTCGCGAGAAGGATTGCCCTTAGTATCTTCGGTTTCAGTCCATGTAACGCTCATGATCTTTCCTTAAAACACCGTGGCCTGAACAATCGCTTTCAGTCTCTCGATCAAGCTGAACTCGTCATCAATAAAATCAGACTCAACCCACCAGTCCTCAACCTCGCCAAGGATACGGCCTATCTCCGGTCCAGATGGCACGCCTGCCGCCATCACATTCTCACCGGTCAGCGGCAGCTCGGGCCGCTCCCATGTGGCGGCCATTGCCATCAGCGCGCGCCAGCCCACGCCGTTGTTTTCCTTCGGGTCTTCGGCCCAATAAATCCGCAGGCGATCCTGAAACGCCTCGAGCCCGGTTCGGTAGAGACACTGGCGCATTTCGCGCACCGACATATAGCTGAAAATCCGGTGGGTCTCGGTCTTCATCGCCCGCAGCCGCGCCGTTTCTGCATTGGAAAGCCTGAGGCGCTTGCCCAGCGCATCGGCCTCATCCGGGCCGCCCTCCACGAGCGCCCCAAGACGCAGGATCGCATCGGGCTTGAACAGCGAGATCATGTCAGTATGCGCCAGCTTTTGCAGCCGGTCGATGGCGAGCCGTTCCGGCAGCACAACAGCCAGAATTCCGGTAGCCGCCATTTGCCGCATAACCGGGATCGGCTCGGCGGCACATACAAGCTTCAGAAGTTCATTGCGCACCCGCTCGGCTGAAAGCGACGTGAGGCCGTCCGTAGCTTCGGCGCAGGCCTTGAGCCCGTCTGCATCAAGATCGCCGGCACCATACCAGGCATGAATGCGAAAGAAACGAAGTATGCGCAAATAGTCTTCTGCGATCCGGGTTGCCGCATCCCCGATAAAACGAACACGCTTGGCTTTCAAATCATCAAGACCCCCGAGCGGATCGAAAATCTCTCCCGCGCGATCGGCATAAAGCGCATTCATCGTAAAGTCGCGCCGCGCCGCATCCTCGGCCCAGTCCGTACTATAGGCAATGGTTGCGTGACGGCCATGGGTCTCGACATCTTTCCTGAGCGTCGTGATCTCATAGGGTTTACCGCCCGAAATCGCCGTGATGGTTCCATGATCGATACCGGTCGGCACCGCCTTCAGACCCGCCGCCTCCAGCCGCCGCACCACTTCGTCCGGCACCAGCGTCGTCGCCAAATCAATGTCGTTAACCTCCGCGCCCAAAAGGGCATTACGGATGCAGCCACCAACAAACCGCAAATTGTTGGAGGAGCCGTCCGCATCTGCAAGGGCGTCAAAGAGCCCTTGCGTTTCTTCGGCGCGTATCCAGGTTTGCAGTCCGATGGACGTCACATCACTCATAGATTGGTCACTCATCAATATGCGGGGGAACAATCTCCCCGTCCTCAAGGGTGGCGGGTGTATAGTCTCCCCCGGTCACATGGTCTCCCGTCAGGCCGATAACGACGAAACTGATGATTGAGAGCACCAGACCGATAATAAACAGGACCGCAAGTGGCACCTCATTGTACGAGCCACCCGTTTCCATCTTCCGCTTCATGACAAAAGCCACATACAGCCGATAAAGCAAAAACGGTGTGAAGATCAAAAGTATCTGGAGCCAAAAAAAGCGCATTATCCGTATATCCGTTTGTAAAAGTTCACCAACATACCAGCCGTCGCGCCCCAGATGTAATACTCGCCATAAGGCATAGCATAATATTCCCGGCGGCGCCCCTTCCAGACTGCGCTGTGCCTGAGATGGTTTGCCGGATCCATCAAAAAGTCGAGTGGCACCTCGAAAACCGCTGCGACTTCGCCTGCGTGTACCTCCAACGTAAATCCTGGCTCAACAAAGCCGACAACCGGTTGGATCGAAAACCCGGTTCCCGTCCGATAGCGCTCAAGCTCTCCCTTGATCGTGATAAACCGGCGCGAAAGGCCAATTTCCTCCTCGGTTTCGCGCAGCGCCGCGGCGGCAGCTGAGCCATCGCTGTCCTCGACGCGGCCGCCGGGGAAGCTCACTTGCCCCGCATGAGAGTTTAGATGATCCGCCCGTTTAGTCAGAACGACCGTGAGACCTTCAGGGCGATTGACGATGGGAACCAGCACCGCCGCATCGCGCAGGACCAATTCAGGATCCGGGTCGACCCAATCGGCCTGAAAAGCGTGATCGCCTGCAATCAAACCGGCATCTGAAGCAGGTGCCTCGACCAGCTTGCGTTCGATCTCTTCCAGTTTCAGGCGGTTCGGCATTCAGGTCCCAACAAGGTTGCTATCAAACTTCAAGTTCAGACACCGGTGCAAAAGCAAAAAACTGCCCGCAGCTCCAGACTCCGAACATCGGCACACCATCAACCTCGAAGTCCTCCGCGATATCCACCATCTTATAGTAGACAGCGCGGTTGATCAGCCCTTCGAGGCGCGCGCGCACCAGAACATAGGGCGAGGGTTCTTTGGTCTCCTTATCAAAAGAGATGCGAAGCGGGTGGTCCGCATCAACCGTCACCTCGTCGCCAACACCTGTTGTAAAGGTGATCTCCTGGGACTTGCCCTCTCCCTCGACATCCATATCGACAATCGAGAACGGCACATCATCAACCGTGATGCCGATCTTCTCGACAGGGGTGACCAGATAATATTTGCCGTCGTCATCATACCGCAGGACCGTCGAAAACAGACGCACCAGCCGTTCACGCTTGAACGGTGTCCCCAGATAATACCAGGTGCCGTCGCGGGCGATACGAATATCCAGCTCGCCACAGTATTCCGGTTCCCACAGATGGACCGGCGGCAGACCCTTCTTCCCGGATTTATCCAGCGGGGCCTTGTCCTGCGCAGCTTTCACCTCGTCAAGGCCGCGCAAGGCGGCACCGAGGTCGCTATTTCTGTTTTTGTCCATTTCAACCTTTCAAATCGGCTGATTTCCTCTAACTTCATGTTAGATTGTCAAAGGGATAGTCTATACTTATGCGCCACGCCAGGCTCTATCAACCCCTTGAGAGAATTCCTCAAAATCGCCCCAATGCCCCGGTTTAACTACGAAACAGTTCTCGAAGAGTCAAAGGAGTGTCCATGACTGAAGATGCAGCCGGAAATGTCGGCGACAATAACGAGGCCATACTGGATGAAATCGAAACCATCGGTCGCCGCCTCTCCCTGGCAAAAGCAGCCATATCCGAGCGCATTTTTGGCCAGGACGCGGTCATCGAACAAACCCTGATCACGATCCTGTCCGGTGGCCACGGGCTTCTGGTCGGCGTCCCGGGCCTTGCCAAGACACTGCTCGTCGAGACCATGGGCACCGTCCTCGGACTCAGCGACAAACGTGTCCAGTTCACCCCCGACCTGATGCCCGCCGACATTATCGGTTCCGAAGTCCTCGAAGAAGGCGCGGACGGACGGCGCTCCTTCCGGTTTATCGAGGGGCCGATTTTCTCGCAGCTCCTCATGGCCGATGAAATCAACCGCGCCAGCCCGCGCACCCAATCAGCACTCCTCCAGGCCATGCAGGAAAAACATGTAACCGTCGCCGGTGAACGCCATGACCTGCCGGACCCCTTCCATGTCCTTGCAACACAAAACCCGCTGGAGCATGAAGGCACCTATCCGCTGCCCGAAGCGCAGCTCGACCGGTTCCTCATGCAGATCGATGTTGACTACCCCGACGCCGAGGCCGAGCGGCGCATGTTGATTGAGACAACCGGACCACATGAGGGTAAGGCAAAGCCCGTTCTGACCGCGCTCGACGTCAAGGCCGCAACAAATCTGGTGCGCCGCATGCCCATCGGTGATCAGGTGGTCGACGGCATTCTCGAACTGGTTCGCTCTGCAAGACCGGATGAAGCCGCGTCAGAGACTATCCGCGAGACGATAGCCTGGGGCCCCGGACCAAGGGCCAGCCAGGCCCTGATGCTCGCCGTTCGCGCTCGCGCGCTTCTTCAGGGCCGTCTTGCGCCATCGCTGGACGATGTTATCGCATTGGCCCAACCGGTTCTGGGTCACCGTATGGCACTCACGTTCACCGCCCGCGCAGAAGGCAACACGCTTGAAGGCATCATCAGCGATCTATGCGCACCGATAGGCTAGAGGAGATTTGAGCCCTATGGCTCGCCTGAATACAACAGACAGACGCGGCACACCGGCGCATCATGCCCTGCGTCACCAGGCCGAAAGGCTGGCAAGTCCCCTGCCCGCTCTTCTGGTCGAGGCGGAGCGTGTCGCCAATACGGTCGCCTTTGGCATTCATGGTCGCCGCCGCGTCGGACAGGGTGAAACCTTCTGGCAATATCGTCACTACGCAGAGGGCGACCCGCGCAATTCCATTGACTGGCGCAAATCCGCCAAGGCACCAACCAACGAGACACTCTTTGTACGGGACAACGAATGGGAGGCGGCTCAATCTGTTTACCTCTTCGCCGACCGCTCGCCTTCCATGCAGTATCATTCGGAGGGAAGTCACCCTGAAAAGGCTGACGCATCAGCGGTCATGACGCTCGCTCTGGCCCTTCTTCTTGTCCGCGCCGGTGAACGCATTGCCAACCTGGCAGGCAACATGCCACCGGCGACCGGCAGAGCAACCTACAACAGATTTGCCATGGAGATCCTGGATACCCAAAATTCAGGAACGGGAAATGGCCGTGAGGAGAATCCGCAAGGCCTGCCTTTGGGGCGCAAACTGCCCGCTCATGCCCGGGTCGTTCTCGTCAGCGACTTTCTTGAACCCTTCGAGGTGATCCGCGAAAAAATGGATGCGTTCACGGCCCAGGGCGTTACCGGCCATCTGGTTCAGATTGCCGACCCGGCAGAGGAGACCTTTCCTTTTTCCGGTCGCCTCCAGTTTGATGCCCCCGGAGATGCCCGCCACGTCACCTTCGGCCGCGCCGAAACCCTCAAGGACGACTATCGCCGCCTGTATTTCGCCCATCGCCGCAGCCTTGCCGACAGAGCTTCCAAAACCGGCTGGACCTTCGTTTCTCACCGCACCGACAAACCGCCGGAAAGCACTCTGCTGTCGCTTTATCTCGACCTTGCAGGCGGTGTTGTTCGGCGCGCACTGGTATGAGGTAGAGGTATGATTTCAAGCCTCAGTTTTACAAGCCCTCTCCTGCTGGCGGCCCTCGCCGGCTTGCCAGTCTTGTGGTGGCTGCTGCGCATCATGCCGCCCCGGCCTAATCATGTCACCTTCCCGCCCATTGCCTTTCTTCTGAACCTGAGAGACCGGGAGGAAACACCGCATCACACGCCGCTCTGGCTTCTTGTCCTGCGTCTTGTCCTCGCTGCCCTCATCATTGTCGGGTTGGCGGGTCCGATCCTGAACCCGCCGCCAAAATTGACCGGCGACGGACCGGTTGTTCTGATCATCGATGATGGCTGGGGATCAGCGGCAACATGGGCAAGGCGGCTCGATATTCTCGGCCAGACCATCGACCAGGCAGGCCGCGACGGCAGGCCGCTCGCGCTAATAACAACCGCAGTTGGCCCGGGGCAACATCTCGGCTCAACACTCCTCAGTGCCCAGGATGCCCGCAGCGAACTTGAAAAACTTGTCCCCCGCGCCTGGCCAACCTCAAGGCAGATCACGGCGCAAAAACTCGACGCCGGGTGGCCTTCCGCCCTGGCAGATACAAAACCAGACTTCATCTGGCTGCCCGACGGTCTGGCGGACGATGTGCCAGGTGGCAGCACTGAACTTGCCGACGTTTTGAACCACCATGGCCGCGTACTTGTTTTGGAAACACAGGCTTTGAGGTCGCCGCTCGCCCTCACCCCGCCCTCACGCAGCGGCAACACTCTCGAGGTAAAAGTCTTGCGCGCTGACAGCCAGGACGAGCGCTCGGGTCAGGTCCGCGCGATTGACAACCAGGGCCGCACCCTGGCCACCAGTGACTTTACTTTCGCTGACAGCGCTCGGGAAACCAGTGCCAGCTTCAAGCTCCCCCTCGAGTTGCAAAATACCATCGCCCGGATCGAAATCGGCGGCGAACGCTCGGCGGGTGCAGTTAGTCTGGTGGATGAACGCTGGCAGCGACGCACTGTTGCCATTGCAACGGCGGGTACCGGCGACATCGACAAGCCGCTGCTTTCTGACATCTTCTATCTCGACCGCGCGCTTGCGCCTTTTGCCGAGCTCCGTCGCGGCGATATCGAAAGTCTTTTTGTGCGGCCACCGTCTGTGCTGATCTTGCCTGATATTGGCCAAATTCCGGCGGCGCAGACTGCTGCTATCGAAGAATGGGTACAGGGCGGCGGGCTGCTTGTTCGCTTTGCCGGTTCGCGCCTCGCGCTTCACCATGATCCTTTGGTACCGGTACCGCTGCGGCAGGGCGGGCGGGCACTGGGCGGGGCCCTGTCCTGGGAAGAGCCGCAGCACCTCGCGCCTTTTGATGACAAGAGCCCCTTCTTCGGACTGGCAATCCCGGCAGATGTCACGATTTCAAAACAGGTTCTGGCCGAACCCTCTATCGACCTTGCGAGCCACACCTGGGCACGCCTGTCAGATGGCACGCCGCTTGTTACAGCTGACCGGCGCGGCGAAGGCTGGACGGTCCTGTTTCATGTAACGGCAAATCCGGATTGGTCGACGCTTCCCATGTCCGGCCTCTTCGTCGAAATGCTGGAGCGCGCCATTTCATATTCCCGCGCCGAAGCGGCAACCTTGCCGGATCACGCTGACGCAGGCGACACGTACCTCTACATCGATAAAGCCATAAATGGCTTTGGCGAGCTTGAAGCAGCCAAAGGGACTTTCGACCCGATAGCCTTTGAGGACCTTGCCAACTGGATCCCCGGTGCTACCACACCGCCGGGCATCTATCAGCGTCCCGCCATGGTCCGCGCGCTCAACCTGACCAACCGGTCAACCCGGTTTACTCCCCTGCCAGCGCTTCCCTCTCATGTCGAAGTCATGACGCTGGGCAGCGAGCTTGCTGTTGACCTGAGGCCGCACGCCATCACTCTGGCACTGCTCCTTGCACTGCTCGACGGCGTCCTCATGCTTCTCATGGGGCGCACCGGCGAACTATCGCGGCTCCTGAGTGGCAAGACTGTCCTCAAAAATAGTATAACAGGCGCGTTTGCACTTGTTCTGGTTTTCAGCCTGGCACAACCTTCAGACGCCTCGGAGGATTCCGAGAAAGAAGCGCTGCGCGCCACCTTGAAAACACATCTGGCTTTCGTCATTACCAATGACCGCGAAACCGACCGCCTGAGCGAGCGCGGCCTTATTGGCCTTTCCAATGTCATCGGCGCACGAACAGCCGTTGAACCGGGTGACCCCATTGGTATTAATCTGGAAACGGATGAATTGGCCTTCTTCCCGCTGATCTATTGGCCGATATCTGCTGATCACACGATGTTCAGCGTTGCAGCAATGGATAGGCTCAACCGCTACATGCGCACCGGCGGTACGGTTATTTTTGACACCCGGGATCAACAGGTCCAGTTCACAGGTCTCAGCGGGATCGGCACGGAAACAGCAAACGCCCGGCGGCTGCGTGAAATTCTGACAAATCTCGACATCCCGCCACTCACAACGATACCGGATGATCACGTTTTGACAAAATCCTTCTATCTTCTGCGCGAGTTTCCCGGACGCTGGCAAGGTGGCAAGGTCTGGGTTGAGGCGATTTCAAGTGACGGTGACACGAATGCGGGTGGCAGCCTGAACGACGGCGTCTCATCGGTCGTTATCGGAGCCAACGACTGGGCCGCCGCCTGGGCGGTTGATGATTTCGGCAGGCCACTCGCCGTGACGGTCCCCGGCGGCATGCGCCAGAGAGAACTGGCCTGGCGCTTCGGCGTCAATATTGTCATGTACACGCTAACCGGAAATTACAAAGCCGATCAGGTGCATGTTCCTGCCCTTCTTGAACGTCTGGGACAATAGGAGGGGACATGACCATGAACATCGACTTTGCCCCCCTGATACCAGTGACAGCCCTGGCGATCCTCGGCCTTTGTGCGCTCCTTGTCGCCGCGTTTCATATTTATGAGCGTCGTCGCGGCGCCATCCTGCGCTTTATGAGTCTCGGTTTCCTGATCGCCATTCTGGCCAACCCGGCTCTGCGAGAAGACATTACCGAGCCTCTCACAGATATTGCCGTTGTCCTCGTAGATCGTTCCGAAAGCCAGGCCATTGGCGACAGGACCAGAGCCACAGACCAGGCCCTTGCGGAGCTGGAAGCCAAACTCCTTGCCTTTGACAACCTGGAGACCCGCATCGTCGAGGTCGGCAGCAACGGACCAAACAACAATGCAGGCACGCGAGCCTTCAAGGCGCTTGGCAATGAACTTGCCTCCACCGCTCCGGACCGCCTGGCCGGCGTCTTCGCCATCACAGATGGCCGCATTCACGATGTCCCTGATCTGGTCGACGAAGCAGGTGAGAAAATCGATCTCGCGATTGCCGGCCCGCTACATACACTTTTGACCGGAAGTCCTGATGAAGTGGATCGCAAGCTCTCCCTGGTCAAAGCGCCGCGCTTTGGCATTGTCGGTCAGCAGATCCACTTTTCGCTTCGTGTCGATGACTATGGGGTTGCCGATCCCGATGACATCACGGCAGTCGACATTGTCCGCGTTACTGCCTCACGCGACGGCGAAAGAGCCCAGGACTTTTATCTGGCGACCGGTGCCGATCATCAACTGACCATGGACCTGACCCACGGCGGCGAAAGCATCGTCGAGTTCCGCGTCGAGCCCCTTGAGGGCGAGCTAACAGATCTCAACAACACCGCCGTCATTCTGATCAACGGCATACGTGATCGCTTGCGGGTTCTGCTCGTCTCCGGTGAGCCTCATGCAGGCGAGCGCACCTGGCGCAATCTGCTCAAAGCCGATCCGGCCGTTGATCTGGTCCATTTCACCATTTTAAGGCCACCGGAGAAACAGGACGGCACACCAACCAACGAGCTGTCGCTGATTTCCTTCCCGACCCGACAGCTGTTTGCCCAGAAACTGGATGAGTTTGACCTTGTCATATTTGATCGCTATCGGCGCCGCGGCGTCCTGCCGATTATCTACCTGAGCAACATCGCCCGCTATGTTGCCGAAGGCGGCGCCCTGCTGACCGCCGCTGGACCAAGCTTTGCCTCGCCTTACTCCCTTTTCCGGACGCCGCTTGCCGAGGTCTTGCCCGCGCGCCCTTCGGGCCAGGTCATTGAAGCGGGTTTCAAGCCTTCGATCTCGGTTGATGGCTCGCGTCATCCGGTGACCACCAACCTCCCCGGCGCCAATAATCTCGAACAGGACCTCGAGGCTGAGTGGGGACGTTGGTTCCGCCTCGTCGGGGTCGAAAAATTGAGCGGCGACACCGTGATGGAAGGTCCCGATGGCAAGCCTCTCCTCATTCTTGATCACTTTGGTGATGGCCGCGTGGCCCAGCTCATGTCGGATCACGCCTGGCTATGGACCCGCGGCTATGAAGGCGGTGGTCCGCAGGCGGAACTTCTGCGCCGCCTCGCCCATTGGTTGATGAAGGAGCCCGAACTTGAAGAAGAAGTCCTGCGCGCTATCATCACCGGTGAGGAAATGGCCATTACACGAAGGACGATGGCAAGTTCAGTCCCGCTCATTTCCGTCACAACACCCTCTGGCGCCGAAGAGTTCCTGAGCCTCGACAAGGATGAGCCAGGGCTCTGGTCCGCGCGCCATCCTGTCGAAGAGCTCGGTCTCTACCGCATCACCGATGGTAACAGAACCGCACTCGCGATCGCCGGACCGGTCAACCCAAAGGAATACAAGGACGTACGGGCCACCGAAGACCTCATGGCGCCCGTTACCCGTCAAACAGGCGGCAAGACCCACTGGCTGAAGAATGGCGGTGTGCCCGACCTTCGGCTCATCGAGGAAGGACGCCGCGCTCACGGCCGCGGCTGGCTTGGCCTTGAACGCAACCGCGCAACGATTGTTACAGACACCAAAACCACCAGCCTGCTGCCACCACTCACGGCCCTCATTCTCGCCCTCGGGCTTTTCATACTGGGCTGGCGGCGAGAAGGGACGTAAGCGGCCCGCGCAGCACATCAAGCCCGCCGGGCTGAAATTCAAGCGCCAGCAGCCGGTCAGGGTCAATCGGTCCAGGCGGGATAATCCGCCCCCGCCCGAGCGGTTTGAACCCGACCCGCGCATAATAGGGTGCGTCGCCCACCAACAGGACGCTCGCCGCGCCGGTCGCTTTGGCCGCCTTCAGGCCGCGCTTCATCAGCTCCACACCAACGCCCTTGCCGCGATCTTCCGCCTTTACCACCAGCGGCCCCAAAAAGAGTACCTCGCGACCACCAACACTGACCGGAGAAAACCGGATGGACCCACGCAACTTGCCTTCGGCAATAGCCACAAAGGAGAGTTCGGAGATTGGTGTCACGCCCTCACGCAGATGATAGGCGGTCCGGGCAAACCGGCCCGGCCCAAAGACTTCGTCAAGCAAAGCATCAATAGCGGCGGCATCACAAGGCCGCTCGGGGCAGATAGAAAACATGAGGGATATTCCCTTCAGAAGAAATCACGAAAAAACACGACAAAACCGGCCACACGCCCAAATCGTAAAAGGGCATCGGCATCAGGAGATCTATCGTCGTCGTTCTTTCGAAAAGCGCATCATCGGCTTCATCTTCCATCAAAGGGAGCGCGGATGTAACACGGTTTTGTCCGGTGCGTCAATTACACCTTTTCGGCCCATTGACCCCCATCCCTGTCTCCATTAGCGTGCCCTCAAACAAGCCAACCCAGACACAAGGAAAGAAGAAAATGGCTGAATTGGAAGGAAAAGTTGTCCTCGTCACCGGCGCCGCGCGCGGCATCGGCAAGGAATGTGCACTTTTGGCAGCCGCTGAAGGCGCCAAGATTGTGGTCAACGATCTCGGTGGCGGCCTCGGCGGCGGCGATGAAGGCGCCGCAGCCCCCGCTCAGGAAGTTGTCGACGAGATCAAGGCAGCCGGCGGCGAAGCCGTGGCCAACTCCGACAGTGTCTCGGAAGCCTCCGGCGCGAAAAACATGATCGAACAGGCGATGGATACCTTCGGTGGCCTCCACTCGATTATCTCTCCGGCCGGCATTCTGCGCGACAAGATGTTCCACAAGATGTCCGACGACGACTGGTCCGCTGTGATCGATGTCCACCTCAACGGGTCCTACAACGTCACCCGCGCCGCCATTAATCATTTCCGCGATCAGGAAGATGGCAACTTTGTTCTCTTCACCTCAACATCCGGCCTTATCGGTAATATCGGCCAGGCTAACTACGCCGCGGCCAAAATGGGCATCATGGGTCTGTCACGCATCATTGCCATGGAAGGCATCCGCAAGAACGTGCGCTCCAACATTATCGCGCCATTTGCCTGGACCCGGATGATCGCCTCGATCCCGGTCAAGGACGAAGCCTCCGCCCAGCGCGTCGACCGCATGAAAAACGCCATGCGTGCCGACCAGATTGCACAGCTTGCTGTCGCTCTGGCAGCACCGCGCGCAAAGGATGTTACCGGTCAGGTCTTTGTCAGCCGCGGCAATGAAGTCGTCCTGATGTCCCAGCCACGCCCGGTTCGCTCCGTCGCCCGCATGGAAGGTTGGTCACCGGCAACAATTATCGATCAGGCCTTCCCGTCGATGAGTGCCGACATGTACGATGCCGGGGCCTCGGCCTCCGTGTTCCCGTATGAGCCTATCTAGGCGGCTCGATGAACGCGTTCGATCTCATCATCTTCGACTGTGACGGTGTCCTGATCGAAAGCGAGACCATTGCCCAACGTGTTGAGTCGGCGCTCTTTAGGGAAAGGGGCGCCGACATTTCACCGCAGGACGTCGGGCGCCGCTACACCGGAACCACCGAAGCCCTCATGCACAAGGATATCGAAGAGCGGTTCGGTATTACAATCGACCCCGTTGAGATTTCAGCCGCCTTTGATGCCATGTTCTGGCCTCTCGCGGAAAGGGAGCTCAAAGCCACGCCGGGGGTTGTCGACTTCATCGAGACCCTGTCCCACGACAGATGTGTCTGCTCCAACAGCCCGTCGCACCGTATCAAGCGGGGGCTGGAAATCGCCGGGATCAAAAGGATTGCGGAAGAATTCTATTTCGCGGCAACCGACCATGGCGAGGGCAAACCGGCTCCTGATGTTTTTCTTCATGCTGCGCGCGTCTTCGCCGTTGATCCGGCACGATGTCTCGTCATAGAGGACAGCGTGTTCGGCGTCCAGGGCGGGCGGGCCGCAGGCATGAGTGTTGCGGGTTACATTGGTGGAAATCATAGCACAGAGGGGCACGCGGATCGTCTCAGGGACGCTGGCGCCCAAATTGCGACGAACGTCTGGGGTGATATCCACGACCTCATCCAGGGCTGATCATCGACAAGCAGATCGTTTCGCCCCCACACGGATCAACGGGAGGTTACTTCCCTTCCGCCATCTGGTCACTATGGACTACTTTCTCCTAATGCGTCTCATTCTCACGTAGTGCTGACAGACAATCTGTTGGCTATGCCCGGCATCCGCGTAAAGCGAGAGTTATCATTCTCCATTTACCAATATTTAGAGAATAAGTCGCAATATGCACTCTCAAAATACCAAAGGGTCTTCCGACCATTTTTGATAGGGGGTCAAATATGTCAAAGTATCAAGTCCAGCCGTCCGGTAAAGAAGCCTTCTTCGATGCCAGCGAAATCATCGTTTCAAAGACGGACATGAAGGGGCGTATTGAATACGCCAATGACGTTTTTCTCAGCATTGCAGGGTATACGGAGGAAGAGTGTCTGGGTGAGCCCCACTCGATGATCCGTCATCCCAAAATGCCGCGCGCTGTTTTCAAGCTGTTGTGGGAAACCATTGAGCGCAAGGAAGAAATCTTTGCCTATGTTGTCAACATGACCAAGAACGGTGACCACTACTGGGTGTTTGCCCATGTTACGCCTTCTCTCGACGACAACGGCAATGTGATTGGATTTCACTCCAACCGCCGGGTCCCGGGACGCGAGGCCGTTGCCAAGGTCGAAAAGCTCTACGCCGACCTTGTTGCAACAGAGCAAAAACACACCAACGCCAAGGAAGGCCTGCAGGCCAGCTATGATCAGCTGATGTCATTCGTCAATGACAATGGCGGCAAATACGAAGAGCTGATCTTCAATATCTGATTTCGCAGGAGAGTAAAATGAAGTCCAATTCAATATTTGAAAAAACACGCACAGTTGTGCTCGCAAATTTAGCACTCATGGCAGTCGCACTTTGCGTGGCCTTGGTCACGGGCATGGCCTGGTACGGTGGGCTGGCGTTCATCGCCACCGCCGCTGGCCTGTATCTGGTGAGGCAATCTGTAGCATCACTGGAAACAGAAGTAACCAAGATCACTAACACCGCAAGACAGGTCGCTGATGGCAATCTTGAAGCACGCGTCCTCGGGATCAAGGACGAAGGCGTCCTCGGTCAGGCACAGAATTCCTTCAATCGGGTTCTCGATGTTACCGACGCCTATGTCCGCGAATCTGAAGCAGCCCTCAAGTTTGTTGCTCAGGGACGCTTCTTCAGGAAGATCCTTGAAGATGGTCTGCCAGGCCGCTTCAAACATGCTGCCCGCGTCATGAACGAGGCGGTGGATTATATGGGAGCACGCGACGCCCAGATTCAATCAACCACAGCCCAGGTTGAGGAAGTCATCACGATCATGGCTGCAGCGACAACCGAAATGGAAGCCACTGCAGAATCCATGGAAGGTTCCGCATCCTCTATGGCTGGCAAAACCGAAACAGCGGAAGGCATGTCGCGCACAACGGTCTCGCAAATTGAATCTGTTGCAGCGGCGGCGGAACAAATGTCTTCCTCGATCGAGGAAATCTCACGCGCCACCACACGCTCAAACGATGTCTCAACATCTGCCGTCAATATTACCAACCAGGCCAAGGATAATTTCTCCGAACTGGCCGGTGTTGGACTGCAAATCGGCGAAGTTATTGACCTCATCTCGGACATCGCTGCACAAACCAATCTTCTCGCTCTCAATGCAACCATCGAGGCGGCGCGGGCGGGTGAAGCGGGTAAGGGATTTGCAGTGGTGGCCAGCGAAGTCAAGTCGCTCGCAACCCAGACAGCCCAGGCAACAGAAGATATCACACGCAAGGTATCCGAAATGCAGGACGCCACCAAGTCTGCAGTTGGTAACGCAGAAAAAATTGCCGGAGCGATTGAGGAAGTCCAGGAAATCGCCGGCAGCATTGCCGCTGCCATCGAGGAGCAGACAGCCGCCACGGCAGAAATCGCAGGCAGCGCTCATACCGCCGTCGAACAAACCAATTTGGCGAATGTAGAAATTTCGGATATGTCGTCAATCGCCCAGGAGACGGGCGCAGGAGCCACGCAAGTGCGCTCTGCCTGCGCTGACATTGCCAGACAATCCGAGAAAATGCGCACCTCTGTTGACGATCTCATCAAGGTGATGAACCGGGCTGCATAGGCAAAATACACTCTGGAAATATGATGGGTGGTCGACTAGTGTCGGCCACCTTTTCATTTTGGAAGATCCAGTGTTGCACCCCCGCCGGCCCCTGCAAACCTCCCGAACCATTGTCATCAAGGCTGATCCGGATCAGCTTTGGGTTCTGCTCAATGACATGATTGCCCATCCGGAGCGCTATGAGCCGGATGTGGTCCTGACGAAACTCACCCGCGACAAAACTCCCGTTCGGCGGATCGTCTCTCGCGCCGGCCAGCGCATTGAGGAAGTCCTTGAGATCCACCGCGATGCGTTGATGATTGAATTAACGGTGCCATCGGGTAATCCGGGGGGGAGCTCAGAACCACATCTCTCGCTCATTCATCAGGTCGTGCCCTCCGGAGACCGAACAATTCTCAATCTGGCTGCGACATGGGCGCCTGTCGGGGACGAACCTCTTGATGACACCGCAGGGACAGTTGATACTATGACGATTGAGGCAATGGAGCAGCGGCTTGCCAATCTCGGTAATCGCATACAGTTGATGGCGGAGACCCTCGCCAGCCAGAGATCATAAGGGCCAGAGACCATAAGGGAGAGAACAATGGGTGGATTTTCGGACTTCGGCAAATATGATGCTTTGGGTCTTGCAGAACTTGTTCGCAACAAGGATGTAACGCCGCAAGAACTGCTGGACGAATCCATCGACCGGGTTGAACGCCTTAACCCGCAGCTCAATGCGGTCACACACACACACTATGACGAAGCCAGGAAACAGATCGCCGACGGCCTGCCCGACGGCCCCTTCAAGGGCGTCCCCTATCTCCTGAAAGATCTTCACCTTCTGCTGGCCGGAACCGCCACCACTTCAAGTTCCAAGCTTTTCGCTGACAATGTTGCCGATCACGATTCAACGCTGGTAGAACGCTACAAGGCCGCCGGCATGGTGCTTTACGGCAAGACCAACACGCCGGAGTTTGGCCTGACCACGACGACAGAGCCGGCCATGTATGGCCAGTGTCACAATCCATGGAATCTTGACCATTCCACAGGTGGCTCCAGCGGCGGTGCGGGCGCTATCGTCGCCGCGCGCATCAATCCGATCGCCAATGCTTCCGACGGCGGCGGCTCGATCCGCGTTCCTGCCGCTGC
>CBFDBJ010000013.1:0-57382 GCA_965603015.1 uncultured Alphaproteobacteria bacterium
AAGGCCCCGCTCGGAGCTACCATCCGGCAGAAAGCGGAAAATCCCGTCAATGCCGGCAAAGCCGCTTGAATTGGCAAGAGTGTCCGGCGCAAACCGCGTTCTCTCGGGAAGGCCGGCGAGCGAGCTGGCCAGCGCCACAGCGTCAAAGCCCAGGCTGGCAATGCGCGGTGGCCGCTTGCCATAGGCGTTTTCATAGCGCCGCGAGAAAGCATTACGCATATCCGGCGACGGCGCAGCGAACCAGCCGCCAACAAGCGACGGTTCCTTGCCAAGGGTCTCGTCATCCCACAGACCCGTCCCGAGGAACTTGGTCTGGCGCGGATCGACGTCAAAATAAGGGAGTAGCGGCGCCAATGACCGAAGCATCGTGCCGCCTTCCGGCAACAGAACTGCCTGATAGGACACGCCGCCCCAGGTTTCCTGATTGGCCGGACGGGCCAAAACCTCACCGTCGGGGCCAAACCCGCCTGTCATCGGGCCATATTGCTCGACCGGCACCTCCGGTGTGCTGGGGACCAGCGTACCGGTTTCCGGATCAAAAACCATATCCTGAGAGGGCGGACGTTCGCCTAGCAGCTTCTCATCTTTCTCTTTTTGTTCCAGCGCGGCCTTGCGCCGGTCATACTCGGCAACGATGCGTGCCGGCGCAAACATCTCCTCGGCCACCCGCGGGTAGGACTGCATCTGCGGAATATAGCCGCCCTGACGCTGCACCGAATACTCAAACGCCGCCTGAACCCGGTAGCCATAGGCGCTTTGCGGGATCAGCGCGGCAAAGGAGTAGAAGCCCTCGCTGAACGCAAAATCAACCACGCGCTTGACTTCCTGCTCTGGCAAGAAACTCAACAGATAAACCCCGTCACCGGCAACGGTGCGGTCCGTCGAGAACGCGATCATCGGCACATTGGCGCGCCGGGCCACTTTACCAGCCTCACGGACGGAGCTGGCAAACAGCGGCCCCAGAATTAGATCTGCGCCCTCATCAATGGCCCCGCGCGCCGCGCGCCGGGCACCCGAAGGCGTTCCAAAGGTGTCCTTTGGCATCATCAGCACATTGGAATTTTCGATCTCGAACAGCGCCAGTTCAGCAGCATTGAGAAGCGCCTGGGCAACAGCCTTTGCGTCACTCTGCGAATGGCTGAGCGGGAGCAGGAGCGCCACGCGAATGGGCTCCTTGTCCATATGCGGGACAACCAGGTCCGGCCTGATTTCCTCCGGCGCATTCTGGTCTCGATACCGTCGGTCCCGGTCACGGTCCCTGCGATCCGGTCGCTCCCGGTCGATCCGGGATGGCGGATGGGTCCGCTTGACCGTTTCATCGGTTCCGGTCGTCTGACACGAACTGGTCATCACCAGCGCCGTTAAAGCTGCCGCGCCAAGCGCAAGAACCTTGCGCACCCGGCCCGCGCCGGCGCGGCTGTCTGTCGATCCGGTTTTCCCCATGCTCGATGTCCCCGTACTGGATTTTATAGTCACTCGCATTTCAACCTCTTGTCCCCTTGGCCGTCGCGTGGCTCTCTCGGCGGCACCCCTTGCAGGATCGCGACCGCCACAATAACCGACACCCTTGAAGATGCCCTTACTTGCAATTCCGGTCTTTTGTTGCCACTGATGGTGCCATAGTGCACCTGCAGCGCTCACCTTCGACCCCCGCGCACCCCCGCAGCGCCAGCCTGCCATCTCTAAACTAGCCAGGTGCGGGCCTGGCGACAATGTCAAATCGGCCTCAACCCCGGGATTCCACTCATGGATCTTGCCCATGTTGCCCAAAATATCACGCCCGAGGCGCTCCCGCCCGGCCTTTACGTGACGGCGACCCCCATCGGCAATGCCGCCGACCTGACCCTTCGGGCGCTCAAAACCCTGATTTCCTGCGATGCCATCCTGTGCGAGGACACCAGGGTCACATCAAAGCTGCTGGCAATCTATGGCATTTCAAAACCGTTGCGCGCTTATCACGACCGCAACGGTAAAATGGCCAGACCCGGGATCCTGAAGGATCTCGCCGCCGGCAAGGCGCTGGTGCTGGTCAGTGATGCCGGATTGCCTCTGATCTCCGACCCGGGTTATCCGCTGGTCAAGGCCGCGCAGGAAGAAGGCTTCAAGGTCGAGGTGCTGCCCGGTGCCAATGCCGCGCTCACGGCGCTTGCCCTGTCCGGTATGCCGCCTGACCGGTTCTGGTTCGGCGGGTTTTTGCCGACAAAATCTGCCGCACGTAAAACTGCCCTCGAGCCGCTGGTCGGGCTCGACGCAAGCCTGATCTTCTATGAAAGCCCGAAACGGCTGGGTCCGGTCCTGCTGGACCTCGCCGCGGTCCTCGGCGTTCGGCGCATCTCGGTCTGCCGCGAGCTGACCAAACGGTTTGAAGAAATTGTCTCCGGGACCGGGCAGGAACTGGTCGAACACTATGCCGCGATACCGCCGCCAAAGGGCGAGGTCGTGCTCGTCATCGGACCACCCGAGGCCCCTGCCTGTCTCGACGACACGCAAATCCAGGACCGACTGGCCGAACGTATGACGACTATCAGCCTCAAACAGGCCGTCGCCGAAGTGACCGAGGTGGCCGGGCGGCCAAAGCGTGAGGTCTATGAACTGGCTCTTGCCCTCAAGAAAGACGGCCCGTGAGAACCCGCGCCGCAAAAATGGCAGCGTGGCAACGGGGCCGAAATGCCGAACGCATCGCAGCCTGGTTCTTGCGCGTCAGGGGCTACCGGATCCTCGCCGAGCGTTATAAAACTCCGTCAGGGGAAATCGACCTCATCGCCACCCGGATCGCCAGCCCTTTTGCCACTCAAGCCCGCAACCTTGTCTTTGTCGAGGTCAAGGCAAGAGCAACCGCGCAGGACGGACTGGAAGCCATCTCACCGCGCCAGCAGCAACGCATCAGGGCCGCCGCCGAAACTTTCCTTGCTCGCAACGCCTCGCATGCCGGCCGGGGCGCCGGTTTGACCCCCGACCTGGCCCCCCGTCTCAGTCAGTGCCGCTTCGATGCCATCATCATCACCCCCGGCCGCCTCGGCCTGCCGCACATCACCCACCGCCCGAACGCCTGGACCTGACACCATGTTATGGGGTCAGACACTAAACGATGAAAACATGGTACCACGTTGAAGCTACCTGGTGCCTGACCCCACAACATGGTGCTCACGCCCTCCGAAGATCGCCGTTCCAACACGAATATGGCTCGCACCGAACGTTACGGCGATCTCGAAGTCCGAACTCATTCCCATGCTGAGGATGGGCAGCTCGTTACGCCGGGCAATTTTTTCCAGCAGCGCAAAATGCAGCGACGGCTCCTCATCTGCCGGCGGGATCGCCATAAGCCCGCGCACATCAAGCTTCAAATCCTCCCGGCACAACCGCACAAAGCCGTCAACCTCACGCGGCGACACCCCGGCCTTTTGCGGTTCCTCGCCGGTGTTGACCTGCACATAAACCGGAAGCTCCCGCCCCTGCCGGGTCATTTCCTCGCGTAATTTGCGCGCCAGCTTTTCCCGGTCGACCGTCTCGATCACATCGAACAGCTCAACCGCCTCGCGCACCTTGTTGGTCTGCAGCGGCCCGATAAGGTGGAGTTCAATATCTGGCCAGTGCGCGCGCAGCGTCGGCCATTTGCCAGCCGCTTCCTGAACCCGGTTTTCGCCAAAAACCCTCTGGCCCGCCGCCAGAACAGGTTCAATCCGGCTGGAATTGTGGGTTTTTGAGACTGCAACGAGTGTGATAGTCTCGCCCGCACGGCCCGCCTTTTCGGCCGCGCGTGCAATCACTCTTTGGACTTCGGCAAGATTTTCGGCAGGATTAATCATGGACTCAAATGCTGATGGCAGCGCGCCTGAAAGGCACAATGGCAAGGCTGACGCCACCCTATCAGAGGTCGCCGCAAAGCTCAATTCAACGGCCCGGGCCAGGTGGCAGATTTCACAGGCGCGTCCCCTGCCCCCGCTTCTCCTCCTCAGCGACGAGACCAGACTGCCCGATCCCGCCCCGGCGCTGGCAGCGCTGCCGCCCGGTTCCGGCTTCATCTTCCGTCACTACAGTGATCCGCACAGGGAGGAAAAAGCAAAAGAACTTTGCATCGCAGCACAAGAACGCAGCATCTTGTTTCTGGTGGCCGGCGACATCGAACTTGCACGCGCCCTCGGAGCCGATGGCTGTCACATGCCGGAGTATCGTCTTGCAGACCTTGAGGCCTGTCGATCAGCGGCCGATTTCCGCTTCAACACCGCCGCCGTGCATTCGCAAGGCGCTCTTGAAGGCGCCGCCCGGTACGGAGCCCACGCGGCGCTTCTCTCACCGGTCTTCGCCACCCGCAGCCACCCCGGCGGCGCGGCGCTTGGTGCTGCTGTTGCCAGCAGACTTGCGCGAGACGCCCTGCTACCGGTTTACGCCCTCGGCGGGATTGGCCCGAAAACCGCGCTGAGCCTTGCTGACAGCCCTTTTGCCGGGCTTGCAGCCATTGATGGGCTGGCCAGCACATAACACCGACACGCCAGGCACCGCGCAAAAGACCAAACCTCGCCCATAAGAAAAGGAGCAGACGAGGGTACCCTCGTCTGCTCCCATCTAATTCCCCTTTAGTGCGCGCCTAGAATTTTAATGCACTTTCCAGAATGAACGCTGTTCCTTCCTCATCGGCAAGAACGTCGAGATCACGCTGGAGTCCGGCTCCGATCCGCAGGCCTTTCGCTACCTTGTAGCGCGCCGAGATCAGATACCGGTAGCCGTTCTCATAGGGTGCTCCCGCAAGCGCCCCTTCGTGTTCAGCAAATTGAGCCGAAACCATCCACGGTCCGGCTTCATAGGCAACACCAATATCATAGGCCTCATACTTCTGAAGCCCTGTCGTCAGACTGCCGCTCTCGCGATAGCTGCCCCCGACAGAAAGCCCGTGGAAGTCGACTTTAACGCCGGCATTCCATTCATCCAGGTCATCAGAAACCGGTGTTGCATCGGCGGAAACAAAGGTCGCCGACATATCGAGGCTGAGCGCCTCAAAATCACGTGAATAAATCACGCCAAACTCGACGATATCATCGCCGTTCGCAGTCTCCGCAGCCCCGAAAGACTGCGGCCGGATCTCGGGGTCCGGTGTAAAGGACACGCCGAGGGTCAGACCGCCAAAAGACGGGGTCATATAGGTAATCTTTGCGAAATCTTCCGAACTGTCGTTGGCGGTTCCAACCGGCGCCAGAGCGAGAGGGTCGATCATCCCGTCATCCGAGCCACCAGCGGCTGTCATCTGGCCAAGAGCCTGCGGCGTGCGGACCGAAAATTGTCCTCCGACGCCGTCCTGCTGTCCGATTTCCACCCGCCCAAATCCGCCATCCAGGTAGATATAGGCCTCATCGACCACATCAAGAGCCTGGCTCCCGGAGGGTTTCTTGCCGAGTTCATCCTGAACAGTCACTTCCGCCCGGAAGCCATACCGCAAACCGGAGTCCAGCAAGCTGGCACCTTCAAAGCGCACGTGCGACCCGCTTTCAAATTCGTAGGAATCGGGATCAATCAACGCGTTGGAAATATTGGAGAGTTCATCGTCCAGCAGCAAAACCGATCCGATAAAATAGCCGCCCAGCTCCAGTTCCAGCTCGTCATCCGCAGACGCAGCAGCGGAATAGCCCGCGCTCGCCCCGAGAAGGGCGGCAACGGCGGTTGTGGCAAGCAGCTTGTTCATCAACGGGTACTTTTATCCAGGCGAATTTCTACCGGAGTATTTAAACCGGCTCGGACCCCGGTGAGTCAACATGCACACCCGGATTCGAGCGCCCTGCGAGTGACTTCTTCGGCGCTTGTGTCACTGCGGCAACAGAAAAGGGCGCCGCCGGTCATCCCGGCAGCGCCCGATCCACTTTAAACAACCGTTACTAGAACGTAAGGTGTGTCTCAATCACAAAAGCTGTGCCATCAAGATCATTGGCTTCATCGTCAGCAAATTGAACGCCGGCACCAACTTGCATGCCCTTGACGACCTGATAGCGAGCCTGGACAAAAGTCTGGCTACCTTCAACCGTCGTGACACCAAAGGCATCGTCGCCTTCATGGCTCGCATATTGAACGGAAACCAGCCATGGGCCGGTTTCATAGGACACACCGCCCTCCCAGGCCTGGTATTCCATGCCTGCTGCTGTTGCACGGGTTTTAAAGCCTTCGGAATCCCGATAGCTGCCGCCGAATGTGAAGTTATTCACAGCGACTTTCGCACCAACATTCCATTCCTGATTGTCATAGGTCAGGCCATCGTCGTTGGCGACGACATAGGTCGCCGACATTGTGAAATCAACGTCATCCATCTTGCGCTTGTAGACGCCGCCGAACTCGACGATCTCGTCGCCGGCCGCTTCAGTGGCCGGAGTATAGCCAACAGCGTTTTTCGTCGCCTTCGGTGTGAAAGACAGGCCAAGCTTGAGGCCGGAGAAAGCCGGAGTCATATAGGTGATCTTCGTGCTGTCTGAAGACGTTTCGTTGACCGTCGTCAGGTTGACCAGCTTGAGGGCATCGTTCTTGGTGTCATTGTTCATGGTCCGCTTGAGCGCATGGGTCGAATTCACCGCGAACGTATCGCCAACACCATCCTGCTGACCAAAGACAACCTTGCCGAAGCCGCCCTTGAGGTACATGTAGACCTCATCAACATCGTCGCCGGAACCGTCCTCAAGTTCCAGTTCGGTTTTGAACCCGACGATCATCCCGTTGTCGAGTGTCATATTGCCTTTGACATGGATTTCAGAGTCACTGCCAAACTTGTAGCTGCGATCATCAGCATCGATATCTGTAAAAGCGATCAAGCCGTTATAGTACCCTCCAAGAGAGAGATTGATTTTTCCGCCTTCAGCCTGTGCGCCGGTGGCAAAGCCGAGACAGGCGACAGCTGCTGCGGTGCCGAGAAGTGTTTTTTTCATCATGATTTTCCTGAATTACCTTGCTGGGGTTCCCTGAGAATTGGGGGGGTGAAAATATGTTACGCATTACCGTCCGAAGAAAGTTAACGAATCCTTACTACATACTTCCGGAGCGGGTCATTTGTCTTGCTGTCATGGCGTTTAAACCAGGCCAATGCGACTTTCATGCAACAGTTTTGCAAAGCAATTGTGAAGATCAATAAACCGGGCGTTGTTTTAGGTGAAAACCCAAATCGAGCCCAAGCCACTTCGGTACTAGCCAAACTGCCAATCACAGGCTAAACCTGTGCCGCCTTAAGCGAATTTCGTTCAGACCTTTGTCAATTGAAAGCCTGATTTGTGATTATGAAAAGTGTTTTAGCCGCCCGGACGTTGGTAGTTTTCCTGGCAACGGCCGTTGTCCTGACAGCGTGCGGCGGAGTCCGGGACGGCGACTATTATCCCGAAGACGTGCCAGGGACTGACCAGACGGAAATGCGGACCCACGGGGAAGAAGAGGAGCCCGGTCTGTTTTCCGGCGCTCTGTCTCTCGGCAACCTGACCGGCAGCAAAGCCCCGGCGGCCAGTCTTGGCGTCAACGGCTTCCTGTGGCGTGCCACTTTGGACACACTATCCTTCATGCCTCTTGCAACAGCAGACCCGGTCGGCGGCGTTGTCATCACCGACTGGCATGCCAACCCGCAGGTCCCGGCCGAACGTTTCAAATTGACGGTCTATATTCTCGATACAAGGCTGCGCGCCGACGGCGTCAAGGTCTCCGTGTTCCGTCAGGAGAAAGTCGGAGCCGAGTGGCGGGACGCTGTTGCCAATCCGGCAACCGCAACACAGCTTGAAAACCAGATTCTAAGGCGCGCCCGCGAGCTCAAGGTCGGCGCGGGCAAATAAGTCAGGGTTGCGAGGTACAACGATTTTAAATGCCGCAGTCCTTGAAACAAAGGTCTGCGGCATATTTTTAGACATTTGCCGCTCTTCCGGAAACCCCGAGCCGTCGGCTCTTGTTGCCAGATCCGGCAGAAAAGTCAGACAAACAGCAAAGTCCGACAAATAACACAGTGAAGGCAGGATCAGCATCATGAGCGCGGAAAGTTCCCGATATAACTCGAAGACAAGCGAGCCGAAGTGGCAAGCCGCGTGGGAAGCCGCTGCAAGCTTCAAGGCCGAAGCCGAAAAAACCAAACCCAAATATTATATGCTGGAGATGTTCCCCTATCCTTCCGGGCGCCTGCACATGGGCCACATCCGCAACTACGCCATGGGCGACCTCATCGCGCGCTATAAAAAGGCCCAGGGCTTCAATGTGCTGCACCCCATGGGCTGGGACGCCTTCGGCATGCCGGCAGAAAATGCGGCGATGGAAACCGGGCGGAATCCCGGCGAATGGACCCGCGCCAATATTGCCGCCATGCGCACCCAGATGAAGCGGGTCGGGCTGGCCATCGACTGGAGTCGGGAGTTTGCCACCTGCGATCCCGAATATTACCGGCACGAACAGGCGCTGTTCCTCGACTTCCTCGAAAAAGGCCTCGTCTACCGCAAGGAATCCCGGGTCAATTGGGATCCGGTCGACCAGACGGTGCTCGCCAATGAACAGGTGATCGACGGCAAGGGCTGGCGCTCCGGCGCGCCCGTTGAGCAGCGCACCCTGGCCCAGTGGACCTTCAAAATCACCGATTTCGCCGACAGCCTGATTGATGAGCTCGACACCATGGACCGCTGGCCCGACAAGGTCCGACTGATGCAGCAAAACTGGATTGGCCGCTCCGAAGGCCTGCAGATGCACTTCAAGGTCGAGGCCCCCGCACCGGCAAACCACGAAACCGTCGAGATTTTCACCACCCGGCCGGACACGCTCTATGGCGCCAGTTTTATCGCCATTTCTCCCGACCATCCCTTGACCCTGCAGTTGGCCGAAAACAATGCGGACCTCACCGCTTTCCGCAAGGAATGTCAGCGCATCGGCACGTCGGAAGAGGCCATCGAGACTGCCGAAAAACTCGGCTTTGATACCGGCCTGAAAGCCGTTCATCCGTTTGATGACAAAATTGAATTGCCCCTTTACGTCGCCAACTTCGTCCTGATGGAATACGGCACCGGCGCCATCTTTGGCTGCCCGGCCCACGATCAGCGAGACCTCGATTTTGCGCGCAAATACAATTTACATGTCCAGGCCGTTGTCATCCCGAAGGCAGAAGATCCCGCGACGTATGATGTCGGCACTGAGGCTTTCACCGGCGACGGCACTCTGGCCCATTCCGGTTTCCTCAACGGACTGTCAAAACAAGACGGCATCGCCGCCGCCATCAAGGCCATCGAGGACCGCGGCGAAGGCACCGGCAAGGTGCAATATCGCCTGCGCGACTGGGGCATCTCGCGGCAGCGCTATTGGGGCTGCCCGATCCCCATCATCCATTGCCAGGAGTGCGGCATTGTTCCTGTGCCCCGCGCGGATTTACCGGTCGAATTGCCCGCCGAAGTGAGCTTTGACAAACCAGGTAACCCATTGGACAGAAACGAGAAATTCGTTAATGTCCCGTGCCCGTCTTGCCAAAAACCGGCGCGGCGCGAGACCGATACATTTGATACGTTTGTCGACAGCTCCTGGTACTTTGCCCGCTTCTGCGCACCACAGGCACAGACCCCGACAGACCGCGCCGAAGTTGATTACTGGCTGCCGGTCGATCAATATATTGGCGGTGTCGAACACGCCATTTTGCATCTCCTCTATGCCCGGTTCTTTACCAGAGCGATGAAGGAAACCGGTCACGTCGGTTTGATCGAACCGTTTGACGGTCTCTTCACGCAGGGCATGGTCTGTCATGAGACCTATCGATCCGCAGACGGAACATGGCGCTCACCGGAAGAAATCACGCGCCAGGGAGAAGATGTCTTCTTGTCCGCAACGAGCGAAAAAGTTGACGTTGGTCCAAGCGTCAAAATGTCAAAGTCGCTGAAGAATACCGTCGACCCCGAAGAGATCATCGAGCACTATGGCGCCGATACTGCACGCTGGTTTGTCCTGTCTGACTCGCCGCCCGAGCGCGACGTCGAATGGACCGAAAGCGGCATCGAAGGCTCCTGGAAATTCGTCAACAAGCTGTGGCGTCTGGTCGATGAAAACCTCGCCACCCTGCCGGCAAGCGGAACAGGCGCCCCCGCAGACTTTGCCGAGGCCGAGATCGCCCTGCGCCGCGCCACCCACAAAACCGTCGCCGCAGTGACCGACGATATTGACGCCCTGCGCTTCAACCGCGCCGTCGCCCGGATCTATGAGCTCGCCAATGCGATCAACGGGTTTGTGGCAAAAACCGCAGAAAACCGGTCTTCATCAGGTGGTTTTGCCCTGCGTGAAGCGCTCGAGACCATCATCCAGATGGTCGCGCCGATGATGCCGCACTTTGCCGAGGAGGCCTGGGAAAAGCTCGGGCATGGCACCATGGTGACCGACACGCCCTGGCCGCAAGCCGAGCAAGCTCTGACCCGGGACGATGAGATGACCTTGCCCATCCAGGTCAATGGCAAAAAAAGGGGTGAAATCAGCGTCGCCAGGGACCTGGATGCAAAACAGGTTGAAACTCTGGCGCTGGCCGCCGACACTGTCGTCAAGGCGATCGGTGACAAAGCCGTGCGCAAGGTTATTGTCGTGCCAAACCGCATCGTCAACATTGTTGTTTAGCCAGTTAGCCAACCCGTTCAGACTTGGAGGTTTGTTGTCGTGAGATCTTTGCTCGCCAGGTTTTGGAACCGCAAGTCAGTGGCGGCCATAGCTGCGCTTTCATTTCTGGTCACAGCCTGCGGTTTTCAGCCGCTTTACAGCCAGAACGGGGCGGCCCCGGCCGTTCAGGCGGAGCTCGCGGCAATCCTCATTAAAGTCAAGCCGGACCGGCTCGAACGGCTGGTCTATTCAAGCCTGCTCGACGAGCTCTCCCCGCTTGGCGCTCCGGCCAGCCCGGCTTACCGGCTTGAGGTCACTCTTGAGGAGATCCGGACCGGGGTCGGCTTTGAGGCCGATGACAGTGCCACACGGTTCAACTTTCAACTGCTTGGCACCTGGCGGCTAATCGACCTGGAAAACCAGCAGGTGCGGTTTCAATCCTCCTCCAGGTCCATCGCCGCCTACAACGTTGTGACCAGCCAGTTTGCCACCCTGACCGCCGAAAAGGATGCCGAGGCGCGCACCGCCGTGGACCTCGCCCGTGACATCCAGCTGCAACTTTCGCTTCATTTCCGCCAGTTTTAGGGGCCTGTCCGCAAATGAAACTCAAACCCCAGGACGTCGAACGGTTTATCGCCAAACCCGACCCGAAGGCCGGGGCCTGTCTCATTTATGGCTCTGATCCTGGTCTCGTGCGCGAACGCTCCAACCGGCTCGCAGCACATAAGCTGGGAAATCTGAAGGACAATCTTGGCCTTGTGGATCTTGGTGAAGCCGAACTCAAGAACGATCCTGCGCGTCTCGCCGACGAAATCTCTGCAGTTTCCATGTTCGCCTCGGCCCGGGTCGTCCGTGTTCAAGGCGCCGGCGAGACAACCGCAAAGCTAATGACCGGCATTCTGGGCGGGCTGGAAGACGGTACGCTCAAGGCCGAGGCCTTCGTGATCATCGAGGCCGGCGAACTTGCGGCCCGTTCAAAATTGCGCAAGCTGTTTGAATCAGATGCCACAGCGCCGGCCCTGGCCTGCTACCCGGACGAGGGACGCAACCTGGAGGCGGTCATTCACAGCACCTTGAGCGAGGCGCATCTGGAAGCAGAACCAGCCGCCATGGCCGCCATGCTCGCGCACCTCGGGGCCGACCGTGGCCTCACGCGCAGCGAACTTGAAAAGCTGCTTCTACTGAAGGGCGCTTTCCATCGGGACTTCAAATCCGGCCGCATCACTCTCGCCGATGTCGAGGCCTCCATGGGCAGCGGCGGGGCCAGCAATATTGACGCCGTCATTGACGCCGCATTGTCCGGCCAGTTCGATCGTCTTGACGCGGAGCTGCGCGCCGCCTCGGCCGAGAATCTTCATCCGACTGTCATCCTGCGCGGTCTTCAAAATCATCTCGGGCGCCTGGTATCTGTTCGTACACAGATGGATAACGGCGGCAATATGCGTGCTCTGATGAAAGGTCTGCGCCCGCCGGTGTTCTTCAAACGCGAACAGGCTTTTGCAGCGCAGGCGCAAAAATGGCCCGCCCCCGCCCTCAAGGGCGCCCTTGGTCTGGCCCTTGAGGCAGAGATCAGATGCAAGCGGACCGGACAGCCGGACAGGGTGATTTGCGCTCATGCCCTGATCTCCGTCGCGTCGCGCGCTCGGCGATTAATGCGTTGAAAATAAAGAGATAATTGATATGCAAAGGGGCTAACAGAGCGGTCGATCTGGATGCTGTCCGGACAATACCAGCGACGCGCCGACACAGGTTATGGAATATAAAATGGTCCGGAAAAATCACGGCGAGGCGCGTCTGACCCGGATCCGACCCCGAAGCTTATCCCGACACTGGCTTTCAACCTGACCCGGCCTGGCCGCAACATCAGCCTGTGGCCCTAGCCATTGAACCCGGTGAGTTTTTGGCAAAGATCGTCAAGCTGTTCGAGCGTGGTATAGTCGACACGCACGCTGCCTCCTGCCTCGCCCTTGAAATTGATCGTGACTTTCAGGCCTAGCGCATTTGAAATGTTTTCTTCAAGTGCCGCCGTGTCGGCATCTTTCTCCACAGAGGAAGATTTCTTTTTCGCTCTGGGAGCCGCGCCGCCGCGCACAAGGTTTTCAGCCTCCCGAACATTAAGTCCCCTACTGAGGATTTCACTGGCAAGGTCGATGGCATTATCAGCACCGATCAGAGTGCGCGCATGACCCGCCGAGAGGCGGCCATCAATCAGCATGGCAAAAATTTCTTCCGGCAAAGTGAGCAACCGGAGAGCATTCGCGATATGGGATCGGCTCTTGCCGATAATTTTGGCAAGCTCGTCCTGCGTGTATTGGAACTCCTTGATCAGGGCCTGATATCCCTGCGCTTCGTCGATCGGATTGAGGTCCGAGCGCTGGACATTTTCGATCAGCGCGACCTCAAGGGTCTCGGCGTCGGTGAGATCTTTGACAATAACCGGCACATTATGAAGCCCGGCGATCTGCGCCGCACGCCAGCGACGCTCTCCGGCGACAATCTGATACTCATTGGTCTCATCACCGGCGCGCCTGACCAGAATAGGCTGCAGAATGCCCTTTTCGGCGATCGAGTCCGCCAGTTCTTTCAGATTGCCCTCTTCAAAGGTGCGTCTCGGCTGATCGGGGTTGGGTTTGAGAAATTCAACGGGCAGCTCTCTTGCCGACCGCACCCGTTCAAGCGACGCATAATCGTCTGCATCATCTCCCAGCAGCGCTGAAAGTCCGCGGCCCAGCCTCTGTTGCCCGTCTGCCATTGAAGTCCATCCCTGTTAGACGCCCTGTTTTCGGGCGCTTGCAAATCTGTTCGGCTCATTACCCTTTTAGTGCAGGACAATTACCATTTGGTTGAGCACCTGAAAAATCAAGCAGCTTTCAGTTGCTTTTCCCGCCGTATCATTTCGCTGGCCAGCTTCAAATAGGCCCGGCTTCCGGCACATTTATAGTCATAAACGATGGCCGGCTTTCCATAAGATGGCGCCTCCGAAACCCGCACATTGCGCGGAATCACCGTTTTATAGACCTTGTCGCCAAGATGCGCACGCACATCTTCAGCCACCTGGCCGCAAAGATTGTTCCTGCGATCAAACATGGTCAGCACAACACCCTGAATCTCAAGCCGCGGATTAAGGCTGGAGCGCACCAGTTCAACTGTTTTCATCAGCTGCGTCAGCCCTTCAAGGGCAAAGAATTCGCACTGCAACGGCACCAGAACCGCATCAGCAGCACTCATGGCGTTGATAGTCAAAAGGTTGAGGGACGGCGGGCAATCGATCAGCACATAGGAGATTGGCTTTGCATCACTGCCGCACACCGGCCCGCCGGCACAGAACCGGGAAAGCTGGTCGCGCATGCGGTACGAGCGCCGCCGCACATCGTAAAGTTCCATCTCGACACCCGCCAGGTCAAACGAGGCCGGCACGATATGCAGTCCCGGAATGCCCGTCGCCAGCACACAGGCTTCCACCGGCGTATCGCTGACCATCACGTCATAGGTCGAACGCTCCCGTTGCGCCTGGGATATACCAAGGCCCGTAGAAGCATTGCCCTGTGGATCAAGGTCGATAATGAGAACCTGCTCGCCGACAGCGGCCAGCGCCGTACCCAGATTGATCGCTGTCGTCGTCTTGCCGACACCGCCCTTCTGGTTAGCCATGACGATCACCCGTGGCCGACCGACCTTCAGCTCAGGCTTGAACTGGACATAGTCGTGAGATTTCAATCCGTTGTCGGCATCTTCTGAGAATTCTGGAAAATCAAGATCGGACACGTTTGCCATCTTTGGGTTTATCCTTGCGCGAAAGGCGATTGATACGAAGTATGACCGCGAGGGGATCAGTCACACTGGAATACTTATCAAGGTCAACATTCCAATATTTAGCCGCTGTAGTCAATTCCTGATCTACATCCTGGCCTTTTGGGAAGAGAAAAATACTTTCCGGGCCAGAAAACCGATAGCCATACCCGAACAGCTTGTCGAGGGATGCACAGGCCCGCGCCGAAATCACATCAGCGACAAAGGGCGGCATCTTTTCCACGCGCTCCTGATGGACATGAACCTCGACACCGGTCCCGGTTCCAATGGTCTGATCGACAACCTCCTGAAGAAATCTGGCCTTCTTTCCGGTGCTCTCAACCACATGGACCGTCCCACCGCCCTTCTCGCGAAGAAGAATCGCCGCCACGAGACCAGGAAAGCCGGCGCCACTCCCGAAATCAAGCCAGATCGGTTCTTTTGTCTCGACGTATTTCAGAATTTGGGCTGAATCAAGAAAGTGGCGATGCCACATATCAGGAATAGTCTTTGCACTTACCAAATTGAATTTGTTCTGCCACTCCATGAGAAGATCCCCATAGAGTTTCAGAGCACTGAGCGTTTCACGTGAAACATTCAGCTCTCTCGAAAAATCTTCAAAACTGTAAGGTTTCAGGGCCCTACCGGCCGTACTCTCGGTCAACGTTTCAGTCCTGATCTGCGATGACATTGACCTTCGTCCGAGCGTCACTCCGCCTTCGCGAAGGTCCTCTTTTCTTGATGAATGCCAGCACCAATGTGAGTGCAGCAGGAGTCATACCATCAATTCGGCTCGCCTGGCCAAGAGAAATCGGGCGTAATTTTTCAAGTTTCTCGACCATCTCATTGGAGAGGCCTGAAATGGATCGAAAATCAAAATCCGGGGGAATCGCGACCCCCTCATCCTTGCGAAACGACTTTATATCCGACGCCTGGCGATCAAGATAACCGTGATAATGAGCATCATTTTCAATCTGCTCCCGGACCTCCGGTGACCACGATCTGCTCTCGACAAAAAGGTTTTCAAGACTTGTCAGGTCGACACCCGGATAGGCCAAAAGATCGCAGATCGTACGCCGAACCCCGTCCAGATTGACGTTAATCCCCGCCGCCCGCGCCTCTTGCGGTGTAAAATTCACGGCCGCGGCGGCAGCCCGCGCCTCGAATAATTCTAACGCCTTGTTTTTAAACGATATTTCTCTTTCCTGCGATGTCAGACCGACGTCCATTGCCAGTGGAGTCAGACGCTGGTCCGCATTATCCGCCCGAAGCGTCAGACGGTACTCGGCGCGTGAAGTAAACATCCGATAGGGCTCCGCCACCCCCCGGGTCACCAGATCATCGATCATCACGCCGATATATCCATCCGCCCGGTCGAGAATAAAATGAGAATCCGGATTACGACCATGGCAACCGGATCTCATGGCGGCATTAACCCCGGCCATCAATCCCTGGGCTGCGGCCTCTTCATACCCGGTCGTTCCATTGATCTGACCCGCAAAGTAAAACCCTTTGATCCTTTTGGACTCCAGGGTCGGATAGAGCTCCCGGGGATCAATATAATCATATTCGATGGCATAACCAGGCTGCAGGATGGTGACATCCTCAAGCCCCGGGATTGTCCGGATAAAAGCCTCCTGAACATCCTCGGGCAGCGACGATGAAATCCCGTTTGGATAGATCGTCGGGTCGTTAAGCCCCTCCGGCTCAAGGAAGATCTGATGCCCGGTCCGGTCCGGAAAGCGGACCACTTTATCCTCCAGAGCCGGGCAATAACGCGGGCCCACGCCATTGATCTGGCCGGAATAAACCGGCGCAACATCAAGGTTATCCGCGACAATCCTGTGGGTCGCCTCAGTCGTGGTGGTGATATGACATGGCACCTGGGGCACTGTGATTTCTTCGGTCAGGAAGGAAAACGGCGTTGGCGGCACGTCGCCATCCTGGCGCTCAAGCCCCTCCCATTTGATCGTCCGCCCGTCGAGCCGCGCCGGGGTTCCGGTCTTCAACCGACCCATCTCAAAGCCGCTCTCATAGAGGCGGTCGGCCAGTTTCACGGTCGGCGCCTCACCCATTCGCCCGGCCGGGATCCGCTTTTTGCCGATATGAATAAGGCCATTGAGGAAGGTCCCGGTGGTCAGGACTACAGACTTGCATTTGTAGAGCGTCCCCGATGTCCCGAGAACCCCGGTGACCTCACCATTTTCGACCGTAATATCCACCGCCGGATCGGCGACAATATCGAGACCGTCCTGGGCGGCCAGAGCGGCCTGCATATTGGTCCGATAGAGGGCGCGGTCAATCTGGGCCCGAGGGCCGCGAACTGCCGGGCCCTTGCGCCGATTAAGAAGCCTGAACTGGATCCCGGATTGATCCGCAACCCTGGCCATCACCCCGTCAAGGGCGTCGATTTCCCTGACCAGATGACCCTTGCCCAGCCCCCCGATGGCCGGATTACAGGACATCTCGCCGATGGTATCCAGACGGTGATTAAGCAGCAGGGTAGAGGCGCCAAATCGCGCCGAAGCCGCCGCAGCATCACAGCCCGCGTGCCCCCCGCCGATCACCACGACATCATATGTTTTGGACCTGTTCATCTGGCGAGTCTCATAGGATCTCTGCCCCTTCAAGTCAAAGAAAACCAACCGGAGCAGTCAGGTTTTTCATATAAGCTTATCCGGGAGCGGCTGGGGGTCACACTCTATCGTTCGCGGTAGTACCCGGATTTGGATAGTGGTCTGACCATGTTTCACGTGAAACAACCTGGTCCTATTCCAGACCTTTCCCCACCTGGCCCTCGGGTCACTATTTCCCGATACAAAAGTCCCGGAAGATGTGATCGAGAATTTCCTCCACATCGACCCGCCCGGTCAATCGTCCCAGTGACCGAATGGCCTGACGGAGATCTTCCGCCAAAAGGTCGGAATCAGGGTTAGTAGGGCCGGCTGATCGTTCGATAAGGGCATTCAGGGAGGCAAGGGTCGCATCAAGCTCCAGCCGATGCCGCGCCCGGGTAAGTTCCGGCAGTTCGGATCGGCGCCCCTCCGATGACAGTCCAAGGTCTCTTTTGACGATATCAGCCAGGTTCCCGATCACAGCCCCGATCCCGATCTCTTGTTTCGCGGAAATCATCGTCTCGCCGGCCTTTTCCATCAGGTCACAACCCTCCGGTCCGGCCTCATCGACCTTGTTCCAGATCAGCAGATCGCCCTCCTGGCGCCCCGCACAAGCTTCTCCGGGGTCCGGATACGACCGGCTCTCCGCCATCCAGATCCTGAGATCCGCCTCATCCGCAGACTTGAGAGCACGCCGGATACCCTCGGATTCCACCGCCCCGGCACCCTCTCGCAAACCCGCCGTATCCATGACAATCACCGGAAATCCGCCAAGATCGAGATGAACCTCAACCACATCCCGGGTCGTCCCGGGCTCGTCGGAAACAATCGCCACATCGCGCCGGGCCAGAAGGTTGATCAGACTGGACTTGCCAACATTCGGCGCCCCCAGGATCGCCACCCGATAGCCATCTCTAAGTCTCTCCCCCCGGTGACCGTCGGCCAGATGATCGGCAATCTCTTTCGCCACACCCTCGATCAGAGGGCCGGCCTGTTTCCACAGATCCAGCGGCAAATCCTCGTCGGCAAAGTCGATATCGGCCTCCGCCAGAGCCGAAGCCTTGACCAAACTCGCCCGCCATTGATCATAGCCCCGCGCCAGCGCCCCGCCAGCCTGAACCAGAGCCTGGTTCTTCTGGGCCCGTGTCTCCGCATCAATGAGGTCAGCAAGGCCCTCGACTTCCGTCAGATCCATCTTGCCATTATAGAAGGCCCGGCGGGTAAACTCCCCGGGTTCCGCCGGCCGCACGCCGTCTGTCGAAGCCAGACACTCAAACATCTCATCAAGCACCGCGCGGCTGCCATGCAGATGGAACTCCGCCACATCCTCGCCGGTAAAACTGCGCGGTCCCGGGAAAAACAGCACCAGACCGCGATCAATGAGACCCCCGGTTTCGGGGTTTTTGAGGGTCCGCAAAACCGCCTCCCGTGGCGGCGTCATTGACTTTCCGGCCTGGGCCCCGGTGAGGCTTTGAAGCAAGCCCGCAGTGCCCGGCCCCGACACGCGAACCACGGCCACGCCGCTTCGGCCATGGCCGGAAGAAAGCGCAAAGATGGTATCGTCGTGGTGCATCAGGCAATTTCCAGGTGGTGGATCTGTTGTCCAGGAGAGCCCCTTCCTCTCAAGAAAAGGGAATCCGGGTAGGAATCTACGTTAGAATCCCTGTTAGAATCTCGATTAGAATCCAGGCTACGAGTTAGGGCGTCGCTATTTGTCCTGTTTCCCGGTCGCCGCTTCACTTGCCATCTTGAAGGCATTCTGGAATTGCTCCATCCCCGCCCCGCCCATCGGGAACCAGGTCTTGAGCAACGCGTCGGGCTCAAACATCGACATGGCAGACGTGATCCGCTCCTGCATATGTTCAGACATCGCATCGTGGATCGGCGTCATATCCGGTAATCCGAGAAAAGTTCTGGCCTCTTCCGGTGTGCAATCGACCTCAACATTGAATTTCATAGCGCTCTCCTTTTATCCCTGTGCCCGGGTGCCCCGTCATCCTTGCCATCGGGGCCTGGCTCTTTTCTTCCCATGGCCCTCGGCCATTTGCAATCGGCAATCAAGCGACCCAAATTCCGTTGCGCCGGGCGAGCAGCCGAATAAACTGTCAAAACAGGGTCACACCCCGGATTCCACGCCAGAATCCGCCTCGGGGTAACATCACCATCAATCCCCTGCCCACAATCCCCGGGCGCCCCACAATCTGGAAGCCGCAAACCCCACCGCGCTCGCCCCGTAGACACTCTGCCTTCACCGCGCCAAAGGAGTTTATCCATGACCATCAGACCTGCCATCAAAACCGACCTCCCCGCCATGGTCGCGCTCATCGAGGCCTATCGACGCCGCCTTCAAACCTGGCGCCCGATGTTCTGGAACAAGGCCCGGGGCAGCGGTGAATTGTCGATGCTCTGGTTCGGCCATCTGATGAACCAGGGCAACGTCCTTACACTGATCAGTGAGCAGGACGGCAAACCCGACGGGTTTCTGATCGCCAGCCTGATCGACGCCCCGCCGGTCTATGACATTTCCGGCAAGGCCTGCATGATCGATGATTACGCCGTCGAGACCGATGCCCTTTGGGCCAGTGTCGGGCGTGAGCTTTTAAGCGAGGCAAAGGCCTGGGCACGACAAAACGACGCCGCCCAGGTCATTGTTGTCTCCCCCACAGACCATGTCGACAAGAACAGCTTTATGGAAACTGAAGGACTGGCCGAAACCACCAAGTGGTGGACAGGAGCTCCCTAACCCTTTGTTTTATCACAGTATTATATGAAACTCGTCACCGCTCCGGCATATCCGTCGCCGCCGACATCGTCCAGTTGGGCACCCGCTTTTCGACGAATGACATGACGCCCTCCTTGGCATCATCCTTCTCGCCAATCCAGGCCAGCAGCTCGGTTTCCTTGCCCCGCGAGACGTCCATATCTGAATCGATGCCATCCCACAAAAGCTGCTTGGTGATCCCGACCGAGACCGGCGCGGTCGTGGCGAACTCGCGTGCATACTCCATCGCGCGCGGCAGCACATCGGCCTTGGGAAGAGCCTCCAGAACCATGCCGTATTCAAGAGCGTCCGTGCCGAGAAACATACGCCCGGTCAACATCAGGTCAGCTGCTCTTTGAAAGCCGACAACTTTCTGCAACGTCACCGGCGAGCCAAGTTCAGGAACAATCCCCCGCTTCACGAAAGCAAATTGCAGCTTGGCCGCTTCATCGACAAAGCGAATATCGCACATCATCGGCAGGGTAATCCCGACCCCCACCGCATGGCCGTTGATGGCCGCGATCACCGGCTTGGAAATCTCGTTCGGCCACTTGCCCCTGCGGTTTGAAACCGGCCCCTTGTCCTTGAGCTCGTTCTGCCCAAAGGTCTTCTCGCCGCCCTTCAGATCCGCCCCGGCACAAAAGGCCCTGTCCCCGGCTCCGGTCAAAACCACCGCCCGGACGCTGTCGTCTGCTTCGGACAGCGCCAGCGCATCGCAGATTTCTGCGCCCATCGCCTGGGTCCAGGCGTTCATCCGGTCCGGGCGATTGAGCGTAATTACGGCAACACCGCCGTCCACCACATAAAGAATATCGTCGTAAGCCACGGGTTTCCCTCCTTTTTGCCTGTTTTGGCCGAGGCTAGCACCCGCGGGCCCGGTCAGGAAACAGCAAAGGCGCGATGATGTCTCACCGCGCCCCGCCAAATCCGTCAAATAAGACTAACTTCTAGGTATTCATGGAATCGAAGAATTCCTCGTTGGTCTTGGTCTGGCGCAGCTTGTCGAGCAGGAACTCGATCGCGTCGACCGTCCCCATGGGCGTCAGGATCCGGCGCAGCACGTACATTTTCGCCAGCGTGCCCGCATCGACCAGAAGTTCTTCCTTCCGCGTGCCGGAGCGCGTGATATCCATCGCCGGATAAACCCGCTTGTCGGCCACCTTCCGGTCGAGAATAATTTCCGAGTTGCCGGTACCCTTGAATTCTTCAAAGATCACCTCGTCCATCCGGCTGCCGGTATCGATCAGCGCTGTCGCCAGAATGGTCAGCGATCCGCCTTCCTCGATGTTCCGCGCCGCGCCAAAGAACCGCTTGGGACGCTGCAGCGCGTTGGCATCAACACCGCCGGTCAGCACCTTGCCCGAGGACGGCACCACAGTGTTATAGGCCCGGCCAAGCCGGGTGATGGAATCCAGCAAAATAACCACGTCGCGCTTGTGCTCAACCAGGCGTTTGGCCTTCTCGATGACCATTTCGGCAACCTGAACATGGCGCTCGGCGGGCTCGTCAAAGGTCGAGGACACAACCTCCCCCTTCACCGACCGCTGCATGTCGGTCACTTCTTCCGGACGCTCGTCGATCAGGAGCACGATCAGAAAGCATTCGGGATGATTTTCCGCAATGGAATGGGCAATGTTCTGCAAAAGCACCGTTTTACCGGTTCTCGGCGGCGCCGTCAGCAGCCCCCGCTGACCCTTGCCGAGCGGCGCGACAACATCAATGACCCGCCCGCTCCTGTCTTTCAGGTTCGGATCATCGACTTCCATGCGGAAGGCTTCATCGGGATAAAGCGGCGTCAAATTATCAAAGTGAACCTTGTGGCGAACGTTCTCCGGGTCTTCAAAATTGATCGCATTGACTTTCAGAAGGGCAAAATAGCGCTCGCCATCCTTCGGACTGCGAATTTCCCCTTCGACCGTATCACCGGTGCGCAACGAGAAGCGCCTGAGCTGGCTCGGGCTGACATAGATATCATCGGGACCTGGCAGATAGTTTGACTCAGGCGATCTCAGGAAACCGAAGCCGTCCAGCAAAACCTCCAGCACACCGCCGCCGATAATATCGATCTCGCGCTCGGCCTGTTCTTTCAAAATGGCGAACATCAATTCCTGGCGGCGCAGGGTGCTGGCGTTTTCAACTTCCAGCTCTTCAGCCAGTGTGAGCAAATCCTTGGCAGATTTCGCCTTGAGATCTTCAAGATTCATTTTCTGACCTGACATAGCGGTCACTTCCCCTGATTCTGGAGCTTTTTTGAGACCGGTGCCGCATTGAGGAGGCAGCCGCATGCCAAAAAGGCAGTTAAAAATTGTGCGAAGAAGGAAAAGAAAGGCTGGAAGGGAGGCTCGGCACAGGCCGAAACGGGTATCATTCTAGAGGGGCCTGAGCCCCGAATTTCCCGCCTGATTTTCCTGGATAGCGAATTGAAGGCCGGAACGTAGCACAAACATGGCCCTGCGCAAAATATTCTTTTGCCGGCTCAAAAAGGTTTCACGATCACCAGAATAACGATGAAGATCATCAGCACCGTTGGAACTTCATTGAAAATCCGGAAGAACCGCTCGGGCCTCTCGTTGGCATCCAGCTCAAACCGCTTGCGCGTTTTACTCAGAAACCCGTGTGCGCCTGACAGAAGTACAACCAGAACAAGCTTCAACCAGAGCCAACCGCCCCCATAGGCCAAAAGATCACCAAGCCAGATCATCGCCAGACCGGCTCCCCACGAGACAATCATCGCCGGCAACATGATGGCCTTCATCAACAGCCGCTCCATCACCTTAAACCGCTCCGAGGCCTCGCTGCCGGGACGGGTCTGGGTATGATAGACGAACAGCCGCGGCAAATAGAGCAGCCCCGCCATCCACGAGATGACCGCAATGACATGCAGCGCCTTGAGCCAGAGATAGCCATCACCCATTAGACAAAACCTCTTTATTTTCAACCGGTTGATTATTTTTGCAGGGGCACTTCGCAAATCCGGATGCGCAGATCCTGGCGCCCTGCGGCCCCCGGATAGCGAAGTCATCCTGCGGCACGGCCAGACCTTCAACGATGCTTTGCAGCGACCGAATAAAGCCCTCATGGACCCCCAGCGCCGGAACCCGGATATAGCACGCCACGCCGGCTTTTTCAGCCAGGGCCCGATATTCCACATCCAGCTCGACCAGGGTTTCAGAATGCTCCGAGACAAACGCAATCGGGGTCAAAATGACACCAACACCGTCGCGAGCCGCCCGGTCAATTTCATCATCCGTAGACGGACCAAGCCACTCTTGTTTGGTCACCCGGCTCTGATAGCAAATCCCGTGATCAAACCCTTCACTGCCCAGCTCCTTCATCACAGCCGCCACCGTCATCTCGATTTGAGATTGATAGGGATCGCCCCCCTCAATGATCTGAACCGGCAAGCCGTGCGCTGAAAATAAAATACGCGGGCGAACCCCTTGTGGCACTTTTTTGAGAGCTTCGCGGATCAGCGCCACGTGGGCCGCAACAAAGTTTTCCTCTACCGGATAGCAACATTGCGCCCGCGTTGCGACGATGAGTTTCTGGCGCACCGCCTCGCACTTCCATTCATCGATCGAGCTCTGCGATGTGGTGGTTGAATACTGCGGATAGAGCGGCACAAGCACCACCTGCGACGGCTCAAAGGCCTTGACTTCCGCAACCACTTCAGCGGCGCGCGGATGCCAGTACCGCATGGCCACAAACACCTCAATTTTCCGGAATGTCGGGCAAAGAACCCCTGAATTCAGCGCCTTTTCCAGATCCGTGGCCTGCGCCCGGGTCAGTTCAAGAAGCGGCGTTTTCCCGCCAAGGTGCCGATAAATCTCCTGCGTAACCGGCGCCCGCTTCTTTGAAATCCGCCGCGCCAAAACCTTCCGAACAGGTCCCGGAACAGGCAGGATTGCCGGGTCCAGAAAAAGGTTTTTCAGGAATGGTTCAACAGCCTCAAGACTATCCGGACCACCCAGATTGAACAGCACGACAGCGAGCCGCGCCTCCTTTTTTTCCCGGCCCTCTCCCTGCGTTTTTCCGTCAGACAGTTGATCGTTCACAGAGCAGCCCTTTACGCAGATTTAATGAGCTCGACAACCCGGCCAACATGCTCCGGCGGTGTTTCCGGAATCAGGCCGTGACCGAGATTGAAAATAAACGGACGTCCACGGAAGAGTTCGATGAGTTCCAGCGTTGCCCGCTCCATGGCGTCCCCGCCAGCCACAACAAGCAGCGGGTCGAGATTACCCTGAACCACTGTTTTGTCTGACAGGTGATCCCGCGCCCAGACCATGTCCATATTGGTGTCCACCGAGACCCCGTCAACACCGGTTTCGGCAACAAATTCCTCAACCAGAGGTCCGACACCCTTGGGAAATCCGATAATCGGGATAGCCCCGACAGATTTTCTCACTTTTTCGATAATCTTCTGCGTTGGCTCAAGGCACCACTTCCTGAATTGCGCGGGTGACAGCGAGCCCGCCCAGGTATCAAACAATTGCAGGACTTCGGCGCCGGCCCGGGCCTGGGCAATCAGATAATCAGCTGTCGCCTCGGTCAGAAGGTCGATCAGAGCGGCAAAATCAGCTTCCTGCCGGTAAGCCATCAACCGTGCCGGCGCCTGAACCGGAGACCCTCGACCCGCCACCATATAGGTCGCAACCGTCCACGGAGCCCCGGCAAAGCCGATCAAGGTCGTCTCCGGGGGCAGAGCGCCCTTCAGAATGCCAAGCGTCTCACAGACCGGTCTGAGATGATCCTGAACCCCGTCCAGACAAAGCCGGTCAATCCCGGCCCGATCCGTAACCGGCTCAAGAACCGGCCCGATACCTTCTTCAAAAGCAACCTTTTGCCCCAATGCATCAGGCACCAGCAAAATATCGGCAAACACGATCGAGGCATCAAATCCATAGCGCCGGATCGGCTGCAGGGTGACTTCAGCCGCCTTTTCCGGATTATAGCAAAACGACAGGAAATCCGGCGTTGTCGCACGCACCTCGCGATATTCCGGCAGATAACGCCCCGCCTGGCGCATCATCCAGACCGGAGGCCTCGCACCCGCCTTGCCCTTCAAAACCTCAAGCATCAGTTTATCTGTACTCACGTGCTCAATCTTTCTCTAAATCTATTGCCATACCCGCTTCACAGAGCCCGTCCCAAGCCCTTTTGCCAAACTTTCGTCATGCTCGGTTTTATATCGAACAATCGAACGTCTTTTTCCACACTTTCTTCTACTAAAGAAAATAATAATAAGGTTGTTGTAGTGGTTGGTTGGTGGAATCCCGGGGACATCTTTATTGAAGACCTTTATCCACAAATTCACCCACAAAGCTATGAGACGTTTTGGCATCAGGACAGTTTCGTGGATAACATGGGCCAGGCCTGTGGGCATTTCAGCCCTCCCCGGTCTGCCTTTAGTCCTACTTTTTCCAGCTTCCCCTGTGGAGAATTAACACTTTGTTAACCACTCGGGCCTGGCCTCCCAACCATACAGTTCAGCGCCGAAGTTTCATCAAGAGGGAACAAGTCGCCTGTCTGTACCAGGTCAGTCTGCACAGTTTTTCTTGGCCCCGGCGGATTGATGGGTTATCCCCGCAAATCACAACACGCTTCATTTTCTGTGGGTAAACGAATTTCATGGCTCCAAAAACCGAACCGAAGCGCAAGTTTCATCTCCATCTTATCTCCGATGCAACAGGCGAAACACTTTATTCGATCGCCAAGGCCTCCTGCGCCCAGTTTGCCGGCGTCGAGCCTGTCGAGCACGTCTATGCGCTTGTGCGCTCCACCAAGCAGCTTGATCGCGCCCTCGAGGGGGTTGCCGCGGCCCCCGGGGTCGTTATGTGCACCATGATGAACACCGAGCTTCGCCAGGCCCTCGAGGCGCGCTGCCACGAGCTCAGCATCCCGTGCATTCATGTTCTTGATCAGGTCCTGGCCTCGCTGGGCGCGGCGCTGGGCACCGAGCTGACCCACAAAACCGGCGGTCAGCACGAAATGGACGCTGAATATTTCCGCCGTATCGAGGCACTCAATTTCACCATGCACCATGATGACGGCCAGATGGCGAGCAACCTTGAAGATGCCGATGTGGTGCTCATCGGCGTCTCGCGCACTTCAAAAACCCCGACCTGTATCTACCTCGCCAACCGGGGTATCAAGGCCGGCAACATTCCGGTCGTCCCGCAGATTGATCTGCCGGATGAAATTTCGACTCTGAAAAAGCCCCTCGTCATTGGCCTGGTCGCGACCCCGGACCGGCTCATCCAGATCAGGCGCAACAGGCTTCTTTCGCTCAACCAGGATCCCGAAACCGATTATGTGGATCTGGAATCCGTGCGCACCGAGACTGCTTTTGCTCGTCAGCTTTTTGCCCGCAATGGCTGGCCGGTCATTGATGTGACACGGCGCTCTGTGGAGGAGACGGCGGCGGCGATATTAAATCTTTATACAGAGTATAAAGCCGGAACCCCGGCAACAGGGGAGGGCGGTTGACCCCATGGCCCCGGACCTCATTGCGACCCTCATTCTCGCCTCGCAAAGCGCCACCCGCGCCGAAATACTGACCGGCGCCGGGCTTGATTTCACGCAAGTAGACAGTGGCGTTGACGAGGCGCCAATCAAGAAAACCCTGGCACAAGCCGGAGACTCCCCTGCAAAGATGGCGGAAACTCTGGCTGCAGCCAAGGCAAGGTCAGTATCGCTGACCCATCCTGAGGCGCTGGTCATTGGGGCGGATCAGGTCCTGGTGTGTCAGGGGCATGCCTTTGACAAACCGGTTGATCTAATGGAGGCGCGCGCTCATCTTGCGGCCCTGCGCGGCCGCGTCCACGTCCTTGAAACAGCCGTTGCGGTTTTTCAAAACGGCTCTTGCCTGTGGCATTTTGAATCAGCGCCGCAGCTTGAAATGAGAAAGTTTTCCGATGAGTTTCTGACCCGCTATCTGGAGCGCGTTGGCGACAAGGCGCTGTGGAGTGTCGGCGCCTATCAAATCGAAGGACCGGGCATCACCCTCTTTGAGCGTATCGAGGGCGATTATTTTTCCATCCTTGGACTGCCGATCCTTCCGCTTCTCGACTTCCTTCGCCGCCACGGCCGGGCTGAAATATGAACGACAAAACCGCAACCAAAGAAAAAATCATCGCCGGGGTCATCGGTACGCCGATCAAACATTCCCGCTCGCCCCTGATGCACAATCACTGGCTGAGGGCACACGGGCTCGAGGGCACCTATGCAGCAATCGAGGTCGCGCCGGACGCGCTCGAGGCCCGCCTGGCCGCGCTCGCTGCCGACGGATTAAAGGGCGTCAATGTCACCATCCCGCACAAGGAAGCAGTCTTTGCGCTGGCCGCCGAGCGTGACCAGGCGGCGCAAAAGATCGGTGCGGTCAATACGGTGATTTTCCGTAAGTCTGGCGGATTTCTGGGCATAAACACCGATGCACCGGGCTTTGCTGCCAGCCTGCAAACCGCGACAGCACCGTGGGCGGGCGGCCCGGCCATGGTGCTGGGCGCGGGCGGTGCGGCGCGCGGCGTGGTCTACGGGCTGATCGAAGCCGGGGTCTGCGAGATCCGCATTGTCAACCGGACTCTTGAGCGGGCAGAGGCCCTCGCCCGGGACATGGGCGATCTCGGCGCGAACCTGGTCGCCCTGCCGTGGGATAAAGTCAGTGAGCAGATGATTGACCTTGCGCTGCTGGTCAATGCGACCAGTCTGGGGCTGGCCGGTGGCCGGCCTCTGGATCTTGATGTAACCCCGCTCGCCCCCGGCGCCCTGGTCACTGACATCGTTTACGCTCCGCTTGAAACCGATCTTCTCAGGGCCGCTAAAAAGGCAGGTCATGAAACCGTCGACGGTCTCGGTATGTTAATCCACCAGGCACGATTTGCCTTTGAGGCCTGGTTCGGTATTCTACCCGAAGCAGACGCGGGCCTCAGGGCCGCGCTTGAGAAAGACCTGCTGAAATAGACCGGAAGAAATAGAAAAGGAGAGGCGCGATGCTTCTTGTCGGGCTCACGGGCTCCATCGGAATGGGCAAAAGCGAAACCACAAAAATGTTCGCCGCGCTGGGCGTGCCCGTCTATGACGCCGATGCCGCCGTGCATGCGCTTTATGCTGCCGGTGGCGCGGCGGTCGAGCCCATCGGCGCGGCCTTTCCCGGGGTCGTCAGGGACGGCGCCATTGACCGCGAAGAGCTCGGCAAACGGGTCCTCGGCGCGCCCGACGAGCTCAAGCGGCTGGAGGCCATCATCCATCCGCTGGTCGGCCTTTCCCAGCTTGAGTTCCTGCAAAAAGCTGAGAAATCCGGGGCTCACATGGTAGTGCTCGACATCCCGCTGCTGTTTGAAACCGGCGGCGAGACCCGCGTTGACGTCGCCGTCGTGGTCTCCGCCCCGGCGGATCTCCAGCGCCAAAGGGTGCTCGCCCGGCCCGGCATGACGGTAGAAAAATTCGAGGCCATCCTGGCCAAACAGACGCCGGATGCCGAGAAGCGCCAAAGGGCCGATTTCGTCGTCGACAGCTCACAAGGTCTTGACCACGCCCGCGCAGACGTTGCGGCCATCATCGAGGCGCTCAAGGACCGCCAAGGCAAAATTTGGGATCAGCGCAAGGCGCAGCTGAAATAATTCCATCGAGTCGGGAACAAATCAGGGTATAGCTTTCTCATGCGTGAAATTATTCTTGATACGGAAACAACCGGTTTTGATCCGGCCAGCGGCGACCGGCTGGTGGAGATCGGCTGCATTGAGCTGGTCAACCGCCTGCCGACCGGCACGGTCTATCACCAATACGTCAACCCCGAGCGCGATATGCCCGAAGGCGCTTTTAAAGTGCACGGGTTGTCAGAGGAATTCCTGTCCGACAAACCGCTGTTTGAAGCGGTTTGCGACGGCTTTCTTGAGTTTATCGCGGGCTCTGTCATCGTCGCGCATAACGCGCCCTTCGATATGAAGTTCCTCAACGCCGAGCTCGCCCGGGTTGGCCGGCCGCAATTCCCCGAGGAACAGTCAATCGACACCCTGGCCATTGCCAAGAAAAAATATCCGTCGGGCAATTCCCTCAACGGCCTGTGCCGTCGCTTCGATATTGACCTGTCCAACCGCGAGCTGCACGGCGCGCTGGTCGATGCTGATCTGCTGGCTCAGGTCTATCTTGAGCTTAACGGCGGGCGCCAGCCGGGTCTCGTGCTCGAAGCACCAGGCCAGACGATCAACGTCGCCGAGATGGGCAATGGGGCAGGGGCGCAAAGAAAAGAGCGGCCGCAGCCGCTCAAATCACGCCTCACACCTGACGAGGTGAAGGCCCATGCTCTGTTCATCGAAGGTTCCCTCGGCAAGGATCCGATCTGGCTCAAGGCCTGACAGGACCCTCCCGAAAAACCTTCCGAAACCCCGGAGACCTAATTGATCTGGTCAGATCCCGGCGCGGTCGCTGCGGCCTGGTCCTGCTGCTGACGTGCGGCGCTTTCAAGTTGCGTGCGGTAAAGCTGGGCAAAATCAATCGGATCCAGCATCAGCGGCGGATAGCCACCGTCGCGCGTGATGTCGGCGACAACCCGGCGCAGGAACGGGAACAGCATCCTTGGACATTCAATCAAAAGCAGTGGCTGCAGGCTTTCGTCCGGCACGTTCTTGATGCCAAAAACGCCTGAATACTCCAGTTCGAGAATGAACGACACCTGGTCGGCGCGGCGTGAGGTAATGTTGAGACGAATGGTGGCCTCGAACTCGTCGTTCTCGCGGCGGCGGGCCTGAACGTCAATTCCGACATCGGTCGTTGGCTGCTCCTGCGCCGGGCGCAGACTGTCGGGCGCATTGGGATTCTCAAAGGAGAAATCCTTGATGTACTGCGCCAGAATACGAAATTGTGGCAGATCTTCAGGGTTTACCTGATCGCCTTCTCCGCCGGGAATGGCGCTGCTATCGATATCGCTCATGTTTCGAGACCTTGTTTCAAAATGTTTATTCGGATTTCACTTGCTGTCATGGTGTGGCCGGCAGGATTATCAGGCGCGTCACCCGTACCTAACGCCTTGCGGCTACGTATTAATTCGAGGCGGGCACTAACACGGATGGAAGCCGGACACAAGTCTGAGCCTGAAATCCGGGCGACAGGGCAAGGGGGGCGTCGGGGGGTTGGTGCCAATGTGTCAGGTCTTGTCGTCATCCCCGTCCGTGACCTCGACATCGATTATAGTGCCGCCGCCGCCCATGGCGTCTCCGGGGGCGTCTCCGGGTCCGCCCTGCCAGTGACTTTGCGAGGCGTGCATACTCACGCTGCCCCGGGCCATGACGGCCGACAGGATCCGGCGCCCCAGCGCCAGCCGGAAGGAGGGGACAAACAGGACAAATCCGACCGCGTCGGTAAAAAACCCCGGTGTCAGCAAAAAGGCCCCGGCCAGCAGCAGAAAAATACCGTGAATAACCGATTCCACCGGCAGCTCGGCCCGGTCCATGGAGGCTTGCGCGTGGCGCATGGTGGCCAGTCCCTGAGCCCGCAGCAGATAACTCCCGATCAGCGCCGTAATAATGACAACAAGCACAGTCATGGTCATCCCGATCGCGCCGCCTATCTTGATAAACAGCATGATTTCGATCAGTGGAACACCGATGAAGACGAAAAGCAGTATGAGCCCCATGGCGCTGGTATCCTGACTGTTCAAGGCCCATCGCGGGCCCGTCCGTCCGGGCCGCGTTCGAAGGCAGTTATGTTCAAATCGCTGCGTTCAAGAAATATGAACGCCCGGGCTATACACTAATCAGGCGCCTGGCCCTGGCCATATATCAGAACGGGCCTCGCCATGCACCGGTACGGTGTTCACAGTAAAACACGAAAGGCCATCAAAACGAGGCATAACGTAAAACAACACCGATTGCACATGCGAGCGCGGCACCTTATGTGTATATTGAAAGCTGGCTTGCAAGGGCGGGCAGGGTGATAGTGTAGTGAACAAGGTATTGACCCCTGAATACGGTGGGTCAGTCAGCAACAGAACGGATGAGTCCTTGGTTAGTTTTGATATATTGGTGTTGGGTGCCATTGCTGTTGCAGCAGTTTTGATGTTGCGCTCGGTCCTTGGCAAGAAAACCGGTAACGAGGAGACCCGCGCGCGCTCACGGCGTCTGCCGGTGCGCGATCCCGCCGCTCGGGAGCAGGCCGGGCAAGCCGGCAGCGAGCCTTATGAATCTGTTGCCAGCAAGGTCTCGTCCATTGACGAATTTGCCACCCCGGGCTCGCCTCTTTCCCAGTCGCTGACCGAAATCCAGCTTGCTGACTCCTCTTTTGACCCTGGAACCTTCATGTCCGGTGCCCGCGCGGCCTACGAGATGATTATTGGCGCCTTTGCCGCAGGGGACACCAAGACCTTGAAGCCGCTGCTCGCCGACGACGTCTATGCCAGCTTCGCCGAGGTGACCGAGGGGCGTGCGACGCGCAAGGAAACCGTGGAACAGACCTTTATTGGTGTAAATGCGGCGAAAATTTCCGGCGCGGCTCTCAGCGACCGGATTGCAGAAATTAGCGTAAAATTCGTCAGTGAGCTGATATCCGTGACCAAGAATGCCGATGGCGCGGTCATTCAGGGTGACCCGAACCATGTCTTCAAAGTTACCGATATCTGGACGTTCTCGCGCGACACCCGAAGCGCCGATCCCAACTGGCGGGTCTCGGCCACCGTATCGGGCTGACTGCCCGGTGACCGCCTGATGAAAGCCCGAGATCTCCATGCAATCCCGAGATGAAGTCCTGAAAAGAGGGTAAGGATCATGGCGGCATCACGAGGCGGGGTTGCCCGCGCAGGTCTGGTTTTGGCGCTCGGCATTGTTGCGTTGGCGGCCATTCCGGGGTTACTTTCCAGCAGCCTTGCACCAGGCGAAAAAGCACCGCCGGGAGAACCTGTGCCCATCAGTTTTCAAATCATTAGTTTTGACGACCTCGCCGGCTGGGCCGCCGATGACCTTGCCGGGGTCCTTGAGGCTTTTCTCAGGTCCTGCGAAATCCCCCGGAAAATGGCGGAAAACAGCGACTATCTGGCACGGCCCTTTGGCGGCGGCTCGCACGCGCTGCCCGGCGGCGAGCCCGTTGCCGGCCGTATTTCAGACTGGCGCGGGGTTTGCGCGCTGGCCGCAGATGTGCCTCACGAGACCGCTGCGACCCGCCGCTTCCTTGAAAACAATTTCACCCCCGTTGCCGTTTCGGGCGAAACCGGGGCCGCCGAAACCAGCGACGGTAAAAACACGGGCACAGGCCTTTTCACCGGCTATTACGAGCCTGAAATGACCGGCAGTCTGGCGCAAGGGCCGGAGGGTTCCGTGCCGCTGCTTGAAAAGCCGGACGATCTTGTCTCCATCAACCTCGGCGATTTTCGCGACGATCTGAAAGGCAAACGCCTCGCCGGCCGTGTCGTTGCCGGCGCCCTGAAGCCCTATGATGATCGCGCGTCCATCGAGACCGGCAAACTGGGCGGGGCGGCCAGGCCTCTCGTCTGGATTGACGATCCGGTCGATGCTTTCTTTTTGCACATTCAGGGCTCGGGCCGCGTCATGCTCGACACCGGCGAGACCCTGCGCGTCGGTTACGCCGGACAGAACGGTCATCCCTATGTGGCGATTGGCAGGGCGCTGATCGAGCGTGGTGAAATGACCCTGGAGGAAGTCTCGATGCAGGCCATCCGGTCGTGGTTAACCTCCCACCCGGGCGAGGCTACAGACATCATGAGGGTCAATACCTCTTACGTGTTTTTCCACAGGCTGGAGGTCAGCGATCCGAACCTTGGACCCCTCGGTGCGGGCGGCACAAATCTCACCCCGTGGCGCTCTCTCGCAGTCGACCGGACCTTCCATGCCCTCGGCGTCCCGGTCTGGCTTGAAACCACGTTGCCACCTGATCCCACCGGCGAACCTGTTGCTGACGGCCCCATCGCTGACCCGGATGACACCAAAACCGCAGCGCAAACCGGCGCCCCGCTGCGCCGCCTCATGGTCGCCCAGGATACCGGCGGCGCGATCACCGGCGCGGTGCGCGGCGATGTGTTTTTTGGCTGGGGCGAGGAGGCAACCGATCTGGCCGGACGCATGAAGCAGGAAGGCCGCATGGTGCTTCTGCTGCCCAACCATCTGGCAGCGCGGCTCGGCCGCGACGCGTCTGTCTGAAGGCCTGATCCGTGACCCGAAAACGTCCTCTCACTCCTGAAGAAGATCGCCTCTGGCGGCAGGTCATGAAGGACACTGAACCGTTCGGCAATCCGGGGGCTCACGCCGAACACCCGCGCCCGGTTTCGGCAAAACCGGCCCCGACCCATCACGGCCATCCCCCTCCTCCAAAGCGGCCGCCAAAAAAGGTTTCAAGCACCATGCCGCCGATCATCCGCCATGCCGCGGATCGCGCGCCGACCCCGCCCCCCGGTTCGGCTCGAAGCGCGACAGGGTCCCCGGCAGACCTGAGCAACATTGACCGCAAATCGCAAGAGCGCATCCGCCGCGGCAAGATCGACGTCGATGCCAAAATCGATCTCCATGGCATGCGCCAGTCCGAGGCCCATCAGGCCCTGATCGCCCGCGTCTCGAAGGCGCGGCTGGATGGCAAGCGCGTCCTTCTTGTGGTCACCGGCAAGGGTGCCTCCAAAGGCGGGCCGTCCAAAGACGGGAATGGATATGGCTCGGACCCCTTCTGGGCGCGCGGCGGCGGCGTCCTCAAGGCCCAGGTCCCCAAATGGCTGCGCGAGGACCCGCTGCGCTCAATGATCTTTTCCGTCCAGCAGGCCCATCAAAGACACGGCGGCGCCGGCGCGCTCTATGTCTTTTTGAAGCGCGTGAGATGACGAGCGTTGGTTAGGGAGTTTCCCATATTGGGAAGTTTTGATTGACAGGAAGTTCCCAATATGGGAAGCTGCGTCGATGAGAATCATAGCCCGAAAAGTGCTGCACGATTTTGCCAAAAATCATTCGGATGCAAAAGGGCCTCTGGAGAGTTGGTGGTTGATCGCCAAACGGGCAGACTGGTCCGGGCCGCAGGACATCAAAAACGAGCTCCCCAAATCCAGCATTGTGGCAAACAACAGAGTGGTTTTTGATATCTGTGGCGGGAGTTACCGGCTGGTAGTTCAGTTCAATTACTCTTATCGAATGGGCTATATTCGATTTATCGGCACCCATACCGAGTATGATAAAATTGATGTTACAAGCATCTGAAAGCCATGGAGGCGATGATGATCAAGATAAACCCGGTTCGCAATCGCGCCTCATTGAAGAGTGCCCTTGCCAGGATTGATGAGTTGATGGATGCCAGGCCGAACACACCGGAAGGCGACGAACTCGATATCCTCACGACGCTGGTTTATGCCTATGAAGAACGCTGCTTTCCGATAGAGGCACCCGATGCGGTGACCGCAATCCGGTTTGTGATGGAGCAACAAGGCTATGGCCAGCGCGACCTGGCCGCACTCTTCGGCGAGAGCCGGGCATCCGACGTGCTCAACAGAAAACGGCCCCTGTCCATGAAACAGGCTCAGACCCTGAAGCGCGAATGGCGTGTGCCGGCAGAGGCTTTGCTGGCGGAGTAGGCGTGCCTGAAAAGGGGACCTGCTGCGCCCGTTCTCCCTAGAGAATAAACTTCGACAGGTCTGTGTCTTTCGCCAGATCCCCGACGTTCTCTTTCACAAAGGCCGCATCGATGGTGATGGTCTCGCCTCCGCGATCAGTTGCGGTGAAGCTGATTTCCTCCAGCACCCGCTCCATGACGGTCTGAAGCCGCCGTGCGCCTATGTTTTCCACCGTGGAGTTGACCTCGACGGCCACATCGGCCAGCGCGTCAATCGCCTCGTCGGTAAAGTCCAGCGTGATTTCCTCGGTCGCCAGCAGCGCCACATATTGCTTGATCAGGCTGGCTTCGGGCTCGGTCAGGATGCGCTTGAGATCGTCCCTGGTGAGCGCCTGAAGCTCGACCCGGATCGGCAGACGGCCCTGCAATTCGGGCAGCAGGTCCGAGGGTTTGGCGATGTGAAAGGCGCCCGAGGCAATAAACAGAATATGATCGGTTTTCACTGTGCCATATTTGGTCGTCACGTTTGTGCCCTCGATCAGCGGCAGCAGGTCGCGCTGCACGCCCTCGCGGCTGACGTCGCCGCCGGAGCGCTCCGACCGCGTGGTAATCTTGTCGATCTCGTCGAGGAAAACGATGCCGTCGTTTTCGACCATGGAAATGGCATCGTGCACCAGCTGATCTTCGTCGAGCAGCTTGTCGGATTCCTCCGCCATCAGATGTTCGTAGGAAGCCTTGACCTCGATGCGGCGTTTCTTGGTCGGCTGGCCCATCGCCTTGCCAAAAATATCATTCAGATTGATCATGCCCATCTGGGCGCCCGGCATGCCCGGGATATCAATCGACGGCATGCCCGACGGCGAGTTGTCAACCAGATCAAGCTCGATCTCCTTTTCATCCAGCTCGCCGGCCCGCAGCCGCTTGCGAAACGAGTCCCGCGTGCCCTCACTGGCGTTCTCGCCAACCAGCGCATCGAGCACGCGCTCCTCGGCCAAAAGCTCGGCCCGGGCCGTCACATCCGTGCGCTTTTGCTCGCGCACAAGACTAATGGCAGTTTCCATAAGATCGCGCACGATCTGTTCAACATCGCGGCCCACATAGCCAACCTCGGTGAATTTGGTCGCCTCGACCTTGACGAACGGGGCATTGGCAAGGCGTGCCAGGCGGCGGGAAATCTCGGTTTTCCCGACACCCGTCGGTCCGATCATGAGGATATTCTTGGGCATGACCTCTTCGCGCAGATCGCCCGGCAGCTGTTGTCGGCGCCAGCGATTGCGCAAGGCAATGGCAACAGCGCGCTTGGCGTCACCCTGGCCGATGATAAAGCGGTCAAGTTCAGAGACAATCTCCCGCGGGGAAAAGCTGGTCATGGGGTCTTTGCCTTTTGATTAATCGAGATCAAGGGTTTCGATTGTAAGATTTTCGTTTGTATAGACGCAGATATCGGCAGCGATCTTCATCGCCTTGCGCGCCACTGTCTCGGCGTCCAGGTCTGTGTCGATCAGCGCCCGCGCCGCTGCGATGGCAAAATTGCCGCCTGAGCCAATGCCAACAACGCCGTCTTCAGGCTCCAGCACATCGCCGGTCCCCGTGAGGACCAGGCTGGTGTGCTTGTCGGCGACAATCATCATGGCTTCAAGGCGCCGCAGATAACGATCCGTGCGCCAGTCCTTGGCCAGTTCGACACAGGCGCGGGTCAGCTGCTCGGGATGCTGTTCCAGTTTGGCCTCAAGGCGCTCGAACAGGGCAAAGGCATCGGCCGTTGCGCCGGCAAATCCGGCAATGACATGGCCCTTGGAAAAGCGCCGCACCTTGCGCGCATTACCCTTGATGATGGTCGCTCCGAGGCTGACCTGGCCGTCACCGGCGATAATCACCTTGCCGCCCTTGCGCACAGACAAAATGGTTGTTCCGCGCCAACCTGTCGGGTCGTGTTTTTCGCCTGTCATGCAACCTCGCTTCGGGTGAGTAAATCCGGGCTTTCTATGTGACTATTCCTTCCGGCGGGTCAAGGGAAAGGAAATATTTACCAGCAATTTTTGCAAAGAGTTAATGCGAGTGTGATGCAATCACGGGGTGAAAAGAGGGGTGTGCGTTGGGGGACGGATATATGAGCGTGGTCGCAGTGAAACGAGTATTGGCGGCGACGGTTGCAGTCTGGCTATCGATGCCGGGCCAAATTGTTGTTGCGGAAATCCCGGTACCGGAAGCGTCAAACACCACTATCCAGTCCAGCACGGAAGAAGACGTCGCTCGGGCCGAGAGGCTTTTGGTCGGTCTGGCCGCCGTCAGTGAGCAGTCCTACAATCATCGCATCAGAGCCGTTGAGGCGCAGTTGGCCGCCAGCGGCTCTATCGGGAGGGTTCGCCAACAGCTGGAGCTCGGCTGGCTCTATGCCTCCATGTCGCTGAATGAGAAGATGGCCGAGGCCTCCAGGGATGCGCTTGAAGGGGCAACGGGACTGGGCATGGAGGACGAGCGTCGTCTGGCCGAGCTGCAGCTTCTGGCGGCAAGGATATTTTCCGGTGCCGAAGGAGTATCGCCGCACCTTGCAGATTATATGGCAACCTCGGCGGCTTTCCACGAAGACGGACGAACGGACTATGCGATCCGGACCTTGCAATTGGTCGCTGTCGCACAAATCAGCGAGAACGACATTGAGAGCGGTATGGCAGCCCTGGAGCACGCGCTTGGTATTGCCCTTGCCGGTTCAGACAGGATCAGCCCGGAAACGCTCGTCTCCCTGCGCTGGGATCTGGCCTACGCCAGCGCAGAGATGGACCGGCAACACGATCTGCTGGAAAACTATGAGATCGGTCTGAGGCTCGCCGCTGACAACGGCGTTCCGATCGACGTATCAACGGCCATGTTTAATATTGGCACGGCTTTCGGCGGGGACGAAGATATGGAAATCGCCCGCAGCGCGTTCCTGGCATATGACGATTTTGCCACAAAATACGGCTTTGAAGAGGACAAGTTCTATGCCGCCTATGCCCTCGGAGTGATGCTGGCTGGCATGGATCGCCCGGCTGAAGCCCTTGTCTCTCTCGACAAGGCCATAAAGCGGTCATTGGGCGACAACCTGGCCTTTGACGCGTCCTTGTGGCAGCACAAGGCTGAGGCGCTCACGGCCCTTGAACAATTTAACGACGCGTCTGCGGCGCTCGACAAGGCCGAACGCCTGGTTGAAAGTTTCTCCGGCCAGGACGACCCGCAGTGGGTTCTGAAGCTCAAACAGAATCGAGCCCAGATTTTTGCCGGTCTGGGCGACTACGAGGCGGCCTATAAGACGCTGGACTCCCACCGTGAGGCCGCCGCGCTGCGCTACAAGAATCTGGTCGACGAATGGTCGGGTTCGGCCACAGATACGGCGACCCGTCAACTGCATCAGATGGAGCAGAAGATGATGGCCCAACAGATGCAGCAAGCCAAGCTCAGACAGAGCAATCTGCGCATGCTGGTCCTGTTCGGCTCGATTGCCCTGATCTGCCTCGTTCTTGCTCTCGCGACACAGAGCGCATCGGTGCGCCGTCTTCGGGCCGCGCGGAAAAGTGCTGAACGCGCCCATCAGGTCAAGGCCGATTTCCTTGCCAATATGAGCCATGAAATTCGCACACCCCTGAACGGGATTATTACCACCCTGGAGCTCTTGCAGAAGGACGACCGGCAGGATCGGTGGCCGGGCCTGATCAATATGGCGAATGTCTCGGCCCAGATCCTTGTCACGCTCCTGAACGATGTGCTTGATCTCTCCAAGCTCGAAGCCGACGGCATCGAACTTTCCCCTGAGCCCCTCAACGCCGTCTCGATCATTGATGAGACCGTTTTGTTGTTTGAAACCGAGGCAGGCAGCAAGGGCATTGAATTGATCACCGAGCGGCCTGAGACCGATGAAGTCTGGGTCCATCTCGACGCCGTTCGGATCCGCCAGGTGTTGTTCAATCTTGTCAGCAACGCCATCAAGTTTACCGAAGAGGGCGAGGTGCGCATCACGCTCGCGGCGGAAGTCGTCCGTGGCACCTGGACCCTGCGGTTCCACGTCTGCGACACCGGTGTCGGCGTCAGTGAAGAAGACCAGAAGCATCTGTTTGAGCGCTTTGTTCAGGTCGACACCTCGCTCACCCGCAAACACACCGGAACCGGTCTGGGCCTTTCAATTGTCCACGAGCTGGTTGCCCTGATGGGCGGAGAGCTGGTGGTTACAAGTGAGCTCGGGCAGGGTAGCGACTTCTCGTTCGCGCTGGAAGTGCCGGCCGCCCCGGCGGTGCCCGGTCTCGGCAGCGTTCGATTGCAAATGCCAGCCAGCCCAGCCAGCCCTGCCAGCCCTGCCAGCCCTGCCAGCCCTGCCAGCCCTGTCAGCCGTGGGGGCGAGAGCGTCCCGGTCAAGGTCACACAAGTTGAGGCCGCTTCCGACGCCGCCCCGGAGGGTGCTGCAGCCCGTCCCGTGTCGGGCTCGCCCAGACAGCCGGAATATCTGGAGGATGAGATCAAACAGGCACCGCTGGCAGGAAAGCTGGTTATGCTGGTGGAAGACAACCCGATCAATCAGACCGTTATTTCTGCTCAGCTCGAGATCATCGGATGGGATGTGATCATTGCTTCCAATGGCACAGAGGCTGTCGAAATCCTTGAACGGTGCGCTGCGGGGGAAGATCCCCATCCAGCCCTTGCGCTGATGGATATCCAGATGCCTGGCATGGACGGCATGGAAACAACGCGGGCCATTCGCCGCTCTGGCCATGGGCTTGCCAACCTGCCGATCATTGCCCTGACCGCCCACATGCTCGACAAGAGCACCGATGCCTATCTCGAGGCGGGTATGAATTCCAGGCTCTCCAAGCCGGTTGATATGGAGCGGTTGGCCGCCGAGATGACCAGCGTTCTGGCAGCCGATATCTCGGCAAAAGAGGACGCGTCGACGGATATTGCCGCTGGCATCTAGCTCTTTTGAATCTGGTGGTTTTGGCAATTTGCTGATAAGAAGCGCGACAAGAGCCTGAAAACGGCCATAAGGAGCCCCTCCATGCGCACAGCCCCATCCATGCGTACAGCCATTGTCGAGCGCAAGACGCGCGAAACCGAGATATTTGTCTCTGTCGATCTCGACGGTTCAGGCGAATACGATGTCGATACCGGCATCGGTTTCCTCGACCACATGCTTGAAGCCTTCTCCAAACATTCTCTTATCGACCTGAAGGTTCGCGCCGAGGGCGATCTTGAAATCGACGGCCATCACACCGTCGAGGACACCGGCATTGTCATCGGCCAGGCTATTGCCAAGGCGCTCGAAGGCACGACCGGATTTACCCGTTTCGGTGCCGCAGAAATCCCGATGGATGAAACCTGCACCCGTGTCGCGCTCGATCTGTCCGGCCGCCCCTACCTGATCTGGAAGGTCGCGTTCAAGACCGAGAAGGTCGGTGAAATGGACACCCAGCTTTTCAAGGAGTGGTTTCAGGCGCTGGCACAATCGGCCGGGATCACCCTCCACGTCGAAACGCTCTATGGCGAAAACTCTCATCATATTGTGGAGAGTTGCTATAAGGCCTTCGCGCGCGCCTTGCGTCAGGCTGTCGAAATCGACCCACGCAGGTCGAACGATGTGCCCTCGACCAAGGGCGTCCTGGGCTAGAGAGCGCCCGTGAGTATTCGGAACCGGCACAGATGAAAGTCGCTCCATGAAAGTCGCCCCATGAAAGTCGCCCCATGAAAGTCGTCGTCGTTGATTACGGATCGGGCAATCTGCGCTCGGTCGCCAGGGCTTTTGAGCGGGCGGCGAGCGACCTCGCTGAAGAGACCCAGGTGCTCGTCTCCGAAGACCCGAAAGACATTACCACCGCCGACCGGGTCGTGCTCCCCGGCGTCGGCGCTTACGGCGAATGCTTGCGCGGTGTTGCGGCTGTCCCCGGCCTTCGCGAGGCCCTGGAGACCTTCGCCATCCGTGACGCCCGGCCCTTTCTCGGGATCTGTGTCGGCATGCAGCTGATGGCCGATACCGGCGTTGAGCACGGGACCCATCAGGGATTTGGCTGGATTGGCGGCCAGGTATCCCCCCTTACGCCTGCCGACAAGGCCCTCAAGATCCCCCATATGGGCTGGAATGAGCTGGAGTTCTGCCGATCCCATCCGGTGCTGGAGGGCCTCGGGCGCGCGCCGTCGCCGCACGCTTATTTTGTCCATTCCTATGCCATGAGCATGACGAACCAGCAGGATCTGGTTGCCACCACAGACTATGGTGGCCCGGTGACGGCTATGATTGCCCGCGACAATCTTGTTGGTACACAGTTTCACCCGGAAAAAAGCCAGGCCTTCGGCCTCGGTCTCATTGCCGGGTTTTTGAAGTGGAAACCCTGATAATGGAATTTGGACAATGATCCTTTACCCCGCCATCGATCTGAAGGACGGCGCCTGCGTACGTCTCATCAAGGGCGACATGGACCAGGCGACGGTCTTTAACGACGACCCCGCCGCCCAGGCCGTGGAGTTTGAGCGTCAAGGTTTTGAGTGGCTGCATCTTGTCGATCTCAACGGCGCCTTCGAAGGCGAGCCGGTCAACGCCGCCCCCGTCGAGGCGATCCTGAAATCGTGCTCTCTGCCGGTACAACTGGGCGGCGGCATTCGCACCATGGCGGTCGCCTCGCGCTGGATCGAAAAAGGCATTGCACGGATTATCCTGGGCACCGCCGCCGTCAATAATCCGGATTTTGTTGACGAGGCCGCCCGCGCGTTCCCCGGCAAGGTCGCGCTCGGCCTTGATGCCAAAGACGGCAAGGTCGCGGTCGAAGGCTGGGCCGAGGCCTCGCACTTGTCGGTGCTCGACGTCGCCCGCCGCTTTGAAGACAAAGGCATCGCCGCCATCATCTACACCGATATTGCCCGCGACGGCATCCTCACCGGTCTCAACATTGAAGCCACCGTGGCACTGGCCGAAGCCGTCGATATTCCGGTCATCGCCTCCGGTGGCCTCGCTTCAATTGACGACATAAAAGCCCTGATTTCTGCCGATTGTAGTAATTTGAACGGCGCGATTTCGGGCCGCGCCCTCTACGACGGGCGCATCGATCCGGCCGCAGCGCTGGCCCTTATCAAGGCTAAATCCGCCAAAACCACCAAACCCGGAGGCGCCGCCGGTGCTTAAAGCGCGCATCATTCCCTGTCTCGATGTCAAAGATGGCCGCGTCGTCAAGGGCGCCAGCTTCGTCAATTTGCGCGATGCCGGCGACCCGGTCGAACTGGCCAAACTATACGATGCGGCGGGTGCGGACGAGCTGTGTTTTCTCGACATTACCGCCTCACATGAAAACCGGGGCACGCTTCTGGATGTCGTGGCGCGCACCGCCGAGTGTTGCTTCATGCCGCTCACCGTTGGCGGCGGCGTCAGAACAATCGAAGATGTGCGCAATCTACTGCTGGCCGGAGCCGACAAGGTTGCCGTCAATACGGCGGCCGTCGAGACCCCGGAATTCATTCGCGAGGCGGCACAGAAATTTGGCTCTCAGTGCATTGTCGTCGCGGTTGATGCCAAACGGGTCGGCAAGCAATCTGTGGACGGAGCAAACAGAGCTCGCTGGGAAATTTTTACCCACGGCGGGCGCGAGCCGACCGGCCTTGACGCCATCGACTTTGCCCGGCGCATGGCCGAACTCGGCGCTGGCGAAATCCTCCTCACCTCCATGGATCAGGACGGACAGAAGACAGGCTTTGACCTGAGCCTGACCCGCGCCATCGCCGATGCGGTGCCGATCCCGGTTATCGCCTCGGGCGGCGTCGGCACCCTGGAGCATATGGTGGAGGGTATCCGCGACGGCCACGCCTCCGCCGTACTGGCCGCCTCGATTTTCCATTTCGCAGAGTATTCCATAAAAGAAACAAAGACTTACATGAAAGCGGCGGGTATCCCCGTGCGTCTTGAACAGGAGGCCTCGCATGGCTGACACGTCATCTCTCGGTAATGAACTGGACCGCCTCTGGCAGACCATTGAGGCCCGCAAGGGCGCCAGTCCCGAAACCTCCTGGACGGCAAAACTCCTGCACGAGGGAATAGAAAAGGCCGCCAAAAAACTCGGTGAGGAAGCCGTTGAAACGGTCATCGCCGCCGTGTCAGGCGACAAGGCGGCGCTCCGCTCAGAGACCGCCGACCTTATCTATCACCTGCTGGTGACACTCGCCGCCGCCGGCCTCGACCCGCAAGAGGTCGCCGCCGAACTTGCCTCCCGCACAGGCCAGTCAGGCCTTGAGGAAAAAGCCTCGCGCTGAGGCGTCAGGACAAGATGTCAGAACAAGGCCGCCGCTTGTCGGCTCTGGCCCGCTGGTGTAGCCTGCGTGTTTTGCAATGTAAGGGGAAGATGTATATGTCCAGTGCCGAAGAAACCAATGCCGATCAGGTTGCGTTCTGGAACGGGCAGGGCGGCCAGACCTGGGTCAAGCGCCAGCACCATACCGACACGACCCTGACCCCGGTGAACGAAGCTCTCCTCGCCTTCGCCGGTGCGCGGCCGGGCGAGCGGGTGATCGATGTTGGCTGCGGTTGTGGGGCGGTGACGCTTGACCTGGCCCGCGCCGTCGGTAGCGAGGGCCAGGTTGCCGGCCTTGATATTTCCGGGCCGATGCTGGCCGAGGGCGCCGCGCGCGCCGCTGCCGCTGGCATCGCCAATGTGGACTGGCGCGAAGCCGATGCGGCCAGCGCAGCCCTGGGCGAATTTGATCTGCTCGCCTCGGCCTTTGGCGTGATGTTCTTCGGCGACCCGGTGGCGGCTTTTACCCATATGCGCGCCGCCGCAAGCCCTGATGCGCGGATGGCTTTGGTGTGCTGGCGTCCGCTTGGCGAAAACCCGTGGATCGAAGTGCCGATGAGCGCGGTCGCGCCGCATCTGCCGCCGCGCTCCAAAGGTGTGCCCAATTCACCTGGCATGTTCGGCTTCGCCAACCCCGACCATGTCACCGGCGTGCTGACTGCCGCGGGCTGGACAGCGCCAAAGTTTGAGCCGCTCGATGTCGCCCTCGACATTGCCGCCGGCAACGGGCTGGATGCCGCCGTGGAGCAATCGACCCGGATCGGCGCGGTCAATTCCTGGCTGCGCGGTCAGCCCGATGAGATCGTGACGGCCTCTGTCGCCTCGATCCGCGCCGCGCTTGAGCCTCATGTGGACGGCGACCACGTGCGCCTGCCCGGCGCCATGTGGCTGATCAGCAGCACGCCCGCCTGAGCGGACATTGGACGCTAGGTATTCTGCTGAATAGCCCAGATTGTAAGCGAAGGCTCTTTCATTGGATGCCTCAGAACATAAACGCTTTCGAAATTTTCGACCTTTGAGAAGGCTTCTGATCCGGCAAGGTTAGTTTGCAAAAGGGTGATGTCCTTTCCCTCAAACTTCATTGCGTGGAAATTTGCTTCACTTTTCCAAAGATCAGAACACTCATTGAGACTTGGTCCCTCGAACTGCGAAATGTATGTCCCGCCCTTGAATCCGACGAGAAACGAAAATCGCAGCTTGCCATTTGAGGCGATTTCCTTGGTGGAATCGCAGGTGCCAATAAGCTCAAAGTAGTTCACCAGCCAATCAGTCTCCAGGACGAAGCCGCCACACCACGCGTTCTGGATTCCCTGCAGCTCCGTTGGATACCGTTCACTCGAAACCTCCTCGACAAGGGAATCTCGACAATCCTCATTCAAACCAAGCTCTTCAAGATCGGCCACTTTCGACCACCTCGCCACAGCGTCTTTTATTGTGTTTCCCGCCACTTCACACAGGCTGTATTCTCCAACCCCTGAATCCAGGATCACCAAAAACCGCTCCATGCTAACAGCAATTCCTTCCATTCGCCGTTGCGGCTAGACCCGCACTCGTGCTCGCTCTGGCCCTGTATTGGAGGTTGAATTAGATCATAGCTCGCATGTTTTGATGAAATCAATTCAAACTCCATGTCATCCTCGGTGAGCGCAGCGAGACCGGGGATCCATACCTGAGAGCTGCCATCCAGCCGGAGGTTGGCGTTCAGGTATGGATCCCCGGTTCCGCCCTTCAGGCGGCCCGAGGATGACAGTGAGTAGTGTCTTGCTAAATCACCAGAGGATAGGCGTTGGACGCAGTGCCGTTAAATCAGCCCTTTGGCTTTGGCCAGCGCCTTGAGGTCGGCTTCTGGTCGTGCGCCGACGTGGGAGATCACTTCGGCAGCGCAAAGACTGGCGATTTGACCCGCTGTTTTCAGGTCCATACCGGCGGTATAGCCATAGAGGAACCCGGCGGCATAAAGATCGCCGGCGCCGGTCGAGTCAACCACCTTTGCCTTGTCGGCATCGATGACATGGATCTCGTCGCCGCACACGATAATGGACCCCGCCGCCGAGCGGGTCAGAGCGGCAATCGAGCATTTCTCCCGCACGATCTGCAGCGCATCATCGAAAGTTTCTGTCTGGTAGAGCGCGATAATCTCATCTTCATTGGCAAACAGAATATCAATCTCGGTCTCCACCAGATGCTGAAACTCTGCCCGGTAGCGCTCGACACAAAATGAATCTGACAGGGTCAGCGCAACCTCGCGGCCCGCTTCATGGGCAATCCCGGCCGCCTTGTAAAAGGCCTCCCGGGCTTTGGGCGGATCAAACAGATAGCCCTCCAGGTAAATTACCTTGGCCGCGCTCACCTGATCCTCGGTGACATCATCTGCACAAAGGGTGGTGCTGGCCCCCAGAAACGTGTTCATCGAGCGCTGGGCATCCGGGGTCACAAGAATAGTGCAATGCCCGGTGTCGCCGCCGGCCTGCCGGGTCGCCTCGAAGTGGACGCCCGTCGCCTTGATATCATGGGCAAAAATATTACCGAGCGCATCGTCAGCCACCTTGCCGATATAGGCCGCTCGCCCCCCCAGCGTGGCAACCCCGGCGATGGTATTGGCCGCAGACCCGCCGGAGACCTCGACCGCCGGACCGATCTTGCCGTAGAGCGCATTGGCCGCTTCGGCATCAATCAGGGTCATCCCGCCTTTTTCGATGTCGTTTTCGGTAAGAAAGGCGTCGTCGGCATGGGCAAGAACATCAACAAGGGCGTTTCCGATGCCAAGAACATCAAAGGCTGTTTCCTTCATGGCAATATTTGTCCTTTATAGAGGGCTTGAAGAGGATGTATTTGAGCCCTGTATGCGGGGCCATAGGCCCATTTTCAAGGGTTTTGTTACAAGAAGGAAACCGGATCCTGTGATATCTCTGATGACATTCAGGAAGGCAATTGCCCTGAAGGCCGTGGCTCTTGCCGCTCCGGCTCTTTTCCTGAGCGCCTGCAATATCACCGCGGACACTATGTCACGCGGCGCGGTGCACAGCCCAGCCGTATCCGAGGCTGGCGGCGCACCCCGGGAGGTGCTTCTCACCGAAGCCGATGTTGTCGTCCCTGAAGCCTTTCAGTTCATCGGCCAGAGCGAAGACATGCTCGCGCTCCATTTCGGCGCGGCCGATCTGACGCGCCGCGATGGCGGCGCCATCATCTACCAGTTTCGCACCAACACCCGCGCCGAGCCCTGTGTGATCCTGGCCTTTGTCTATGAGGATCGCGGTGACGTGCCGCGCATTCGTCACCTGTCTGTCAGGCGCGGCGCGAGCGAGGCTGCACAGCCCGAACAGTGTATGCGCCGTCTCGCGCTGGCTCACAAAAACCGCCGGGCCGGGTAAGCAACGCCGAGCTGAACAAGCTCACAGCCCGTACTTCGGACACAGATCGTTGATCAGACAGCTATCGCACTCCGGCTTGCGCGCCTTGCAGACATAGCGTCCGTGCAGGATGAGCCAGTGGTGGGCGTGCATCATGAAGCGCTCGGGGATGCGCCTGACCAGACCTTTTTCCACTTCGACAACGTCCCGTCCCGGCGCGATTTTTGTCCGATTGCCGATGCGAAAGATGTGCGTATCGACCGCCATGGTCGGCTGACCAAAGGCAATATTGAGCACCACATTGGCTGTTTTCCGCCCCACACCGGGCAGCGCCTCAAGCGCCTCGCGGGTATCGGGCACATTGGAGCCATGCTCTGAAATCAACAACTCCGAAAGCCTGAGAACGTTCTTCGCCTTGCCCCGGTAAAGCCCGATGGTCTTGATATAATCGGTGATTTTCTCAAGGCCCAGCGCGACCATCTGCTCCGGCGTGTCGGCGACTTTGAACAGCGGCCCGGTCGCCTTGTTGACCCCGACGTCCGTCGCCTGGGCCGACAGCACAACCGCCACAAGCAGCGTATAGGGATTGACGTAATCCAGCTCGCCTTTCGGATGCGGGTCCGCTTTCTCCCAGCGCCGGAAGCACTCTTCAATATCAGCGCGCTTCATCGGGCGCGGAAGGTTTTTTATCTTCTTTTCTGCCATAGCGGCGCAGACTAGTCCCTTCGCCCTGACCTGTCACTTCTCGTCTTCGACCAGCACACCGCTGACACCGTGATCGCGCTCATAAGCACGCACCAGCGACATATAGGGCGAGACGTGGGACCAGCCTTTGCCGTCGATGTTTTGCAGAATTTCGAAATGCAGATGCTGCGTGGTTTTTGAGCGGCCAAAATAATCTGACAGATAGCCGATGGTCTCGCCTTTCGAGACGCGGGTTCCGGGCCCGTGAACGAGACTGGCGCGGTCAAGATGCATATAGTTGAAGGCGCGGCCCTGATCGGTAATCAGCGTCACGACATATTTGTGCGGCAGCAGCGAATATTCGATCCAGCCGTCTTGCGCCGCCACCACCGGCACCAGGGTTGGCGGTGTGCCGTCGCCCCAGGCCATCCGGGCGCAGGTCGAGGCCCGCGAGCCCCCGGTGCCGCCCCGGATATCGACCCCCTGATGGATCGCGCGGGTCGGGCAATTGAGGCTTTCGCGGTCTTTGCCGCCGCGCCGCTCGCAAAAATTGTCCCGCCACGGATAGGAGTAATTCGCCCGAACGCACTGATTATTGGGCCCGGAGCCGCGCCACGCCCCGCCGCCGGGGGAGTGGATCTGGCTGTTGAGAAAGGCCGGCTGGGCCGGGGCAACGGGAAACGCCATCTCCGGCGCAAAGGCTGTCCAGTCCCGGGCCCCCTTGCGCGCCGCGCCGGTCCCGGACCGGCCGACAAGATCGCCAGGCGCATAGAAGGAAAAACCTTGCGGCGCGTCTTCAACGCCGACCAGGCCTTTAAAGCCCGCAACGCCGAACCGGAAGAGATCTTCTGGCATCAGCGCCCGTGCCGTCTTCCAAAACCCGCCGCCGGGGTTGCTGCGGATCTCCTCGACTTTCATCCCGACAAGGAACCCTGCACCAATAAAGACAGCACAAAGAAGAAAGGTGGAAAGAGCGCGCTTGAGTGTCATGGTGCCCTCCTCAACTCGACAGCGCGGGGGGAATTTGAAGATCGCTCGGCATGCCTGTAGTCAGGTCGGCAACGAACTTTTCCGCCGCGTCTTTGGTGATGCAGTTTTGCGTGCGGTCCGCGCCGGTATCGACGCAGTCAAAGGTCACCGAATAGTCCGCACCAAAATGACCAAAGGTAATCGCGCCGCCCGCCGGGATCGGTCCGGGATCCTCGAACGGCATCACGTAATTTGTTTGGATGTCTGCAGGCAGCGCCGCTCCGGCGTGCCAGGCCGTCCGTGTACCAATGATCGTGATCTCCATGGTCACCGACTGGAACACAGTATAATAGCCATCACCAAGCAGGCGCAGCCGCAGCCGGGCGGCAGCCATGGTCTCGGCGCTGGCCCCAAAGCCTTGCGGCAACAACACTGGAAAGGCGCTGCCGCCTTGTGCTGCGATGAGGCTCCGGGCCGCCGCGCCGGGGTCCGGGCGGTCTGTTTCAGCATCAAGAGGGCGCAGGGATGAAGTCAGGGGATCGGGCTCAGGGGCCCGGTTTTCTGCGGCCACGGGCACGAAATTCTGTGCCTGCGGCCAGGCGAGGAAGGTGCGCGGGTCGCTCAGGGTAAGCACCAGGCCGCTGCCTGCGGCAACACAGATCACCAAAAGGGCGCCTTTAAAAAACCGCTGCACCGGACTTGAACTCCCCACTCCTGACTGCTGCGCCCCCGCAGAGCCCCTCAACTCAAACGTTACTCGACCAGATCACCAATAACGGAATGCTTCTGCTCATAGGCCCGCACCAGCGACATATAGGGCGACACATAGGTGAAGCCTGCGTCGTCAAGGTTTTCCTTGATCTCAAAATGAAGATGCTGCGTCGTCGACGTGCCGCCAAAATTATTCGACAGGAACCCGATCCGCTGGCCCGCCACAACATCATCGAACAGGGCAACATCAAGCATCGCCATATTGAGATGCATGTAGCGATAGATCCGCCCGCCCACGTTCAGGTTCACCGTATAGCTGCCAATATAGGAAATATAACCGTCTTCAGTGGCAACGACTTCAATGGTGTTGTGGGTGGTATTGGACGCGCTTGCCTGGGCGGAGCAAATTGCCGGCGTTCCGGCGCGGATGTCGACGCCCTGATGAACTTCTGTTGACGGACAATTGCGCGTCGCCCGGTTGGTGCCGCTGCGCAGCTCGCAGAACGTGTCGCGCCAGGGGTACGCAAAGTTTGCCGCGTCACACTGGCTGCCGCCGCCATAGCCGCCGCCGCCAGGGCTGTGGACCTGGGAATTAAGGTAGGCTTCGTGGGATGCGACCGGGAAGGTCATCGGCATAACATACTCTTCCCAGTCCTCGACCCCGTCGCCCGTCGCGGGCAACAGATCGCCCGGCGCATGCCAGGAAAACCCCAGAGAATTGCTGTCTTCAGTGCCGCTACCGCCGCCAGTGTCACCACCAGAACCGCCACCAGAGTCTGTGGAGCCGCCACCAGAGCCGCTATCACAAGCCGACAAAGCCACGACAAACAGGGCCACGGCGCCAATACGAAGGAGTGCAAGCAGACGGGTCATGGTCTTGTCTCCTCTGGCTCTGGCTCTGGCTCTGGCTCTGTGTCCGGTTCGGCTTCGCGTGTCGAGCTGCCGATCCCGATATCAATCCGGATCTGCGGTCCGGGCTTCTTCTTTTTCTCGGCGAACATATCGGCAAGGAAGGCCCCGGCCGAGCCTGCATTGATGCAGCCCTCCGTCTCGTCATGGCAGTAAAATTCAATGTGGTAGTCAACGCCGTAGCGGCCAAACGAAAGACTGCCGCCGCGCCCGTCGTCGGCTTCTTCAAAGTTCATCGCATAGTCGCGGCGTACCGGCGTGAGAGCCGGCTGATCCGTCTGCCCTGTCGCCTTCCTTTGCTGATCAAGAGAGGCCTCGGCTTCCGCGCGCAGCACGTCCTGTTTGCGAAATGCGCTGCGGGTGCCGTAGATCACGACATCATAATCCGGCAGGGTCAGAACGGATGTGTAGCCATCGTCAGTGAGGCGCAGGCGCACATTGTAGCGTTTTGAGGCCGCATCATCCTGTGTGAATTTTTGCGGGATCATGACCGGGAAATCGCTGCCGCCCTTGGCCTCGATCATACGTTCAAGACCGGCCGGTCGGCTCGGCATTGGCCGCGAGCGATCAATTGTGCGACTAGTTTTGATCCGGGGTATCGGCGATCTGGAAACCGCCACCGCCTTGACGGGCGTTACCGCCTGCACGGTCTGCTTTACAGGCGCGATCTCGCCGCCGGTCAGCTCATAGAGATAGACCCCGGCAGCGGTAGCCAGAATAACAGCTGCGACCCGAAAAAAATTTCTCATCACCATCTCCCCGGATGAGTGCCCCCACAAGCTTCCCCCCTTGCAGACTTCAAGGTTATGACAAAATCGGCCTCAAGGCAAGGAACGCCAGGGTCTACCGGCCCATAAGGCTGCGGGCAAAGCCTTCAACCATGGCCGCCTCGAGGCAATTGGCCTCGGGATCCGGCGCTTCGGCGAGACAATAGAGCTCGACCTGGTAGTCGGCGCCGCGAAACCCGAAGGCCAGCGACCCGCCGCGCCCGTCATCAAAATCCTCATACGGCATCATGTATTCGCCGCCCTCGTGGCCCGGGTCAGATGGATCGCTGTCACTGCGACTGTAGCGATGGGCCGTCCCATTGATCACATAGTCGAGGTCCCCGTCGCCCAGCAGCGCGGTGTAACCGTCCGGCGCGATCTTCAGTCTGAAGCGATGGGTGCGCGCCGTCGCCGCGTCGCGGGTCATTTCCCAGGGAACCAGAACAGGTATCGATGAGCCGCCCTGCGCGAGGACTTCATCGCGCACATAACCGGAGACCTGCAAGCCTTCGTGCAGCATGTCGAAATCCATTTTCTCGGTAGCCGCTCTTTGTTCAGTATCGGGCCGTTGTGCAAGCGCCGCTGCCGGATCGGTGGCAAGCCAGTGCGCCGTGCCCCATCCTGTCGCCCCGGCCATCCCCGCCAGGACAATGACGCTCATGGTGCTTCTGGTACTTCTAGCGGTCAATGGCGCGTCTCCCCTCTGCTGTTTTCCCGGCAAAGCTCCCTGCACAACAAGTCTAGGCCCGAATGGGCAGCGCCGCAAGAAACGGGTGGTTCGCATCTGCGGTGCCGGGTACTCTGGAGCCTTAAACCGATGTTTTCAGGGATTTCAGCATGCGCACCGCCGCCGCAACACCACAAGTGACAGAAGCGACAGAGTTGACAGAGCGAACCAGCCCGACAGATTTCGAGCGCATTGGCCGCGCCATCGAGTTTCTCGACGCGCAATTCCGTGACCAGCCCGGCCTTGATGATCTGGCCCGCGAGCTGGATCTCAGCCCGTTCCATCTGCAGCGCCTGTTTAAGCGCTGGGCCGGGGTCTCGCCCAAAAGCTTCCTTCAACTGGTCACCCATTCTCATGCCCGCACGCTGCTGGAAGGCCACGCCAGTGTGCTTGATACCGCCTACGAGGTTGGCCTGTCGGGCCCGGGCCGCCTGCATGACCTGTTCGTCAAAGTTGAGGCCATGACCCCCGGTGAGGTCAAATCAATGGGTTCGGGGCTGGAAATGCGCTGGGGTCTGCACCCTACGCCGTTTGGCGAGGGGCTCTATGTGATGTCGCCGCGCGGCTTTGCCGGCCTCGCCTTTGCTGACGGGACGCAGCCCTCGCGGGCCGAGGCTTTGGCCGACATGCAGGGCCGCTGGCCACTGGCGAGCTTTATCGAGGACGCCTCGGCAAGCCAGGATCTGGCGCGCCGTCTCTATGGCCCCGATCCGGGCGAGATCACCGTTGATCTGTCCGGCACGCCGTTCCAGCTCCAGGTCTGGCAGGCACTGCTGCATATCCCTGAGGGTCAGGCCGTGACCTACTCGGATCTTGCGATCCATGTCGGCAACCCCAAAGCCGTGCGCGCCGTCGGCACCGCCGTTGGCCGCAACCCGATCTCATGGCTCATCCCGTGTCACCGGGTGCTGCGCACTTCAGGTGCCCTGGGCGGCTATCACTGGGGCACGACCCGCAAGCGCGCCATGATCGCGTGGGAAAGCGCCAATACCGGCCTGGCTCCAGCGGATTGAACCAGGTCAAGCAGAACCGGAAATCGCTGTTTCCCGCGACCGGCCACTCTGGCATAGTCCCCTCTCGTTTTGATCGCAGAACTAGAGGCGCAAGGTTCGTTCATGGTTGTTTCTTTTTTAGTCGCTGTCGCCCTTGTGCTCGCCATGGTCATCCTGCGCGCCTATTCCTTTGCCGAGGACACGGCGCGCTCGGTCGCCAAAGCCGAACGCGAACGCTTGCAGGATGAAAACCCCGATCACCCGGTTGCCGCCCTCGATGAGGAGGCCTTTATCAATTACTTTGAATGGCTCCGCCGTCGGCGCTTCTGGCTCTATCTGTTCGGCTTCCTCGTGCTGGCCACCCTGGAAACCCTTCTGGTTATGGCGCTCCTGAGCTTCGTCCACGTCGTGTTTTATCCCGGCCCGTGGATGTGGGGCTTCATTGCAGTTTTTGTTCTGACCGCAGGCTGGAGCGCGGTGGTCTGGGCGGTACTGTGGCTCCACCGGCGTCAGCTCGACGCCGCCGTGCTGAAAAACTTCAAACGCTGGCCAGGGATGTCTGCGCAAGACGTCTGAAGGGTTCGGCTGAAGGTAGCAGCCGGCGTCTCTTCGGCGACAGCAGAGGGCGCGGGGCACAGCCACCCTGAATTATATTTGCAATCGATTTGCAACTTCGACAAACTGCCCTTCAAAGCCTGAGGAGCCCTTATGACCATTTCGTTTGACGAGGTAATCACGACCAGGGAGCGCTTTCGCGAAATTGTGGGTGGAGAAGCTGGAGAGCTGGTTTCAAACAAAGTTATCGATCACATCGATAGTATTTGTGCTGAGTTTATCGCTCAGACACCGTTCCTGATTGTTTCAACGCGCGGCGCGGACGGCCTTGTTGATATATCACCCCGAGGCGACCCCGGTGGATTTGTTAAAGTTCTTGATGAGAAAACCCTGGCGATACCGGACAGATTGGGAAATCGGAGGCATGACACGTTCGAAAACCTGTTGGTCAATTCTGAGGTCGGCTTGTTCTTTATCATTCCCGGAAATGGCGACACGCTAAGAATAAGCGGCACGGGGAAGTTCGTTCAGGACAAGGCGCTGCAGGCCGACATGGCCATCAACGGAAAAGAACCGCAATTCATTTTGATTGTTACGGTTGAAGAGGCCTTCATGCACTGCCAGAAATGTATGGTTCGCGCAGGAATGTGGAAACCTGAAACATGGCCTGACAAAGCAGGGATTCCAACCCTGGCCCAGGCAATGGTCGCTCATGGCAAACTGGGTTTTGGTGTCGAGGAGATGCAGGATATCATCGACGATGATAGTGAGCACAGAATGTACTAGGAGGTCTGTGCTGGCTGATCGCGCTGAAAGCCTGTCAGGCCGGGCGTTCCGTGCCCTGTATCAACGAACAGGGACTGGGTCCACTCGGCGCCAATGCGAAGATCTCCATCCCCAAGCAGGGCACCCCTTTTTGCGTCGGCCAGAAAGGTCCAATCCGACGCGTGCAAGGTGATGAGAAGACCGGCCGGCGCACCGGATTTCGATTTCAGTGGCAGGGATAGCGATTCCGATTTCACGCTCTTTCCGCTGGCGTAGATATCAAGATGTTGTGAGAAATTACCGCAGGGGCGGGCAAGCATGGCCTTCATATCCGCATAAAGATCGTCTCTGCCATCCGCTGGTATGAGGTCAAGCAGATTGTGACCTGACAAATCCACGCCGGTTTGAGCAACAACCTCGGTACCGCAAAACCGGTAACGCGCCATTTCCGGCTCGCGAAGGTCAAGCACGGTTATTGTGGTGAGCAGGGGGATAATATCCGCCGCGAGCATAAGGTCCTGATAGATCGGACAGCCATCATCGGTCCACGCCGCCATATAGCCTTTGGCAAACGCCCGAAAATAGTCGGGATAGATCGTAAGGTCGTGGACCTGATCTATTGTTGTGCTATCGGGAGAATTTTGATTGCCTGTCACATTTCCTCGCGCGGACGTTCAGCTCACCCGTGTAAGTGTGCAGAGGGTAAAATACCGATTCGCACTGCTTCTTATAATCGGTATATTATTATCAGTCTCTAAACAATGTGAAGAGGTGACGCAAAAAGGTGCCATTACGAGCTGGTAACGCCATCGGATCATGTGTCATATCGGGACAATGCGGATCAGTTGCCGGTTGGATAATAACAACTCCTAAAGCCCGAGCACGTCTTTCATGGAAAACAGACCGGGACCCTTGCCGACACCCCACCGCGCGGCAGCAAGGGCGCCTTTGGCAAAGATCGAGCGGTCCTCGGCTTTATGGGTCAGCTCGATGCGCTCATCCGGTCCGGCCAGAATGACCGTGTGTTCGCCAACCACCGAACCACCGCGCAGCGAGGCAAAGCCGATGTCGCCGGATTGGCGCGGATCGGATAGGCCATCACGCCCCGCAACTCTCTTGTCAGACAAATTAACGCCGCGGCCTTGGGCCGCCGCCTCACCAAGCAGAAGCGCGGTGCCCGACGGGGCATCGACCTTGTGGCGATGATGCATCTCGACGATCTCGATGTCCCAGGCGTCGCCGAGACTTTGCGCCGCGCGCTGCGTCAGCGCGGCCAGCAGATTGACCCCGAGGCTCATATTGCCCGACTTTATGAGGGTGGCGTGGCGCGCCGCAATGCGCAGCGTCTCTTCCTGCGCCGATGAAAACCCTGTTGTGCCGATGACATGAACAATGCGCGCCTGGGCGGTGAGCGCCGACAGGGCAAGGCTGGCTTCGGGCACGGTGAAATCCAGAATGCCCTCGACCCGGGTGACAAGCTCCAGCGGATCATCGGTGACGAGGGCGCCGATCGGGTCCCGCCCGACCAGCTTGCCCAGATCCGTACCCACCGCGACATGCCCGGCAGGCTCGATCCCCCCGGCAAGGGTGAGGCCTTCTGTTTCAAGGATTTCCTGGATCAGCGCCTGACCCATCCGGCCCGTCGCGCCCATAACTGCGAGTTTCATCATGCTCTCCAATCTGAAAGGGACGGAACAGGAAAAGATGTGCCGCGTCAAGCGCGTGACTTGACCATCAGCATGGCGAGGCCGTCCGGCGTATCGACCTTTCCGGCCTGGATGAATCCGGCTTTCTCACAGGCGCGGATCGAGGCGATGTTCTCCGGTTCCGGATCGGCGGTCACTGTGTGTGCGCCGGGTCGAGCCAGAAGATCTCTCGTGAACTGCGCAATGAGCGCTGTGCCGAGGCCCTGGCCAATGAGGTCCGGTTCGCCAATAAGATAGTCGATCGCCCATGTCCCGGGCGTCGCGTCCGGCCACCATCCGTCACTGGCACCGTGGGCGTCGCAGACCTGAACGAAGGCAAAGTCGCGGCCCTCCCCGGTTGGCCCTGTGAGGCAGGCCACATAGCGTTCCACCAGCGGGTCCGCCATTTCTTTTTCAAATTCCTTGTGAAGATCTTCGACAGACATCTCGCCCCACCATTTCATGACATGGGGGCGGCGGCGCCAATCTGTGAGGAGGTCAAGGTCGCAGGAGGTGACGTGACGAAACTGCAATGCCATCGTTGCCCCCTAATCCTTCATGCTCTCCCAGAAACCCTTGACCCGGGAGAAGAAACTGGCGCTTTCCGGATTGTTCTTGTCAGTCAGCTCTGCCTCGAACGCGCGCAACAGTTCGCGTTGTTTCTTGGAGAGATTGACCGGGGTCTCGACCGCGGTGTGGATGTAGAGATCACCGATATTGCGTGAGCGCAGCACCGGCATGCCCTTGCCGCGCAAGCGGAACTGGCGGGCTGACTGGGTGCCGGCCGGGATGGTGACCTTGGCGCGCCCGCCTGCAACCGTCGGCACCTCGACCTGGCCGCCAAGCGTCGCGGTGGCAAAGGGCACCGGCACAACGCAGTGCAGATCCGCGCCGTCGCGTTCAAAAATTTCGTGCGGCTTGATCGACAGGAAAATATAAAGATCGCCCTGCGGTCCGCCGCGCAAGCCCGCCTCGCCTTCGCCCGTGAGCCGGATGCGCGTGCCTTCCTCGACCCCTTCGGGAATATTGACATTGAGCGAGCGATCCTTCTGGATCCGGCCCGAGCCCGAACACGGCTTGCACGGGTTATTGATCACCCGGCCCTGGCCATGGCAGTTGGGACAGGTGCGCTCGATCGTGAAAAAGCCCTGTTGCGCACGAACCTTGCCGGCGCCCGAGCAGGTCGGACAGACCTGCGGATCAGAGCCCGCCTCGGCGCCCGAGCCGTCGCACTCATCACAGGCAATCGAGCCGGGAACCCGGATCGAGGCTTTCTTGCCGGCAAAGGCTTCCTCGAGGGAGATCTCCATATTATAGCGAAGATCGGCGCCGCGCCCTTGCTGACCACGGCCCTGACCGCGTCCGCCGCCCATTCCGCCAAACAGATCATCGAAAATATCGGCAAAACCGCCGCCCGGATCGCCGCGGAAACCGCCGCCGCCACCGCCAAAGCCGCCGCCGCCCATGCCGCCATTGCCATCGAACGCGGCATGGCCAAACCGGTCGTAGGCGGCGCGCTTCTGTTCGTCCTTCAGGACGTCATAGGCTTCGGAGACTTCCTTGAATTTCTGCTCCGCTTCCGGATTGTCCGGATTGCGGTCGGGATGAAACTGCATCGCAAGTTTGCGATAGGCCGACTTGATGGCGGCGCCATCTGCGTCCTTGCCCACGCCGAGCTGTTTGTAAAAGTCTTCTTTGGCCATGATACGTCCGGGTCGTCTTTCAGGCCGCTTTACGCAGCCACCGTTGTGATGCGGGGCTTCAGGAAAATGCGGGCGGGGCCGGTGTCAATCACCGGCCCCACCCGATCGTCCTAGCTGTCCTTCTTGTCGTCGTCGACTTCTTCAAAGTCGGCATCAACGACATCATCATCACCACCAGGTGCGGCCTCGGTGTCTCCGAACGCATCTTCAGCTTCACCAGCTGCCGCGCTGTCGGCATACATGGCCTCGCCCAGTTTCATGGAGGACTGAACCAGCGCCTGGGTGGCCGTTTCAATAGCCTCCTTGTTGTCGCCTTCGAGAGCTTCCTTGAGGCTGGCGATATGGGTTTCGATCTCCGATTTGATCTCGTCGGAGACCTTGTCGCCATGCTCGGAAATATTCTGCTCCGTCATGTGAACGAGGGATTCCGCCTTGTTGCGGGCTTCAACAAGGTCCTTGCGGATCTTGTCGTCTGCCGAGTGCTCCTCGGCTTCCTTGACCATGCGCTCGATATCGGCGTCATCAAGACCGCCGGAGGCCTGAATACGGATTTGCTGTTCCTTGCCGGTGGCATTGTCCTTGGCTGACACATTGACGATGCCGTTGGCATCAATATCAAAGGCCACCTCGATCTGCGGCACACCGCGCGGCGCGGCCGGAATACCGACCAGATCAAACTGGCCGAGTATCTTGTTGTCGGCGGCCATTTCGCGTTCGCCCTGGAAGACCCGGATTGTCACGGCAGTCTGATTGTCTTCCGCCGTAGAGAAGGTTTGACCCTTCTTGGTCGGGATCGTCGTGTTGCGGTCGATCAGGCGGGTAAACACACCGCCGAGGGTTTCAATGCCGAGCGACAGCGGCGTGACGTCGAGCAACAGAACGTCTTTGACATCGCCTTGCAAAACGCCGGCCTGAATGGCTGCGCCCATGGCAACAACTTCATCCGGGTTGACGCCCTTGTGCGGTTCACGGCCAAAGAACGTCTGAACCGCTTCCTGAACCTTGGGCATGCGGGTCATGCCG
>CBFDBJ010000014.1:0-56588 GCA_965603015.1 uncultured Alphaproteobacteria bacterium
CGGATCAAGTCCGGTAATGACAGTATGGAGGAGGGAGCGAGTTTTGATGCGAGCTCTCTGCACTCAGGAAAGAATACACCATGACCAAAAACCTCCCCAGCACCCCCACCGACCAAACCGAAGTCAATCGCCTGTGGTGGAACGAGCGTGTCGCCTCCCACGTCGCGGCGCCGTTCTATCATGCTCAGGATGTCATGGCCGGAAACCCCAGACCGCTCACTCTGGAGCGCGCCGAGCTCGGCGATCTGACGGGTAAATCGCTCCTCCACATGCAATGCCATTTCGGTCTCGACACGCTGTCCCTCGCCATGTACGGCGCAAAGGTGACCGGCCTTGATTTCTCGTCCGATGCGATTGTGGCCGCACGGGAGATTGCCGCCAAAACAGGTGTTGAGGCCCGCTTCATCGAGACCAACATCCTGGAAGCCGACAAGGCGCTGGATGAACAGTTCGATATTGTCTTCACCTCATGGGGTGTTCTGGGCTGGCTGCCCGACCATGAGCGCTGGGCCGAAGTTGCTGCCAATTTTGTCAAACCGGGCGGCACCTTCTACATCGCGGAAATTCACCCCCTGATCTGGCTGTTTGACGATCAGGACGAGACACGAATTCCGCGTGACAAGCCGGTCTATTACGGCCTGTATGATTATTTCCACAAGCCAGAGCCGATTGTCGAGGACGGCGGCGGTTCCTATGCGACGGGGGAAACCAGCTATAAAAACAATCGCACTCATTCATGGATTTTCGAACTCGGACAGATCGTCACCCTGCTGATCGAAAAGGGCCTCGTCATCGAGTTCGTCCACGAACATGATTTCACCTGCAATGACGTCTGGCCGGCTATGATCGAGCGCCCCGACGGCATGTGGACGCTGCCGGAGGACTGGCCGCGCATGCCGCTCAGTTTTTCAATCAAGGCAACGAAGCCGCTATAGGGAGCTTCAATGGCTGACACCTTCTCTGACCCGGATCATCTGAGGGACAAACAATACAAAACGCCTGATAATTTGATGGCGCGTGTCGCTCTCTATGAACGATTTTCATCGGCTGGGCCCTCTCTTCAGGATGTCCGTCTCGATGCCATGGCCATAAAGGCGGGAGAGACGGTTATCGATTTTGGATGTGGCAATGGCCTCATCTGGCGCACCGCAAAGACCAGAAACCAATTGCCGCATGATCTGACTTTGGTAGATCTGTCACAGGGCATGCTTGACGATGCGGCGAGTGCGTTGAGCGGCGGCGGCGTGTCAACACTTCAACACGACCTGAATGAGCCTTTGGTATCAGACCGGAAATTTGATGTCGCCTGCGCGTTTCACATGCTCTACCACATGGCCCGGCCCTTTGAGGCGATGGACGAAATCTTGCGCCATGTCAAGATCGGAGGGCGCGCTTTCGTTCATCTCAATGCAGGCGACCATCTCATTGAGATGAGAAAGTTGATCGCCGATTATGAGGGTGACGGCTTTGACGTTGGCGGTTCGGTCGCAGCCCCTGCGCCGCAAGAGGCCTTTGAATACTGGCAACCGAAATTCGAAACCAGCGATCAGGTCGATGGCGGTGGTGAATTGCGGGTGACAGAGGCGGGCCCGCTCATTGACTATATTCTGAGCATCGAGGCTCTGCATGGCAATCGTTATGCAGCGCCGGAAAAGTTGTCAGACTTTGTCAGTTATGTTGAAGGCCGGGTCGATGCGGCACGTAAGCATCATGGCGCGCTGATTATCCGCGGCCACACGGTGTTTCTAAAATTCGAGGGACGGCGCTAGATCCTCTCGGAAATCCGGATCGCCAGCCGGGTGCCAGCCTTGATGGCGCCGGAAAGCGCCCGGTAACCCGGCGTTTCCTCGGCGCCGTGGTCCAGCGCCGTGTCCCGGTGGGCAAGCTCGTCTTCGCGGAACTGCGTGATCGCCGCGCGCAGCTCTTCTTCATCCGCATCAAGAGTATCAAGCTGATCCTGGTAGTGCTCCTCGATGACTTCCTCAACGGCGGCGGTACAGGCCATCGCCGCCTTTTCACCCAGCAGCGCTGTGGTCGCGCCGAGCGCATAACCGGCCACATGCCACACCGGCGTCATCGCTGTCGGGCGGACTTTTCGCTCGTTGAGGATTTTGTTGAAGGCGGCAAGATGCTCTTGCTCCTGTTCCTCCATATGCCGGATGGTCGCCAGCATGTCATCATCTGCCGCGCCGCGCCGGTTGCGTGCCTTCAGGACCGCGATCTGCCCCTGATAAATCCGCACCGCACCATATTCGCCCGCATGATCAACCCGCAACATTTCGTTCAGGCGCCGCTTTTTTGGACTGGACGACGTTTGAGCCCCGGTCCGATCGGTCGCCAGACCGGGACGCTTCAGGCTCATATCTCTGCGATCAAGCTTTTTCAGTTTGGGTTTTTCTCTGAAATCCGGGCGACGGGCCATCGGGGGCTCAACTCTCTTTCACTCTACTCGTGGCGCTTTGGCAGCGTCCTGATAAATCCGGTCGCCGAATAAAGCGTCAGCGACAGCGCAATAAGGAAATTATAACCCGCTATGGAGATGCCAAACAAGGCCCAGGGAACCTCATCGCACATCACAATGTCGCCAGCTGTGTCCTTAAGCATGTCCTCAAGGCTACGCACACCCGTGGAGGTGCAACTTGCAGGCCCTTCCCACCAGCCCTGCTCAACGCCCGTATGAAAACCGGCGAGCCAGGCGCCGTAACCCAGCGCCAGCGTCATGCCGGCGATCAGCAGGCGCGGCACCATGGTTTCTTTCATGGCGTCCTGGCGATAGAGCGCCGCCGCCACAATGCCAAACCCGATTGCCGTCCAATAGGCGGCGCGCTGTTCAAGACACAGCGCGCAGGGGCGAAAGCCGCCGATATATTCAAACCCGTGCGCGATGGCCAGCGTGATGGCGGATGCCAGCACCACAAGCACCGGCATCATCGCCGCGTCAGGCTTCAAGAGTTTTCGCAAAAGTTCCATGGGGTTCCCTATAGCAGACCTGAAATGAACTGTTTCAAAAAGCTGGCGACTTCAGCGCCGACAAACAGCAGCAGAGCCACCCAGATCGCGCCGATCACCGTGCCCAGCAACACAAGCAGCCCGTCGCGCTCGAGAAACCCGATCGACTGGATTGCCACGCCGACCCCGGGGACAGTATTGGTGCCCGGCAGCGGCACCATGATCGAGATACAAAACACCGCCATCAGGGCCCCGAAGACACGTTCGGGAACGCCGTGCGTCAGGAATTCGAGCCGTGGCCGCGCCAGCCGCTCGAACCAGCCGACGTACTTTTGGGCTCGGGTGGCGAGATTCAGCATCGCCTCGTGCGAAATCGTCTTCGCCCGCGCCTGCCGCGGCAGCCAGAGCGCATGGCGCCCGATAACAATTTGCAGCGCAATGAACAGCATCGGCACCGCCACCGCCTGCGGAATGCCCCACAGGAAGGGAATGCACACCGGCAGCGCGAGGATCAGCTGCACCAGACCAAACCCCCGGTCCGACAGCCTGTCGACCAGCGCGCCAATCGAAATCTCCCCCCCGTCCTGATCGCCAATCTCATGCGCAAGGGCAAGCAGCAGATCGGTGGTGCTCTGTTCGTGATGAGGGGTCATGGACTTTGGCATCCTTTCAGGATCCGCAAGAGATCTCCCGCTATACCAGCCGTTCGCCTCCCTGCCAAATGCCATCTGCAGTGGGGTCAAGAGTACGCTTGACGCGGGGCTCCGCTCCTCTATGATGCCGCCGCTCTGGCACGAAATGCTGGAAATGTGCGGATGTGGCGGAACTGGTAGACGCGCCAGATTCAAAATCTGGTTTCTTCGGAAGTGAGAGTTCGAGTCTCTCCATCCGCACCACTAAGCGTTCGCAAAGCGAACGCGCTCTCTCGACATCTGCCCAAGCGACTTAAAATGCGCAGCATTTTGAGTGAATTCAGCAACTTCGGATCTGAGCAAAGAGTTCAATGTTTCTTCTGGCTCGCTAACATCCTCCACGCAACTCGAAGCTCTCGACAGCTGCCATCAGATCTTGCTGGTACTCGGCGTAGAGATCCGTTGTCGCATTCACGTTCACCATGAGGATGCGGCCACCTAGACAAGTGATAAAGCTGCCCATATGGATCTCACTTGCGCTACTTTGAAACTCCAGCCTGCCCCAGTCGACTCCATTGATCTCTTGTACTTCATTTGTCAGCTCAATATACCCGGGCACCCCTTTTGAGATGGCCTCTGCCATGCCTGACAAATAACCTGATAAATAGTCGCCAATTTCAGATTCTTCTGCCGGCGTGTCTGTTAAGCCGACAATGATATTAACGGTCATTCCTTCAATGCCGAACGCAAACTGGGGTCCATTGTGGCTCAACCACTTGGTCGATGTTTCTTTTCCGGTCAATTCATGAAAACCTTCGGGCAAAAGGAAGCTGAGGCTCCCGTCGCCCAAATCGACTTCGACTCGACTAGCCACGCCTTCGGTGTTCTGGCTGCTTTCCTCGGAACAGGCTCCCAGAGATAAAGAAACCAGGAGGAGTGGCAGCAGCACGAAACTCGTAGCACTTCGTTTCTTCATTTTCGTTGTATCCTTCGCATAGCACCTTGCACCATTATCTCAGTTGCATTTTTCGGCATAGAGCCTCCATGTATCCATCTCGTGTCTCCCGACGTAAGTTGGAGGGTTGCGGAAGAGTAGCGTCAATCTAAGTCATCCGAGGGCGTTTTCGATGCCTCAGCTTTCATGTCTTTCCTCACCTTCCAGGCCAAATACATACCGAGGCAAAATATGAGGCCTGAGGTGGTCAACCATGGATGATATGCCGTCCATGCAAAAACCTCCATCGGACCAATGAAGACCATCCAGACAAACAAAAGCGGAGACACCAAAAAGATCACGATAAGGATGGCATACATCGAGAACTCAGCCAGCAAAGCCAAATAGAAGCCCTTAATCAATTGCATGACCCACTTACTCGCGCTCTTAATTGTCAATGGCCCGTCCCTCTATCCTGTCACGCCAAGCCAAGCTGACTTGTCTACGAATAGTATCCCATCAGGTGTTTCCCGTCCATTGCATCCTGACTTCCAGTTGTGTAGCTTGAGACATATGTGGCGGATGAATATGACAAGAATCTTGTCCATACGCCCAGCCTTATGAGGTGCGGAGGTGACGGCACAATTACATTGCGAAAGTGAGAATAGGTGTGTTTATCGCGAAATTTCTTACCCTATACGGGGTGCTGTATATCGTACCTTTGTACCGCATTTTCATGAGGGCACGATTGAATCCATTGCTCGGGGTCATGTGTGCAGGTCCACTGGCAGCCGTTCCATTTTGCTGGATAATCCTGGGTGTTGTTTTAGCTGCGTATGAGACCGGCAATCCTCCGCCATCGGTTTGGGTGGAGCTGATGCCACTCATTGCGTTATTAGTCGGGTCTCTCGCGTTGATAGTGTTTGTAAGTCATAAACTTGTCAAGAATGCGGGCTTCAGCTCCGTCTGGTTATGGGTCTGGCTACTGGTGGCATTCATCCCGTGGGTCAGTCATGCGGCGGTGTGGGCCTTCGCATTCGTGAGGTGGCCGAACACTATAGGCCCTTCCTCACCACCTTCATGAAAGTGCAAGAAAGCCAACCAAGAGATATGGGTGGAGCCTGTGCAAGGGACGGCAAGTCAATGCAGGCCGTCGTAATAACCTTCAGGTACACCGAGGATCTTGGTGTACTTCATCTAGCCTGCGGCCTTCTAAAGTGGATTCGGCACGGGTCGTCGAAATGTAGGCATTGATCCTCCAGACTGCCACTCACCCGCACCCTCTCCACCTCACCCCTTCCGCGACCCGACCACCTCGACCTGGGTCGTCAGCCCTGCGCCCGGGTTATCCACGGCCCATTCGGTGAGCTGGGCTTTCAGCCAGTCAAAGGCTTCATCGACGGAATCGGTGATATGAAACAGATCGAGGTCTTCTTTGTCGATGGTGCCAAACTCCGCCATCTGACCAAACTCGACAATCTTCGACCAGTAGTGCGAGCCAAAGAGTATGATGGGAAATTTGCGCCGGATCTTTTCGGTTTGAACCAGAGTGAGGATTTCCATGAATTCGTCGAGCGTACCATATCCGCCGGGCATGATAACGGCGGCTTTGGCGAGATAGACGAGCCAGAACTTGCGGACAAAAAAGTAATGGAACTCCATGGCCAGCCCGTCGGAAATATATTCGTTCGGATATTGCTCAAACGGCAACGAGATATTCATGCCGATGGTGCTGCCGCCGGCCTCCTCGGCGCCCCGGTTGGCCGCTTCCATGATGCCGGGGCCGCCCCCTGTGACAACGCAAAAGCGTTGCAGCGGATCGGTCTTTTCGACGGCGAGCTCTTTGGCCCATTGTGTCAGGCGAAAGGCAAGCTCTCTGGCCGCTTCATAGTACCGCGACATTTCAACCGCCCGCTCGGCGCGGGTAATGTCCTTTTTGGTTGCCTTCTTTTCCTTCTGAAGCGCGGCAAGCTTTTCCTCAGCCTCCTCGTGCGAGAGGATCCGGGCCGACCCGAAGAACACGATCGTGTCTTCAATGCCGGCCTCTCGCATGCGTTTTTCAGTTTCCAGATATTCCGCCATGATGCGCAGGATCCGGGCGTCGCGGCTGTCGATAAAGTCGGCGTTCTTGTAGGCTTTAACGGGCATGTGGCGTGGCATTGGGGCTTGATCTCCTTGCATTAAGGGGCGGGCCGTCTCAGGCCGCTGTCAGTCGTACTTTGAGTCTCCGGGTTCGCACAGAAATTGCGCCTCTGCGCCCCCTTGCCGCATTCAAAAGTGCCTGTAAATCGACTATCTTTTGAGAACAGTTAACAGCTTGCCCGAACCTCGCCAGCGTGTCGAGCGTGTCGGGTAGAGCATCAGGTAAGGAGGCATTTGCCATGCACATCGAGCATCATCCCCTGATCAAGGAGTTCCCGGAGTTTAAAACCGCGATCCACGATTTGAAAGAAGCCGACGATCATTTCGCGCGGTTGTTTGTTGAGTATCATGAGGTCGACGACGAAGTCATCCGCATGGAAGAGGACATTGAACCGGCGGCGGATCATATCATCGAAGACGCCAAGAAGCGCCGCCTGTTACTGAAAGACGAACTCTACGCCATCCTGACGGCAAAGGCGTAGCAGTACCGAACGAAAACCGGGCGCCGCTACTTGTGCCCGTGTTGCCTCGCCAACAGAAAACGAAGCAGGATCGGGGTCAGGATGGTCGTGACCAGGGTAGCAAGGACGAGAGCAGAAAACAGGTGCTGCATCACCGGGTGACCATCGAGATCGGCAAAAAAACCCGCCTGAACGGCAATGCCGAGGACAATAAGTTCAACCGCGCCCCGGGCGCTCATCCCCACGCCGACCGAAAGGGCGTCGACCGGCTTTAACCCGCCGATGAGCGCTGGCAATCCTGCGCCCGCGATCTTGCCAAGGAGAGCAAGGGCAATAAGGGCGATAACATAGTGTGGAATGACGAAGAGCGCTGTCGGATCAACCTTGAGCCCGATGGACGCAAAGAAGATCGGCCCGAGAACGCCCCCCGCAATCGCCGATACAATCAGCTTCATTTCCAGCCACGCGCGATGTCCGACACGGGCCGGTTCAAAGAACAGGCCAGCCATAAAGGCTCCCAGAATCCAGTGAATGCCCAGAAGCTCTGCAAGCAAGCAATATCCGAGCGCCACCAGCATCAACACGCTGAACTCGACCGCAACCGTTTGAAAGGCCTGCGCCCTGCGATGGAGATGCGGATAAACGCGTGTTCCCAGGCCGATGGTAATCGCAAAGAACAGGGCGCTCTTGATGATGAGGGCGGCAAATTCAGGCAGGCCGGGCAGGGCGCCGTATTCCATCAGGGCCACCAGGATCGCAAGCAGGGCGAGCCCGAGGACGTCATCAAACAGTGCCGCCGCGATTACCGTCCGCCCGATGTCATGGTGCAGAAGGTTAAAGTCGCTGAGCACCTTGACGGTCGTCGGCACAGCTGAAATCGCCAGGGCGATGCCCACCAGCAGGGCGATTGTCCCTTTCAGGGGGTGATCCGGAGCGGTTAGATGGACGAAGCCGTATCCAAGCGCCAGAGGCAGCGCCATTCCCCCAACGGCAACGCCGAACGATAGACCGACATTTTTCTTCACTTCCCCTGGCCGCAATTCTATGCCGGCCATCAACATCAAGGAGAACATGCCTGCTGCAATCAGCTCATCCAGCATGTCCATTGTTGCCATCGCGCCAAGGGCGGGAAAGGTTTCGCTGAAGGGTAGAACGACAATCCCGAGCAGAATCCCCGCAAGGAGCTCGCCAACAGAAGGTGCCTGCCCGAGCCGCTCGGCAATTTCACCGCAGGCGCGGGCTGCGAGGAGCAACAAAAACAGGGTTAAAAGGACTTCCAAGATCTGACCTCATGATGGACGCGGCCCTGATACGTGCGTCATGGCTCGCCTGTGCAACAGCGCCAGATGTCGTATTCGGTGCTGAACCCGGAACGACTGCTCAATCCGGCTTGATCACGAGGACATTGGTGTGGAGGATGTGCAGAATCTTCTCTGCCGTATTGCCGAGCAGCAGACCTTCCAGTCTTTTGCGTCCCACACTTCCCATGACAACAAGGTCCGCCTTGATACCCTGCGCCATGCCAGCCAGGATTTTCTCCGGCGCGCCAGCATGAAGGTGCCAGTTTCCCGGGTCAATGTCATAATCTCGATACTCGCTCTCGACAACCTTGCGTACGGCGGGCGCATGGGCGTGTTCGCGCTTGTGAATATCGACAAGATCCAGGTCGGAGAGGATCTGGGAAGTTTCGACGCAGATCGCAGCATGAAGCGTGGAGCCAAACCGCTTTGCCCAATCGGCCGAATGGTCGAGGACCTTCCTGTCGAGCACCCGTTGCTCCAGAACATCAGATTCCACATCGACGGTCGCCATGATCGTTTTCAACTCTCGGTGGGCGTGTCCGTCGAGCAGGAGAATCGGCGTTTTGGTATCACGAATAAGATGCCGGTCGGTCGGGGAACAAGAGCCGCTCTCCGAGCGATGCCCTGTCTTGATGATGAGATCAATGGCGCCGGACCGGCACCGTTCAACGACCCGGGCGGCAACATCGCCATCCTCTTCAATGCTGATCTCGTAGTCGTCGAAGTCGCCCAGAGCGTGCTTGACAGTCCCCGACAGGCGCGGTGCGTATGTCGGATCGGGATCGCCATCGGGGACGAACCCGATAACATGCAAACGGGCACCAAAGCCTTCTGCAACCATCCTGGCCCTGTCCATGACCGGCGTGTCATCGGGGTTCGGGTCTGCGATAACAAGGATCGTAAATTGCCGGGACACTGAAACCTCCTTTGCTGTGCGTGCGCGAAGATCGACGCAAACGCCGTCATTAGGAAGATATAGGCGTTCCGGACCCGATTGTCAGGAGGTGGGTCTCAATACGTGACAAAATGCCCGCCCACATGGTGGACGGGCATCAAGGTTAGCGTAGAGCTATCGTCGCTGTTCAAGCCGCCCGGGGGCCGCTTCTCCTGCCGCGCGAACGTGCCGGGCCTGATCTCTTCTGAGTCTGATTATCATTCCCGTTTGCAGCAGCACGCTTGCCTTGCGATCTTCCGGAGTTTTGGCCTCTGCCCTGGCCACGGCCCTGTCGCTGGCCTTCCGAGGCCTTGGGCTTTTTCGGGATATGGGCCATGAAGGGGCGCTCGCCGACATTCGTGATCTCGCGCTTGATGAGCTTTTCGATATCCCTGAGATAGGGACGCTCTTCCGGCGAGCAGAACGAAAAGGCGATGCCGTCAGCACCGGCGCGCGCGGTGCGGCCGATCCGGTGAACATAGCTTTCCGGCTCGTTCGGCAGTTCGAAATTGATCACATGGGTGACGTCATCGATATCAATGCCGCGGGCCGCAATATCAGTTGCCACCAGAACCCGCGTGTCACCTGACTTAAAGGTCTCCAGTGCACGTTGCCGCGCACTTTGCGACTTGTTACCATGAATGGCTTCAGACGGGATACTGCGTTTACTCAGATACTCTGAAACCTTGTTGGCACGATGTTTGGTCCGGGTAAAGACGATAACCCGGTAGAGGCTTTCATCCGCCATGATTTCGGCCAGCAGGGCGAGCTTTTCATTACCTTCGGCGAAGTAGACACTCTGTTCAATCTTGTCGACGGTAATGACCTTCGGCGAGATCTCGACGCGTTCGGGATTATCCAGCAGGCTCGCAGCCAGTTTGGCAATATCGCTCGGCATGGTGGCGGAAAAAAGCAGCGACTGGCGCTTCTCCGGCAACAGTGCGGCGACCTTTCTCACGTCACGAATGAAGCCCATGTCGAGCATACGGTCAGCTTCGTCGAGAACGAAAAACGAGATATTGTCGAGTTTGATATGGCCCTGATCGATGAGATCAAGCAGACGGCCGGGGGTTGCAACAAGAATGTGAACGCCGCGGACCATCTTTTGAACCTGCGGGCTTTGGCCAACGCCGCCGAAGATGACAGCGTGCCTGAGATGCAGATTTTGTCCATAGGTCTTCACGCCTTCGCCGATCTGAATGGCAAGTTCGCGCGTTGGCGCAAGGACGATGGCTTGCGGGCGGTAAGGAACCGCCTTTGTTGGCGTCTCGCTCAGCTTTTCCAGGATCGGCAGAACAAACGCGGCGGTCTTGCCGGTTCCGGTCTGGGCGATCCCCAAAAGGTCACGTCCTGCAAGGAGCGACGGTATAGCCTGGGCTTGAATGGGAGTTGGGGTGGTGTAGTTCTCAGACGCAAGAGCGTCGAGTAATTGTTGTCCGAGACCAAGCTCGGCAAAAGTCGTATTAGTCATATAGTCTTTTCTTTTCCAGTCATCCGGGCACGCAACATGGACTCGCCATGGGGTCTGCGCCCGGTGGGGGCGTCACATTCAATGCGCAGCTGGAGGGGACAAATTTGATGATTTTTTCCGGGATGACGACCTTCTGGAAACAGAAGGGCTTGCGCTGACCCCGATCAAGTAGCTTGGCATATAGGGGCGCAAGGGCGCCGTGTCAAGAACAATCGGTGTGCCGAAAGCCTTGCCCTCTGCGGCACAGCGGGTAAGGTTTAGTTAACGTGTTGGAGCATTTGTTGATAGACCGGGCACTATATCGCTGACGAGTTGCTTTACTTAAAGACATTCTGTCCAAAAACATTTTGATAGCCAAACAGCCCTGCTGCTCCGCCGGTGTGGATGAAGACCAGCGTATCGCTCTTGCCAAAGTGACCTTTGCTGATGAGATCGAACATCCCGTCGAGACCCTTGCCGCTATAGACCGGATCAAACAACAATCCTTCCATGCGAGCGGCAAGATGAACGGCCTCCAGCATACCTTGCGTGGGGATACCGTAGCCCTCACCGATATATTCGTCATTTACGGTGATGTCGGAGCGGGCAACGCCCCCGGGCGCACCCAGATAATCTGCAGCTTCCTCTGCCAGTCCGAGCACATATGGCTCCATCAGGTCCCTCGGTGCACTGACCCCGATGCCAAGAACCGGTATTTGGGCGTTGATAAGCTTGAGCCCCGTAACAAGTCCGGCTTGCGTCCCGGCACTGCCTGTCGCGTGAATGATATGGTCGATCCTTATGTTCATATCGTTGGTCTGGGCGACCAGCTCAAGAGCGCAATTGGCATAACCCAAAGCGCCGACCTTGCTCGACCCGCCAACCGGTATGACGTAGGGAATACCGCCTTCACTGCGGACCTTGTCAGCTGCCTCAGCGAGTGCAGCGTTCATATCCGCACCCGCATCATACTCCAGGATCGTGGCGTCATAGATTCGATCAAGAAGAACATTGCCTGAATTGTTATAGGCGTCGTCACCGTCTGTGACACGGGTTTCAAACAGCAGGATGCATTTCATGCCGAGTTTGGCAGCGGCTGCTGCAGTTTGTCGACAATGATTGGATTGCACCGCGCCCTGGGTCAGGATTGTGTCAGCACCTTGCTCAAGCGCCTCGGCCATGAGGAATTCAAGTTTTCTTGTCTTGTTGCCGCCTGTCGCAAGGCCGGTGCAATCATCCCGCTTCACGTAGAGCGTCGGCCCGCCGAAGTGTTTCGTCAGGCGCGGCATCGGCTCCAGCGGGGTTGGCAGGTGGGCCAGACGTACGCGGGGGAAACGGGCAAGATGCATGGGTTTGTCCTCAGATGGATTGGGGCAGAGGCCTTGTGCCTCGCGCATACTCTATTGTCCGCTGAACCAGAAGGTCGCTTGAGGAGACCAGCGGCACCCGCACATCGGCCTCATCCAGAACCAGCGGTATTTCTGTACATCCGCTGATGATAAGGCTTGCGCCCCGGCTTGCAAGATCTTCCGCAAGAGCCGCCATCTCGCGGCCCATGGCCTCGTCGCGCTCGCCGGCCTTGATGCGAAACACAAGAGTCATGAAACGCTCCAGCTTGTCATGGTCCCAGCAAACCGGTTCAAACCCGCGGGCTTTGAGAGCCTCCTGATAGAGCTGTGCTTCAAGGCAGCCATCCGCCGCCATGACCCCGACGGGGCCTGGGGGATATGCCCCGGCAATATGATCCACCACCTCTTCGATAAAGCTGACAAAGGGGATTGAAACGGCGCTGCGGATGTCGTTTGTCCAGGCATGGGCGGTGTTGCACACCATCACCACAAAGTCCGCGCCTGCGTCTTCGAGGCGCCGCGCCATGGCGACAAGGTCGGGCCCGACGCTCGGGCTCTCGCCGCGTATGGCAAGATGTCTGTTCGGAACTTTCGGGTTGTTATCGATGAGGATATGGAGATGATCCTGATCGCATGCGGCAGGCGTTGCGGCGATGAGTTTTGCAAAGAAATCTGCGGTCGCCTCCGGTCCGAGGCCGCCCATGACCCCCACGGTCTTTTCAGTTTCCTTTGCCATCAGTCCCTGAACCCGGCAGCCAGTTCGGCGCGGCGTGTCGTGGCATCGACCAGCTGAATGCCGCGATGCTGCGCCACTTCTTCTGCAGTGTAGGGGATAAAGCTATCCGGTAGATGACCGGGATCGAAAGCGCGCAGGATATAGTTGAGAACGTCTGCCGTCTCTGCGTCGTTCAGCCTTGACTGCGCCGTACCCGGGACCTGGATCAGAAAGGCGCGGCCGCCATCGACATGCAGAAATCTGGCGACCTCGCCTTTCAGGGACGGCACCTTGTCTCTTGTGCCCGAGCCATCCATCAAATGGCAACCCATACAGTTCAAAAGATAATTGGTTCGCGCGGTCTCGCCCGACGCACTGGTCCACGGCAGAAACGTCAGAACAAGGATGCAGGCAAGACGCAGCATCAGTCGGCCACTCCAACAATAATCGCCGTCGAACAATTGTAGACGATGTCCGCGTCGCTGCCGGCACACCAGTTGATGTTATTGGAATTGGCCGGATCATAGATCGGGCGGTCGCCCTCATCGCGCATGCATTGGCAGCGCCCGCAATAGGTTTTGCCGCAACAATCATTGTAGGAAATTATGTAGTCCTTGCCATCGCCAGGATTGCGGCATGTCCCGACCCATGTAATCGGTGACATGACAGTGCCGGGCGGACACGAGCTCTTGGTGCCGCCGCAACAGGTGCACAAGAACCCGTCGATAGCGCAATAGCGCCAGTACTCACAGGACTTCGGATCGCCCGGATCATTTTCGCTCGCCAGCGCCATCTGCCGCATGACCGGCAAGAGGGGCAAGGCGGCAGCGCCGGTCAGCGCCACACCGAGCCTTGCAAGGAACCCGCGCCGCGAGGTCTTTCGCGCCAGCTTTCGTGTCGTGCGTTCGAGCAATGTATCCACTGAAGCCATGATCTAAACCTCCTCCAGAATTTTTTCGTCCGGTGCGTCTCGTCGCTCTTTTGCAAGATAGTCCTGCATCGAGGCAAGACCTGCGGCCTCGGCCTCGAACAGACTTTCCAGATGCTCGCGCGTGTTGACAAGTCCATGAGCGCACACAATGCCGTCGCCATCAATGAGGACGGCATAGGGCAGCTTGCCGATGCCAAAGGCACGCCCGACGTCTTCAGACAGAACATAGGGAAAACTGCCAATCTCGCGTTTCTTGCGCTGACGATAAAGATCATGGTCCTCACGCGGTCCATCGCTCATCAGAACAACATCAAGCGTTTTGTCGCGCATGCCAATGTCATGCACGGTGGCCAGCAGGGATGAACAAATCGGGCAGGTCGGGCTCAGAAAATAGAGCAGGGTGCGGCGCGCATCCTCGCGCGGCTTCCCGATGTCAACGATCTCGCCGTCCAGCGCCTCAACTTCAAACATCGGCGAGCGTGTTCCCGCCTCAAGACCGCCGGCAACCATAAGAGCCCCGGCGGGCGCGATCCGCTCATGCAGGATGCCGACCTGCCGTGCCAGCGACAGGACGAGAAGTCCGAGCCCCATCACCGCAAGCCACAGAAGAATATTTGATATCACCAGGGTATTCAGCATCAGGCGCTCCGCCACATTTTGAGATGGGGCCTGTTGGCCATGAGTTGATTGGCGGCTTGATAGAAGGCGATGGCGGTGCCGGCGACCAGCACACAAAGACCAATGTCGAGCCAGGTCAGAGCGCGCTCCGGCAAAGGCAGGGTGGCTCCGATTGCAACGACGCTCAACACCAGATTGCGCAGCACAAGGCCGTTTGAAATCGACGTCGCCCCCTCCGCACCGCTGCACCCGCAGTCGATATTTCCCCGGCCGCGCCAGATGGCCAGCTCCATGACCAGACCGTAGACCAGCAACAAGAGCGCCGCGCCGTAAAGGGCCGTAGAGGTCATAAAGGGAACCAGCAAGGCCGCCGCCAGCACAAGCTCAAGCAGTGCAAGCATGAAAGCGGCAGGCCCGATCAAGGGCTCAGGCACCAGCCCATAGGCCCCAAGCTGTTCCTGAAACAGCGCCCGGTTTTGCAGCTTGTGCGCCGCCGCTGACGCAAAAAGTACGCTCAGGCAGAGAATAACAATTGTTCTGAAAACCGGATCCAAGGGTAGGGTCCTCACGGCACATGAAGTTCAATGGGGAAGGTGCCGGTACCCTCGATGGTGCGAAGGTGCTTGCCTGTGCGTGCGTCATAGACATCAACAACCGGCGCCAGGTAGGTAAAAATATCACCCAGCTGGCCAGTGATACCCAGTATAAAGAGCATCCATGTTGGGACGATGGTCTTGAAGCCCGAGGCAAACAGAAGCGGTTCCGCGTCCCGGCTTACTGCAATGGAAACTGTCGGATGTTCGAGTTCCAGTTTTAACAGGCGCGCTTTCGTGTCGGAATCGTAAATCCAGACTTCCTCACCAGGTTCCTCGTAGGTCTCCTCTGCGCCGCGGTGCATCAGGGCATAGAGCAAACCGGAGGGCTCGTGCAGGGCGAGGGATTGATACCCCGAAGTGCGCCATTCCTTGCGCCGCTCCTTGTCTGTCAGAAGCGACCATTTCTCTGCAAGGGCGGGCTGGTCTGTTGCAGCATCAACTTCGTGGATGTAGCCATTGAAGGAGGCGAAGAACCACTGGTCGCCGCGCCGCGCTGCGGAGATAATGACAGGGTCCTCGTCCGGATCAAAGAAGGCTTGCGATACCGATCGCTGAACGCTGATCTGATCATTTTCCTCCACTGTCATTGTGAACGTGAGAAAGCTGCCATCGCCGCACAGGGTCATCAGACGGTTGTCACCGGCCGGATAGATCTGCCCGCAGCCAGGCGTATCTTCTTCGCCCAACAGTGTTCCCGTGTTCAGATCCACGAGGCTGAGCGTGCGCATCGGTGTGAAGTTTGTAATACCAAGGATGCGCTGGTCATCCGTGGTCCCGATCATATGCTGCATGGTGAGAGAAACCATGCGGCGCGGCGGCACCGGAATTTCGAGTTGCGGCGTGAGCGTGCGTGCATCGTAGACGGCGACAATGTCTTCACGCGGGCCCCGTGACCCGTGCGAAAAATAGGTTTCGTTGACGAGAATGGATTTGCGATCCCCACTGACGGTCATACCCGGTGACCAGTAACCTGTATCGAGCTGGCCCTTCATCTCGCCGGTGTCACCGTCAAACAGAAGGGCGCGCGAAAAACTTGTTCCCGCGTCCACAACCCAGACCCAGTGCATGGGCGTTTCTTCCGGCAGAACTTCGGAGACGCCGATGTCTTCCGGTGGCAGGTCTGCCAAAGCGCTTTGCCCCAAAACCAGCGCCAGAAAAAAGGCTGCAACTATCGCACTATATCGTTGATTTAACTTCATCTTCCACCCTCTGGATGGGGCAAAGACTGCACCGCTTTTTACACAATGTAAAGGCGTGCTCCTGCATTCCTTGATACCCGTCAATTGGCGGGCGGACTGAGCAAATAGGTCGCGATCGCCTCCAGGTCCTCCGCTGAAAGATGTTCCAGCTGATCCGACAACACTTCGCCCATGCTGCCGCCCAGAACATCACCGTCCGGGGCCAGACCGTAGCGAAAGGCCATCAGAAGATCAGCGCGGGCGTAGCCTCTTTTGGCAAGGGCCTCTGCCGTGATCGCAGGAACCTTTTCACCTTTTGAACCGGTCTTTGGTGGCAGCACGCCGCCTTCAAGGTGTTTTCCCTTGTCGAGGACGCCCAACGTGTTGCGCGGCGTATGGCACTCGGTACAATGCCCGATACCGTCAATGATATAACGGCCCCGGTTCCAGGCTGGCGATTGCTCCGGCATAGCCGCGAGTTCCCGCACGTCGTGAAACAGCGTCTTCCATGGTGCCATCAGCGCCCGGGTCAGGAAGGGGGTTGAGATATCGTGTGGCCTGGAAGGCGTGTTACTCGCCTCAACACTTTGCAGCCACGCCCAAAGATCCGCCACATCAGTCGATGTCATTTTCGAATAGGACGTATAGGGAAAGACCGGGTAGAGGTGACCTGTTTGAGTGCTGTGGCCATTGACAAGGGCATCAGCGAATTCACCGCCTGTCCAGCTCCCGATGCCATGCACCGGATCAGAGGTAATATTGGGGCCATAAAACGTGCCGAAGGGTGTGGCAAGTGGCGCGCCTCCGGCCAGCAAGGCTCCACCCTCGGCCACGGTATGGCACGAGACGCAGCCCGCAAGACGCGCCACATAGGCCCCGCGCGCCGCATCGCCCTCACGGGCTGCCATGTCGACGGTGCGATGCGGGGTGCCGAAGAAAAGCCAGACGGCGATCGCCAGGCCAAGACCGATAAGAATGAGTAACAGGCTTCTCATCAGACGTGTCTCCACCGGGCGGACGAATCTTAGTCCTTGTCCAGCCGGTATGTTTTATGACATCCGCCGCAGGCCTTGATCATACCGCCAAAAGCTGCGCCCACGGCCGCTTGATCCTCGGCAGCAGCCAGAACGCCGGCCCGCTCACCCAGTAGTTTGGCTGCGGCTGTGAAGCCTTCCCAATCTTTCCAGATGATTGGCAGCGCCTCGGATTCCCCGGCATTGGTGCCTTCCGGGAAGAGCGCCGGGATTGTTGATGCTTTATCTGCAACCAGTTGCCCCGCGGCCCGGGCCTTCTCAAGATCGAAGGGCGTCTTCCCCTTGAGCATGGCACCGGTGGTCGTGGCTGCACCGCCAAGGGATTTCATCGTGTCGGCGCGGTCCTTGTAGATCCCTTCATGAGCGTTGTGATCATGATCGCCTTCAGCCAGACTCATCTGTGAAACGGCAATGGCAGCGACAAACGCAAGAGTAGTAACGGCGGCTTTTCTGAACTGTCTTTTAGGCATGATGAAGTCCTTTTCTAATCCCCTGAAATCGAATGCGATTGAAACAGGGTTAGCTGATTTTCGCAAGGCCCTTGCAACTTCAGGCCTGTTTTACGCCCCGAGCGTCAAAGGCAAACAGGTCATCGTAATCGGCCATGCGGAAGAGCAGCCACAGGGCAGCCAGCAGCGGGACGGCCGCCGCGAAGAGATGATTGCCGCCGCTATAGGGATCCGTCAATTGCGGCCAGGTCGACAGGGTCGACCCGAGGTGTAACGCAAACGCAGCGCCATAGGCCAGGCGGCGCTTGAAACCGGCAAGGATCGCCAGAGCAAGCAAGACTTCAATCCCGCCAAGGACTTGAGCCAATGTCAATGTCAACTCAAGCCCGTAGAAATGATCAAAGATCGATGCCGTCGTCTCCGGCTTGATGACCTTTTCAAGACTCCATTGCAGAAAAAAGAGCCCGACCGTCAGACGCAGGACAAACAGCGGGATCCGCAATCTGTTGTGTATGTCGTCATGGGTCGGGCTTTGGTTCATGTTATCCTCTATGGAGCAGGTGCCTCGCTGGCTGCGATAGCCGCACGGCTGATGTTTGACCGCTCAATGATATAGGCTTGAACGTCATGGGCATCATCCTCGCTCAGCCAGTCACCAAAGCTGACCATGCCTTTTTCTTCATAAAGGCCGTTCAGGACGATTTCATTGAAGACGTCGTGTGTCTCCGGCGTCATGCGGCGCAGATCCGGCACCACACCGCTGCTCACCGCATAGGCGCCGTGGCACACCATGCAATATTTAGTGAACTTCACAGCGCCGTTGGATAGTTGAGCCTCTGTTGCGTCAAAGGCGGGGGGCTCCGGAAGGCTCTCGTCCCGCAGGGCAAGGGCCGGCAGGTCGTCGCCACCGAGTTTGAAGACCAGCATGCGACCATCGTTGCCGTATTTGCTGATCGGGCCTTCGCTCATCGTAACACCGATGCCGCCGTACCCGGCCATGATGGCAACATATTGCTCGCCATCGACCGTATAGGTAATCGGCGGTGCGATCATGCCTGTCTGAACCGGCGCGGCCCACAGCGGTGTGCCATTGTCAGCAGAATAGGCAACGAACTTGCCGTCGCCCGTGCCCTGGAACACCAGATTGCCTGCTGTCGTCAGCACGCCGCCATTGGCCAGCGTTGGCATTTCAACTGACCAGGCCTTTTCCTGTTTTACGGGGTCCCAGGCCAGCAGCATTCCGAACGCCGGCGGCGCTGCCATGCCTTCGGCGGCTTTCAGGAACTCTGCATAGGCATCCCAGTCAACGCCAAGGTTCCATTTGCCACGCTCTTCCTTGAAATTCTTGTCCGTATTGTAAACACCGAAGTACTCGCGCGCCGGAATGTAAACAAGACCGGTATCCGGGCTATAGGCCATTGGATGCCAGTTGTGGCCGCCAGCCGGAGCCGGGAAAATAACCTGCGTGGCATTTTCCATCGACATGGCCGGGTCCTCGACCGGCTTGCCGGTTTCCATGTCAACATGGGTGGCCCATGTCACGGTTACATATTTCTCCGCCGACAGAAGTTCTCCTGTGACGCGGTCAAGAATGTAGAAGAAGCCGTTCTTTGGCGCCTGCATCAAAACCTTGCGCTGCTCGCCTTGCCATTCGATCTCGTTCAGGATCATGTGCTGGGTCGCGGTATAGTCCCAGCTGTCGCCCGGCGTGGTCTGATAGTGCCAGACCAGTTCGCCGCTGTCGGGGCGGATCGCCAATATGGACGAAAGGAACAGATTGTCGCCGCCACCCGGGCTGCGGATGTAGCGGTTCCACGGGCTGCCGTTACCGGTCCCGACGTAGAGCAGGTCAAGTTCCGGGTCATAGGCCATGGAATCCCAGACGGTCCCGCCGCCGCCAATTTCCCAGTATTTGCCCTCGGTGGTCCATGTCTCGGCCGCCATCTCAAGCTCTTTGTGCTCGAAGGGCTCTGCCGGATTGCCTGGGACGGTGTAAAAGCGCCAGGCCTGTTCGCCGGTCTCGACATCATAGGCGGTGAAATATCCGCGTACGCCGAGTTCTGCGCCGCCATTGCCAATGATGACCTTGTCCTTGATGATGCGCGGTGCACCGGTGATCGTATAGGGCTTGGACCGGTCGATGGTATTGACATCCCACAAGACTGCGCCATTAACCGCATCAAGCGAGATGAGGCGCCCGTCAATTGTGCCGACATAGACCTTGCCTTTCCAGACCGCGACGCCGCGGTTGACAACATCACAACAGGCGTTCTTGCCCCAGGGACGCGGCACGTCCGGGTCATAGGACCACAGTTCCTCACCGGTTTTTGCGTTGACTGCGAAAACCGTACTCCACGAGCCGGTGAAGTACATGACGCCGTCCACGACAATTGGCGAGGCTTCAAGACCGCGCGTCGTATCCGTGTCGAAGCTCCAGGCCAGCCCGAGATCCCCGACATTCTGGTCATTGATCATTTTGAGAGGGGAATAGCGCTGTTCGTCATAGGTCCGGCCATGCGTCAGCCAGTTACCCGGCTCATCGTTGGCCGCAGCAATGCGCGCCCCGTCCATGCGGCCTGTTGTTTCGCCGACATGTTCAGCAAAGCTTTGAGGTTCCGCTGTTTTGGTGTCCGCCTTTTCGTCCGAACAGGCAGACAGCGCAGCCAGCATGCCAAGAGCAAACAGACCGGCCCCGAATCTTACCGTTTTCAAGTGCGTATTCATTGATTTTCCTCCCACAGAAATAATGATGGCTCCGAGGCAAAGGCTCGAAACCGATTCTGTACTGATCATAGGCAATAACGGCCCGGATGCGAAAGACTCTATATTGGCAGGCCGGAATGCCCCTCAAAGGCCGCCGCGGCCCGGTAGAGGGCGGCTTCTTCAAAGGCCCGCCCAACCAGCATCATACCCACAGGCAGGCCCTCACTCATGCCGCAGGGCACAGAAAGCGCCGGATGATGGGTGTAGTTGAAGGGCCGGGTGTTGGCGGACGGGGAGAAAGACAGGTTTAGCACCAACTCTCTCGGGGCATCCGGCGGCGGCAGCAAGGTTGCCTTCATGGGGGTCGTGGGCATCAACAGGATATCGACGCTCTCCAGCGCCCGGTCATAGGCGGCTCGGAGCCGGCTGATCAGGCGCGTTGCTCTTGCCACCGGCGCGTATCCCACCTCGCGTTTGACATATTCCGATATGAGGATTTGTGCGACGGCGCTTTCCGGCAGAAGGTCAGGGCGCTCTCGCCAGCTGCGTTGTTGCAGTGCAAAATCAGGGTCAATCACATCCTCACGCCCCGGCATAAAGCCTTCGGACATAAAGAGCATGTCGCTTGTCGGGATCACCATGCCTGCCAGAAAGGCCGAAGCCATCGCATGGTCGCGGATGGATATCTCCGATACTTCGGCCCCGAGGCTTTCAAACAGCGCTGCCGCCTCGCGGACCTTTTGATTGACATCGGCCTCACCGGCGGGGTGTTCAAAACCCTGGCTCACAACGCCAATCCGCAAGCCTTTCGCCCCCAGCTCCAGGGCTTCCACATAAGGCGTCACGCGAGGTGCATACTGCCGCGAGTCGATCCCGTCGGCGCCCGCCAGCGTTTCAAGCATCAGGGCATTGTCAGCAACAGTGCGGCTCATCGGCCCGACATGATCGATCACCGGATCGTGGCCCAATATGCCCGTATAGGGAACCAGTCCATGCGTCGGTTTCATGCCGACGATGCCGCAAAACGAGGCCGGCATACGGATCGATCCGCCCTGATCGCATCCGATGGCGAGGTCAACGGCGCCCGAGGCCAGCAGGGCCGCAGACCCGGAGGAGGAGCCACCGGCAGAGCGTGTCGGGTCAACCGGATTGAGAACCGGCGCCGGATCGGACAGAAAGCTTGAGCAGGACATGCAATAGGCCTCGCACGTTGCCTTGCCCAGGATTGTTGCCCCGGCATCAAGCAGCCGCGTGACAATCGTCGCATCTTCTTTGGCAATGTAGCCTTCAAGGATACGGGTGCCGTTCATCAGGGGAACGCCCTCCAGCATAACATTGTCCTTGAGCGCGACGGTTTTGCCTTTGAGAGGGCCGGAAGCGGCACCCGCGATAGTAGATTTGACATACCAGGCATTTAGCGGGTTTTCTGACGGTTCCGGGTGAGACCAGCCCTCCCGCGGCCAGCGGCTTTGCACAAATTCGAGCGGAATGTCTTCTGCGGCGGCCAGTGCACCCATAAACCCGGTCACGTAGTTTGAATAAAACTCAAGGCCTGCCGCATCCAGCGGGATCCCGAGTTCCCGCGCTATTTCCCCCAGTTTTTCCCGTTCTTTCATGGCTCACCCTTCCTGTCGCGATACCCTTTTGACCGGATCATAGCCGGGGTGTCTGGATGGTGAAACACTGTTTGCGCCTCTGCCGGCGCCGAACATCCTCTGTTGAATAAAATTCTCGTCAAATTCCGTGCCCAATGGTGTGTATTTTGTTGGGAATTGGGTTCATAATCATCCGCATGAAATGGAGGTGTGGCGTGAGATGTCTTGCGCCCGCCGCAGCAATGAGTTTCCGCCGATGCATGATAATCAGGATTTTCCACACAAACTCAGGAAAACCATCCGGTCGACACTCCGGCGGGCCATGCCGTATGTGAGCGAGCATTTAACCTCGACAAAGCGCATCGAGCACAAGCGCGAGCAGTTTGAGGCGCACCGGAAGAAAAAGGGCGAGGCGCACGTCGTTACCTATTTCCATGATGTGACGGACCCCTACAGTCACCTTGCCGCCCAGCTCCTCACTCACCTCACCAGGACCTATGAGATCGACCTGCGGGTTATGCTGGTCAACCCGCCTGCGGATGAGGCGGCGCCGGAACGCGGCCTGCTGGCGGCCTATAGTCTCAAGGATGCAGCCGACATCGCGCCGTATCACCACCATGCCGACTTTGCCCCGGGCCCGACGACGCCGAGTGCGGAGGGTTTTGCCACAGCCGGACGCCTGCTTTCAGCGGCGCTGGCGCGCAGTACTTTTGTCGACGATGCGCCGCGCATCGGGACTGCGCTGTGGAACGGTGGCTCTATTGCGCTCGACGAAATTGCGGCTGAACTGCCCATGGCAGACGAAGCGCTCAATGAAAAACACAGACGCGCTGGCGACAAGGAAAGAGAGCACCAAAAACATTATCTCGGTGCTGTGTTTGCCTATGGCGGTGAATGTTACTGGGGGATTGACCGGCTCTATCACCTCGAAGAACGCCTTGTTGCGCTTGGCGTTCGTAACGCCTGGGCGGCCCCCAAGCTGATTGCGCCGCGCCGCGCCGAGAGCACGGATCGGATCGAGCGCAAGCCTGATAATATCAAGCTCGAGCTTTTTGCCTCAATGCGGAGCCCTTATTCCTATATCGTTATGGAGCGGACGTTCCGCCTTGTCCGGCAATACGGTCTTGATTTTGAATTCAGACCCATTCTGCCCATGGTCATGCGAAGCCTGCCGGTCCCAGCCATCAAGAGAAACTATATCACTCTCGATACGAAGCGTGAGGCAGAGGCTGCGGGCATTGAGTTTGGCCGTATGGTCGATCCTGTTGGCGAACCCGTTGAACGGGTCTACTCGCTCTATCCCTGGGCCCGCGATCAGGGCCTTGGCAACGACCTTCTCCTGTCTTTTGCTCAAGGCGCTTTTGCCGACGGCATTGACGGCGGCACGGACGAGGGTCTCAAGCTGATCGTCGAACGCGCTGGTCTCAACTGGGATGAAGCGCTCTCCCACCTGGGTAATGACGACTGGCGGCTTGAGTTTGAAAGCAACCGGGTTGATCTCATAACATCAGGGTTATGGGGTGCTCCGACCTTCAAGGTCATGGGCGGCGCGGGCAAAGAGGACTTCGTCACCTGGGGCCAGGATCGGCTCTGGCTCGTGGAAGAGGAAGTCAAGAAACGCATGGCCAGGCCACAAACCGTCGGTCAGCTGACGGCCTGAGTTTGCGCCGGTTAGCGACATATTCCTTCTGAGTTTTTAAAAACCTGCTTGTGGCTTGTCGCGTATCCGCGACGACAGTGCCAATGACGGTGCCGACGACAGTACTTGTCAAGTGGCGCCGGGCGGATCAAAATGCCAGGACCAAAAAAACTTGAGAACAAAGGGAGAGGGAAATGGCCAGACTATGTGAGGATCGTGTTGTTGTGGTAACCGGCGCGGGGCGCGGCATCGGCCGGGAATATGCCCTGATGCTGGCGCAGCACGGCGCAAAGGTCGTCGTCAATGATTTCGGCGGGGCGCGCGATGGAACCGGCGGGGCCGCCGGTCCGGCGGACGAAGTGGTTGAAGAAATCAGGGCCGCAGGCGGCGAGGCGGTTGCCAATGCCGCCGACGTATCTGACTGGAACCAGTCCAAAGCCATGATTGAACAGGCGATTTCCTCTTTCGGCAAGATCGACGCTGTGCTCAACAATGCGGGCATTTTGCGCGACCGAATGTTGGTCAATATGTCCGAGGAAGAATGGGATACGGTGATCCGTGTGCATCTTAAAGGCACCTTCGCACCGGCCCGCCATGCCGCAGCGCACTGGCGCGAACGGGTCAAGGCAGGCGAGAAGGTCGATGCGCGTATCATCAACACCTCTTCGGTGTCGGGCATCTACGGCAACCCTGGTCAAACCAACTACGGCGCCGCCAAGATGGGCATCGCCGGTTTTACGATTATCGCGGCACGTGAGCTGCGGCGCTACGGCGTCACCGTCAATGCCATTGCGCCGGGCGCCTTCACACGGCTGACGTCTGACTTGCGCGACTATACCGAGGAACAAAAGCAAGCCTCGTCGCCCAAATGGGTCGCGCCGATCGGAACCTGGCTGTGCAGCGAAGAATCCGCCGATGTCTCGGGCCGCATGTTTGAAGCCAACGGCCGCATGCTGGCCATCGCCGAAGGCTGGCACCGCGGCCCGACCGTCGACAGGGTCGAGGACCCGACAACCCTCGGTCCCATCGTCACCGATATGGTCGCAAAGGCGCGGCTCAATGCCGGGATGGACGGCAAGGATCTGGATTAATTTTCTATATTTCGTCACCCCGGATGCTTTGCGGCGCGAAGTGACGCAATGCTGGTCCGGGGCCTACATCTGACATTTGGGTCCCCGCCTCTCGGGCGTGGGAAGCACCCCCTGTCGGGCAGAGACCAGCGGAGCAACATTGCATGTTGCACCACATCCGGGATGACGAACTTTCTTGAACCTTAATCCAGCATCACTGCGCGTGACAGCACCGGGCCGATCTCGTCATTGATGACGAGGTCGGCATACCCGTCAAGATCGGTTGCCTCGCGGTTCAAAATGACAAGTTTGGCGCCATGGTTTTTCGCCAGCACAGGAAAGCCGGCTGCCGGGTAGACCACCAGCGATGATCCGACTGCGATAAAGAGGTCGCATCCAAAGGTCGCTTCCTCGGCGCGGATCATTTCAGCCTCCGGCATTGCCTGACCAAACGAGATCGTCGCCGACTTGATGATGCCGCCGCATTCATGACAGTCATGCACGGTTCCATTGGCTTCAAAGGCCAGCGCAAGGTCCCGAAGGTCATAGGGATTGCCGCACTCAAGGCATTTGGCATAGGTCGCATTACCGTGCAGCTCGATGACTTGTGTCTCGGGCACACCGGAGTTTTGATGAAGGTTATCAACGTTCTGAGTAATGATGTGGCTCACCTTGCCGATCTCGACAAGTTTCGCAACCGCCAGATGGCCCTTGTTTGGTTCAGCCTTGCCCATTGTATCGTCGCCGGTAAAGCGCCGCCGCCAGCTCTCGTCGCGCACGTCTTGTGAGGCAACAAAGTCCTGAAACTGGATCGGCTTCATCTTCGACCAGACACCCCCCGGCGAGCGAAAATCCGGTATCCCGCTCTCGGTCGAAATCCCCGCGCCGGTAAAGATGACAACGCGCGTGGCTTCCTCGATGAGGTTGGCGAGATCTGAAATGGCGCTGGGTTGTGACATGTGGCTTCTCCCGTTGACCTTATTGTCAATGGGAGAAGGGGTTTGGTCAAGTCTGCCTGCGCCGCCTCTTACAAATTGGATTTTGTGATGAATGTGCTCACGAAATGGGTCGAATTCTGTCGACCCTGTGCGCGGCCCCGATTAGGATGCTTCCAGAACCAAAGAGAGTGCGCGCGCGAAGCCCGCCATAACAGGGAGACACATCTATGAAACTGGGAATTCTGGTCGGTTACTCCGGAGCACACGTCAATCTGCCGATCGATACAATCCGGGAAGCCGAGAGCCTTGGCTTTTCTTCCGCATGGGTCGCCGAAGCCTGGGGCTCTGATGCGGTTTCAACCTCCGCCTGGATCCTCTCAAAAACGGAAAAGATCAAGGTCGGGACGGCTATCATGCAGATGCCCGCGCGCACCCCGTCAGCAACGGCCATGGCTGCCATGACACTGGATCAGCTCTCCGGCGGTCGCTTCATTGTTGGCATCGGCGCTTCGGGCCCGCAGGTTGCCGAGGGCTGGTACGGCGAGCCCTATGGCCGCCCCATCACACGGACCAAGGAATATATTTCCATCATGCGCCAGATCTGGAAGCGCGAAGGCCCGCTTGAGCATGACGGCTACCACTATCACATTCCCAACAAGCAAGAAGGCACGACCGGTCTCGGCAAGGCGCTGAAATCGATCCTGCACGGCAATCCGGACATTCCAATTTACACAGCGTCCATCACCCCGGCTGGCGTGGCCTGCGCCGCTGAAATGGCCGACGGGTTCTTCCCGGTCTGGATGAACCCGGATCGCTACGACATTTTTGAAGAGTCAGTCGAAAAGGGATTTACCGCAAAGGGCGGCGGGTCTCTCGCCAGCTTTGACATCGCTCCCTTCGTGACCTGCCTCGTCAATGACAACGTCGAAGAGGCCCGCATGGGCGTCAAGGGCATGATGGCGCTCTACATTGGCGGCATGGGCGCGCGCGGCAAGAACTTCTACAACGACTACGCCATCAAGCTTGGCTATGAAGAGGCCGCGAAAAAGATCCAGGATCTCTATCTCGATGGCAAAAAGGCCGAGGCGATGATGGAGGTCCCCGACGCTCTGGTCGACGAGGTCGCCATCGTTGGCTCAAAGGATCGGGTCAAGGATCACCTGCAGCGCTGGAAAGAAGCTGGCAAGAAAAACCACGTCAGCTCCATGCTGGTCGGCGGCGCCACGAAGGAAACCATGCAGCTGCTGGCCGAGGAGATGCTGTAGGACCACCATCCTTTTTGTCGTCCCGGGCAAGCGAAGCGCGACCCGGGATCTCATGCCTCATTGCGGGACCTTCCTTGAATCTCACGGGTGGCAACATCGTGCCCCGAGATCCCGGCTCAAGGCCGGGATGACAGAAGGGGGTAATAAAAAGGGGCTGCCCTCCGAAAGGAGAGGCAGCCCCGATTATTTCGCGGTTGGCCGCCAGCCTACTGTTTGCTCGCCAGGTATTCTACCGTCCGGTCAAAGTCGCCTTCGTCGGGGCCCAGGATCGAGGCAATAAAATCGGTGACGCCGCAGGACTTCAGCCGCTCGATCTCCGCATCCAGCGCCGCCTCATCGCCAACCAGTGCGATATCCGCCGGTCCGTCGAGGCCCTCACGGTCGAGCATGGCCCGGTAGCTTGGCAATTGTCCGTAGACGGTCAGGGTCTCGCCGATGAAGGCACGCGCTTCGTCCGGCTTGTTGGTCAGGCAGATCGGGAAACCCGCTGCAATGCGCGGGCTCGGTTTACCCGCCTCTTTCGCAGCCTTGCCCATGGTCGGCGCGATGTGTCCTTCGATAGTTTTCACGCCGGTCATCCAGGTTGCCGTGCCGTCGGCTTCGCGCCCTGCAAGGCCCAGCATGACAGGCCCGAGCGCTGCAATGAGCAGCGGCACAGGCTTTTTGGCATCCGGCACGTCGAGGGCGCCAGCCGCCTTGAAAATATCGCCCTGAAACTGCGCGCCTTCACCGGCCAGCAGAGGGTTCAGGACTTCCAGATATTCGCGCATGTAACGCGCCGGCTTGTCATAGGACAGGCCAAACATGCTCTCGACAACGATCTTGTGCGCAAGCCCGATACCAAGGGTGAAGCGCCCGCCCGCGGCGGCCTGTGTCGAAAGCGCCTGTTGCGCCAGCGCCATCGGATGCTGCCGATAAACCGACACAACAGCTGTGCCAAGTTCGATGGTCTTTGTCTCGCGGCCAACAATGGCCAGTGCCGTCATCGCGTCATGGCCAAAAATATGCGCCATCCAGAGCGAAGGAAAGCCCATGGCTTCGGCCTTCTTTGAAAAATCAACAAGGCCGTCGAGGGTCGCTTCCGGTCCGGCATTGGCGCCGAGCATCAATCCGATTTTCATGGTCTGTCCAATCTGTTGAAAGAAAATTGCCGGAAGGAAGGGGTGCTTCCTCCCGGCAGGAGTAAGCAGGTTCAGCTAAGCTCTGCGGACGAGAACTCAAGGATGTTACGCGCAATGATGAGACGCTGGATTTGTCCGGTGCCTTCATAGATGTCGCTGATCCGGCCATCGCGTAGATAAACCTCGACCAGGTGATCATGGCTGACCGACATGGCGCCAAGCAGGTTCATGGCTCGCTGTGGTACCGTCCGGCACACATCACCGCCCTTGGACTTTGAGACCGAGGCTTCAACGTTGTTGGGCTGACCCTGGTCCGAGAGCCAGGCGGCTCTGAGAACTGTGAGCGCCGCGGCCTCCGTATCAGCTTCCATCTCGATGAGAGTCTGCTGCACCGAGGTGCGATTATGCGCGGATGCCTCCCAGTCGACCTCGACGCCTTCGTCCTTGAGAGCATCGACGCACCAGTCAAGGGCGCCTTTGGCCTTGCCGATGCCGCCGGCGGCAACTGCTGGCCGGGTCATGTTGAAAGTCTTCAGAACGCCCTTGTAGGAGGCCGAGCCCTGGCCCGGTTTCGGCACGCTTTCATCGCCGCCGAGCAGGTTTTCCCGCGGGATACGGCAATTGTCGAAATTATAGGCCGCGGTATCCGAGGTGCGGATACCGAGCTTCTTTTCCTTGCGCACGATATTAAAACCGGGCGCGCCCTTCATCACGACGAAGGATTTGATACCGGCGCGACCCGCCGCCTTGTCGACGGTTGCCCAGACGACAACGCCTTCGCAGCGAATGCCGGTGGTAACGAAAATCTTGTCGCCATTGATGATCCATTCATCGCCATCGAGTTCAGCCGTCGTAATAATTGCCTTGGTATCGGACCCGGTGCCAGGCTCTGTGATCGACATGGCCAGCGTCGTGCCGCCCCATTTCTTTTTCTGTTCGTCGGTTCCCGCCGCATTGAGCGCGGCATTGCCGAGGCCGCCAATACCGGTGCGCAAGGTAACCCCAAGCGTCGCAGCGCGCTGCATCGCCAGCAGCATCTGAAAGGTCGCGCCGCCCGTGTCTTCAAAGCTGCGTTTTTTCAACAGACTCATGATCGACGGAAAGTCGTCTGCCTCGTCAAACTTCTTGGGAAGAATTTCTTCTTCGTGGTCTTCGTAATAGCGCGTGTATTTTTCGCCCGCCTTGCCCTCGGCCTTGATCTGGGCGAGGATTTCGTTGTCAATTTCTGAAATTGAAAAATCTACCATTGTTTCTATCCTTCATCTCGGCGCTTAAACAGCGACCGGCCCTTCGAGCAATGTGAGTGTGCGCGCATTGCGAAGCCACATTTCAAGTGGCAGCTCGCGAATGAACCCGTGGCCACCGAACACCTGCAAGGCATTGTCGGCAACACGCAGGGCGTGGCGATTGATGTAGTCCTTGGCCAGCGTCGTTTCTTTTGTGGCATCTTCGCCGTTTTCAAGCCGGGATGCGGCTTTCCACAGCATCCAGCGCATGGCTTCGCAGTCTGAATGCATATCGGAGAGCATGAAGGCGATCGACTGTTTCTTGCCAATCGGCTCACCAAAGGCAACCCGGTCGCGGGCATAGGGAATGGCAAAATCCGTCGCCGCACGGGCAACGCCGACCGCGATTGCTGCGCCGCCAAGACGGACCGAATTCATCAGTCGGCGCCCATCGATTCCCGCATCGCCGCCAAGGCGATCCTTGGCCGGAACCTCAACCGCGTTGAAAGTGAGCGAGGAGGTCGCAACGGGCTTGAGCCCCTGCGTCCCGCTTTCGCTTGCAATGGTCAGGCCTTTCGCATCGCGCGGCACAATGAAGGCATCAATATTGGCAAGACCCTTATCAGCGCCGGTGCGTGCGATAACCAGAAAATGGCTGGCGGTGGACCCGAGCGGCACAAGACGTTTGACGCCATTGATCACCCAACTGTCGCCGGTCTTTTCCGCCGTGGTTTTCATGTCGACAACATCGAATGTGAAATGCGGTTCCTGCAGCGCCATCGAGGCGGCGTGATAGTCGCCGGTGAACAGTGACAGATATTCTGATTGTTGTTCATCCGTACCGAAATCAACCAGCGGCTGGACGAAAAGGCTGGGCGCCATGATCGAGGTCGCGATCGAGGCGCAGCCATAGCCCAGATTTTCCAGGATGATTGCGGAGGTGATCGGCGAGCGCTCGCCGCCGGAGCCGCCAAGGGCTTCCGGGATCGTTGCGCTGACGAGACCAAGGTCCCAGCCCGCGTTCAATATATCTTGTGGAATTTCGCCCGCCTCGTCGATGTCCCGCGCCTTCGGGGCCATTTCATCGCGTGCGAAACTGGTGAGCATGTCGCTGATAAGCTGCTGCTCTTCAGTGAGTTCAAAAGTAATCATGTGACGTTTCCGATTTTCCCTGTTTTGGTGCTTGTTGTTGTTCTTGTTTTTATCTCAGGTCTGTTTGGCCCATGCCTGTTAACAGGTATGCCTTAAAACGAAGATGAGCAGATTGCGGGTGAAAAGTCCAGGTGTCGCCGTCACAATGGGGCAACTGTTAACCGTTCCGGGGCAAAAACTGGACCTTGTGAGCAGTGTTCACTACACTCATGCAATCTGCGGGGACCTGGCATCTGAAGCCAGGCAGAGTTTTGGGGGGATATGTCCGGTTTTGGCCGAATTCTGACGATCTTGCTTTGCCTGTGCCCCTGCGCGGCGCTGGCAGATGAGGCCGTGCCGGTCAGCGGTGCCTTTGTTACTCTGGAGCGGGCAAGCGGCGGAACCCTCAAATATTCCGGTACCAAGGCCGATGGCGGTTTTGCCATCCTCAGCCTGTCACAGGGCAAATACCGTATGTCCATCACGCCGCCAAAGCGTGACCGCACGCCCGAGTTTGCCATGGCCGTGCGGGGGAATTTCGAGGGTATCATCGTGATCCCCGGCGGCAATGTTGTGAAGGCAAAGGGGCGTGACACAGACATCGCCCCCCCCATGAGCAGAGGTAGAAAAAAACCAGGCTCAACAATTCTCATCCCGGCCTCAGCCTGGAAACAAAAGGTCATCTGGCTCGACGTCGAAATCGTCCTCGAGGATATCAAGGGTCGTTTCGACTATGTCCTGAGTGATGCCGAAGAAGTCAGCGTGATGTTGCTGGGGCCGGGGGAAGAAAGTTCCAGGAACAAATGAACTGCCACCAATCCCGGTGGCTTGCTCTGTTCCCAGGGTCCGTGTGAATGCCTCTCCTCACATTGTCATTCCGGCCGGAGCGTAGCGCAGAGCCGGGATCTCAGGGCAGGATTGGGGGATTAGTCAGTATCGTCATGAGAAGCACGATCATGCCCCGAGATCCCGGGTCGCACTTCGTTTGCCCGGGACGACAGTAGAGGGTATGTGAATTTCCCGGTGGCCTGGACATCACTTGCCCTTGCGCGAGAAGGCCCGCTGCAAAATGATCGGACTGATCACCGTGGTCACCACGGCCATGATCACCACGGCGGAGAACAGGTTCTGCACCACGGGCGAATCCGAAACACTCACATCAAACAAACCGGCCTTCAGCGCAATGCCGGCAATTACCAGCTCGACGGCGCCTCTGGGGCTCATGCCGACGCCGATCGCCATTGATGCCCGGGGGGAGAATCCGAAGGCGCGCGCCGCACCGCCCGCTCCGACAACCTTTCCAACGAAGGCAACCAGGATCAGGAGCACGACAAAGAGCGGCGCCCCGGCCAGCGCCCCCAAATTGAGGTTCAGGCCGATGGATGCAAAGAAGATTGGCGCCAGGAAGCCGAAGGTCATGGCGGAGATCGAGTCTCTTACCCGGTCATAGCTCTGTGCATCAATGGTCCTCCGGCCGAAGAAAAGCCCGGCGAGGAACGCGCCGACGATGAAATGCAAACCCAGCATCTCGGCCAGAACTGCAAAAGCAAAGGCGCCAACCAGCATCGCGCTCATCTCAAGCTCCTGGGCCTTGAGGTGGTGCATCAACCGGCCACCGAGGGGGAAAATGTAAAGGCCAATAAAGCCGGCTGTCACGAAGAACAGCACCATCTTTCCCAACAAAACTGCAAATTCGACTGCCCCGGGAGGTTCGCCAGCGGCAATCAGTCCGGTCAGCCATGCCAGCAGCAGCAGACTGAGGATGTCATCAAACACGGCAGCGGAAACGATTGTTTGGCCAACCGGCGTGTCCAGTTGTCCAAGGTCCATCAGAATGCGCACGGTGGCTGGCACCGCCGTGATTGCCAGCGCGGTTCCAAGGAACAGGCACTGGGCCAGGCGAAGGTCGGTTTCGGGAAGGAATAACCAGCCGAGCCCCGCGCCGAGGCCAAACGGGACGAGCATGCCGCCCGCAGCGACCAGCATTGAGCCGGCCGAATGCTGAAGCACCTTGTGCGGCTGCATCTCCACTCCCGCAAACAACATCAGGAAGAACATGCCCAGATCTGTAATGGTTGTAAAAACGTCGTTCTGCGCAATGTTTACGAGGCCCGGGAACGAGCCCGGGTACTCCGCCACGATCGCCCCGAGGGTGATCCCGGCGACAAGCTCGCCGACGAGGGACGGCTGACCAAGCCGCTCGGCTATTTCACCGAACGCCCGGGTCGCAACAAGAAGAATAAGCAGCACATAGAACAGATTCATCGCAACGTGCTCGCATTCGTTCCAACCAGGGTCGGCCGTCCAAAATCGGTCAACGCCCTGTCAGATACGGAGTTATGCCACCACCTGCCCACCACACCTGCTTGTGAGCGCAAAGCTAGTGGCTGGTCCCTTCCACATAGTGCGTCTTGTTGTAGACATTGTATTTGCCAACCGGTCGCTTCATCGGCAGGCGCTTCACCTCTTGCAAAGTCTTTGCATCATAGATAATCAGTGCGCCGTCTTCTTCAAGTACAGAAACAAGGGCGTGGGAGCCATCGCGGGTGAACTCCACATGAGCCGCGGTCTTGCCGGGCGCCGGTTTCAGCGTCCGCACAATTTCCAGCGTGTTTTTGTCGATAATGTGAATGAGATCCTTGTTGGGTCCGAAAAACACACCGGCCCAGGCATAATCTGTGGTCTCATGGGAGCGCATGAAAAAGCCGGGCCCGCCGGTCTCAATCTCCTTGACGGTCTCCCAACTGTCCATATCGATCACGCTGATTTTTGCCTCTGTGAGATGCGGCGTGGCAAAGACGGTGCGACCATTCAGGTCCCATGTGATGCCGGAGCCAAGATGCGGCATGCCTGCCAGTTCGATCTCGGCCCTCTTTTTGCCGGTCTCGAGGTCAATGATCTGGCCCTTCTCAAGATCGCGAGCGGCGCCGATGATCAGCTCATAGTTTTGATCAAACATGAAATCGTCAAGCACTGTGTCGACCTGCAACCGGCGTGGGGTCAGGTCTGCGCCCTCGACGCCCACTTGGCCATAGGGCAGCTCCCAGACCTCTTTGAAATCTCTGAGCGCCGCAACGAAACTCTTGCGCGGTGGCGCGTTATAAACCGCCGAGACCCTCGAGCTTTCGCCGCCTGCTGTCGCGACAGGCAGGATCTTCATCAGCGACAGATCTTCGGCATCCAGGACAACAAGATTGTGCGGCAGGGTGTTTCCGGCAAGGACGTATTTGCCGTCACTGGAAACGGCGATGTTGCGGGTGTTGATCGCGGCGCGGGTCTCGGCAACAATTTGCAGGGTATAAAGATCAAATTTCGTCACCCAGCCATCGCGCGAGGCAAGATAGGTGAAGCGCCCGTCCGGAGAAAACTTCGCGCCGCCGTGAAGGGCGAAGCGCGATTGAAAACGCGTCAAAGGCTCGAACGTGTCGCCGTCCAGAATGGTCACGTGATGATCGCCGGATTCCACAACGACAAAGAGGTTGAGCGGGTCAGCCTCGAAAACGGGTTTGTCGGCAAGCGTCTTCGGGTCTGCTGATATCACATGCGTGGCATTGATGTTGGCTTCATCCCACACCGGAACCTCGTCCGTTGGTGTGAAGATGTAATCGATCAGCGCGCTAATCTCCTCGCCGGTCAGCCTGTCGCCAAAGCCTTCCATCTGGCTTGCCACCTCGCCGTCCCGAATGATGGCTTCTGCCTTTGCCGGGCGCAGTCGTCCCAGGTTCTCCGGCAGCAGCGCGGGCCCCATGGCCCCAAGGCGGTCCGCGCCATGGCACTCGGCGCAATGCTCTTGATAAACGGCGTCTGTGTCAGCGGAGGCAGAGGCGGAGACAAGCGCCGCTAGAAAGAGAACCAGTCCGGGGGTGTTTCCAAATCTGGCTGGTTTCCCCACTATTCTGTCATCCCGTGGCTTGACCACGGGATCCAGAGCCGCGAATTCAGAGTTTGAAACCCTGGGTCCCGTGGTCAAGCCACGGGATGACGAATACAAGAATGAGAGCACATCAAGCCTCCGCTGTGACGGTTCGGCCCGCAGAGAACGGCTTCAGTTCCAGCCGCTCCGCGCCGCTGGCGCCGATTTCCTCGTCGTGCAGATAGCACCCCGGATCCTCGGCCCAGAAGTCATTGCTCATCCGGTGCGCGCGAACCCTTGTGTTGCCACCGCAGATCTCAAAGAATTTACACTCGCCGCACCGTCCGCCAATTTTGCGCGGCCGCTGTTTGAGCCCGGCCATCAACGGATCCGAAGTATCCATCCAGATGTCGCCGAACTTGCGCTCTTTTACATTGCCAAGCGAGTGGTGCCACCACATCGTATCCGGATGAACGACCCCGAGGTTGTCGATATTGGCGACATTGACCCCCGAGGCATTGCCGCCCCACTGCTTCAACTTGCCGGCAATATGCTCGGCGCTTTCGGGGAAGTGTTTCTCCACCCAGAGTAGCATGAAAATGCCGTCAGCATCATTATTGCCGGTGACAACTTCCTTGCGGACCCCGCGCTTTTTCCACTCGAGTGTTTTGTCGAGCAGGATTTCCATGGCGCGCCGCGTGGTCTGGAACATGGCGTCGTCCTTGCGGTTGTGATTGCCGCGTCCCGCATAGTTGAGATGTGAGAAGTAGAACCGGTCGATGCCTTCATCCTCGATGAGCTGCAGCATTTGGGGCAGTTCATGGGCATTGTCTTCAGTCATGGTGAAACGCAGGCCGATTTTCTGATCACGGTCCCGGCAGAGGCGCAGCCCCTGCATGGCCTCTTCGAAACAGTTTTCCTTACGGCGGAAGGTATTGTGGGTCTCGCCAATCCCGTCAACCGAGACACCGACATAGCCATAGCCGATCTCGGCAATCTTGTCGGCCACGCCCTCGTCGATCAGCGTGCCATTCGACGAAAGCGCGGTGTGGAAGCCCATGTCTACTGCATGTTTTGAAATTTCAAAGATATCGGGCCGCAGCAGCGGTTCTCCGCCCGAAAGGATCAGCGCCGGCACATGAAAGGCCTTGAGGTCAGCCATCACCGCCTTGACCTCTTCGGTCGAAAGCTCACCGGGAAACTTTTTATCCGCCGAGATCGTATAGCAGTGCTTGCACAGGAGATTGCACTGGCGAATGAGGTTCCAGATCACCACCGGGCCCGGAGGGTCGCGGCGCGGACCAACCGCGCTTGGATCAAAAATCTCGTCAATAAACTGGGATACTCGGAACATGTCTCAAGTCCTTTTGGTCGAAGGGCCGCCAGACGACAAATTGTTAGACGACAGGCGAAGCCCCTTCTTTTTCAGGATACGGGTTGAATATAGTATTTCATGGCCAAGGTCATCCTCGCCGAGGAGCTCAGCGATCTCTTTGACGTGAGCCTCGACATCGGCGCGGGTCTTGCCGTGCACCATGGCGAACAGATTATAGCGCCAGTCCGGCAGGTGGCGCGGACGGCGATAGGAGTGGGATACGAAAGCCAGCGCGCCAATTTTCGGTCCCACGATGGCGGCGCGCTCATCGGCAACATTCCACACGCTCATGCCATTGGCGCGAACGCCCAGCGCGTAGTGATTGGGGATCACGCCCATCCGGCGGATCGCCCCGCCTTCGAGCATGGCGGACATGCGGGAAATAACATCTTCAGGGGCCAGGTCGAGCTCTTTGGCAATGTCATGATAGGGCTGCGGCGTCAGTGGCAGGCCATCCTGGGTCGCCACCACAATCCGCCGATCAATGTCGTCGAGTTCAAAGGCGTCCATCCTCACACCTCCAGTTTCAGCTCGAGGAAATATTCCTCCAGCTTCGGCATGTTGAGGACCTTGAGACCGGTCTCTTGCTCGATGACAGCGTTCACGCGTTCGATGTCTTCAGGATCTTCGACCGCCAGCACAAACCACATGTTGAGTTTGTGTGTGCGCTCATAATTATGCGCCACCTCGTCATGGGCGTTGACCAGGGTTGCCACTTCTTCATAGCGCTGTTGCGGCACGTCCATCGCCGCCAGCGTCACCGCGCCGCCCGCGCGCTCCGCATTATAGAGCGGCCCGAAACGCGACAGCGCGCCACTTTCATTCAGGCGGGCGAGGCGGGTAATCAGATCCTGTTCCTCGATCCCGAGTTTCTCGGCAGCGTCGCGATAGGGGCGCGGCGAAATCGGAAACCCGCCCTGCAAGCCGTTGATGATCCTGCGATCAACATCATCAATCTCGACGACCGGTGTTTCGGTCAATTTTCCTGCCGGACGGTTCATGAGGCAGCCGCCTCCCTGAGGTCAGTTTTCTCTTCGCCGTAACGCGCCCCTCTTTGTTTGAAGCGCCGCGTGCTGAAGAGCACATCATGAGGAATGTCATCAAGACCGCATCGCGCAATCATGTCGTTGAGATTTGCGAGAGTTTCTTCGCGTGAGAGGCCGTGGATCATGGTGAAGAGATTATAGGGCCAGCCCTCGCCCCGTGGGCGTTGGTAGCACAGCGTTACGCAGCTCTCGTCAGCAAAGCGTCGCCCCAGATCGCGAACCTCGTCGTCCGGCACGTCCCAGACCACCATGGCATTGGCCCGGTAGCCAATTTCATGATGGCGCACGATGACACCGAACCGGCTGAGCGCGCCTTCGGCCTCAAGCCTTTTGATTCGGCGGGTAATGTCGGCTTCGCTCGTGCCAAGGTCAGCTGCGACCGCCTCGTAGGGGCGCGGCACAATCGGTAGTCCTTCGGAAAGGACTGCGATCAATTGCCGATCGATGATGTCCCGTTCCATTTCAGTTTAAATCCCAGATCAAGGTGAAAGGCTTCAAGCATGGGCAGGTCAAGAACCGCAAAGCCCGTCTGCTCTTCAATAGTGCGCAAGGTGCGTGTGACTTCGTCCTGCGTATCGGCGGCGACGACAAACCACAGGTTCAGCCGGTGTTCGCGCTCGTAATTGTGATTGACCGTCGCGAAGCTCGAGACAAAGTCAGCGACGGTTTCCAGCTCGTCTTGCGGGACTTCCATGGCCGCAAGCGTACTCGCCCCGACCGACCCCGGCTTGAAGATCCCGCCAATCCGCCCAACTGAACCGCGGGACTTGAGACCCTCGAAGGTTTCAAGCACTTCAGTCTCACTGACGCCAAGCTCTGCCGCGATATCGGCAAACGGCGTGGTGCTGAGCGGGAAATCGCGCTGGTAATTGTCGAGTAACTTCTGTTCCAGTGGTGAGTAGCTCATAGGCCGGTCTTTCCGGCGCGGGCGGTAAAAAAGATACCGCTTGGGGCTTTGGCAGACAGCGTGCTGATCTCCTCAAACGTTGCCGTATCATAGACCCGCACGACATCCTCGTCGCGCACCGAAACCCAGACCTCTTCACCGCGCGGCGAGAACTCCATATGGAGGACAGCCTTGCCCGGCTTCATGGTGTGAATAATCTCGGAGGTGAGCACATCAATCACCTGAACGGTATCATTGTTCGGCAGTGCGAAGTTGACCCAGACATGGCGGCCATCAGGCCGCCCCATGACAAAGACCGGCTGGCCGTGCACCGGAATGCGGCCCACTTCGGCAAAGGTCGTGCGATCAATGATGACAACGTGGTGGCGCCCGACGCCGGGCACAAACAGCTTGTCGCCCGCTGCGGCCCAGCCTTCCAGATGGGGCATTTTATAGACCGGCAGCTTTTCCTCGCCGCGGCCATAGTCCGGCAGCACGCGGGTCAGACCCTTTTCGGTCTGCCACAGATCAAGCATCGCCATGCCGTCCTCACCAAACAGGCCCGCCATATAGTAGCGGCCATCGGGCGTGATGAGCCCGTCATAGGGCAGGGCGCCGGCATTGGGGAACTTCTCGATTTCCGGTTTGCCGGATGTCATGGTCACGACCCATATCTCACCGGCGTCATAGAGCGAAAAAACAAAGCGTCCGCCGGGCGCGTCGGTCAGCCCGACAGTTTTTGAGCGGGCTCTGTCCGTTCCCCAGGTCGCCGGAATGTCCGCGACAAGTTCAAGTGTTTCTGAATTGAAGATTTTGACGCCGCCGGGCTTATAATTGGATACTGCCACAAGAGCGCCGTCCTGCGAGATCGCGCCGCCAATGGAATTGCCACCCTGAATGATCCGCTTTGCTATGCGCCCTTCAAGAATATCGACCTTGGTAAGACCGCCGTCGCGCCCGAAGACAAAAACATAGCGGGCATCACGTGAGAAGACCGCAGAGGCATGGGACAGGTCGCCAAGCCCCTCAACGCGCCAAAGCACTGTGCGCCTGGTCGTATCAACAATGAGGACAGAACCATCGGCCCGCTCGATAATAACGCCAAGATCGCCAGTGCCGCGCACGCTTGCCTCGGCTCGTGCCGACTGTGCTGCAGTACCTGAAGCAAGTGCAAGTCCGCCCACTCCGGCAAGTCCGGCAAGACTGGCCCCCTTGATAAATTTGCGGCGTTTCAGATCAGGGTTCATCAGTTCTTTCCATCTTTGAGACTGTGCACAATCCACTGTGCTTCTTGTTCTGTTAGCAGCGGACGCCATGGCGGCATCGGTGTGCCGGGAATGCCGTCGAGAATAATTGCGACCAGAGCCTCGGTGTCTTTTTCGGCAAGCGTTTCAGCATCAAGTGGTGATCCCAGTCCGCCCTTGCGTGTCATGCCGTGGCAGGAGCCACAATCATGATCGAGAAAATGTTGCAGCTCGACCTTCCTTTCGCTGGTCAGGTCAGAGGGGCCCTGGAATGTCCCGACGCCGAAGGTGAATAATACAACAATGAGGCAGACGCCGGCCAGAAGCCCGCCATGTGTGTCGAGCTTCCTAAGGAAGGGCCGCATCATCATGAAGCTCCTCAAACTCCGGTACATATTTACCAGTGGCAAACTTCAACTGATCGACCACGTCCACGACACGCCCGACAATAATGAGGGTCGGTGGATGAAATTCATGGCGGGTCACTTCAGCCTTCAGAGTGGCGAGCGTTGCGACACACAGCCGTTCGCTCTTGGTGGTGGCGTTCTCGATGGCTGCAGCCGGTGTTTCCGGATCAAGCCCCGCCTTGATAAGGTTTTCAGCAATTGTTCCGAAATTGGCAAGGCCCATATAGACAATCAGGGTCGTGTCGGGGTCTGCAAGGCTCGCCCAGTCAAGGACAAGCGCCTCGCCCTTGCGGCAGGTGCCGGTAACATAGCGAACGCCGGTGGCAAGGCCCCTGTGCGTAAGCGGAAGGCCGAGGCTTGCGCCGGCGCCAGCCGCCGAGGTAATGCCGGGGACGACTTCCACACTCACGCCGCGCGCGATCAAAAATTCTGCCTCTTCGCCGCCGCGGCCGAAGGTAAAGGGGTCACCGCCCTTGAGCCGCACGATCAACTTGTGAGTCCTTGCCAGATCGAGGAGTGTTTCATTGATCTCGTCCTGAGGCATCGAGTGCCTGGCGCGCCCTTTGCCCGCATAGACCCTCTCAGCATTGGCGCTGATGAGATTGAGTACTTCGGCGGAAACCAGCCGATCATAAACAACCGCGTCCGCCTCGCCGAGCAGGCGTGCTGCCTTCAGGGTCAGGAGTTCCGGGTCTCCCGGGCCAGCCCCGACCAGAACGACAGTGCCATAAGTCTTGTCAGTTTGTGTTCTCGACACGCGTACCTCAACTGTTGGATGACCGAAAGCGCCCTCAGAAATTTGTCTCTTGAGGGTCGTTCTCACTTGCATTCAGTTTAGAAGACATCAAACTCAAAGGCAAAAGCAACGCGATGAACTGTCGCGCCTGAAGGCGGGGTCGAATTTGCGGTAAAATGGATACAGAAAACTGTGAAATATCAAAGGGTTAGATCTGTTTCGGCAAAAGTGATTCTGGTCCAGTTTCTTGAACAAAATTTGGGGGAGGTCGACGGCGCATGACAGGACCGCTTGAAGGTATAAGAATTGTCGATCTGACGTCCATGATATCCGGCCCGGTCGCCACCATGCTACTGGCCGACCAGGGTGCCGACGTCATCAAGGTCGAGCCACCATCGGGTGATCTTGTGCGTGCCATGGGAGCGGGACAGAAGGGCATTTCGCCGACATTTCTGTCGTCCAATCGCGGCAAGCGCTCACTGGTGCTTGATCTCAAAACACCGCGCGGCGTTGAGCTTTTGACGAAACTGGTGAAGACCGCCGACGTTTTCGTGCAGAATTTCAGACCCGGCGCTGTCGAGCGCATGGGTATTGGCGAGGACGTGATGCGCGCGGCAAGACCTGATCTTGTCTATGTCTCGATTTCCGGATTTGGCGCAACCGGGCCCTATGCTCATAAGCGGGTTTATGATCCTGTCATTCAGGCCCTCTCGGGACTGGCCTCCATTCAGGCCGACCGCGACACCGGCCGCCCCCGCATGGTGCGCACCATTGTGCCGGATAAACTGACCGCCATGACCGCCGCCCAGGCGATAACGGCTGCCCTGTTTTCCCGTCAGCGAACCGGCGACGGGCAGCACATCAGGCTCTCGATGCTTGATGCGATGATTGCCTTTTTGTGGCCCGAAGGCCTGGTGCAATTGACCAATCCTGGTAATGAAGACAAAGGTTCCAGGTCGCAGCTGGCACAGGACCTGGTTTTTGAAACAGCGGACGGCTACATGACGGCCGGCGCCGTCTCCGATGCGGAATGGCGCGGCATGTGTGAAGCCTTTGACAAGCCGGAGTGGCTGACAGATGAGCGATTTGATACGGCATACAAGCGTGTCGTCAATGTCGTGGACCGTCTTGACGCAACGCAGGAAGTACTCCGTACACGCCCAACGCAGGAGTGGCTCGAAGTGCTGGATCGTCACGGCGTGCCGTGCGCCCCGATCCTCTCAAAAGTCAATCTTCTTGATCATCCTCAGATTATCGAAAACAAAATTGTCGAGACGCTCGACAGCCCTGATGGTCGGCAGGTGAGGCAGCCAAGGCCTGCTGCACTATTCTCCGAAACACCGGCCGGGATTACCTCCTTCGCGCCGGGCCTCGGACAGCATAGCGAAGAGGTGCTTGCCGAGCTTGGACTGTCGGCAGAAGATACGGCAGCCTTGAAAAGAGATGGCGTGCTGGGCTAGCTTCTGCGCTGCGACCACAAAAACAAAACAACAAGGCAACGCGCACTCATGGGTAAAGCAAGACCTGAACATTCAGATATATTGGGAACGCTCGATCTTGAAACGATTGACGAGAGTACTTTTGAAGCCCTTTCACCCGAGAGTGGATGGGGCCGTATTTTTGGCGGGCAGGTCATCGCCCAGGGGATTGTTGCCGCCCAGCGGACCATCAAGGACCTGAGCACCCGCCCGACCCATTCCTTCCACAGCCATTTCCTTCGCCCCGGCAACCCGGAGATTCCAATCCGCTATGAGGTTGAGAATATCCGCGATGGCCGCAGCTTTTCAACGCGTCATGTGCGCGGGACACAAAACGGCAAGGGTATCCTCATGATGACGGCATCCTTCCAGGAGCGAGAGGAAGGGTTCGAACATCAGGTCGAGATGCCGGATGTGCCATCGCCCGAGGACGTGGAGGTCACACCGGACGCCTTTGCCAAAAGTATTGAACACCTGCCGGAGGAACTGCAGAAACGCATGTCCGAACCGCGCCCGATCGAGATGCGGTTTATAACCGAACGCCAGATGCACGATCCCAAACCCGGCGACCCGGAAGTCGATCTGTGGTTTCGCGCCGCCGATTTTGTTGACCTGCCGGATGATCCGTTCATCCACGAGGCCTTCCTGACCTTTGCCTCTGATATGTCGTTCATGGACACGGCCCTGGTGCCCCACGGAACAAGCCTCATTGCCCCCGACGTGCACGGTGTCTCTCTCGACCATTCTGTCTGGTTCCATGAACCGGTCGATATGCGCCAGTGGCATCTGTTTACCCGCGAAAGTCCCTGGGCATCGCACGGGCGAGGCTTCGTGCGTGGTATGGTTTTCAGTCAGAGTGGGAAACTTGTTGCGTCAGTGAGCCAGGAATGTCTCATCCGAAAACTGCAGCCGGAAGGTTAGCCGGCGCGCTAGTGCCCGGGACCATCGGTGACCGTTCGCGAAAGGCTTTGCGCGCCGTGTTTCAGGAAATCTGGCCAGCCTGCGGCGATGACCAGGACATCCGCCTGAAGGTCGTTGAGACTTAGGCTTGTGGCAGGCGAAAGGGCGGGCTCAAGCGAAAAAGTTGTATCGATGTTGCCGGGGTCCGAATGCGTGACCACGACTTGCCAGGGCGCGCGGATCCTGCCGACGGTGAAAAGCGCGTGAACACCGTTCCCGATGAGCCTGAGGTGCACCATGGAGGGGCAATAGAACCACACCCGCGGGATCTTCCATAAACTTCCGTCGGGTTGATTGTGGCCCTCACACGACCAGCAAGGCGTACATTCTTCACCCCGCTTCATTTCGAAGACCAATGGTGCAATCCCGGGCTCAATGGGGAAGTGTTCAGGGTCCGATGACAATTGAGCCGGCGCCTCCGGGCATTGACTGTGACACATGCACTGGCAGCTGATTGACCCGCAGTTGTCGCACGTGATCGCACAATCGTCACACACGCGGCCTTCCGGCCTCGGGGCCGTCAGGATTTCTCGGAGTTTGCTGTCGAAATCTGCTTTTCGGTCTGCAGATGCAGTTCGCCGCCATATGCGCATTGTTTTAGTCCCTCTCAATAATCTTGATGATAGAGGGGCAAGGATAAAATTGCGTGAATCGCTGCTAACGAGAAGTTAACACCATTTTGGCTTCGTCTGCGGAAGACGCATGATCGCCCGGTTTTCCAGCCCCGACATCAATGAAGCTCACAGAGAAAAAGTCTGCCCCGATGACCGACAATTTTTCATCCATGCGCTCTCCTCCGGATTGGTCCATGCGCTGAACAAGCGCAATGCGCTCTGGAAGGCCATCAGAAGTCTTGATGGGGACTGCAAGGAGTTGTACCGCCCCCTGCCGCCCGGATTGATAGCCGACGGAGGTATGCCAGAGCCCTGCGCAAGGTCGGGTGATGATTTTTGTCAAAAATTGCGACAGGGTCGGGCGGCTGTTTTCTGAAAAAAGGTCAAGCAGGTTGGCGCCGGTCAGCTCACCGCCAAACCGCGCGACAAGACCGGACCCGGCCATGCGATAGCGCATTTCGTCAGGAGCAATAATATCGAGCACGCTCATCTCTGGCAGGATCGCAGCGAGCTGCGTGAAGTCAAGTTCGCGACTGCCCGGCAAGAGGCGGTCACCGCGAACCTTGTTCCAATACTGCCACAGTGAGGCGAACGGTTCTTCATCGACCGAATGCATCATGGTGGTTCCGTCAAACTGTCTCATTCAAGGACCTGAAGTGGTCTGCACAAGACAGCCAGCGACCCCCAGGGAAGGGCAAGCTAGTCGATGCCAGGCCCCGGCGTCAACCGTCATCGGAAGTATTAACCAGGTCACTTGTGCCTCAACGGTTCATATTGCAGGCGTCGACTTGGGCAGCGCCCGAAATCTGCCTGTCCACTCGCGAACAGGTCTCAAAAATAAATAAAGGCGTTGAGATTTCATGTGCTCAAAGTAAACCAATTACAACAAATGCAACAGATCTATACCCGTGATGGATCGACTTCATTGCGCAGGGCGGCTCCGCTCAGAAACTTCTCCACATTTTCGAGAAAAAGTTCGTCGCCCCGGTCCCGGGTGCCGCTGCCAAAGGCCGAAGTGTGAGCCGAGACTGTGACCTTGTCGTGGGTCCAGAACGGGCTTTGTTCCGGTAGCGGTTCGGTTGCAAACACATCGAGAATGGCGTGATCAGGTTTGCCCAGATCGAGGCCCGCCAGCAGCGCTGTTTCATCAACAAGATCTCCCCGGCCAATATTGACAAGTGTTGCACCATCTTTCATGGCGGCAAGGAAGTCGGCATCTGCAAGCCTGGTGGTTGCTTCGGTTAGCGGGCACGCAAGCACCACGACATCGCTTTGAGGTAACAATGACGGCAGCGCCTCCAGTGAGGTCATGGCGTCGGCCCAGGGGTGATCGCCCGGCGTTCTTCGAATCCCGGTCACATGGGCATCGAACCCCCGTGCCCGCTTGCCAATCTCGCTGCCGATATTGCCGAAGCCAATGATGGTCCACCGGGTTTTGTAAATTTCCCTGAACCCGAAGCGTTTCCATTTCCGGGCCCTCTGCGCCTCGCGGCGTTCCTCTGTTGGCTGATAATGATCTATGACTTGCGCCATGACGAACTCGGCGATGGCCCGCGCCTGTGCGTCGCTGTTGGAGATCCGCACGCCTTTTTCCATGACGTTCTTGAAAAAATCGTTATCCAGTCCGGCAGACGCCGTTTGCATCCAGGTAATCGTCCCGGATTTAAGCACGGCGATGGCGAAGGTCCGCGAGGCGCCACTGCGAAAAAAGTCGTTGCTCATCCACGCAGCATCGGCCTTGAGGTCTTCTATTTCGATGGCCTTGCCATCCAGCCAGAAAGTGCCGTCGTCCTTGAAGGTCACAGGCGTGATGCTGTCAGAAATGGCGTGGAGCTGGTCTTTGATGCGCGTGTAGGCGTTGTCATGCAACAAAATCTGGGTCATGGGCGGGTAAGGTCTTTCAGGGCAAGTTGAGAATGTTTCTGATCGGCAGAGCCTATCCGGTCTTGCCTGACCCCGCAATTCTCCTCATCAGGCCGGGCGCACTGTGAACCATTGAACCCACGATATATAGTCGCTAGACTTCTGCGAACACAGCTGTGGGGCCGCGCCCCCGGCTGGAGAAAAAAACAAAGAGGAAGCCCATGAACGTCATGACACCTGTTGTTGCGCCCGAATCTGTCGGCATGTCGAGCGAAAAACTGGCTCGGATACCAGACTATTTCAAAGCCTATGTCGACAGCAAAAAGGTCTCGGGCCTTTCGGTTCTGGTCGCGCGCAAGGGTGAAAAAATCCATCAGTCCTGCGTTGGCGTGAAGGATTGGGATACCGGCGAGGCGATCCAGGACGACACAATTTTCCGTATCTACTCCATGACCAAGCCAATTACGTCCGTCGCCCTGATGATGCTCTTCGAGGAAGGCAAGATCCGCCTCGAGCATGATGTGTCACGCTATATTCCGGAATTCAGGGATCTGCGTGTCTTTGACGGCGGCTCGGTTGATCTTTGGCAAACCCGCAAACCCGAGCGGCCAATGCAGGTGCTTGATCTTCTGACCCACACATCAGGCCTCACCTATGGCTTCATGGCGCAGGACACCGTGGACGCGCTCTACCGGCGCAAGAAAATCGGTGTTCTGGACAAGAACGACAAGGACGGTGTTGATTTGCAAGGCTTCATTGAAAAGCTTGCGAAGATGCCACTGGTCTTTGATCCGGGCAAACACTGGAATTATTCTGTTGCAACAGATGTCTGCGGGTATCTTGTGGAAAAGCTTTCCGGGCAAACCCTCGACGAGTTCTTCCGCACGCGCATTTTCGAACCCCTGGGCATGGTCGACACCGGCTTTTTCGTGCCGCCAGAAAAACTCAACCGTTTTGCCACCTGTTACGAGCGTCCTGCGGGCAAAAAAGAAATCGTCCTGCAGGACAAGCCCGAAGGCAGCGCCTACAGCGCGCGACCGAAATTCCTGTCCGGCGGCGGCGGTCTTGTTTCGACCTCGGGCGACTATTTCCGCTTCATTCAGATGGTCCTGAACGGTGGTGAGCTCGAAGGCGTCAGGCTGCTGTCGCCGACCACTGTCCGCTTCATGCGCCAGAACCATCTCCCCGATGGCCAGTCCATCAAGCAAATGGGGATCTCCAGTTTTTCCGAAGAGCGTGAAGCCGGTACCGGGTTCGGCCTCGGGTTTTCCGTGGTGACCGATCCTGTCGAGACCCTCGCGCCAACATCAATGGGAACCTATTCGTGGGGCGGGGCGGCATCGACCTATTTCTGGATTGATCCGGTCGAGCAAATCGTTGCGGTTTTCATGACCCAGCTGATGCCGTCATCAACCTTCCCGATGCGCCCGCAACTTCAGACGCTGGTCAACGCATCAATCGTCGAAAGCTTCGCATAGGATCACCTCAAAAGGAGAACAGTATGGGACGGGTAGAAGGCAAGATTGCCATCGTGACAGGCGGAGCTTCCGGTATTGGCAGCGCTGCCGCCGAGGTGTTGGCCCGCGAAGGTGCCATCGTCGTGATCACCGATCTTCAAAGGCCTGAAGGTGAGGGTGTCGTTGCCGGCATAATGGAACGGGGCGGCAGAGCTGTCTTCCAGACCCAGGATGTGGTCGATGAAGAGGTTTGGCAGAGTGTAGTCGCTTCTACTGTTGAAGAGTTTGGCGGGCTGGACATTCTGGTCAACAATGCCGGGATCGGCATTCCGTGTCCGATCGTCGATATGACCCTTCAGGACTGGCGCAGACAACGCGAGATCAATCTGGACGGCGTCTTTCTGGGGGTCAAACATGCAATCCCCGCCATGGCCGCATCGGGCGGCGGTTCGATTATCAATATATCGTCTGTTGCCGGACTGCGGGGCTCGCCGGGTCTTGCCGGGTACAACGCCACCAAAGGCGGCGTTCGGATCTTCACCAAGGGCGTCGCAAAGGAATGTGCCGCTGGTGGACTCAACATCCGCGTCAATTCGGTGCATCCGGGCATTATCGATACGCCGATCTGGACCAAGATTGACGTATCGGATGAGCAAAGGGCGGGCAGTACCTTGCCAATTGCTGAAGGTGGCAATGCCGTTGACGTCCAGGCCATGGCCCAGGTCGCGGTGCCCATGGGTGTCGCCGGCACCGCAGAGGAAATTGCCAACGGGATTTTATTTTTGGCCTCAGATGAAGCGAGCCACATGACAGGCTCTGAACTCGTAATCGACGGCGGCATCACCGCATAACAGGAGAAACTCATGGGACGTGTAGATGGAAAAGTCGCGATTGTAACAGGCGGGGCTTCGGGTATTGGCCGGGCCTCTGCTGAAACTCTGGCGCGCGAGGGGGCCAGCGTCGTTGTGACCGATATTGACGCCCGCGAAGGCGAAGCCGTTGTTGAAGGCATCAAGGCCGCAGGTGGCACAGCCATCTTTCGCAAGCAGGATGTGGTTGATGAGGCGCTCTGGGGCGAGATTGTCGCCTCCACCGTTGAGGAATTTGGCAAGCTTGATGTGCTGGTCAACAACGCCGGTATCGCGCCGGGTAGCCCGATCACCGAAATGTCTCTGAAGGCTTGGCGTAACCTGATGGAAGTCAATGTCGACAGTGTTTTCCTCGGCACAAAATACGCCATTCCCGCCATGGCAGCTTCGGGCGGCGGCTCGATTATAAATATTTCATCCGTCGCGGGATTGCAGGGTGCGCCGGGCCTGACGGCCTATAATGCGACCAAGGGAGCGGTGCGCCTCTTTACCAAGGGCGTCGCCAAGGAATGTGCCATGGGCCAGACCGGCATCCGGGTTAATTCGGTTCATCCCGGCATCATTGACACGGCCATCTGGGGTAAAATGGATGCCAGCATGCAGGACTCCATTTTGCCGCCGTCCGAAGGCGCCAATGCACCGGACGTTGAAGCCATTGCAGCGATGGTGCAGGTTCCCATGGGCCATGCCGGCAAGCCGCAGGAAATTGCCGCTGGTATTTTGTTCCTCGCCTCCGACGACTCCAGCCACATGACCGGGTCGGAGCTTGTCATCGATGGCGGCATGACCTGCTGAAACAAAAGATCTGCTGAAACAAAAGGACTGACTATGATGGATCGTGTTGACCGGGTGCAGATCGCTGTAAAATCTGCTGCCGAGGCCGCCGCTTCGTTTGAGAACCTCTTTGCCGCTGAAATTGTTCGCAAGGACAAGAGCAGCTATCTCGGCGCGAAAAAGACCGTGCTGGCGTTTGGTGAAAGTGAGGTCGAGCTTTGCGAGCCCGACGGAACAGGTCTCACGGCCGATTTTATTGCGGCGCGCGGCGGCGGCCTCATGACGGCCGGCCTTTGCTGCAATGAACCGGAGCGGCTCAAGGCTCACATCGAAGCATTGGGATTTGAATGCATCCAGGAGGGCGACCAGTTTTACATGGCCCCTGAGGATCACTTCGGTATTCGCTTTGTCATCTCGAAAACCTGGCCGCGCCGCCGGGTCGGTCTGGCCAGTTTCCTCTATGAAGTGACCAATACACTGGTCACCGACTGGCGCTTTGCTGCGGCGCATTTTGCCGGACTGTTCCAGCTTGAGGCGCGCAACTTTACCCGCATTGGCAGTCCGCGTTTTGGCTATGACGGGACGCTGACACTTTTCAACAAGCCCAACCGTCTCGACAGGATCGAGCTTTCCCAGGTGATCAGGGATGATGTCCCCATGGGACGCTGGGTCAAGAAGCACGGCGACAGCCTCTACATGTGCTATTGCGAAACCCATGACATTGCCGCCCTCACCGAACGGTTCCGCGAAGCCGGTGTGCGCTGGACCCCGCGATCCGGAGATCCCGCCGATGAACCGGATGGCTTCTGGACCGACCCCCGTGACATGCACGGGCTCCTGATGGGCGTCTCGCGTGATACCGCCGGATGGGACTGGTCCGGCCACCCCGATGCCGTCGATCCGCCGCCGCGCGATCTTCATCAGCACTAGAGGCCGGAAACTGTTAGATGGCACATGTACTGATTTTCGATTCAGGCGTCGGCGGCCTTTCGGTTCTCGCCGAAATCCGCAAAGCCGCTCCGGACACGCGCACGACCCTGGTCGCGGACAACGGTTTCTTCCCCTATGGCAACAGAACCGAGCCAGAACTTATAGAACGGCTGCCGAGCCTTCTGGCAAAGCTCTGTGAGCGCCATCTGCCGGATGTTGTCGTTGTTGCCTGCAACACGGCGAGTACGGTGGCACTTGAGGAAATTCGTTTGGCTCTTGGTGTTCCGGTTGTCGGGACCGTCCCGGCCATCAAGCCGGCGGCATTGAAAACCACGACCGGCGTGATTGGCCTGCTTGGCACGCCCGGAACCGTCGAGCGGCAGTATACTGAAGAACTGATCGCCGACTATGCGCCCGATGTGCATGTTATCCGGCATGGCAGTGCCGATCTGGTGGAGATGGCAGAGCAAAAGCTGCGCGGCGAGCAGCTCAATTTCACAGACCTGAAAAGGGTTCTGTCAAAGCTGACGAATGATCTGCGCGGCCATGAAATGGATACGCTGGTCCTGGCCTGCACGCATTTCCCGCTGGTCAGAGAGGAAATTGCCTATCTCCTGTCCCCTGACATCACCATCATCGATTCCGGCGAGGCCGTTGCGCGCCGTACCATCAATCGCCTCAACCTTTCCGGAGCTTCCGGTGGCCCTCAGGCGGGTGACAATATTGCGGTTTTCACTGCACAAGAGGAGGGCCTGGCAGCCCTTGAGCCAGCCCTTGTTGCCCACGGCATCGACCGCGTCGAGTATTGCGAGGACTACTAAAAGTGGCCGCAGACATGGCTTTGGGACGTGTTGTGTGACGCCAAATCGGGCCTCCTGGTCCGGGAGCTGGTATTTTTGCGTGTATTATGGTAAATACCGGCGGTTGGGTTGATCGGTATGCGGGAGCCAGTCTCTGCGGCGACTGTCAATCCGACCTGTGGACTTGCGTGTGATCCGGGGCGGGGGTGTCGGGGTGTCTGAAGCCAATTTTGTAATACAGGTCAGGGTCAACCAGAAATGGTCGACCGCCCATGGCCTGTCGAGCGAACAAAGCCTTCAAAAGTTCTTGCCTCGGCTGATGGCAGAGCATGGTGATATCATTCGGGCCCTGCGGGCCTCCAGAGATACCAGCACCGGCAAGACCAGGTGGTCTGTCTACAAATATTCAGAAGCAAGGCAGCCGCTGGATTCGTCACGGGGTGCGACGCCCCGGCCATATGCTGTCGATGACGGTGTTGCAGACAATGTCTTCGACGCCTACGGTGTTCCCCGAACAGAGTTTCCAGATGTGGAAACCGATCAGGCGCCGCCGACGCTGTCTGATGATGCCAGTCAGACCTCCGGTGTTGAGATCAAGGCTTCAGGCAAAAAAACCAGACGGGTTTTGATTCGCAAGATTGATGTCAGGAAAGGGATTTTTGCGCCTTTGGTTCGGAGCCTGAAAGTCTCTGCTGCAGTTTTTGGAGCTTATGTCCTTGCCCCGCTGGCCAACGGAATGCGGATGCTTGTCGAACTGTTCAAAAAACTGGCGGCGATAGAGAACAAGGCGGATCGAATAAGTTCATTTGCGACTGATGGTCTTGCAAGGCTGGATAAGCGTCTTCGTCGCCCTGAGTCGCAATGGACACTTTGCGCGCTCAGTGCGGTGACCGGCTTATCGATGGCCTTCATGGCCCCCTTCCCGGGCGGGTTGACCATGGCGGTCATGGCGGCGTGTTTTATACCGCCGGTCAGGCGATATCTTCTCTCGAGGCCGGAGCGACATTTGTCATCGCGGGCGAAAACAGTCCTGGTGTTGTTCTTTCTTGTCTCCAGCGCTTCACTGGATCTGGGCAACCCGGAAAGACGCCTCACAAACGCCAACGTCAATTATTTTCAGGCGCACCGCGAAGACGTGCTGGCCAGTGCCCGGGCCTCTGCGGACCAGGGACAATACCTCGCAGTAGTCACACAACTGGACAGGTTCCTGGCGGCCGACGATGAAGACGTCAGCGCGCTCTATCTGGCAGCCAGGCCACACGCCGAGGCAGAACTGGCGCGCCAGAAAAAAATTGCCTCCCAGTTTTTATTCAACGGGTCGAACAAGCACCTGACAGACTACATCGTTGCAACGATGGACGATCCTGGCAGCTTTCGGCATATCAGAACGAACTCCCAGGTTGACGGTGACTACATTGAGGTCGAAACGACCTACAGTGGCTCGAACGAGACAGGCGTTCTGTTCACCAGGACTGTAACGGCGCTCCTCGACTTCGATGGCCGGGTCATTCACGAGCGCTGACACTGCGCGAAGGAGTTTATGCTAACCCGACTACTCCTTTGTGATCCGATAAATCGAATTCTCGACATCAGAGGAAACGTAGATCTCGCCGTCCCCGCCGATCGCCACACCGGTCGGGATATAGGCTGGCGGGAAGGGGGCGTAGCCTGACAGACCCATCTGGAGGCCCCCGGCGATAAGCGTGTGCGAGCCATCAGGCGCGATGGAGATGAGTTGTCCCTTGCCAACCTCGGCCACAAGCAGGTCGCCGTCTGCGGTCATGGCAAGCCCCTCAGGCCCCGCAAGGCCGTCGGCGATCAGGACCTTCTCACCTGTCGTGCCGTCGATCTTCGACACGGTGCCCGCAGCGCCCTCACTGACATAGAAGGTGCCATCGGCCCAGGCAAGACCAGCCGGATCAACCAGACCTTCGACAAGAACCTCGCGGGTCGCTCCGTCCGTGCCGGACACAAGCGTGATGCGGCCGACGCCTTCAAGCACGGCAACCTCGCCGGTGGGCAGGTCAACCACGCCGGCCGGAAGAACAAAATCGTGCCAGCGGGCGATCCGCTCCTCGGTGGCTGTATCATAGATTTGCACGAGGCCGGTATTGGCGCTGGTCAGAATAATCCGGTTATCATTGGCGCTCACCGCAGTCGGGTATTCGTGTTCCGATACCAGACGCAGGATGTCGCTGACCTCGCCTGTTGCGGTATCAACCTTTGAGAAGTTGAACGTGTCGGCGACATAGAGCGTGCCGTTGTTCCAGGCCAGCCCCGCCGGGACGGAAAGCGGTCCCGAGGTCACGGTCCTGAGCTCGCCTGTCGCACGGTTGACTTCATAGATCGCCGCATCCGACATATTGGAGACAAACAGCCGGTCATTGGCATCAAAGGCGAGATTGTCGAGATTGGTCGGGGCATTTGCGATCAGAGTACGCTCGCCGGTTTCGATATCCACACGGAAGATTTCACCGGTTTCATTGTCAATCGCGTGCAGCACGCCCTGGCTATCAAAGTTCACAGCGGCGGGCACGGTAAAGCCTGTCGCCACAGTCTCCAGGGTTCCGGCGTCCACATCGACCCGCGCGATTTCGCCCTTGAACCAGATCGGACCATAGAGCTTGCCGTCGGGCCCAAAATCAAAGCCGTTCAGCCCGCCCATGCCTTCCATGATCTTGCGCGGCGGTGTCTTGCCGGAAAGATAAACTTCGTATAGCGCATCACCCATGAAGACCTGGGTCGCGAACAGGCGGCCTTCGTCATTAAAGGCCAGCGAATTGGCCCCCGGCAAACCTTCCGCCACGATCCGGCGCTCGCCCTGCGGTGTTTGATAGAACACCTTGCCAAGCCCGAACGCCGTCCAGGCCAGACCACCGGCCTCTGAAAATTCAAGATCATCCGCCTGTCCTTCCGGTCCGCCGATATGAACGGAGACGTCGCCCGTCTCGGGATCGACCTTGTAGATCGCCATGCCAACGACGCTGCCAGCGTAAAGCGCGTCTTGCTTGTCAAATGCCAGCCCGTGCAGCCCGTGGAACGGCGCCCCGGGGACAAAAGTCTCAACCGTGTAGGTGGCCGGCTTCGCGGCGTCTTTCGGCTTGTTGTCGCAGGCCGCTGTCGCAAGCAGCGCTGTTGCAGCAAGAGCTAGCGTGAAACGATGAAACATAATGTTCTCCCCGGATTTGTCCATCTTTGACTTTTCTGCGTGGCACTATAGCGTGAATGTGAACAGCGGCAAGACGTGAGTTAAATCCGGAAAAGGAGACCCCCATGAGAGTTTTGATGACCAGCTTGTTTGTGTACCTTTCTCTGATAGCAGCGCCCGCGGCCGCTGCCGATGAAAACCACGCGGCGCTCAAGGCAGCCCGCCAGGTCATGGACGAGTTTATGACAACGTTCAACGCAAGGGATGAAGCGGCCTGGGCCGCGACTTTCAATTATCCTCACGTGCGCTTCGCCAGTGGTCAGGTGATGATCTCGCCCGATGCCAAAGCCGTCACGGACCGGATGGATTTTGCTGCTTTTTCAAAATCCACCGGCTGGGATCATTCGGCGTGGGATGCGGTTGAAGCGCTTGATTCGGGTAAGGAGAAGGTTCACTTCAAAGTGACGTTCAGCCGCTATACCGCCGAGAATGAGAAAATCGCGACCTATGATTCGCTTTACATCGTTACGTTTCTCGAGGGCCACTGGGGTATTCAGGCCAGATCCAGCTTTGCGCCATGAGGTCGAGCTTAGCGCCATAGCGCCCGGTCTTACTCGTTCAATTCAAACATCATGAGCAACGTCCGCTGCAGCGGAATGAAATTGTCGTCCGAGACGATATAGATGACAAGCTTGCCGGTTTTGTCCTGGCGAATGTCGAGCCCCTCCATATTATCGACCGACCAGGGGCGGCCAGCATTGGCCACGATAGTGCCATCAAGCGTCGCGCCGGGCTGAATGGTCGCGCCATCAATCCGCCTGATCTGAAAGCCGGGTCCGCCCATCGCCGTAAAGCGGCGCTCCAGCGTAAGCACATCGCCATTTGGCAGCACAGCGAGATCGGTCAGCTTGAAAGGCCGGATGGCTTTCAGGGAGACGCTGAACGAGCCCCCGGGGCGGATCAGCCACCCTTTCATATTGCCGTGGTCATCATACGTATCTTCTGTCAGAGCAAGGAGGGTCCCGGCTTTGTCTTTCAACCGGGCGATGCCCTCGAGGCCACCATTGTTTTTGATGCCCCGGGTCTCGGCCGGCAGGGTCAGCGGCGTTGGTCTGGCTGCGAACCCTTTGAGCGAAAGATCATAGGCCCATATTCTGGGTTCGCCCTCGAAGGAAACCAGCACGCGGCCATCCAGATCTCCGATCAGGGATTCTGCATCGCCGAATTTTTTGCCTTCGATGGACTGGCCGTCAGGGCCGAGCATCGGTGCAATTTCGATCTCCCGCACACCAATGAGTTCACCATCCCTGTACAGAAGTTTTCCGGTGACCCAACTGCCCTTGTCGCTGACGCTCAGAAAGCGGTTCCCGTCATCAGAGATTAACAGGCCCGAGAGGCCGCCAAAGTCTTTGTCCTTCGATGTCAGTTTGAGCCCGCCCAGATAGCCAAGATCACCCAGCGTGTCGATTGCCAGATCGTCGCCGTTGAGCGGAATGCGGGTTGACCCTTCACTTTCCCCCGTAATTTGCCCCATACCATTACTCAGGGCCTGTTCGGTGGCCTGACAGCCGCCGGCAGTAAAGGCAAGCAGGGCAACAAGTGTGATCGCTGAACAGATGACGGCGCCGAAGCGAAACATGAAGAACCTCGTCTTGACTCAAGGGGGAAAAGTATTCCTTTTACCTTTTGGCCTGAAACCATGTAAAAATCGAGGCAGAAATTGGATCAATTGGGAAATGACAGATGACAGAACCTGGTAAACGAGATTTTGGCCTGGCCCCTGATCGCAGGAAAATCCTGAAGGCCGCCGCCGCTGTGCCGCTCGCCTCCCTGCCGCTGGCCAGCATTTTGGCAAGCCCGGCGCTGGCCCAGGAGGTCGCCGCCAGCGTTGAGATGGTATCGATCAAGACCACAGGCGGCCTCGACGTATCCGGCGCTCTCGCGCTCCCTCCAGGCCTGGTCGATGGCCAGACCGCTCCCTGTGTTCTGCTTGTTCATGAATGGTGGGGTCTCAACGATCAGATCAAGACCATGGCCAGGGTGCTGGCCGATGAAGGCTACGTTGTCCTCGCCGCAGACCTCTACAAGGGTGTCGTCGCGACAGATGCGGCAGGCGCTCGTTTCCAGGTCAGAAATGTCGATGCAGACGAGGCCGCCGACACGCTGACGTCCTGGGGCACCTGGCTGCGGAGCCATGCCTTGACAACCGACAAGCTGGGAACCTGCGGCTGGTGCTTTGGCGGCGGCTGGTCGCTTGGCGCCTCCCTGGCGATGCCGGTTGATGCAACGGTGATCTACTACGGCAATGTTGCCCGCACCGCCGAGGAGCTGCGCGCGCTCAAGGGGCCGGTGATAGGGCACTTTGGCACGCGCGATATGCACATCGACCGGAAAATGGTCGATCAGTTTGAGCGTGAAATGTCGAAGGCCGGGCGTGTTGCCAGTGTTCACTGGTATGAAGCCGACCACGGTTTCGCCAATCCGACCACTGCACGCTATGACGAGGACGATGCAAAGCTGGCATGGAGCCGAACCACAAGTTTTTTCAAAAGCTATCTGACATAAAAACAGTAACAAATAATAAGAAAATCAGGAGAGTATCAAGTGCCATTACCAGTATCCGAGGATCGCGAACACATCCATACACGGACAATCGCGATCAATGCGTATCGCCGCACCGACGGTCAGATGGATGTCGAGGGGCGAATTACTGACGTGAAACCTTTTGAGCATCACATGATGGATGCGATCCGCAAGAAAGGTGAGCCCGTTCATGATCTGTCCATCCGGATTACCCTGGATGATGAATTTACCGTGACAGACGCCGTGGCTTCAATGGATCAGGGCGCCCACAGTCTTTGTCCGCGCGCCGCGCCAAACTTCAAGAACATCATCGGCTTGCAAATCGGCCCCGGCTGGAACAAAAAAGTCAAGGCGGCCATGTCGCCGGGCCTGGGCTGTACGCACATCATCGAGATGCTGGCGCAAATGGCCTCCGGTGCCATGCAGGCCAGATGGTCTCGCAAGGTCGGAGAGCCCCGCGACATGCCGCCGCCCGAAGAGCGCGAGATGGAGCCTGGCATGCTGAACTCCTGCTACCCGTATCAGGAAACCAGCCCGTGGATTAAAGAGCACTTCCCGAAGAGCTACAAGCCGGCCTGATCAGGCCCCCTTCACGGGCCGGGCGCCTTTTGCATCGTCCTTTGCGCCCTTGACGCTGTCCATGGCAACGCTTTGCATGGTGGCGCGCGACAGGCCTTTGAGGGCGCTGCCGGAAGCGGATTTGGCAGCAGGGCCTTCGCTGTACCGGTTTTCAACCGAGCGTTTAGCAGGCGGTGTTTCGTCGAAGAGCTCCGCCAGCTTCTCGGTCATCGCCCCGCCGAGCTGCTCGGCGTCAACGATCGTGACCGCGCGTTCATAATAACGCGTCACATCATGGCCGATCCCGATGGCCAGAAGCTCGACCGGCGAACGCGTCTCGATATAGTCGATGACCTCGCGCAGATGCTTTTCAAGGTAATTGCCTGAATTGACCGACAGGGTGGAATCATCAACCGGCGCGCCGTCGGAAATAACCATCAGGATACGGCGTTGCTCCGGGCGGCCCATGAGACGGTCGTGCGCCCAGATGAGGGCCTCGCCATCAATATTTTCCTTGAGCAGCCCCTCACGCATCATCAGCCCGAGATTGCGCCGCGCCCGGCGCCACGGCATGTCCGCACCCTTGTAGACGATGTGGCGCAGATCATTGAGACGGCCGGGGTTCTTGGCTTTACCTTCGCCAACC
>CBFDBJ010000015.1:0-55919 GCA_965603015.1 uncultured Alphaproteobacteria bacterium
GATGGCGCCGGTGGCGGCCTTTTCCTGTTTCGTCATCTCGATCTTTGGCTCAGCCTCTTCAGAGGCGGGGGGGCCGGCGGTGTCCGGGGCATCTGCGTATGATGCAGGGCTCCCGGTCAGCAATGGCCAGACAAGGAGTGCGACTACGGCGGCAGGACGCGCTTTTTTGGATCGCGGGGGCATTGTGCGAATATTAGACGTATTCATACCGATTACCTTACTAACTGAAGACCTGTATTTATAGTCATAGTCTGATTGGAGCGTTACCATAAGCTGGAAATATGGCTTCATAGGGACCTTTTGAAGGCGTCCTTCGGAGCCAGTAGCCGTGTGCTGTCTCCAATAGCTGGTTTAGGCAGGAATTTGCCGGAAACGGGCGTCTTTGACCTATTATGGGCTTGACGTGGACAAGGCGCACTCTTATAGCTGCGCGCTCGGATTTAAAGGCTTGTTTGAGGGCATGGCTCTCAGGAGAAGAAGGGTTTCAAAATGTCTCGGCGCTGCGAATTGACCGGCAAGGGTGTATTGACCGGTAACAATGTGAGTCACGCGAAGAACAGAACACGTCGGACCTTCCGTCCCAATCTGTGTAATGTCACGCTGGCAAGCGATGTTCTTGGACGGTCGTTCAAGCTGAAGGTTAGCGCCGGCGCCCTCAGAAGTGTTGATCACAACGGCGGTCTGGACGTTTTCATCGAAGGCACCCGCGACGATAATCTGTCGCTGCGTGCGCGGCGCATCAAGCGCGATATCCTGAAAGCGAAAGCGGTCGAGGTTGTCAGCGCCTAGCTGAAGATCCAGAATCAGATTCTGAAAAGCGCATCCCGATGGGGGTGCGCTTTTTTTGTTGCCGATATTGAAAGCCGTCTAAAATCTGAAGGTGTGGCTCATTTTCAGGACGAGTTCGGTTTCGCGTGAACGAACCGTTCCTTCCTCGTCAATGTCGGCACCGTAATTGACGACCAGAAAAACTTCCTTGCCCGGCTCGGGTGTCCAGCGCAAGCGGCTGTTGAGGGAGGCGGTGTCAGAAAAATTGTCGTATTGAACCAGGCTCAGAACGGCCCATTTTGAGTTGATCGCGACATCGGCCCTGAGCGAGGCCACGCGGCTGATAAAGTCACCGCCGGGCAGTTTGACATCCTTGTGGTCGAGGCCAGCGGCAAGAAAGAGATGCCTGTTGGCGCGCCATTGCACGTCAGCAGCAAGAGCCGTCTGATGGCCTCCGAAGAAATCACCGATGCTGATCGTTCCTGTCGCCGAGACAAGCCGCGACGTTGTTGTCTCGAACCACAATTCCTGCCGATTGAAGACGTATTGTCCGGCCGGGATCACAACTCCGTCACTGATTTCATAGTCGTCCCTCAACCGTTCCAAAATACGCTTGATGCGCAGGCGAACCTTGTCGCCGGCCTGGGTCTCGATTTCGAAGGGCTGGATCGAACGAAATCGTGTCAGGAGCTCGTCGTCAGTGCTCACCACATCCTCAAAAAAGAAGCTGGGCCGGACATACCGGATCAAGGAGCCATGGGGGCGGATTGTGTAGAGGCTCCAGAGGGAGAATTGATCAATGCCGGTCCGGTTAACAAAGCCGAGTGCAGGATTGAAGTTGTCTTCAATATGCCGATAGCTGAATTCGCCGGCATATCCGGTCTTTGCGAACAGGCCGATGCTGCCTCCGAACGCCTGATTGTCACCGTCGAGGCCGTCGGTTTCGGTCATTTGGTACCAGGCTGTCGCCTCCAGCGCCTTGTTTCCGACAAGCGATGTGTTACGCCAGGTGAGGTCACTGCCAACGAGCATGTTGTCGTTGTCAGACTGTGGGTCGCCACTGGTCAGGATGAAGCCTGCATTGGATTCTTTGGAAATGTTGGCTGAGGCGCGGGCAACCAGAAGATTGGACTGATCGACGCCTGGTTGTTCGCCTTGAAGCACATCCAGGATGCCAAGGTTCCAGCGTCCGATGCGCCCTGTTGCCTTGAGCCCCGCTCGAATGTCGACGGCCTCGCCGTCTTCACTCAAGCCAATCTTGCGGGAGAAAAAGGGAATCCCGTTTTCTTCAATATTCGAAAAGGCAAAGATGTCTGAATCTTGCAGGAAGAAGCCGCGTTTTTCCGGAAAGAAAACCGAAAAACGGGACAGATTGACCACGCGGTCGTCAACATCGGTCGCGGAGAAGTCCGTGTTCAGCGTCAGGACTGTTGTGAAGGACGGTGTCAGCTTGTAAAAAATGTCCATGGACGGGACGGCATCAAAACCAAAATCGTCCGTGTCATTTGTGTAGTCACTCTTGAGGGTGACGGACGGTATGATGTCGAGGCCCAGACCCTGATCTACGCCATTGATGCCTGAAATGATGCCTGCGCTGCTGGGGTCGCTCTGGCGATTGTGGGAGGTCCAGGAAACGCGCTCTTCCTTGCGCTTGATCTTGCGGCTGACGGAAAAGCCCCATTCATCCAGTGATGTATCGAAATTGATGGTTTTGAAGGGGATCTTGATCTCCGCCGTCCAGCCATCTTCCACGATCCGGGCATTGCCGTACCAGATCCCGGTCCAGTCCCGGTTCATTTGATAGGGCTTTTCGTAAAGGCCCTCACGGCGGATACCGTTGGGGTTTATGAAAAAGGAATAACCGGTGCGACGATTGAGAAACGGGTCAAGAATGACCTGGATCATGTCGTCGGCACGGATTGATTTGTTCTGAGCGAGCTGTGTCGCCCTGATCTTGTCCGGCTCGCTATCAAAGGCGTGAACGCCGATGTAAAGCGCGTCATCATCAAACAGGACATAGACTTCCGTGCGCTCGGTCGGCTCGCCGTGGTAAACCGGATCGACCTGATGAAAATCGTCGAACTGTGCGGCGTCTTTCCATGCAGGGTCGTCCAGCACACCATCGATTGTCGGGGCCGAGCCATTGCGGACCAGGTTGATCGATTTTCCTTCTGCCGCCGCGTGCTCGGCCATGCCCGGCGATGTTGCGGTCAGAATCGCAATGACGGCAGTTGCTGCTATATTGGCCTTCGAAACAAACTTAAGCACAAGACTACCCTTCACAGGCCCGGGCGGGCCCAGCTAAAATACTTTCACGGCGGAAGTGGATGAGTACTTACAGAAGGCTGCGCTCAACGCCAAGAGCCAATTGACCGAATCACGCATGGTTTGTTTGTGTTTTTCCATAGTGTTCTTTCGTGACAGGGTATCGCCTGGCGCGCCCTTCTGAAGGTGCCAGAGTTGGAGATTTGTTATGAAAGCCGCCGGCACCGAGCAAGCAAAAGGCTCCTATGTCTTGCTTATCCGCCTCGCGAACCCTTGTGATGTTGTGCTGCGCGGCGAAAACCACATGCTGGAAGAGGGCCTTTATGCCTATTGCGGCAGTGCGATGGGGCCAGGGGGGCTGAAAGCGCGGATCGCGCGGCACAGGCGCCGCGACAAGACGGTGCACTGGCACGTGGATCAGGTGACGACGCGGGCACGCGTTCTCAAGGTCGGGGTATCCTTTGACCTGAGCGAATGCGACCTGTTGGGCCAGCTCTTGCAGCAGCCCGGGGTTTGCATCCCTGTTGCCGGCTTTGGATCCAGTGATTGCCGGGTCTGTGAAAGCCACTTTCTCAAGCTGGAGGATGAGATATCCTTCCAGAGCCTTCGGCTGCAGCCCTTTGAGGCTTGAGACACTATGCCTTCTTGTGGATGTGGTTATGGCTCAGCACTCTGCCGGAGAATGAAAGGAAATTGATATGCGCCGATTATCGGTTCGCCCGACCTTGTTGTTGATTGCGGCCTCGCTCTTTTTGATGTTCGCTTCAGCCTGCTCGGACGCAGCGCCGGAGGCAAAAGCGGATGATCTTGTCGGCAAGTGGCGCTTTGTGACTACCGGCGATTACGAGGGCTATGTCAACGGTTCCCTCAAGGTGGCGGTTGGCGAAGATGGTCAGATAAGCTGCAAGCTGACGGTCTATCAAAGTGAATTTGGCAGTGCAGTCGAGAGGTGCCGTATCACGATGAGCGGCGAGGAGATCCTGATCGATATTGAAGAGATCGTCTCGAGCTCGGTTCCCAACTGGCGCAAGGAGGCCTTTCGGCTTTCGCGGAACGGAGACGAGATGACCGGTCAGGTCAGGATTGTCGTGGATTTCCCGGTCCGCTTTACGCGGAAGAAATAGCCGGTCACACGAGGTTGCCATCTTTCACGACGAAGAAGTGGCGATCTTCTGCGGTCTGAGGTACGCCCGGATCATCGCGGGTTTGCTTGACGTGGATGCCATCAGGGGCGTATTGCAGAATATAGGCCTTGCGAGTCTCATTGGTGAGGTTGGGGCCTGTCTTGTGCGGCGTGAGCGAAGAGAAGATGACAATGTCTCCCGCCCTTGCCGGAATAGCGACTTCTTCGGGGTGATCCACAAACAGTTCATAGCCCAGTGGGACGGTCTTGTGGGCCAGGGTGCCGAGGCGGTGCAAGCCCGGTACGACCCAGGGGCAGCCGTTGTCCTCGTCCACATCGACAAGCGGGATCCAGCAGGTGAGGTAAATCTGTGGCACAACGAAATTGTAGCCATTGTCCTGATGATAGGGGAAAGGTCTCGGATTTCCCGGTTTTTTGTAAACCGCCTGATCCCAATAGAGCCGGACGTTGTCGCCGAGCAGGTCGCGGGCGATCCGGGCCAGCACGGGGTGACGGGCAAAGGCTTTGACTTCGGCGGATTTGGCGACAAAGTGGGGGGCGAAGGTTATCGAATCAACTTTGGAAATGAAGCGCTCTCCGTTTTCCTGCGTACGAAGAATGTCTTCAAACTCTTGCTCAAGGGGGTCGACCGCAGCCGTAATGGCCGCAATCTCGTCCTTCGTCAGAGCACCCCTGACGAGGAAAAAACCGTCGCGGTCGTAGGCCGCGCCCTGTTCGGCGGTGAGAAAATTGAAGGGACCCTTGTGATCAATCCAGTCAAAATCATTGTTGAGCTCATGGAGCGGGTAGACCATATGAAGATTCCTCAAAACCGGGCCGGGGGTTCCCCGCAGGCTTTTGCTTTTGTCGATTTGGACTATAGTCGCCCCTGACGAGTGTGGCGTAGAATCACTTCAATGAAAAGAGGGTGTAGGACTATGAGCCAGGTTGTTGCGATTACCGGAGCGGCTGGCGGCATTGGTGCCGCGCTGGCGCATTGTTATGCGCGGGAGGGGGCGAGGCTTGTCTTGCTCGACCTTGACGGGGAGGCCCTGGAGCGGCTTGCCGAAGTCCTTGCCGGTGCAGGTGTTGAGGTGCTGAGCATGCCCTGCGATGTCACGGTGCTTGAGGCATGCAACGCGGCTGTGGCGAAAATCGAGGTGCAGTTTGGCCGGCTCGATGTTCTGGTCAACAATGCGGGGATCACTCATTTTGGCGCATTTGAACAGACCGATATTGACGTCCTGCGCCGGGTGATGGACGTGAATTTGTTTGGTTCGATCAATATGACCAAAGCTGCGCTCGCGCTGCTTCTTGCGTCTCGGGGTCAGATCATCGCCATTTCGAGCGTTGCCGGATTTTGTCCGCTGCCACTGCGCGCCGGGTATGCGGCTTCAAAACACGCCATGCGCGGGTTTTTCGATACGCTGCGGTGTGAACTTCAAAGCCGTGGACTGAAGGTTATGATTGCCTGCCCGTACTTTGTTGAATCAGATATTGCGCGCAATGCCCTGTCAGGCGATGGCCGAAGCCGGGCGCCTGAAGTCGAGGCGAGCCGGTTAAAGGGCATGGTGACGGCTGAGTCTGCCGCCAGAGAAATTGTTCGCGGCGCGAAGGCGGGGCGACGGTTTCTGCCTGTGGCGAGAGGCGCAAAGCTTGCGTGGGCGCTGTCGCGTCTTGCGCCGGGCCTGCTTGCCAAATTGTCTGCAGACCGTGTCTACAAGGGCGAGGGTGACGGCTGAGCTATATGGTCGCCGCCTTTTCGTCGAGCCAGGCCTGGCGCTCTGCAAACGGAATGGCGACATATTCTTTCATCGCGGCCAAAGCCTCTTCGGAGCTCATGCAGTCAATGAAACCTTGCCCTTCCAGCAGAAGGGCTTCGTCGAAGGGGCTTTCGGCGCCTTCATAGATGGCTTTTTTGATGACCGCCATGGCGGTAGGGGATTTGGTGGCGAGGCTTTGCGCTATTTCAAGTGCACGGGCGCGCGCGTCATCGACGACTTCGTGCACCATGCCCAGACGCAGGGCCTCATCAGGTGTAAAGACAAGGCCGCGCAGGATAATATTGATGGCATTTGAGGCGCCGAGGAGGCGTGTGAGGCGTGTCAGGCCGGTGCCGCCCGGCAGGATGCCCAGATTGGCTTCGGGCAATCCGATACGATAGTCGCCGCGCTCGGCAATGCGGATGTCACAGCCCAGTGATTGCTCGTAACCGCCGCCCATGGCAGAGCCCGTAAGGGCTGCGACGACAGGCTTGGACAGTTTTTCGAGGGCGGCCCAGCGCTGGTGGCCCGGTGTCATGACGCTGGCATCAGCACCCTTCATGGCTCCTGCCTCACTCATGGCGAGCAGTTCCTCTACCGAGAAATGAGTCATGAACAAGCCTTTAGGCTTGCCTTGTAAAACGATGGCACGGACCGACGGGTCCTCACAGGCCGGCATGAGCTCTTCCTGGAATTCCTGAAAGGCTGCTCCGACGAGATAGTTCATAGGCGGATTGTTGTAGCTGACAACAAGCACCGCGTCCTTTTGTTCCATTTCCCAATAGGCCATGGGGTGTTCCCCTCATTTGAAAACGCCCTGACTGTTTTCAGCCTGGCCGTGGTTGTTACTCGGTGTAGATGCCGTCGCCATCGGGTGTGAACCGGTCGAGCAGGAAACGTTCCTGGGGTTTTTCCGATGCGGTTTTGGGAATCTCGTCAACGACCTGCAGATAGGTCGGAACGAAGTTTCCTTCCATCTCCTTGCGGCATTTGGCAAAGACAGCGCCGGCGTTAAAGCTTGCCCGGTCAACGGCAACAATGGCAGCGACGACATCCTTTTCGCCGGGTGCGCCGGAGGCTGCGGGGACACCGTAAATGAAGACATCATCGACTTCGTCAGATTCAGCAACAACGCCTTCGACAAAGCCGGGATTGATGAAATCGCCGTTGTGACGAATACCGCCGCCCTTGCGATAGTCGAAATAGAACCAGCCGTCCTCGTCTGTATGGCAGACATCGCCTGAACGCAGCCAGCCGCCGCGGGTCTTTTCATCCGAGGCGTCTTTCTTGCCGAAATACTCAACCGTCGGCGCTTCGCCAGAGGCCGGCCGTGAAACCAGCTCGCCCTGGACGCCGGGAGGGCATTCGTTATCGTTCTCGTCAACGACGCGCATTTCCGAGTTGGCGGGTGGTTTGCCAAACGAGCCAATGGGTCCCACGCCGATGGGGCGGACGGCCATGCCGCCTTCGATAGCGCCGTAGCATTCCAGAATATCGACGTTGAAGCGCTTTTCGAATTTCTCCCAGATAGCGATGGGCATGCCTGCGGAGACCACATGGTCGACAGGGTTGTCGCCATCGTTCGGCTTTTCCGGTTCCGAATAGATCGCCGTTGCCATGCCGCCGAGGAGATTGAAATAGGTGCAGCCATATTTGCGGGTGATATCCCAGAGGCGTGACTTGGTGAACTTGCGGGAGAAGACACCCCTAAGGCTTTGACCGAGAATGGGGCCGAGGGTCATCATCTGCGCATTGCCGTGGGTGAGGGAAAGGCCCGTGTAGGGACGATCACCCTCTTTTGAGCCGATAAGCGCGCCGAACATGGTCGCACCGCCATATTGCTCGTTGGTTCTGACAACGCCCTTGGGATCGCCGGTCGTACCGGAGGTGTAGATAATTTCGAAGGGGTCTGTGCCGCCAGTGAGGCGGTCATTATCCGTTGTAACGGGTGCATCATAGATTGCGGCAATGTCTTCGCCCTTATTGACATCAGCGACGGCCATGCCGGTGCCTTCGTCTGTTCCGAGCACCCAGACCCAGTCGAGGCTTGGTACGTCGGCCTGAATATCTGTAAGGTTTTCAAGGGCATAGTCGGCCGCAATGACACCTTTGCAGTTGGAATTGTTAAGCGTGTAGGACAGCTTTTGGCCCTTGGTGCGCGGGTCGATGGGGACAAAGACGCAGGCCGAGAGGGAGGCTCCGACCATAATGTCGATGAATTCGGGGTGATTGCGGATGAGAATAGCGAAGCGATCTCCGGGCTGCATGCCGCGCGCGATGAGACCAGCGGCGATCCGGTTGCCGTTTTCCCAAAGATCCGTATAGGTTCGAATTTCGTCATCGCGAACACCGGCGCCTTCGAAGGTCAGAATATCGCGATCAGGAAATTCTTCCGCCTTGGCGGCGATCAGGTCGGCCAGGATAAATGGGCTGCGGTCTCTCATTTTTCTTTCTCCCGTTATTCTTTGTCATCCCGAAGCCAGGCTACGGGAAGAAATTCTTTCCCTGTCATCCTCGGGCCACCGTCAGGTGGAGCCGGGGATCTTGTCAGTCGGAGAGAAGATCCCCGGCTCCGCGCTTTGCGCGGACCGAGGATGACAAGGTAGATTGGTATTACCGACTCAAAATCGTAATGCACTGAGCGGCTGCGTCGGTGCCAAGCGACCCGCCGCCATTGTGGGCAAGGCCGACTTTTGCGCCTTCGACCTGGCGCTCGCCGGAACGACCCTGGAGCTGTTCGGTGATTTCGACGATCTGGGCAATGCCTGTAGCGCCGACCGGATGACCCTTGCGCAGGAGACCGCCGGATGTATTGACCGGCAGACGTCCACCAAGTTTGGTGACGCCGTCACTGACCAGCTTGCCGCCTTCACCCTTGCCGCAAATGCCAAGGCTTTCATAGGCCATGATTTCTGCTGGAGCGGAGGCATCGTGGAGTTCGATGATGGACAGATCTTCCGGTCCATAACCTGATTCTTCATAGGCTTCCTGGGTGCATAGATCTGCAACACTGCCTTCACCGGGCGCGCGGTCCCAGCCGGAGCGCAGAACACTGGAGACGGCCTTGACGGGATTTGTCAAACCCAGTTCTCTCGCCTTCTTCTCACTGACGATCACAACGGCTGCCGCGCCGTCGCCAATTGGCGAGCACATCGGGCGTGTCAGTGGTTCGGCAATCATCGGTGAGGCCAGAACGTCTTCGATGGTCAGGGCTTCGCGAAATTGTGCGCGTGGATTGAGGCTGCCGTGGAAGGAGTTCTTGGCAGAAACACCGGCGAACTGTTCGACGGTGGTGCCATAGGCTTCCATATGGGAGCGGGCCGCTGAGGCATAGATATCCATGAACATGGAGCGGTTCTTGCCCGCCCCGCCGGACGCTTTTTTGGCGCCACCTGCCTCGGCGGATTTCTTCAGGCTCTCCATGATCTTGACCATGTTTTCAACATCTACAGCGCCGGAGAAGGCGGCAAAGGATTTGGCCTTGTCGGTGTGGTAGAGTTTTTCAACTCCCAGAGCCAGCACGCAATCGTAAAGCCCGCCGGTGACCATGGCCGCGGCCTGGTTAAAAGCGGTCGAGGCTGACGCGCAGGCATTCTCGACGTTGACGACCGGGATCTGTCCCATGCCGACACTTCTGAGGACGACCTGGCCACGGATGCATTCCTGACCGGTAACGAGACCGGCGGCTGCATTGCCAACCCAGGCGGCTTCTATGTCACCCTTGGCCAAACCAGCGTCCTTGATAGCTGCTTCAACAGCTTCGCCGCCGATGGCTTTCAGTCCGAGATCGAGATGCTTGCCGAATTGCGTCATGCCGACACCGGCGATATAGGCATTAAGTTTCATTGTTTCCTCCGTGTCGAGAGTGGAGGGTCCACTCCCTGATTGTCATCCTCGGGCCGTGCGAAGCGCGGAGCCGGGGATCCAGAATTTTATAGTTCGCTCCATGGATCCCCGGTTCCGCCGAATGGCGGCCCGAGGATGACACGGAGAAAATATTACAGCAGTCCCGGTGGTTCGATACCAAGAGCGCCCTGCAGGAAGTCGAGTTCCGCTTCGCGGTCCGGCAGCGGTGCCGGGGTGGTGAACATGCCGTCGGCTGTCAGTTCGGCAACAACGCCTTCGTCACGCGGGAACGGATTGTCGAAGGTGTTCATCTTGAAGAGATCGCCAAACGGCTGACGGGGACGCTGGCCGCCTGCTTCCCAATGCTCGGCAGGGTAGCCAACCGTCTGGAGCAGCAGGACACGGGCTTGTTCCGGAAGGCTCATGGCCTCCTTGATCTTGTCACCGTGAGGGGTGCCGAGGCAGCAAGTTCCCAAGCCCTGCTCATAGGCCATGAGAGTGGCCTGGGCGATGCCCTGGCCACAGTCGAGCTCGTTCAAGCCGGGGGCCTTCATGCCTTCCAGCAGGCTGGAGAAGAATGGAATGAGTTGTTCTTCCAGGGCCTTCTTGCGCAGCTCAATGCCGCCGAACCCAAGGGCGCCGACTTCCGTCAATTCGCGCAGGCGGTTTGACTGATCATCAACGGCAGCGCCATCGACATACCAGACGATAACGACCGGGGCGACCTGGATTTGCCAGCCAACAACCATGGCGCCGAGGCTATCGAGGACTTCCTTCGGCGCTGAGTCCTTGAAAACTGCGACGGCGCGAAGCGATTGCACGTTGCCCCAATGAGAGGCAATGCGTGCGGCTTCAAACATCATTTGAATTTTTTCCGGCTCGACCATTTTGTAGGGGCGAACAAATCGGATCGACCGGCGTCGTCCGATGACTTCACGTAGTTCCATGTCTTTCTCCTTTGGTTATCATTCCTGTTTCTGTTCCTTATTCTTCGACAAGCTTGTCTGCGCAAACGAGTCCGAGGACGTCGTTGCAGCCATCCTCGATCATTGATATGCGGGCATCCCGGAGCATCTTTTCGATCGGGTATTCCTTTGAAATCCCGTTGCCACCGAAAATTTGCAAGGCCTCAGAGGCAACCTCGAAGGCGGTCTGGGTGGCCGTGACCTTTGCTGCGATTGCGGGGCCAAGGTTGCCATTGCCTGCTGCATTGCTCATTGCCACCTTGCGGGACAGGCAGCGCGCGGCCTCGACTTTGCGGTACATCTGGAAAATCCGCGCCTTGACGCTTTGATGCTGGATGATCGGAACGCCGCCCTGAACGCGGGTTTTGGCATATTCAAGCGCCTCCTCGAAGGCGGCGCGGGCAAGCCCGGTAAAGGTCAGGGCCATGCCTGTGTTGGCGCCGGTCAAGGTCTGATCAATTGCAAATTGATAGAGGTCAGGGCCGAAAAGAACATTGTCAGCAGGCACCCGAACTTCATCAAAGAATATCTCACCTTGATTCAGAGCGCGCTGACCGATCTTCTCCAGTGCCTTGCCGCGACTGACGCCTTTGCTTTGCAAATTGACAAGGATAACGCTGCCACCTTTTTTGCCGTCGGCGGTTTCCATTGCGCAGTAAAGCGCTGCCTGTTCGGCTATGGTGCCATTGGAGACCCATGCGGCTTTTTGGCCGGAGATAACATATTCATTGCCGTCGGCCCGGGCGATGCAATCCGCCCTGCTGCGCGTGGCGCCGGGGGCCATGATATTGTCACCAAAGTCGATCATGTCAGAGCCGTGGTTGGGCTCTGTGATGGCCCAGCAGCCATTGGTGCCTTGCGGGAAACGTGCGGCCAGTTCCGCATTGCCGGAATTGGCCGCCATGCCGCCTGCCATGGCGCCAGCGCCAAAGGATATGGCAAGGCCCGAATCGCCCCAGCCCATTTCTTCGGAGACCAGGCAACTGATGCGGGCCTGTTCAATCGGGCTGAGGTCGGGATCGACCTCGCGTAAGCCAAGATCGTTATATTGCTTGTGAAGGTCCCAAAGAATGCTGTCCTTGGCGATTACGTCCTCGGCGCTCATTTTGTCGAGTTTGTCGCCTGCAGGGCGCATGACCTCGGCGGCAAACCTGTGAGCTGTGTCCCGCACGGCCCGTTCGGTCTCGTTGAGGTCAAATTCCAGGTCAATAACCGGCATAGTCGTTCCTTCCCTTGAAGGCGATCTCCTGAAGACCGCAGTTTTCTGAGCTCTGTTGTTGTTTTTTTACACGGGCCCGAAGAACTAGTCGCATGCTAACCGTCCTGCGGCGATAAGGCCAAGTGTTTCGTTGCAGCCGTCCTCGATCATGGAGATCCGGGCGTCCCGGAACATTTTTTCGATTGGATATTCTCTTGAAATTCCGTTGCCGCCAAAAATTTGCAGGGCGTCGGAGGCGACATCAAAGGCGGTTTGCGTGCCGGTGACTTTCGAGGCGATGGCAGATGTAAGGTCAGGTGTTGGTCCGCCGACGTTTGCCAGATATGTGTTCCATGCAAGGGCTCTTGCGGCCTCGACCTTGCGGTACATGGTGAAGATCCGGGCCTTGACGCTTTGATGCTCGATAATCGGAACGCCGCCCTGGATCCGGGTTTGGGAATAGTCGAGGGCCAGTTCAAAGGCGGCTTTTGCAAGGCCCGCGAAAAGAACGCCCATGCCGGAGTTGGCCCCGGTCAGGGTGCCGTTACCACCAGCTGTGTAAAGCTCGGGCGGTACGACCATGTGGTCTGCCGGAATGAAGACGTCATCGAAAAAGATTTCACCCTGGTTGAGGGCGCGCTGGCCGATCTTGTCGAGGGGTTTGCCTTTGGAGACGCCGTCCGAGGTCAGATCGACGAGGAAGACGCCGCCACCTGAAACGTCGCCGTCCTGATCATAGGCACAGTAAAGGGCTGCACGTTCAGCGATTGTCCCGTTTGAAACCCAGGCGGCTTTTTGGCCATTGATGCGAAAGCCGTTGCCAACTGGCGTGGCGATGCAATCGGGTCTTGAGTATTTGACCCCGGGCGCGCCGATGCGTTTGTCCATATCGACGATGTCCGAGCCATGATTAGGTTCCGTTACAGCCCAACAGCCGATTTTATCTTCCGGGAACTTTTCCATGAGGTCGGGATTGCCGCTCAGGGCGGCGAGACTTGAGGGCATGGTCGAGACGCTGCAGGAAATGGCCAGGCCAGAATCTCCCCACGCCATCTCCTCGCTGACGATGGCGGAGATGCGCGCCGCCTCCAGCGGCGTAAGATCGGGATCTGCGGTGCCGAGGCCCAGCTCGCGGTATTGGGTGTGGACATCATAAAGAATGCTGCTGGCGATCATGTCCTCGGCAGAGAGAGCATCAAGGGCAATTCCGGCGGGGCGCAACACATCGGCAGCGAACTGGTGCGCCGTTTCCTGAACGGCGCGCTCGGTCTCGGTTAGATCAATGCGAAGGTCTGGTACAGGCATTTCCGTCTCCCTCAATCAGCGGCCATGCGTGTGGCGGCAATCAGACCCAGGATTTCATTGCAGCCGTCTTCAATCATGGAAATGCGGGCGTCGCGGAACATTTTCTCGATCGAGTATTCCTTTGAGATGCCGTTGCCGCCAAAGATTTGCAGTGCATCGGAGGCGACGTCAAAGGCGGTCTGGGTTGATGTCACCTTGGTGGTGATGGCCGCTTCAAGAGAAGGCGTTTCACTCAGGGCGTTGTAGAGTGCAACGCGGCGATTGAGGGCTATGGCCGCCTCAACACGTCGGTACATTGAGAAGATCCGTGCCTTGACGCTTTGATGTTCGATGATCGGTACACCGCCCTGGACTCTTGTTTTGGCGTACTCGAACGCTTCGTCGAAGGCAGCTTTTGCAAGTCCGCCAAAAACCGTGCCCATGCCTGTGTTGGCGGTCGTCAGGATCGCTTCCTTGGCGAAGGTGTACATGTCCGGCCCGGCGATCATATTGTCGGCAGGCACCCTGACGTCTTCAAAGAAGATTTCACCCTGGTTGAGCGGGCGCTGCCCGATCTTGTCGAGGGGCTTGCCCTTGGTGACGCCGTCTTCGGTGAGATCAACCAGGAAGAGGCCGCCATGCTCAATGCCATTACCGAGATCAACAGGGCAGAAGAGGGCGCAGGTTTCCGACGTCGTGCCGTTTGTCACCCAGGCTGCTTTTTGCCCGGTAATAACAAACGAGTTGCCGTCCTTGCGGGCATAGACGTCGGGGCGTCCCCACTCCTTGCCTGGTGCGAGAATCAGCTTCTGCGGATCGAGCTCGTCAGAGCCATGTGAGGGCTCTGTAATCGCCCAGGAGCCGACTTTTGAGCCGCCGAATTTCTCGATGATTTCGTCGTTGCCGGAAAAGTTGGCAAAAAATCCGGGAATGCCTGCGGCACCAAGTGAGCAGGCCAGTCCGGCATCGCCCCAGCCCATCTCCTCTGAAATGAAAGTTTGAATGCGCGCCGCTTCTCGTGGAGGAAGATCACTGTCCTGATCACCGCCAAGAACGCTGAGACCCAGTTCTTCATTCTTCTTAAAAACATCCCAAAGAATGGAATCAGCAGCAATGACTTCTTCGGGACTGAGCTTGTCGAGCTTTTCGCCTGCGGGACGCAGGACCTCTGCGGCAAATCGGTGAGCAGTATCCTTGGCCGCTCTTTCTGTCTCTGTGAGATCAAAATCGAGATCGGGTACCATGGTTTTCCTCCCTTTTTATTGAGAGAAGCAAACCACAGTCAATCCACCCTGACAACACGGGCCAAAGGCAAAGCATACCGCGAAGTGACGGGTTTCTCAGGTGGATCGATTGTCCTGCGCTATTCTGCCGCAGCCTGATCCGGAGTTGCAGGAGCCTTGCGGCTTTGCAGTTCATTTACGACCGGCGTCAGTGTGCGGGCGGCAAAGGAGGTGCGTCTGCGTTCCTCCTGCGCCAGACCATATTGGGTCGTGCGCTGAACAGGTGCGCGGCCAAGACCCTGAATAACGCTCTCCATGTCTTCGGGCGGCAGTTCCTCGCCGACGCTGGCCCCGGCGGCGCGGGAAATAGACTCGTTCATCAGCGTGCCGCCAAGGTCATTCGCGCCTGAAGTGAGGCAGGCCTTGACGCCAGGCAGGCCCATTTTGGTCCACGAGACCTGAATGTTTGGGATGACCGGGTTGAGCGCGAGCCGGGCAACCGCATGAAGCAGAACCGCCTCACGGAAGGTCGGCCCCTTGCGCGTCGAGGACTTCAGGAACATCGGCGCCTCCATGTGAACAAAGGGAAGCGGCACAAATTCGGTGAATTTCCCACGGCCTCTGTCGAGGCTTCGCGCTTGCAACTCACGCAGGCGCAGGAGATGGCGGGCCGAATGGACCGGCTGTTCGATATGGCCGTACATGATTGTGGCGGTGGTGTTGAAGCCCTGCGCATGGGCCTCGCCGACAATTTCAAGCCAGAGGTCTGTGGTCAATTTGTCAGGACAGAGAATTTTGCGCACGTCATCGTCGAGAATTTCAGCGGCGGTTCCCGGCAAGGTGCCAAGCCCGGCATCCTTGAGGGCCTTGTAGTAATCCGCCAGCGAAAGGCCAAGGGTGGTTGCGCCTTGATAGACTTCAAGCGGACTGAAGGCGTGGATGTGCATATCCGGCAGGGCGCGTTTGATGGCGCGGCAAATCTCAAGATAGGTGTTGCCGTCGTAGGAGGGATGAATGCCGCCCTGCAGACAGACTTCTGTTGCGCCGCGATCCCACGCTTCACTGGCGCGCCGGACGACCTCCTCATTGGAGATGTCATAAGGCTTGCCGCGCAGGTCTTCATGGGTCTTGCCCTTGGAGAAGGCGCAGAAGGTGCAATGATAGGTGCAGATATTGGTGTAGTTGATGTTGCGGTTGACCACATAGGTCACATCGTCGCCTGAAACGCGTTTGCGCAGCTCATTGGCGGCGTGGCAGATATCGACGGCTTCGCGGCCCCGCGCGGTCAGAAGGCGGGCGATCTCGTTTTCCTCAAGCGCCTTGCCGTCGCGGGCTTTCATCAAAATGCTCTCGACGCCGGTTGGCCTGTTAGTGCGACCGGCACCCAGAAAGGCGAGGTCGGCGGCGCTGGGGTCGACATTCGCCCCGGCGTACCAGTCACTTTCTCGCGCCAGACCATCGCCGGCCTGGGCAGAGCTGAGAGCAGCATGCAGGTTTTTGTCGAGCCACGTATCCTGGTCGCGCAGATAAGCAGGATAGGTCGTCAGGCGCTCGCAGAGGTGAAAGCCTTCGGCGTCGCAATCGGCTGCCAGCGTATCAAGATGCGGCCAGGGCGCCTCGGGATTGACGTGATCGGCAGTGACCGGCGAGATGCCGCCCCAGTCGTTGATGCCGGCCTGAATGAGCGGGCGGATGCCATCGGGGCTGAGGTTGGGTGGTACCTGAAGGCTCATGTCAGAGCCGAAGATCAGCCGCGCGACGGCGATGGTCCATAGCAGCTCATCGAGGTCCGGCTCCGGCGCGAAGGCCATTTTGGTGTGCGGCTTGGCGCGGAAATTCTGTATAATGATTTCCTGGATATGGCCGTATTCGTCAGAGATATCACGGATCGCCAGAAGGCTCTCGATCCGCTCTTTGCGGGTCTCGCCGATGCCGATGAGAATACCTGTGGTGAAGGGGACTTGCGCTTCACCAGCGGTGCGCAGGGCGGCAAGCCTGGCCTCGGGCGTCTTGTCGGGCGAGCCGTGGTGCGGCATGCCTTTTTCGCACAGGCGCGGGCTCGCGCTTTCCAGCATGGTGCCCATGGACCCGGCCCAGGGGCGCAGGGGCATGATCTCTTCCAGTGACATGCAGCCGGGATTGAGATGCGGGATGAGGCCGGTTTCTTCAAAGACCGTTTTGGCGGCAGCGCGAACATAATCAAGAGTGCTCGCATAGCCATTGTCGCCGAGCCATTCGCGGACGGCGGTATAACGTTCTTCGGGTCGCTCGCCCAAAGTGAAGAGGGCTTCCTTGCAACCGGTCTGCGCGCCCTCGCGGGCGATCTCGAGGACTTCTTGCAGCGAGAGGTAGGGCGAGGCGAGTGACCTGGGTGTTTTGGCAAAGGTGCAATAATGACAGACATCACGGCAGAGCTGTGTCAGTGGAATGAAGACCTTGCGGGAGTAGGTCAGCGTGTTGCCAAAGCCTTTTACGCGCAGCTTCGAGGCTTCATTCATCAGCCATGAAAGATTTGTCGATCCGGCGAGGCCCAGCGCCTCTGCGTGATCCGGCCGCTCGCCGCGCTCAAGGCGCGCAACAACGGCGCGCTCCTCCGGCGACAGTTTTGCCTTTTGATCCATATGATTCATGGGATCAGCGTATCCTCACCAGTTTTTTGGCTCACAGCTTCTTTTGGGCCAACCGTGCAGCAATTCCGCTTGTTGTCAAGAATTGGCTGGTCCGGGAGTGACCACCGGGCATTTCTGTGCTGGTAATCAGATCGCGAAGATCTGCTTCAGTGTCGATATCGTGAGCGATACCGGGGCGTTTGAGCTGTGTCACTACCAGGTCTGCCGCTTGTGCCTCGTTGCTATGGGCTTTCGCGCTGCCCGGGCCGTAGTGGAAGGCCATGGCCCCGGGCGGCGCAACCAGAAGGCAATTTGACCCGTCGTTGTCGCGGCTCGGGGAAAGGATAAGATGTGCCGGAGCATCCGCCTTGTTGTGGGCTTCGATGACGGCCTCGAAATCACTTGCTGTGGCAAGCGGCGTGTCGGCAAGCACCACGAGGATTGCGGCGGCTCCCGCCTCGTTTGCTTGATGTGCCGCCAGCCCGATGGCGCTTGAGAGGCCGCTGGCGTCTCTATCATTAATGAGATCAAGATCATGGGATTTTGCCCAGGAGGCAACGGAAGCGTCGTGGCTGACGACTGTTATTCCAGCGAGACCTTTGGTAGCCTTCAGGGCTGCCACAACATCTTCGGCCATGGCTCTCACAAGTTGGCGGCGTTCTTCTGCTGACAGAATGTTACCCAGCCTGGTCTTGACGCCCGTCAAATGTTTGATGGGTAGCAAGGCTTGAATGCCTGACATTGAAGACGAGGGTGACATAAGGTTCAATGTTTCCCAAGCGAGGCGGCAAAATCAAGGGTAGCGGAGGCAAGAGCCTCACGGTCTTCCAGTGATTGCATGAAGGTTCTTGTAATCAGAACCGACATGCCGAGCGCCTCAATATCGGCGGCGCTTGCCTCGTCCTCTTCATCGATCACAAAGCCATCGACAAGACCCTTGTAAAAGCCAGCCACGCCAAGCGCGCTTACGGGCATGCCAAGTTCTTTCATCATCTTGGCGGCAGGCCCCTTGATCGCGCGCCCGCCGATGATCGGGGAGACAGCGACAATCGGAGCGGATGTTTCCTTCAAGACATTGCGGACGCCATTCAGTTGTAAAATGGGGTCAACACTGACGAACGGGTTGGACGGGCAGATGATAATCGCACCAAGATCTCTGGAGACCAGATGGCGCATCAGTATGGGGTGGGGCCGCGCGCCATCAATGCCGTCAAAGTAAAATCCGGTCACGGATGGCTCACACCTGTCACGCACGAAATAATGCTGGAACGGCAAAAACCCGTCTGCGGTTCGCACCATGGTTCTGACCGGGTCGTTGCTCATGGGCATGACATCAACGTGGATACCCATGGCTTGTGCCATTTCGGTCGTGACATCGCTGAGACTTGCGCCCTGGTTCAGTTTATTTGTCCGCAGAACGTGCAGCGCAAGATCGCGGTCGCCGAGATTGAACCAGGTTTCACCGCCCAGCCCACCCATTGCGCCCATGAACTCCCAGGTTTCGCCGCGCCTGCCCCAGCCGGTTTCGGGATTGGCCAGGTCTGCGAGAGTGTAAAGTACAGTGTCGATGTCCGGGGAGATATGGAGGCCGAAGTGAGTAAAATCATCGGCGGTATTGGCAACAATTGTCAGGGACTCGCTTGGCATGATACGGGCAAGGCCGAGAGCAAGCTTGGCGCCGCCAACCCCTCCGGACAGGGCAACGACGTGATCACGGCTGGCGGCCTGCCCTGTCATCGGAAGAGATCCTCCTTCGGGCCGCGCAACAGTGGTGCAACGCCGTCCAACGGGGCCAGCGTGGCGACGCCGCGAATGAGCGCCACCGGCTGGCCTTCGCCTGCTTGCCCCATAACAAGACCGGCTGCGGCTGCCAGCTCGTCGGCGCGGCCGACCTCGGTAATTTCAAGCAGGCGCCCGGTGAGATCCGGCGCGCCCTTCAGGTTCAGGAGGCCGTCCGTCCCTGAGTTGCCGATGGAAAATCCAACGGTTCCCTTGCGCCAGGCGCGGCCCATAGAGTCAGCGACAACAACGCCAAGGGTGACACCGTAGCGTTTTTCAAGTGCCGTGCGAATTGTGGCGGCAGAGGCGTCGGAATCCTCGGGCAGGAGCAAGGCCTGGTCCTCGCCCTCGACATTGGACTGGTCGATGCCTGCATTGGCGTGGATGAAGCCGAGGCGATGTTCGACGATGAGGACGTCGGGGATCTTGCGGACGACGCGGGTGGACTCAGACAAAATAAGTTCGACGATGCGCGGGTCCTTGTCGACCTCGGCTGCAAGAGTGAGCGCTTCTTCGGACGGCGTCACATCGGCAAGCGCAACCTGGCGCCCCTCGGCCTTGGACACGATCTTCTGGGCCAGAACCAGGATGTCGCCATCGAGGGGTGTCAGTTCCATTTGATCAAGGGCGCGGGCAATCAGGTCCGCCAGATCCGCGCTGCCGTTCGGCAGGGGCTGGATCATCGGAATATCTGCGATGGCCGTGATCGTGACGCTCATGAAAAACTCGCCTGTCGAACTTTGCTTATTGCCATCTTAACCTGGCAGGCCGGAAATGCGAATGCCTGCGTGACATTTGAGCTGCCGGTTGATTTGGATGATGACGGAGGTGAGCGCCTCTGCGGCCGCTGCGTTTGCGATCGGCCCGGCATGAAAGGCACGCATGCCTGCTTCTGCTGCAAGATCGACAACGACTTGCCGCGCCTCCTTGTCATTGCCAGAGACAAGCACGTCGCAGTCAATCTCCTCGCCGCTTTGAAGGTGGGCGGCGGCGACATTCTGAAACGCGGACACGACGCGTACATCATCGCCGAGCAGGGCCTGTGCCCGCGCACCGGCAGAGCCGCCCTCGGGCAATTGAACCGTCCCGACTTTGGGCGGCATCAACGGCACGGTAACGTCGATGAGAATCTTGCCCTTGAGACCCGGAGCGACGCTCTCAAGCGTTGAGGCGTGATGAGCGAAGGGCACCGTCATAACAACAAGGTCGGCGGCTTTGGCAGCAGCGGCGTTCTCCATGGGTTCAACAGTTTCAAACCCGGCGTCCTTGAGTGTGGTGGCTGCATCGGCGGCTTTTTCGGCGGTGCGAGAGCCGACAATAATTGAATGACCGGATTTGAGCCATCTCAGCGCCAGGCCGGTCCCCAGATCACCGGTGCCACCGAGGATGGCAATTTTCGTTGTCTTTCCAGTCATAGCGGTCGTCCCTTGTTTGTTTTCCTCTGTTTGAGCCTGATGCAGAGATGCGGTCAACAGGATTTATGCTTTGCCGGTTTTTTTGTCACGAATATCGGGTATGATTGGCCGATGAGCCGAGAAAAATCTCCCAGTGTTGCGGACCATGACATCAAGGTCTCAGGCCCCGAGGGCGTGCGCGAGCTACGCTGGGGGCTGGCGGCGGAGGTTCCGGTTTCCCTGTGCTATAACGGTGTTGCCCATGTGGTGATGATGGCTTCGCCGTCTGATCTTGAGGACTTTGCTGTCGGGTTCTCTCTTTCGGAGCGTATTCTGGAGAGTGTGGCCGACATCGAGGCTCTTGATGTGCGCGAGGTCGATCGCGGCACTCTTGTTGATTTGCGTGTGAGCGAGGCGGCCAATGCGCGCGTGTCTGCTCGAAGGCGTAATTTACCGGGCCAGGCGTCGTGCGGGATTTGCGGTGTGATTGAGCTTGAAGCGGCTCTGCCGGACCTGCCAAAAGTTGCTGCCAGGCCAACGGCATCGCTTGCGGCGGTCCAAAAGGCCGTTATCTCGCTGAGAGAGCATCAGCCGCTCAACGCGCAGACACGGTCGCTGCACGGGGCGGCTTTCGTTGATCAGTCGGGGGCCATTGTGCTGGCGCGAGAAGATATCGGGCGGCACAATGCGCTCGACAAGCTGATCGGCGCCGCTGCGCGCCAGGACATATCGCTTGAGGAGGGATTTGCCCTGCTTTCCAGCCGGTGCAGCGTTGAGCTTGTTCAAAAGGCGGTGATTGCCGGTATTCCCCTGATGGTGACAGTGTCTGCGCCGACAACGCTGGCGGTCGAGCTTGCGGAAGAAGCCGGGCTTACACTCTTTTGTATGGCGGGGGACAGCAGCGTCGCGATCATCACGGATCCACACTCGATCTATTCCCGGCAGAAGACGGAGGCGAGCCTGTGACGGCATGGCCCAAATGGGATGCGGCGGTAGCGCGCGATCTGGTCGTTCCTCATTCAAACATTCCCGGTGGGCTGTTACCGGCCTTGCACGGGATGCAGGAGCATTTTGGCTGTGTCGCTCAGGCGGCCATTGATCTTGCAGCGGATGTTTTTAACCTGTCGCGGGCCGAGGTTTACGGTGTTGTGAATTTCTATGATGATTTTCGTAAAACGCCATCCGAGATGCCAGTGCTCAAAATCTGTATGGCCGAGGCGTGTCAGGCAGTTGGCGCTGAAGCGTTGAAACGCCACGCTGTGGACCTTGCCGGCGGGCGGATGGAAATCGAGGATGTCTTTTGCCTTGGCAATTGCGCCTGCGGGCCGTCGGTGATGACGGAGAGCTCGGTGCACGGGCGCGTGACGCCGGAGCGTCTCGACACTCTTGTCGGACTGCTTGAGGGAGGCGGCGAATGACCAAGGCGGTTCCGCTTTATATTGGGCGAGAAACGACGGCACTTTCGGTTGGCGCCGAGGATGTTCTTCAAAAAATTCTTGAGGTCGGCGCGGCGCGGGGCATTTCCTTTGAGGTGGTGCGGACCGGCGGACGCGGGCTGCACTGGGCCGAGCCCCTGGTGGAAGTCGGCGCGGCGCGTATTGCCTATGGCCCACTGGAAGTGACTGATATTGAAGGACTTTTTGATGCGGAGTTTGCCCGGGGCGGCGATCACGTAACGCGCCTGGGGCCGTTGAACGCCCATACCTGGCTCAAGGGGCAGACCCGTCTGGTTTTTGAGCGCATGGGTCAGGGCTGTGCCACGGATCTTGAGACCTTTCGATCTTTGGGTGGTTTGAGAGGCTGGGAGCGAGCCTGCGACCTTGGACCTGATAAAATTCTTGACGAGCTTGAGGCTTCAAGTCTCAGAGGCCGCGGCGGCGCCGGTTTTCCTGCGGCGATCAAGTGGCGGACGGTGAAAGAGATGCAAGCGGATGAGAAGTTCATTGTCTGCAACGCCGACGAGGGCGATGCGGGAACCTTTTCTGATCGACTCCTCATGGAAGGCGATCCTTTCTGCCTCATCGAAGGCATGATGATCGCAGCACGAACGGTCGGTGCGGCGCGGGGGTATATTTATCTGCGGTCTGAGTACCCGCTTGCAAAGCAGATCTTGAGCGAGGCGCTTGAGGTAGCGCGGCAAGATGGCTTGCTCGGTCCAGCGTTTGACATTGAGCTTCGAATTGGCGCGGGCTCCTATGTCTGCGGCGAGGAAACCGCCATGCTTGAGAGCCTTGAGGGCAAGCGCGGCGAAGTGCGGGCCAAGCCGCCTCTGCCGGCCCACGCCGGTCTGTTTGACAAGCCAACGCTGGTTAACAATGTGATCACGCTGGCGAGCGTGCCCTGGATTGTTGCCAATGGCGGCAAGGCCTGGGCAGAATATGGCTGTGGGCGCTCAAGAGGCACGCTGCCGGTGCAGCTTGGCGGGAATGTGAAGCGCGGCGGGCTGGTGGAGGTGCCATTTGGAGTTACGCTAAGGGATCTCATCTATAGTTTCGGTGGCGGAACGATGAGTGGAAGACCTGTGCGAGCGATCCAGATCGGCGGGCCGCTCGGGACGTATTTGCCGGACAGCGCGCTTGATGTGCCGCTTGACTATGAAGCTCTCGTTGAGATTGACGGCGGGGTTGGTCACGGCGGGATTATTGTTTTCGATGACACAGTCGATATGGCGCAGCAAGCCCGGTTCGCTTTTGATTTCTGTGCGCGGGAGAGCTGCGGGAAGTGTACGCCGTGCCGGATCGGTTCGGTGCGCGGCGTGGAGGTGATGGACAGGATTATTGCAGGGGAAGAAGTGAGCGATAATATCACGCTGATGGAAGACCTGTGCGAGACCATGAGAGAAGGCTCGCTTTGTGCCATGGGCGGCCTGACACCCCAGCCGGTTCAGGCTGCGCTGAAATATTTTCCGGAGGACTTCGGAGTATGATCAAGGAAAGGGATTTTGGGACGCCGGCTTCTTTCTCCCAAGAGAAGGTCAGTCTGATGATTGACGGAACCTGTGTGATAGTGCCAGACGGAACATCTGTGATGCGCGCTGCGGAAGAAGCGGGTATTTCCATTCCGAAACTTTGTGCCACCGACAGCCTTGAGCCCTATGGGTCTTGCCGCCTTTGCGTGTGCGAGGTTGAGGGCCAGAAGGGATTGCCGTCATCCTGCACAACACCGGTGCGCGAAGGTATGAAGGTCTCGACACAGAGTGAAAAGCTTGGGCGCGTGCGGCGCGGTGTGATGGAGCTTTATCTGTCCGATCACCCGCTTGGTTCTTCAACCGGGAGCGCCAGTGGCGATTGTGAATTGCAGGATATGGCTGATCAGCTCGGTGTCCGCGAGACGCGTTACGGGGCGGGGGGAGACACCCACCTCCGGTCGGAGATAGATGAGAGCAATCCCTATTTTTCCTTCGACGCTTCCAAATGCATTGTCTGTTCGCGCTGTGTCAGGGCCTGCGATGAAATTCAGGGGACACTGGCGCTCACCGTTGACGGGCGCGGCTTTGCTTCGAAGATTTCCGTCGGCGGGGATGAGAATTTCTTTGCCTCTGACTGTGTATCCTGCGGAGCCTGTGTTGCCGCCTGTCCGACCGAAGCCTTGATGGAAACAAGTGTGATTGAGAAAGGCCAGCCGGAGCGCGTGGTCGAGACGACCTGCGCCTATTGCGGCGTTGGCTGTTCCTTCCGCGCCGAAATGAAGGGCAATGAGGTCGTGCGCATGGCGCCTTCAAAAGATGGCGGCGCCAATCACGGGCATTCGTGCATCAAGGGACGTTTTGCCTGGGGCTATGCCGCTCATGAGGATCGCCAGCTCTCCCCCATGATCCGGGAGAAGACGACCGATCTGTGGCGCAAGGTGAGTTGGGAAGAGGCGATTGCCTATACAGCGGACAAGTTCAAACAGATCCAGGTCGAGCACGGGGTGAAGGCCATTGGCGGCATCACCTCGTCGCGCTGCACCAATGAAGAGGTTTATGCGGTTCAGAAGTTAATCCGTGCCGGCTTCGGTAATAATAATGTTGATACCTGCGCGCGGGTCTGTCATTCGCCAACTGGCTACGGGCTGAAGCAGACGCTGGGGACCTCGGCGGGGACGCAGAATTTCGACAGTGTCATGTCCGCAGATGTGATTTTCGTTATTGGCGCTAATCCGACCGAAGGTCATCCGGTTTTCGCTTCGCAGATGAAGCGACGGATACGGCAGGGCGCGAAACTTATTGTTGCCGATCCGCGTGCGATTGGTCTGGTGCGCTCGCCGCACATGAAGGCGGACTATCATTTGCCGCTTTTGCCCGGCGGCAATGTCGCGCTGATCAATGCGCTGGCTCATGTGGTGGTGACCGAAGGTCTTGAAGCGAAAGACTATGTTTCCGAGCGTTGTGACCTCGAGAGTTTCGACGCGTGGAAAACCTTCATCAGTGCGCAGGAAAATGCACCCGAAGCAGTGGAGAACGTCCTCGGGGTCCGGGCGGAAGACTTGCGCGCCGCTGCAAGGCTCTATGCTACGGGCGGTAAGGCCGCCATCTACTACGGACTTGGGGTTACTGAACATAGTCAAGGTTCAACGAGCGTCATGGCGTTGGCAAACCTTGCAATGTTGACGGGCAACATCGGGTTTGAAGGGACCGGCGTCAATCCGCTGCGCGGTCAGAATAATGTGCAAGGCTCCTGCGACATGGGATCGTTCCCGCATGAACTGCCGGGCTACAGACCGGTCGAGGATGACGTCGTGCGCGGCAGTTTTGAAGAGGTGTGGGGTGTTACGCTCGACAAGGAGCCCGGCTACCGCATTCCCAGTATGTTCAATGAGGCGGTCAAGGGCACTTATCGCGGCATGTTCATTCAGGGTGAGGACCTGGTTCAGTCAGACCCCAATACCAAACACGTGGAAGCAGCGTTCGAGGCGATGGACTGTGTGGTCGTGCTTGATCTCTTCCTCAACGAAACCTCGAAATTTGCACATGTGTTCCTGCCGGGCACCTCGTTTCTTGAAAAGGACGGTACGTTCATCAATGCAGAGCGGCGGATCAACCGGGTGCGCAAGGCGATGGCAGAAAAACAGGGCAAGGCGGAGTGGCAAATTGCACAGGATCTCGGGATTGCCATGGGTTACGACATGGGCTTTGGCTCTTCGGCGGAAATCTGGGACGAGATGGCAGCACTAACCCCGGCATTCTCCGGCGCTTCCCACGCGCGGCTCGACGCGGAAGGCTCGATGCAATGGCCGGTCAATGACGCGGCACCGAATGGCACGCCGACCATGCATGTGGGCGGTTTTGTGCGCGGGAAGGGTAATTTTGTTGTGACGGAGTTTGTCCCGTGTGACGAAAAAGTCAGTCGAAAATTCCCTCTCATCATGACGACGGGCCGCACGCTGACACAATATAACGTCGGCGCGCAGACGCGGCGGACGCAGAATGATCTGTGGTTTGACCAGGATGTGCTTGAAATTCACGCCTATGATGCGGATGAACGCGGAATAACCGATGGTGACCTGGTGATGATCCAGAGCCGCAAGGGCGAGGTTGCGCTGCGGGCGCAGATATCAGAGCGGATGCAGCCCGGCGTCGTCTTTACGACGTTTCATATGGCCGAGTCAGGGACCAATGTCCTCATTACCGAAGCGGCCGACTGGGCGACTTCGTGTCCTGAGTATAAAGTGACAGCGGTGCAAATTGCGCTTTCCAACAGGAAGTCGGACTGGCAGGAACGGTTTGAGAAGCTGGAAGTGAGACGGCGTGTTGAGGCGGATTAGAACTTCTCTCACTATAATTCTTTGTCATTGCCGGGCTTGACCCGGCAATCCAGAAGGTGGCTCACTGGATACCCGGGTCAAGCCCGGGCATGACAATTGTTGGTCTAGTGATCTACATGTAAGCTAGTCCTTCACAACACCACTCATGCGGCCAAAGTTCATGTAGTCGGGGTCGCCTTGATACTGATTGCCAATTTTCGCACGCTGCTCGATTGAAGTCTCGCGGATCTGATTGCCGCGTTCGGTCATGAGGTCCATGTTGGCCTTCACGCCCATACCCTCCACGATGCGGTTCATGAGATTGAACAAGCCGCAAACATAAACTGCACAGTGCAGTGCTTCTTCAGACCAACCGACCGAAAGAACTGCATCAGCATCTTCTTTAATGATCTTTGCCGGGTCCCGGGTGAGTTTGATGACATATTTGAGCAGGGGCTTCAGTTTTTCCTCGACGTCTGCGCTATCCACGTCTTCCAGTACTGCCCGGATCAAATCTTCCGGTATGCCAAAGCGTTCTGCGGCGAGCGCATGGGATCCGAAGCAGAAGCTGCAGGCATTTGTGCCCGAGGTTACAGCCGCCACAAGCTCGCGCTCTCCGACAGTCAGCGCTGCCGGTCCTCGCAGGAGCTCATCATGCAGTTCCAGGAGCGGCCGGACGGCAATCGGGAAATTTTTGAAGACGTCGCTGAGATGGTGGTTTTCAGGGAAACAGGACAGAAAGGGCATAATATTTTTCCTTGATCACAGACGGTTTTGCGCCACAGTAGGGAAAAACAAGAGGGAAGCAAGACCATGGCGGATGCAGCCGATCAAAACCCCGTGAAGCCGAAGAACGTAGTCGTTATTCTGCTCGACAGCCTCAACCGGCACATGCTCGGTGCCTATGGCGGGACGGAATTTACGACGCCTAATCTGGACGCTTTCGCCAAACGGTCGATGAAGTTTAACAATCATTTCGTCGGCTCGCTGCCGTGCATGCCGGCGCGGCACGATATCCTGTGCGGGGCGCTGGATTTCCTGTGGAAGCCGTGGGGGTCGATCGAGCTGTGGGAAGATCCGATCACATGGCCGCTCAGAGAAAAAGGCGTGGTGACTCAGCTCATCACCGATCATCCGCATCTTTTTGAAGTGGGCGGCGAAAACTACTATACAGATTTTAATGCCTGGGACTATTTGCGTGGCCACGAGCATGACAGCTGGAAGACGCGGGCCGACCCAAGCTTTATGGGCGCGCCGCATCACAAACCGGCGCGGCTTGGCGGCAGGGAGCTTCCCTATGACCGCTCGCGCACCTACTTCAAGGACGAGGCGGACTTTCCCGGACCCCGGACCATGGCGTCAACCGCACAGTGGATTGAGGATAACGCGGGTCATCACGACCGGTTCTTTCTCTTTGTTGACGAATTTGACCCGCATGAGCCGTTTGATGCGCCGGAGCCCTGGGCCTCGATGTATGATCCGGACTGGAGCGATCCGCGCATCGTCTGGCCGCCCTATGCGGTTGGCGCCGTGCGCGACGGGCTTCTGACCGAACGCGAAGGGCAGCAGCTGCGGGCCAATTATGGCGGCAAGCTCTCGATGATCGATCACTGGTTTGGCAAGATCATCGAGAAGATTGACGCCAGGGGCCTTTGGGATGACACGATGGTGGTCCTGTGTACCGACCACGGGCATTATCTCGGGGAACATGATATCTGGGGCAAGCCGGGCACACCGATCCGCCGGACGCTCGGGCATATTCCGCTGATGATCGCCTGGCCAGGTCTCGCGCCGGGTGAAAATGATGCGCTGACAACCAGCGTTGATCTGCATGCAACCTTGCGGGATGTTTTTGATGCCGAGGTGCCGCATGTCACACACGGGCATTCTCTGGTGCCGCTGCTTGAAGGCAAGGTGGAGAAGGTACGCGACTATGCGCTTGGCGGGATCTGGGGGCGGGAGGTGCACCTCTTCGACGGCACATATAATTACTCGCGCGCCGCGCCGGAGATGAACTACCCGATTTCGGTTTTCTCCAATCGCTGGTCGAGCCTGACCAACAATATGTTCCGCAAACATGTCGCCATGCCGCCGCCGAATGAGAGGGCCTTCCTTGACCGCATGCCCGGCAGTGATATCCCGGTCATTCGCCAGCCCTACGCCGAAGGCGATCCGGGGCCCTATTGGCTGACGCCGAAGTCGGGCGGTTCGAGCCTGTGGAATATGGCGCAAGATCCGAGCGAGTCGGAAAACCTTGTCGGATCTGCGGAAGAGGCTCGCCTTGCCGAATGCCTCGGCGACGCCCTGCGCGACATCAACGCGCCGGAAGATCAGTTCGAGAGGCTGGGGTTAGTGTGATTTCTCCGGTCTTGCTGCTCATTCTGCCGGTTTTTCAGGGGTGCGCCCGCTTCGAGCGGCACTGGCTGCTGCGACATTTTCCCGATGCCCGTCGCGAGAGATTTTGTAGAAACTCATGCCGTAGAGAGCCGCAAGGTAACATACAAGCAACGATGGGGCGTAGAAAAGAGCCAGCTTGTTCAATGTTATTTGAGGGATGGCACCGGCAACGGCATCATCGGGAAATCCGGTGGCCGCCAGAATGAGGCCTGCAGAAATGACGCCCGATCCATTGACCACTTTGGCGGCGAAACCGCGGGCGGCAAAGAAGGTTGCCTCTGACCGTCGTCCGGTCTTTTTCTCACTGTCCTCGACGATGTCTGCGACCATGGAAGAAATTATGATGGCCGCCGCCACAGAGAGCGTCACCTCGATAAAGCCGTGTGCCATCAGCATTGGCAGGATAAAGCCGCTGTCATTGGAGGGCAGCAGGTTGGCAACACGCAACAGCACGGGCAGGGGCTGAATTACAATTGCGGCAGTCCATATAACGATGGCGACCTGCTTTTTGTCCCGTCGTTGACTTGCCCATTGTGCCAGCACCAGTGCTGCCACCGCCGAAAAGTAGTAGGCGATATTCAGATTTCTGATTTGAGAGGTTTCCAGATCCCAAAAATAGAGAAAAAAGTAATTGATCAAATTGGAATGAAGTCCAATGGCCAATGCAGAGAATATCGCGCTGATAAAGAGGGCAAGAAAATTACGATTTGTCAGTGTCTCCCTGAGTTCAAGGAGATTGTCGATCAGCTTCTTGCTATGGTCAGGCGGGGGCGAGTGAAGATCAGGGATATGACGGTGAGTCCCGATGGCCGAAATAAGGATTGCAATTATGATGATGATGGCACCGAAAATACCGTATGTGCCGAAGCCTTTCGCCGTGAGTCCATCTGCCAGAAATACGCCCCAGGCAAGAACAGCCATGGTCAGTCCGCCCCACCAGCCGAACATAAAACGAAAACCCAACATGGATGTGCGCTCGTCGTAGTCGTCTGTGAGTTCGGCAACCAGGGACGTGCTCGGAATCTCGTAAAGCGTGACAAAGGTTCGAACCAGAATGGCGAGCAGAATGAGATACCAGAAAGCCGATGTGTCATCCATGCCAGCCGGCGGGTTCCAGATCAAAAAGTAAGTTATCCCGATGGGGATTATCGAGGCATACATGAAGGGATGCCGCCGGCCCCATTTCGATCGCATGTTGTCAGACCAATGGCCGATGACCGGATCTGAAATAGCGTCAAAGCAAAGCGCGATGAACAGGGCCATTGCTGTCAGGCTCGGGGAAAGGCCGACCACCTGGTTGTAAAACAGCAACAGGAAGTAGGCAAAGCCGTTGTCCTTGACGCCGAAGGCCACAGAGCCAAAGCCGTAATAAATTTTGGTGGTGAGGGAGACTTTGCCGTTTGAGGACATGGGGTTTCCTGAACTTTTGTGGCCAAAAGCGGTGATTATTCTGCGGGGGCTTCGCTTGCTTTTGCAAGAGCTTCAACAGCCTGAATGTTTTGTGAATGACCATGGCGCGTGATCTTGTAGTGCGAGAGGATGTAGACGGCACAGGAGTAGAAGAGAATAAAGAGAGTGATGAAGATTATGGCCAGTTCATTCAGTGTTGATTGTGGGACGTCATCCGGTGCTGCGTTCTTGGGGAAATCAATCAGGGACAGGATGATACCGGTCGCGAAGACTCCGAAACCATTGACAATTTTATTGGCGAAAGATTGGCCGGCAAAGAACAGTCCTTCCGAGCGCCGCCCTGTATCCTTCTGGCTGTCCTCCACAATATCAGCCACCATGGAGCCAATGAGAATACCGGCCATAATCATGACCGTAACATCGAGGTAGCCGTGGATCATCAGAATCGGTATTAGCCATTCGCTTTCGTTGGACGGGAAAAACCCGATGAGCCGCAAGGCCAGCGGGACCGGTAGCAACAAGGCGCCGGTGATCCATACCCGGGTCGCGACTTTGTGTTTTTCGCGCTTTCTGGTGAGGATAGGGGCGAGGAACAAGGCAGACAGTGCGGAGAAATAATAGGCAAAATTCAATGTGCCGATTTCGCTTGAGGTCAGGCCCCAGAAATAGGTGTTAAAGTAAAGTACCAGTGATGTGTTGATGCCGCTCGCCATTGCTGCAACCAGGGCGCTTGAAAAAACAATCAGGAAGTTTCTGTTGGACAGGGATTCTTTCATATCCATGAATATCTGGCCGAAGCTGAAGTCGTGTTTAACGGTCGGTGTTTTCAGAAATGGGATTTCCTTGTGGGTTCCCAATGACGATATCATGATGGACAGAAAAATGATGGTCGCGCCGAAGATGCCGTAGGGCACCCAGGAGTCCGGGTTCAGGCGGCCGTCGAGAAACTCGTCGGTTGAAGCAAAAAAGATCTTGTAGGCAAGAACTGCGATCGTCAGGCCGCCCCACCAGCCAAAGAAGAATCGGTAAGCCAAAATGGATGTGCGCTCATCATAGTTATCTGTGAATTCGGGAACCAGAGACGAGCTTGGAATTTCAAACATGGTGATGAAGGTGCGGATGGCTATTGCAACAACGATAAAATAGGCAATCGTCACGCCTTGCCCGAAGCTTGTTGGCGGAACAAACAAGAGGAAAAAACAGACCGAAACAGGAATGGCGGAAAAGTACATGAAGGGGTGGCGCCGTCCCCATCTGGAATGCCAGTTGTCTGAAATATGCCCGACAATCGGATCTGAAAATGCATCGGCGATCATGATCAAGAGCATGGCAAGTCCGACCAGGGCGCCCTCAACGCCAACAACCTGAGAGTAGAAAAAGAGCATGAAGTAGCCGAAGGCATTGCCCTTGACACCGTTGGCGATCGCGCCAATGCCGTAGAATAATTTGGTTGAAAGGGAAATCTGACGCAGACTTTCGCGCGCAATGGTGCCTTCGTTACCCGACATGCTGTTCGGTTCTCCCTCTGAGCGAGCTCTGTCGCCTCAATTTATTCTCCGAGCTTTATGCAGCGTGGCACATTATCTCGCCGTACGGAAGCTGCAAACGGATTGCCGCCGTGAGGTTGCGGGATCGCGATGGTCGGAAAATTCGTAACAGCTACTCAGCGGCAAGATAGACGCCGACGAAGAGGGAGCTCCCTTCCTCGGCTTTCCAGATACCGCCTGGCTGCAATTTCATGGAGACCGGCCGCGAGGTCCCCTGGCCACTGGTGGCAACGAAGACACGAACCTCGGTGTCGGAAACCTGGCTGAGGCGATTGCGGGAGAAGCGGAAGGTGTAGCCGGCGCCTTGCGGCAGGGTATATCCGTTTTGCGGCGTTGCCCCTTCGACATAGGAGCGGGCGATATTGGGGTCGAGCTTGAGGCGCTTGTAGAGGTGATCTTTCATATGCGGCATGAGAGACTTTGTGCCGTCGGCTGCGATAACGAGATTGTCGTCGGTGATGGCCTCGACGACCATTTTCTCGGCTTCGTCGGGATAGTCCTCAAACACGAGCATGGCGAGGATCAGCATGGTCGCCCCGCGCTCCGGCGTTGTAGCGCCTTTTTGAAGGTGCTGAAAATCCTGAAGTGTCGGCGGCAGCAGTCCGAGATGGACCCGGTCTTCCGGTGTCTGCGCACTTGCCATCGGTACGCTTATCACAAGCAAAGCTGCTGTGATCGCCGCACATCCTCTCAAAATAAGACTGTTCATTGGTCCCACCCCCTGTTTTAACTCGTTCCAACCTGCGCAATATTGCGGCAAGCTCATGTCCCCGAACCCGTCGATTTGATACGGTTTTTGCGGAATTTGCAAGTTTGCCGGGGTTGCGCCCGGTTCAAGAAGAATAACAACAGGGAAAAGCCACTCATGTCAGATACACAGAACAGGAAAATCGTCCTCGCCGCGCGGCCCGTCGGCGCGCCGAAGGATACAGACTTTCGTCTTGAAGAAGTGCCGATCGGTGATCCAGGGCCCGGTGAAGTTCTTATCAGGACGATTTACTTCTCGCTTGATCCCTACATGCGTGGGCGCATGAATGATGGTCCGTCCTACGCGGCTCCCGTGCCCATCGGCGGTGTCATGGAAGCCGGCGGTGTTGGCGAAGTTGTCGCGTCGAATTCGGGCAAGTTCAAGGTCGGAGACTATGTTACCGGTCGGTCCGGCTGGCAGACATATTCGGTTATGCCCGAAGGTGAGCTGAGGAAGGTTGATCCGAACCTCGCGCCGATTTCAACGTCGCTCGGCGTTCTCGGCATGCCGGGCCATACGGCCTATTCAGGGCTTCTCACGATCGGTGATCCGAAGCCAGGTGAGACGGTCGTGGTGTCGGCCGCATCGGGTGCGGTCGGCGGTGTTGTTGGCCAGATCGCAAAGATTAAGGGTGCACGCGCTGTCGGTGTCGCAGGGGTTCAAGAGAAGTGCGATTATGTTGTAAACGAGCTGGGGTTTGATGCCTGCGTTTCGCATCACAGCGAGACGTTGGTGGAGGACCTGAAAGCGGCCTGTCCCAAAGGTATTGATGTCTACTTTGAAAATGTTGGCGGCAAGGTTTTTGAAGCCGTATTGCAAAACGTCAATCCGTTCTGCCGTATTCCGGTTTGCGGCGCGATCTCCATGTATAATGCGACTTCTTTGCCGGATGGTCCGAACAAACTGCCCATGCTGACCGGCCTTTCCATCGGCATGCGGCTGCGGATGCAGGGCTTCATTGTTACCGACTATCAGGACCAGTTCGACGACTTCCAGCGCGATGTCTCAGGCTGGATCCGCGATGGTAGCCTGAAGTACAAGGAAGATATTGTCGAAGGCATCGAGAATTCAGTTGGCGCGTTCCAGGGGCTTCTGGAAGGCAAGAATTTCGGCAAGCTTGTCATGCATGTGGGTGATGACAATTCGAAGTAGGCGGCATCGTTAATATATTTGTCGCCCCGGACAAGCTTAGCGCGATCCGGGGTCTCAGGGCAGGATGTGGGGACTAATTCAGTCGAAAGTTAGCCTCCTTGATCTTGCCCTGAGGTCCCGGCTCTAGGCCGGGACGACAAAGTGTGTTTAAAGCTTCAAACTCATCAGGGAAACTTCCTCGGCTTCTTCTGCTGTCAGCTCCCAGTTGGCGCCGGCGGCGTTCTGTTCGATTTGCTCGGATGTTGTTGCGCCGGCGATGACCGAGCCGACGGACTTTTGCGAGCCGAGCCAGCCGAGGGCCAGATCGAGTACCGTCTTGTTGCGAGAGCGGGCGAAGTCGTCGAGTTTTTCAACAATGTCGAAGTTCTGATCGGTGCCGAACATGTCGCCGAGCTGGGCGCGCAGGGCGAAGCGCGTGTTTTCCGGCGCGTCCTCGTTCTTTTTGTATTTGCCGGTAAGAAGGCCGCAGGCCAGCGGGAAGTAGGGCAGGACCGAGACGCCGTAAGCCTCGGCGGCGGGAACAAGTTCGCGCTCGACATTGCGCTCAACCAGTGAGTAGTGGTTCTGGGCCGAGATGAAGCTGGTCAAGCCCATTTCCTTCGCCATGCGGTTGGCCTCGACCAGCTGCCAGCCGGAAAAGTTTGAGCAGCCGATATAGCGCACCATGCCGGCATGGACGAGATCATCGAGTGCCGAGAGTGTTTCCTCTATCGGCGTTGTGACATCGGGAAAATGGATCTGATAAAGATCGATGTAGTCGGTATCGAGACGATCCAGACTGGCTTCCACGGCTTGCATGATATAGCGGCGCGAGGCGCCCTTCATGAATTCGCCGTCCCCCATGGGGCCACAGAACTTGGTGGCGACAATGACCTCCTCGCGTTTTCCTGCCAGGGCTTTGCCGAGCAGGGTTTCGGAGGCGCCGCGTGAATAGATGTCGGCGGTGTCAAAGAAGGTGATTCCTTCGTCGAGGGCCTTGTGGACGACAGCCTTCGTCTGATCCTCGTCGCATTTGGCGCCGAAGTTGTTGCAGCCAAGCCCCGCTATAGAGACGCGCAGGCCGGATGTGCCCAGGTTTTTATACTTCATGATCTATTCCTTATTCAGTTGGATTGGGCTCGGTCAAAATTGTAGTTTTGTTCTTGCGCGTTCATAACATTCCAGGTCGGCGTCATAAAGGCGTTCTATAAGGCGTCGCTCAGCCCCGGATACGGGCACTCTTTCCTGCGGCCTGGCTGATTTGCGGGCATGAACCTGTTCAAAGTCCGGCAATCCGGTCTTCTCCGACAGTCCTTCAATGAACTGTGGCAGGTTTTCAAGCAGACCGTAGTGATAAAAGCCATTTTCCAGGCAATCGAAGGCAGTCTCAAAGTCGCTTTCTCCGATGATAAAGCGCGAGGCGGAGTTGGCGTAGCTTTTCTCGTGTTCGGCCAGGAAGGACAGATAGCTTTCAAAGTCCTGCGTCGCGGCGATCTTGAGGCGTTTGCTCTGATAGTAGTTGCGACCGGTTTTTTTCACCATGCGCTCTTTGGCATAAAAGTAGTCTGACTGGGCGCGACTGAACGGGTCGCGCAGCACGGTGATGTGGCGCGGCTCTCTGGTTTTGAGTTTGACAAATCCGTAATGGATATGCCCGGTGATCAGGTCGAGATCCTGTTCGCGGGCCTGAATGGCGCGTTGCATCTGAGGAATGGTGATCGCACGGTATTTTTTGGTGCGTTTCTTGAGCGTCTTTATTCCGATCCTGATATTTTGCAACATAGAAAGATCTGCATCGGGATTAATGCTCGGCCCCATGGCAAGAATTCTTTCCACGGGGAAGGGTTTGCGTACCATCAGGGAGACGGAGGTGCTGCCGGATTTTGGAATACGGACGAGGATGAGTGTTGAATTGTCGAGCTGGGTCATAGTTGCCGTTATATCAGGGCCGTCCTGCACGGGGGACATCAACGTGCACGATCTCAATCTTGCCGGTTCTGCGCCCTGCCAGTTTTACCGGATCGGACTCTTCTGATGTCAGCACGAACAGCGTCTTGCCGTCGTCGCCGCCGAGCATGCAGGCAAAGGCGTTGGTCGAGACTTTGAGGCGATCCGTTACCTCGCCGCCTTCCTTGATACGAATGACGTCCTGCGTGGTTGGCGAGGCGACCCAGATGGCGCCTTCGGCATCGAGGCATATCCCGTCGGGGACGGAAGGGGCGATATTGGCCCATTCGCGCCGGTTCGACAAAGTGCCGTCTTCGGCAATGTCAAAGGCGGTGAGGCAGGCGCCGAAGGTCTCGCCGACGATGAGCGTCTTGCCATCGGGGGTGATGACCATGCCATTGGGGAACATCAGGCCGGAGGCCGCGATGGAGACGGTGCCGTCCGTATCGACCATGACAAGATTGGACGCGGAGGGCTCCTCGCCGCCGTGCAGGTCAAACCCGAAATTGCCGACGTATGAGCGGCCTTTGGCATCGGTAATCATGTCATTGCAATGGAATGTTGCGAGCCCGGCGAGGTTGGCAACTTCGGAGGCCTTGCCATCATCAAGGCGCATCAGCTTGCGGTCGTGCATGGAGACGAAAAGCAGCGTCCCGTCCGGCGCAAAGCCAAGCCCGGATGTGTCGTCATCGGCTGCATGGACCAGCTCCTGATTGCCTGCCATGTCGAGGGTGAAGATTTTCTGGTCGTGCATGTCGGAGAACCAGAGTTTGCCGCCGTGCCAGCGCGGGCCCTCGGCAAAAATCAATCCGTCCAGCAATGTGGTGAATTCGCTCATTTTCGCTCCCGATCTTCTTGTTTTCCGGAAGCCTGAGACAATTCCTCGCGCTTGTCAAACAGGAGGTTTTCAAGTTGCCTCGCCCGTGACAGACTGGCGAAAACACCAAAAGGAGGCGAACCCATGGCAGATCTTCTGGGCCTTTCGGCACGTTACATCGACGAGGGTATTTATGAGGGGCCGGGCTCGGTCAACCGGGTGACGACCGAGCTGTCGGAAATCTCCGAGGATATCTCGGTGGTTGAGGCCTTCTCCCACGTGGTGACGTTCAAGACAGGCGACGGGCTTGTCCTCTTTGATACCTCGCTTGAGGCCTTCGCGGGCGGGATCCAGAAGAACCTGCGGGCCTGGTCGGACGAGCCGGTCAATACCATCGCCTTCACCCATGGCCATATCGATCACATCTCGGGCGCCGGGACGTTTGTCAAGGAAGCCGAGGAGAATGGTAATCCACGGCCACGGTTCGTCGGCCATGAAAATGTTGCGCCCCGGTTTGAGCGCTATGAGATGACCAATGGCTACAATGCGGTGATCAACGAGCGCCAGTTTGGCGGCGGTGGCGGCCGGTCGAACCTGATGGGCAATGAGCGCGGCGGCGGCGAGCTGAAGATCTCGCGCTTTGGGCCGTCTGAATGGATCTATCCGGACACGACGTTTCGTGAGAACCTGGCGGTCAAGGTCGGCGACACGGTGTTTGATCTTAATCACTCCAAGGGCGAGACCGATGATCACCTATGGGCCTGGGTGCCGGAGCACAAGGCGATCTGTACCGGCGATCTTTTGATCTGGTGTTTCCCCAATGCGGGTAATCCGCAAAAGGTGCAGCGCTATCCGCTTGAGTGGGCGCACGCGCTCCGGCAAATGGAAATGAAAGGCGCGGAGCTTTTGCTTCCGGCGCACGGGCTGCCGATCGGCGGCAAGGAGCGTGTACGGACGGTTCTGTCCGATATGGCGACGGCGCTGGAAACGATTGTGGAGCAAACGCTGAAACTGATGAACGAAGGCGCGCGGCTCAGTGATATTGTGCATTCTGTGAAAGTGCCGCAGCATCTGCTCGACAAGCCGTACCTGCGCCCGACCTATGACGAGCCGGAGTTTGTCGTCAACAATATCTGGCGGCTCTATGGTGGCTGGTATGATGGCAACCCGGCAAACCTGAAGCCCGCAACCGAAGCCGCCCTGGCGATGGAAATGGCCAGCCTTGCCGGCGGCGTCGAAAAGCTCATCGACCGGGCTCGAGGCCTGGCCGAAGCCGGCGACATGCGCCTTGCCTGTCATCTGGTGGAGATGGCAACCCTCGCCGCGCCCGAGCACAAGGAAGCGCACGGCGCCCGGGCCGAGATCTACGGCAAGCGGCGGAGCGAGGAGCTGTCGCTGATGTCAAAGGGGATTTTTGGCTATGCGGAGCGCGAGAGCCGGAAGATTTCGGATGTGAATGAGTAGGGGATTCCGTCTGAACAAGGATGTTAATTGGAGATTCGACGACCATGGTGTTTTTACAAGGGGAAACAGAAAGATTTGACTGGCCGCTTCTTCAGAACGGGGCCATTAATCTCTATAGGGGGATGGAGCTTTATGATAGTGCCATCGAGAGCTTGTCGGAGCTTAAGTACTACATAATCCGCGTCCGTTTTGAAACCCTCGATAAGTTCACCAATGACGTTTCGGATGCTTTGAAGTGGAAGAAGCAATTCGGCTATTCACCCTGGACCGGAAATCTGAATGGCTTGAACGACGGACTGAGTGGAGAGCCATTTGAATCCGCGAATGATAGTGCCATATGCATTGAGAATTTTGATGCTCTGGTTCGCGCCGATGAATCTCTGTCAAATGCGCTTCTGGAAATGGTTGAACGGCACTCCCGGAATTATTTATTGTTCGGCAAGCGACTGATAGGAATGATTCAGACCAACGATTCGGACTATCAGTGCTCAAATATTGGTGGAGCCTCCGCCAATTGGAATGGAGCTGAATGGTTGAATGAGAATAGGGAGATGTAGTCTTGATGCGCGAGAGCCGGAAGATTTCGGATGTGAATGAGTAGGGGAATTGAAAGCCTTCAATTTATCAGTTGGAACTATCTGTAGAATGAACGTGGTCACATGAAGGTATTTACATTATTCAAGTATGATCCGGCTCTGTATGGCGAGCACAGGTTTGAAGGAGACGACTGGACAGATGTTTCCGACATTGGAAAAGTGTTTGATGGTCAAACTCTTACGTTTGATACCTACAAAGAAGTTGAAGATCGATATCTGGACTTTCTGAATTTTGGGCTCGACACTGCTGATGTAAAATTGATGCAAGTCATACGACCTAATCGGGAAATGTCATTGGAAGTAGACGAGCCCGAATGGATTGACGATCTTGAGCTTGAAGGCTTTCAGTTTGCTCATGATGACTGGGTTGGAAGGGATCAGATTTTGAATTTCTGTCGACTCGCTCTTCGAGGTGTCATTGGTTTTGCACTGAGCGATCGGAAGGGTTTTTTTATCCGCTTTATTGGCGACTTTTATGTTCATGTCGGTTACAGCGGTGGTGAAGGATTGAGGTTTTCAAAGTTCCTGGGTGAGGGACTGTATTGGGAGCTGTTCGGTGATTTCAGTCGGTCAAATCCGTTGTTTGAGGACTATCAAGAGCTGCTTTAGCGGCCTTTGATCACGAATTTGAAATCCCAAATCCCTGTTGCACTCCCCCTCTCACCCGAGTACCATTCCAGATTACCCCATGGGCCGGTCCGGGAGGTGTGATCCGGCTCAATCTGACAAAAAAAACAAGAGACTCGGGAGGTGGCGATGGTTTCCATTGCACTCAAAGTTAATGGCAATGCGGTCACGGGCGATGTGGATGATCGGATGTTGCTGGTGGAATTTCTGCGCAACGATCTCAACCTGACGGGTACCCATGTGGGCTGTGACACCAGCCAGTGCGGCGCCTGTGTGGTTCATGTGGACGGTGAGGCGATGAAGTCATGCTCCATGCTGGCGGTTCAGGCTGACGGCGCGGAGGTCCTGACCATCGAGGGGCTGGCCGTGGATGGCACATTGCATCCGGTTCAGGCGGCGTTTCAGGAGCATCACGGGCTGCAGTGCGGGTTTTGCACGCCGGGCATGATCATGACCTCGGTCGATATGATCCGCCGCAATCCGGATCTTGACGACGAGACTATTCGCAGCGAGCTTGAAGGCAATATCTGTCGGTGCACCGGGTACCAAAATATTGTGACAGCGGTAAAAGCCGCAGCAGACGAAATGGCGGGCTAGACGATGTACGCATTCAACTACAAAAAAGCCGGATCCCTCGGCGAAGCCAAAACGCTGTTTGCCGGCGGCGACGATCCGCTTTTGATGGCTGGCGGCCAAACGCTGATCCCGACGCTGAAGCAACGTCTTGCCAGCCCGTCCGATGTGATCGACATCTCAAAGCTGGCTGAGCTGAAGGGCATCGCGATCTCCGGCGACGGCGTTGTTATCGGCGCCGGGCAGGTCCATGCCAGCGTTCAGAATTCAGCTGAGGTGAAGGACGCCATTCCGGCGCTTAGCGCTCTGGCCGGTGAAATCGGCGACCCGGCGGTACGCCATCGCGGCACGCTTGGCGGTTCGATTGCCAATAATGATCCGACAGCTGATTACCCGGCGGCTTGCCTCGCGCTTGGCGCAACGATCCATACGGAAACCCGGACCATTGAGGCTGATGACTTCTTTACCGATCTGTTTGAAACGGCTCTGGAAGAAGGCGAGATTGTCACGAAGGTTTCCTTTCCCGTGCCGGACAAGGCGGCCTATGTGAAATTTCCGAATCCGGCCTCGCGCTACGCCATTGTCGGCGTTTTCGTGGCTCAAAAAGGCGGCAAGGTGCGCGTTGCCGTGACGGGCGCCGGCTCAAAGGTCTTCCGCGTCACCGCAATGGAAGCTGTGCTGGAGAGTAATTTTTCGGCTGATGCGATCGCGGATATTGCGGTTCCGCCAGGCGATCTCAATTCAGACCTCCACGCATCAGCGGACTATCGCGCGCATCTCATTACCGTGATGGCCAGGCGCGCTGTTGCTGCCTGCGGTTAGACTCTTTGTCTATGAAATCGTTGCGGTAAAACTCCAGCCTCATCCTGAGGTGCGAGCAGCGCGAGCCTCGACCCGTCGCCCGAAGGCTTTGGGCCGCAGGGCGAAGGAGGCGCGGCAAACTCCGTGGCCTTACTCCTTCGAGACAGATGCTGCGCATCTTCCTCAGGATGAGGAGGAAGTTTGGTTCTAGTAAATCAAACTCGAAAAAGGGGTAAAATCACTCGGCATTGACGACAGCAGCGCCTTCATCCTCGAAGTCGATCCACATGTAGCGGGAGGGGTGGCTGTTGGCGCTATTGTCTGCATAGCCCTTTACATAGGTTGCAACGAGATTGCGGTTGGTTCCGATGTAGAGCGGGATAATGCCCTGTTCTTCCAGCAGCACGGCATCGGCCTTTGCCATCAGGTCGTTGCGTTTTGTGATATCGGCGATTTGAAGTGCTTTGTTCATCAGTCCGTCAAAGCGGGGGCTGGAGTAATTGCCGTAGTTCTGGGGGCCGGCCTCGGTCCGCGCGAGATAGAGAAAGTTCTCGGGATCGTCGAGGGATTGCCAGCCGGCGTCTGCCGCCCAAAAGTTGGACTCCTGCAGGTCCGCATAGTGGACCTTGATCTCGGTTCCCAGGATCTCGGCCTTTACGCCGACCTGTTCCCACATGGAAGTTATGGCGATGGCGTGACGCTTGCCGTCTGCGGTGGCACGGATGCGATACTCAAAAGTGAGAGGATTGTCAGGGCCATAACCGGCCTCGGCCAGCAGTCGGCGCGCCTCGGCACGGCGTTTGTCCATGGGCCAGGCCATAAAGTCAACATCCGGACCAGTGTAGTGAGAGACAGAGCCGGGCACCATGCCGACCGAAGGGGTCTCGCCCATGCGCATAACCTTGTCGGTAATCGCCCTGCGGTCAATGGCCATTGACAGGGCGCGGCGGACGCGGACGTCCTTGAATTCTTCTTTTTCGTGGTTGAGAATAATATAAGTGATTGTCAGTCCGGGAACAATATGGACGGCTCCGGGCAGGATCTCTCTCAACATATCAACCTGTTGGGTCGGCAGCTGGGTATTGAGGTCCAGTTCACCGGCACGAAACCTTTTGACTGCTGCGTTATAGTCTTCTGTCGGGTAGTAGTAGACGTCTTCCAGCTTCACATTGTCGACATCGTAAAAATCCGGGTTCTTGACCACATGGACAAAGTCATGTGGGCGCCAGTCTTCCAACAGGAAAGCGCCGTTCGAGATGATGTTGTCGGGCCTGACCCAATCGTCGCCGTATTTTTCAAAGATATGACGCGGCAGCGGCGCACCGCGCGGAGCGCCAACAAGATAGATGTAACCAGGGCTTGGTCTTGATAGCTCAACTTCAAAGGTCAGGTCGTCGATGACGCGTGCGCCCAGCTGCGAGACCGGCATTTTCCCGTGTGTTATGGCTTCTGCGTTCTTGATCATGTCGAGAATGGCGGCCTGCTCGGAGGCGGTGGCGGGGTCCATGACACGCCTGAGCCCGGCGACATAATCAGCGGCGGTGACAGGCACGCCGTCTGACCAGACGAGGCCTTTTCGTAGATGAAAGGTGTAAGTGAGACCATCCTGGCTGATCTCCCAGCTCTCGGCGCAGGCCGGAGCGATTTTTCCGTCGGGTGTGTAGTCGGCGACGGAGCAGAAAATGTCGCGGCCTATAACATTTTCATAGACCGTCGACATTTTGTGGGGATCGAGCGTGTCCGGTTCGGCGACATTGCCGCGGTGCAGGGTTGTGAGCGGACCCTTGCGGCCTTCGGCTTTGACCTCCTGGCTTATGGCCTCAGCGCCTTCGTCTGATGGTGCCGGCGAACATGCCGCAATAGTGAGAGCAGTAATTCCGATGAGAATCCGAACCGGAGCGCTCCGAACCACGCGAACGATGGATGGCTGTGCTAACACTGTGACTGTCCTCCCCGGAATCGTCTTGGCAATGGGTGTTATCCTGGCAGATAAAATGGTGCCGGGGAAGGTGTGAGCTCGGGACCTAATTTTCCTCTGTTTTGCAGGCTTTTCTGATTGTGAAGACGAAGATCTCGCCGTCACGGGTTGCCGAGAGCAACTCGTTCCCGGATGTATTGCAGAAGTGGGGCATGTCGATGGTTGATGCCGGATCGGTGACCAGAACAGTGATCTGGGCGCCGGGCACCAAAGAGCGCAGGGCCTTTTGTGTTCGAAGAACCGGCAGGGGGCATTTCAGCCCCTTCATATCCAGTGTCGTGGTCACGCGTCAGGTCCCCTCGCAGGATTACAGGTCCAGAGAAACGGTTTTGTCCGGGCTTTCGATATCCACATCAAAGGTCTCCAGGAAGCGGCTCGTCATCATGTAAAACCCGATTGTGAGCGTGAGTTCCTGCATTTCCTGGTCCGAAAGGTGCTTGCGCAGGGGATCGAAGGTGTTGTCCGAGGCGCGAACATTCAAAACCACATCGTCGGTGAAATTCATGACCAATTGCTCAAGCTGCGTAAAACCCCCGGCGTCCGGACCCTGTTTGACCCTCGCGATGAGGTCGTCTGACATGCCGACGTCGCGGCCGATACGTTCGTGCTGGAAAGTCTCATAGGTGGCTTTGGAGATATAGCCAACGCGCAGGATGGCGATTTCACGCAGCACCGGGTCGAGCTTACTCTTGCTCAAAATGCAATTGCCGAGCCGGGTGTAATGGCCCAGCATCTTGCCGCTGTGCGCCATCATCCTGAAAATGTTGAGCGGCGCCAGCTTCGCGAAAGTCTCTTTGGCGGCTTCCGGAATTGTCTCCGGCGTGACGTAGTCGATTCGAGCCATAGTCTGCGTTCTCCCTGAACCTGTTTTTTGTGATGACTAATCAAGCAGGGAATGTCAAAAGGTGCAAGGTCCGGAATGAAACCAGGGAACATCCATTATGGGAACGCTCATAGGCATTGCCCGCGCGGTCAAGGTGCGTGGCCCGCTGGAAGAGCTGTCGGAGGTTAAAGTGACCGAAGAGGGCGGCCTCGAGCTTGATCGGCGCGGCCGGGTCAAGGGCGCACAGGTGACGGTTCTGGCCAGAGAAGCCTGGGAAGCCGCCTGCGCCGAGACCGGAGAGCCTCTTGCCTGGATCGCCAGGCGGGCCAATCTTTATGTCGAGGGCATTGATCTGCCGAAGGTGGCTGGCGCACGATTGCGTATCGGCGATGTTGTTCTTGAGGTGAAACAGGAGACCGACCCTTGCTCGCGGATGGAAGAGGCGAGACCGGGTTTGCGTGCGGCGCTCGAGCCGGACTGGCGCGGGGGCGTGCGCTGTGATGTTGTAGTCGGCGGTATCCTGACGCCTGGCGTCTCAGTTGAATATCTGGATTGATTGGATGGATAATTAATTCGCAGGGGGAAGCTATGGATTATTCGATTGATGATGTTTTGAACTTCTGGTTTGGCGAGGAGACGCGCGAGCAATGGTTCAAGAAGGATACTGCCTTCGACCAGATCATCGTCGAACGCTATCTTAATCTGGTAGACTTTACGGCGCATGAAATCGACCAGAATGGTATTGCGCCGTGGGAGGGCGAGCCGCGCGGTGATCTTGCCAGTATTATTGTGCTCGACCAGTTTCCGCGTAATATCTTCAGGGATAGTGCAAAAGCATTTGCCTATGATGACAAGGCGCTGGCGCTAACGAGGCGAGCGATGGAGCGCGAAAGCGATGTAGCGTTGCCTGATGGTCAACGGCCTTTCATCTACATGCCGCTGATGCATGCCGAAGACCTTGAAGCGCAGGAATTGTCTGTTGTTGTCTTTAAAGAGCGTTTTGCGGAACCGGAAAACCTTCCCTGGGCCATTGAGCACCACGATATTATCAAGCGCTTTGGCCGCTTCCCGCATCGCAACCCTTTGCTGGGCCGTGAGAGTACCGAGGATGAAATTCAATATATGGATGGCGGCGGGTTCTCGGGCTGACCCTTTCAGAGCCTCCGGGGTCATCAGGCTCGGCAAGATTTGCCAGCACGGCAAATAGAGCCAGTCAGGCATGGCTCTTAACCGGCAGAAAACTGCGACTTTTTCTGGCGTAAGACTTGCTACTTCCTTTACAGGCACATGGCCGCGACAAAAAAGGAAGATGTTTATGATTACCGCCGATGACTTGCGTTCCCTTGCAAACTATCTCGTAGACCGACACGGGCCGATCGCCATCGATTATGCTGATCAGGCAGTCTATCAGCTTGAGGCACAGGGTGAGGCCATGCGCGCAGACGCGTGGAAAGCGCTTCGATCAGTTGTGGAAGATATGGTTGAAGGCCGGATGACCGGCGAGCAAGTGATAACCCTGCAATAACAGATTCTCTGAACCTGACTACACACACACTGATAACGGGGCGTCCTTGCGGCGCCCTTTTATTTTGTTTAGCGTGTGGAGAAAAGCCGGAGGAGGAAAGTCATGACGAAAGTACACCCTGCCAAACCGCACCCTGTTTGTCAGGCCATGCTTGATATGATCGCCGAAGCGCCGCAACCAGAGCCTGGCGCGGACATGGTCGCCCTCGCGCGCGCCAGTCTGGAAGCAAAGGCCAGTCAATCTCAAAATGATCCTGTTGATATGGCGTCGGTGGAAGATCGCAGTGTTATGGTCCGCGATGGTCATGATGTCCCGGTCAGGATCTATACACCGCACGGTGTGGGCGCAGCGCCTTTACCGGTCATTGTTTATTTCCACGGCGGGGCGTGGATTGCGGGCAGTCTTGGCACTCACGATGGTACCTGCCGCCATCTGGCAGAGATGAGCGGGTGCAAACTTGTTTCCGTCGACTACCGGCTCGCGCCGGAGCACAAATTTCCAACCGGCTTTGACGATTGCTGCGACATTACAGAATGGGTGGCCGGTTCGGCTGGCAGTCTGGGTGTTGATGCGTCGAAGATTGTGGTGGCCGGAGATTCTGCCGGCGGTAACCTTGCGGCGGCGGTGGCGCTGTGGGCGAGGGACTATGACGGACCGAAGATTGCCTTTCAGTTTTTGATCTACCCTGTGATCGACTGTGTGACGGTGAGCGGATCGCGCCAGGATTTTGCGGAAGGATATTTCCTGACCCAGCCCGCCATGGACTGGAGCACGGATCAATATGTCAGGCAGCCGGCGGAGCGCAGCATGTGGCAGGTTTCGCCGATCTATGCCGAGACGCTTGCGGGTTTGCCACCGGCTCATGTCATCACTGCCGGATTTGATATTCTGAAAGATGAAGGGATCGCCTATGCCCGGGCCCTTGAGAGTGCCGAGGTGCCAACCACCCATGTTGATTATGCTGACGTCATCCACGGATTTTTGGGTTTTGGGGCCATGCTCGAACCGGCGATGGACGCAATGAAGCGCGGATGCGATGAGCTCAAGAGATCGGTCGGGTAGCGCGTCCGGTTATCCCCGAACCTGGATGGCCTGAGGCAGAATTTCAAAGACTGACGGCAGTGATCCAGGGGCTTCTCCGTCGACATCATGGCGCACCGGCCTGGTATCGAGAGAGGTTGCGACAATACGTTTGCCGCGGCGCTGGATGATTTTCGGATGATTGATATGGGCCCCTGACCCCACCGAACCAAGAACCTTCGAGAGCTCGCTCTTGTTCAATCCGTGGCCGACAAGAATATCAAACAGTCCGTCACAGGGATCGGCATCGGGGGCAATCTGCATGCCGCCACCGAAGTATTGGCAATTGGCAATGACGCCAAGGGTGAGATCCAGCTCCTCGTCAAACGCGTCATCGATCTGCAGGCGAATTTTCTGGTTTTTGTAGAGCAGGCCCTGGACGAGGGAGTGCCATGAAAAGGCAAAACTGCCGCCAAACAGTTTGGCGATTTTCGATCTGTTGACGGCGTCCGACACGGCGCCGCCAAGCCCGAAGCTGGCGATGTTGGCGAAGTAACGACTGGCGCTTGTCCCCTCCGGCGTTTCATAAGACATCAGGCCGATGTCGATCTTGCGGGTCTTTCCCGACTTGATGATCTCCAGCATAGACGTGATGTCTTCTGTTTCCGGCCAGCCAAAAGTTTTGCGCATGTCGCAACCAGTGCCGCTGGTCAGGAAGGCGAGTTCTGCCTCGGGATTGACCGGTGCGCCGTCTTTAAAAAACCCGTTGGCGGCCTCCGAAAAGGTCCCGTCGCCGCCGATCGCGAGAATAAGATCGGCTCCGGCCTCAAGGGCCTGGCGGGTCAAGGGCTCGCCGGAAAACGGGCCTGTGGTTTCGGAGACTTCGAAGTCACCGAACAGCCGTTTGATCTCGGCCTCCATCGCGGGCCAGCGTTTTGCGGTGCGCCCTCCGGCGGAGTGCTTGTTCAGGATGACATGAAGGTTTTCATTGCTCACGATGTGGCTTCGTCCTCAACATTGTATTTTTTCAGGGCGTCCTGAATCTGACGTGATGTCTCTGCCCCGGTCCAGCCCAGCTCGGCCGCCATCAGATCCGCCATGCGGCTCAGCGCCGCTTGTGACGGCGCACCGATGGTGCCGAGTTCTGTTCGTCTAAACAGAACGTCCGAAAGGGTCACGGCCATCTCCTGTCTGATGGCGTAGAAAACTTCCGCCTCGATGGTTGGCTCGTCCGGTGTCAGTCTTGCGCGCAAGTCGGTTTCTGCGGCGAGTTTTGTGATCTCTGCATAACGGCTGCCGTAGAGTTTGGTCAGGTGCTCGATGATTTCTTCATCCCAGCCAGGCGAGGCAATGATGGCGCGCTTTACGAAATCATAAAAGATGCCGGTGTCTCCGCAATGGGTTGGCGTTGTTGCTGTGGACGCCCGGACAGCCTTTGTCGCGGCAGTGAGATCTTTTTCAAGCACCAGATCAACGACCCGTTCGGCGACATGGCGCGAGGTCGTCCATTTGCCGCCAAGAGAGGAGATCAGCCCCGGGAGGCCATCGCTGGCCCCGTGGTCAACGACCTCTGATTTCCTGCTGGCGGTATAGGTTTCCTGGGTGTCGTTGTTGGTCGGGTCGCCATCGGTGTCGATGAGCGGGCGAAGCCCCGCGTAGGAATGAAGAATATCCTTGCGGCTGATATGAGCGTTTGGCAAGGCGATATTCAGTTTGCCAAGGACCTCTTCAATGTCCGTTTCAGTGACGCAAACGCTGTCCGGCTTGCCTCGGAAGGCTGTGTCTGTGGTTCCGACGATGGTCTTGCCGCGCCACGGTACCGTGAGAAGGTGATCGCCGCCTGCCTGGAGGGCCAGGGCGGTTGAACCGGACAGTTCACGGACAATGATGTGGATACCCTTGGATCGGATAAGGTGTTTCGAACTTTGGCCATCTTCGGCTTTGGCAAGCACAAGATCGGCCCAGGGTCCCGAGGCATTGACTGTTGTGGTTGCTCTTATCTCACGGGTCTTGCCGGTGAGGACATCTTCAACGACTGCGCCTTTTACGACATCGGCTTCTTTCACGAAGTCGGTTACTTTGGCGTAGTTGGCAATATGGGCGCCGCGTTCAGCCGCGCCGAGCAGGCATTCGAGCCCGAGCCGTTCCGGCGAATACATCTGGCAGTCATAATAGAGCAGCGCGCCTTTGAGGTTTTCTTTCGTCAGGCTGGGGACGCGCTTCAGGGCTTCATCGGGTTTCAGCCAGCGATGGCGCGGCAGGCGTTTTGCCGGGTCTTTCAGCCAGGTGCGATCAAGGGAGAGAAGGTCGTAAAGGGTCAGGCCGATCCGCATTACAAGGCCTGCGTTGTTCCTTTTGCCTTTTTGGTGATAAATCGGGACGAGAAACGGCAGTGGATCGACCATATGCGGGGCTATGCGCTCCCAGATACGTCGCTCCTTGAGCGATTCACGCACGAGGCGGAACTCGCCGTTGGCGAGATACCTCAGCCCACCGTGGACAAGCTTGGAGGATGCGGAGCTTGTGCCGTGATTGAAATCATCTTTTTCGACCAGCGCGACATCAAGACCCCTGAGCGCCGCATCCCAGGCAACGGTCGCGCCGGAGATGCCGCCGCCGATCACGAGGAGATCATGATGCCGGTCAGCCATTTGTTGCAGGTCGCGTTTCAAGGGATCTCCGATTCGGAATTACTGTTTGTCACGGGCAAGGTTGAGGTTTGCGAGGGGCTTGTCAAGGTGGCGGATCGTCTCGCAAAAAGAGATCGCAATTGCCGTTTTGTGGTGTAACCTCCGGCCAAAAGCCGTGAGGCAAAAAATTGAAGGAAACGCCCATGCCGATTGCCCCTGCAAACGGGATCGAGATTTTTTACGAGACTTTCGGTAACAAGGCGGACCCTGCGGTTCTCCTGATTTCCATGTATGCCACACAAATGCTGGTCTGGCCGGAAAGCCTGTGTGAAGGGCTGGCGGCGCGGGGCTTTCATGTCATCCGGTTTGACAATCGCGATGTCGGGCTCTCGACCAAATTTGAGGCAGCCGGGCTGCCGGATCTGATGCAGATTATCAGTATTCCGGTGCCCGAGCGCCAGGCGCTTGTGCCCTATCTGCTGGATGATATGGCGAAGGACGCTGTCGGGCTTCTGGACGCCCTGGAAATTGATGCGGCTCATATTGTCGGAGCGTCCATGGGCGGGATGATTGCGCAGATTGTTGCCGGCGCTTTTCCCGGCCGCGCGAAAAGTCTCATCTCCATTATGTCGACCCCCGATGTGGCCAAATCGCCGCCGATCCCCGAGGCCATGTCTGGTAGTGGTTCGCCGCCTGCGCCAGGCGAGGAAGGTCGGATCCGCAGCTTTATGGATGGATGGCGCGCCCTCGGGACGGAAAAGTTTGGCCCCTCCGATGAGGAGTTGCGCATCTTCGCGGTGAGGTGCCTGGAGCGCTCACACTATCCGCAAGGTCCGGCGCGGCAGGTTGCGGCTATCCAGGCGTCTCCTGGACGCGAGGCCATGCTTGCCGGGCTCGGCATCCCGGCGCTTGTCATTCACGGCACCGAGGACCCTTTTGTTCCTCTCATCGTCGGGGAGTTGACCGTCAAGGCTATTCCGGGTGCAGAGTTTATTGCTATCGATGGCATGGGGCACGAGCTGTTCAGCCCATCGGCCAGTATTATCGGAGACATGATCGGCACCCACATCGAGAATGCGGAGCGTGCATGATGCAAATCAGGGCGAACGATATTGATATCGAATATGAAACGCGCGGCGACGCGGGTCATCCGGCGCTTGTTCTGGTGCGGGGGCTCGGGACGCAGCTTGTTGCCTGGCCGGACACTTATCTTGATGCTTTTGTTGCAGCGGGATTTCATGTTGTCATGTTTGACAATCGTGATGTTGGCCTGAGCCAGAAATTTGGTGATTTTGGACCGCCCGATATGGACGCGGTGATTGCCGCCTTCAAGGAGGGGCGCAAACCGGAGCTGGCCTATACGATGGAGGATATGGCGGACGACGCGATCGGTTTGATGGATGCGCTTGGACTTGGAAAGGCACATATCTGCGGCATGTCCATGGGCGGTATGATTGTGCAGATCGCGGCGGCGCGCTATCCGGACCGGCTGCTGTCGGCCACGTCGATCATGTCGAGCACCGGCGCGCGCCATCTTCCCCAGCCCAGCTCCGAGGTTATGCTGGCGTTGACAAGCACCTGCGACAGTGAGGATCTTGAAGATCTGGTGGCGCACTCTGTTGCCGGGTCAAAGGTCTATACCGGCACGGGACAGCCGACGCCTGACGAGGTTTTTGAGAGGCTTGCGCGCACCGTGATTACGCGGTGCTACTATCCCGAGGGTGTTTCGCGGCAGTATGCTGCGGTGATCGCCGGCGGTGACCGCAGCGACCTTTGCAGGACGATCAAGGTTCCGTTTCTCGTTGTTCACGGGGCGGATGATCCGCTGGTTTCAAAAGAAGGCGGCATCGATACGGCGAACAAGATACCCGGTGCGAAATTGCATCTGGTTGATGGTATGGGCCACGACCTGCCGCCGCAGTGCTGCGACGAAATCACCGGTGTGATTGTCGAGCATTTGCGGGCAAGCTCGTAGAGGCGATGTCATCCCGGATGCTTTGCGGCATGCAATGACGCAATGCTGGTCCGGGACCCAAATGGTGCCACCACATAAGGCTTAGGCCCCGTACCAGCGCAGCATCACTTCGTGCTGCAGCGCATACGGGGTGACAGTTATTGTTTTGTGCCCCCCTAAAACAGTTCGGCGTCGAGCTCCATCAGGTTTTCGGCTCCGGCGCAGGCGCGGGCTTTGAGGGAGGCGGTGTCGGGCATGACGCGCTCCATCCAGAAGGTGGCGCGGACCAGCTTGGCCTTGTAGAAATTCGGGTTGCCGTCACCGCCGGCCAGTTTTTCCGCAGCGACTTTGGCCATCTGCGCCCACATGAAGCCAACGGCGACAATGCCGAACAGGCGCAGATATTCGACTGACGCCGCGCCCGCATTATTGCGATCCTTGAGGCCGTTTTCGAGGAGCCACATGGTCGCGTCCTGCAGATCCTTGAGGCTGGATCCGAGAGGCCCGGTGTACGGGGTCATTGCGGTGTCATCGGCGTTTTGCTTGATGAAGTCATCGACCAAACCGAAGAACGTGAGCGGTGGGCGGCCGCCGTGCATGCCGAGTTTACGGCCGACAAGATCGAGTGCCTGAACGCCGTTGGCGCCCTCATAAAGCTGGTTGATGCGCGCATCGCGGACGAATTGTTCCATGCCGTGTTCGCGGATGTAGCCGTGACCGCCAAAACACTGCATTGCGGCGTTGGCGGTTTCGAAGCCCATGTCGGTGAAGAAGGCCTTGATGATCGGGGTCATGAGCTGGGTCATGTCACCGGCGACCTCACGGGTCTTTTCATCGGCGGCGCCGACTTCGGAGAACATCAGCGAAACCCACGTCGCAAGCGCGCGGGCGCCTTCGGCAAAGGAGCTGGCTTGCAGGAGCATGCGGCGCACGTCCGGGTAGACGATGATCGGGTCTGCCGGGCCATCGGGGTTTTTTACCCCGTCGAGGGCGCGGCCCGCGAGGCGGTCTTTGGAGTAGGCGACGGCGTTCTGGTAGGCGACCTCGCCGACAGCGACGCCCTGGATGCCAACGCCCATGCGGGCGGCGTTCATCATGCCGAACATGCCGGCCATGCCGCTCGCGCTGGATTTCTTTTTACCATCAGCGGAAGGCTTTTCAGGTGCGCCTCCGAGGCGATACGCGACAGCATCATCGAAATTCAAAACGCAGGTTGAGTTGCCCTTGATACCCATTTTCTTTTCGACCGAGCCGACCGTGACGCCGTTGCGATCGGTCATGGTGCCGTCTTCGGGATTGATATTGACCTTCGGGACCATGAAGAAATTCACGGTGGACAGATCATCAGCCAGCTTGCCGTTTTCGTCGGGGATCTTGGCGATTACCATGTGAATGATGTTGTCGACCATGTCGTGGTCGCCGCCGGAGATAAAGATCTTGGTGCCCGAAAGGCGGTAGGTTCCGTCTTCCTGTTTAACGGCTCTGGTCTTCATGAGTTTAAGGTCGGTGCCGCAATGAGGCTCGGTGAGACACATGGTGCCGCACCATTCGCCGTGCATCATTTTTGGAACGACGAGGTCCCTCATCCATTGCTCACCGGTGCCCGCAAGAGCCGAATAGGCTGCCGTTGTGAGGCCGCCATACATGGCAAAAGCCTGATTGGCAGAATTGCCCATTTCGTTCATGGCCGCGGTGATGACGCTGGGCAGGCCTGCGCCGCCCAGCTCTTCCGAAGCGCCAAGCGCGTTCCAGCCGCCGTCGCAGAATTCCTTGTAGGCTTCCTTGAACCCGTCCGGTGTGCGCACCACACCGTTTTCAATGTGGCAGCCCTGTTCGTCGCCGATCTGATTGAGAGGCTGGAGCACCTCCTCGCAGATCTTGGCGCCGCCTTCGAGGACAGCCATGACGAGATCTTCGGTGAGGTCAGTAAAACCGGCAAGATCATCGCGGTCGGAGATTTTCAGGAGATCAAACAGGAGAAAGCGATAGTCTTCAACGGGAGCCTTGTAACTCGGCATGGGTGATCCTCCAACATACAGGGTTTGAATTTGGCGGGATCATAGAGGGTTTCGAGGCCTGAGCAAAGAGAATGCTCAGGGCTCAAGATGGCCGAGCGGAAGCGCTGTTGTGTGCTTGACCTCGCGCAGCACAAAGCTGGTGCTGGCCGAACTGACGCAGGGCAGCGCGAGGAGTTTTGATGTCAAGAAGTGCTCATAGTGCGCAAGGTCTGTAACCAGAATACGCAGCAGGTAATCCCGCTCGCCGGAGATCGACAGGCATTCAACAATCTCGTCGCAACTCTGTGCCCAGTCCTCAAACGTGGTGCGATCATCAACCATCTGATTTCGGAGGGTGATCTGTGCCACGGCATCGATCTCGAGGCCGAGAGATTTTCGTGACAGGAGGGTTACCTCCTGTTTGATAACGCCGGCTTCTTTCAGGCGCTTGACCCGGCGCCAGCAGGGCGAGAGAGACAGGCCTACCCGCTCGGCCAGATCGGCAGTGGCAATCCCCGAATCGGCCTGAATTTCCTTCAGGATGTTGAGATCAAATTGATCGAGCCTGGTATTCACACTGCGCATCCCATCTAAAGGTAAATAATTTCACATATATCTACTAAAGGGGAAATATATTCCCCTTTTTGCTGAATTTCAATGAAGTCAGAAAAGAAATTTCACAAAACTCGAGTGATAATTCCTCGCAATCGGGGCTTCGATTCACCTCGTTGCCCTGAGCTAACCCAGAACGAACCCTGTGCGAACCCTGAGCGGAGAGGATTATGATGTCAGTTTCTGCCTCCAGTCAGCCTGATGAAGAGGCCCCGTGGTCCGAGACGCCGAAATCCACCCGTGCTGACTTCACGATTGATCAGAACTGGGCAGCCTACTCAGAGGCAGAGCATGATGTCTGGCGCCGGCTCTATCGCCGGCAATGCGAGATGCTGCCGGGCCGCGTTGTTCCGGAGTTTCTGGACGGGCTTGCGGCGCTGCATATGGACGAGAGCCATATTCCCGATTTTGCGGTTCTCAACGAAAAGCTCAAGGCGCTGACCGGATGGACAGTGGTTGCCGTTCCGGAGCTGGTCCCTGACGACATATTTTTTGAACATCTGGCGAACCGGCGTTTCCCGGTTGGGCGCTTTATCAGACGGCCAGAGCAGATCGACTATCTCGAAGAGCCGGATGTGTTCCACGATGTCTTTGGCCATGTGCCGCTTCTGGCCAATCCAACCTTCGCCAATTATATGGAAGCCTATGGCAAAGGCGGGCTGCGGGCGCAGGGGCGCGACGTGTTGCACAAACTGGCGCGGCTCTACTGGTACACGGTTGAATTTGGATTGATGCAAACCAAAGACGGATTGCGCATCTACGGTGCTGGCATCGTGTCGTCCAAGTCAGAGAGCCTCTTCAGTCTCGAAGACGCCTCGCCAAATCGCGTCCACTTTGATCTGATACGCCTGATGCGGACGAATTACCGGATTGATGATTTTCAGCAGGTCTATTTTGTCATTGACAGTTTTCAGCAATTGTTTGACGAGACGCTGCAGGATTTTGGCGCCATATATGATGCGCTTGAGAAAGTCGGCGACCTGATGCCGCCGGATCTTCTGGAAGATGACCAGGTTATCAATGTCGGTAACCAGGTCTATGCCATGACCGCCGACAAGCAGAACAGCTAATCAACTGAATTTACAAGGCAAGGAGAAAGCCATGAGCGACCTTTGGGACAACCCGATGGGAACAGACGGATTTGAATTTGTTGAATATACTGCGCCGGACCCGGCTCTCCTTGATGACCTGTTTGTCAGCATGGGCTTTAAAAAGGTGGCGGTGCATCGCTCCAAAAATGTCAGCCTCTACCGTCAGGGCGGCGTTAATTTTGTGGTCAACGCCGAGGAAGGCTCCTTCGGACAGCGCTTTGCCGAGGACCATGGCCCTTCGGCTTGCGCCATGGCGTTCCGGGTCAAGGATGCTGCCTTTGCCTACAAGGAGCTGCTCAAGAACGGTGCCAAGCCGGTCGATAATCCGGTTGGTCCGATGGAGCTTAATATCCCCGCCATTGAGGGGATCGGTGGAAGCCGGATATATCTGGTGGATCGCTATGGCAGCCAGGAGATCTATGACGTGGATTTCGTGCCGGTTGATGGCGGGTCGATTGAACATGCAGGCAATGGCCTGAAGACCATCGACCACGTAACTCACAACGTCTTCCAGAACAATATGGAGACCTGGTCCGGTTTTTATGAGCGGCTGTTCAACTTCAAGGAAGTTCGCTACTTTGATATTGAAGGCAAGCTGACCGGTCTTCGCTCGAAGGCAATGACCAGTCCTTGCGGTCTCATCCGTATCCCGGTCAACGAATCAGCCGATGACAAGTCACAGATTGCCGAGTATCTGCGTGACTACAAGGGCGAGGGCATCCAGCATATCGCCCTGTCGACCGATGATATCTACAAGACCGTTGAAGAGATCAGCGCAACCGGCATTCCGTTCCAGGATACGCTGGACAGCTATTATGATCAGGTGGAAACCCGGGTGCCGGGCCATGGCGAAGATCTTGCGCGGATGAAAGCGCTCAAAGTTCTTGTCGATGGTGCGCCGACCGAAGGTCAGGGCCTGCTCTTGCAGATCTTCACGCAAAATGCCATCGGGCCGATTTTCTTTGAGATCATTCAACGCAAGGGTAATGAAGGTTTCGGAGAAGGTAACTTTCAGGCACTGTTTGATTCCATCGAGCTGGATCAAATCCGCCGCGGCGTCATTTAGGGAGCACTTTTCATGGCAGTCAAGAAACCAATCACTCTTCCGATGAGCGAGGGCGTCTTCTCAAAGCAGGCGCATTGTGATTTGCCCGATGGGACGTTTGAAAGAGAAATGGGCCGCGAGGGCTTCTTTGGGCAGGCGGCGCATCTTTATCACAAGCATGCCCCGACCGGCTGGACGACATGGGAAGGGCCAACGCGTCCTCGTGCGTTTGACACGGGTGAAATGAAGACCCTGGCGGCATCGCCGTGGGGCGCCGCGCCGATGCTGTTGAATGCTTCAACGCAGGTTCGCATGTGGTCGATTGTCGATAAAATGGATCATCTGGTGCGCAATGCAGATGGCGACGAGCTCCTGTTCATCCACAATGGTGCCGGGGAGATCTATTGCGATTTCGGTCATATGTCCTATCGGGACGGCGATTATGTGGTGCTGCCGCGTGGGACGATGTGGCGTCTGGAGCCGTCAGAACGCACGGATGTGTTGATGATTGAGGCAACCGGCGGGATCTATGAGCTGCCGGACCGGGGGGCGCTCGGTGATCATGCGGTTTTTGATCCGGCGGCTCTGGAGATGCCAAAACTCGATGAGGCGTTCCTGGCGCAGCAGGATGAGAAGGTCTGGAAAGTTGTCTTCAAACGTCGGGACGCCCTGTCGACCATCACCTATCCGTTCAACCCGCTTGATGCAGCTGGATGGAAAGGCAATATGTGTGCGGTCAAGCTTAACTGGCGCGATATTCGCCCGATCATGAGTGCGCGCTATCATGTGCCGCCGTCAGCGCATACAACGTTTGTCAGCAGCCGGTTCGTCGTGTGCACTTTTTGTCCGCGTCCTATCGAGTCAGACCCGGGCGCGCTGAAAGTGCCGTTCTACCACTCGAACGACGACTATGATGAGGTGCTGTTCTATCATCGCGGTGACTTCTTCTCGCGGGACAATATCGAGCAGGGCATGGTGACATTCCACCCTTCGGGCTTCCCCCATGGTCCGCACCCCAAGGCCTTTAAGGCTGCGATGGAAAACCCCAAGACGGAAACCAACGAAGTTGCCGTCATGATCGACACGCGCGATGCGCTTGAGATGTCTGACGAGGCGCATGCGGTGGAAAATGCTGATTATGTTTATTCGTGGATTGAAAAGTGACAGTCAAGGTTGCTTCAACAACACTATGTCATTACCGGGCTTGACCCGGTAATCCAGAGAGCCACGCACTGGATACCCGGG